>CAWHPH010000033.1:0-34838 GCA_963831135.1 uncultured Alphaproteobacteria bacterium
TGCAGGAAATCGGCGATTATGGCCTCGTCATCAGCAGTGAAAGCCGCCACCAGAGCGTTGTCGAATGCCTTACCCTGGCCTGCCGTTAGATCGACACCGAGTGTCCCGGCTAGAGCGATGAGGTCGCGCCGCGCACGAGGATCACCTTCAGCGAACTGGTTGACGAGTTTAGCGATGCCGGCAGCAGCCTTCGTGATGATCTGTCCCTGTTCGCCCTGCCGGAGAGGCACCTTTTCATTTAGCGCACGCTCCAGCATACCTTTGAGATCCAGAGCGAGCGATGTTTTCGGCTTGGCGCCTTTCGGATTGCCGCTTTGGCCTGGCTTGAATTGGTACTCTTTAGGTGGCCGACCCGGACCGACGCGGTATGCCTCGTTGGCCGTATCGGTCTCACGAGCGACACCGGCACGTTGCTGTCTGCTGCGTCGATGAGAAGTACGATTCGGATCAGAAATTCCGGACCTGTATGATGTTGGCCTCATCTTCAATCTCTCTGTTTTATGACCTTAGAACCGGCGGGGTCGATGCGGAGATATCGCCGGAGTGCGTTCCTGAGAGCCAGGCTGATGTTGATACTGGTCTTGAACTCCGGGTTGCGGACAGCGGCTTCAGCAGCTATGTGGAGACGATCGCGATCGGTGTGCTTCTCGACCTTGTAGTCAATGAGATGGCGCTCGGCGGACGACTTGAGCGGATTCTCCCATTCGGCGACAAACTCGACGAACCTATAGGGCAGCAATTCTTTGACGATCTCTTCCGTTGCTTCGTTAAATTGGGGCCGCCAATGGAGGGGAAACCAGGCAACGAATTTTGTGCCCTTCTCGCGCAGATCGCCGAAGATCAATGGCTCGCCCTCCGTGTTGTAGATAGCCCCGACGAATTGTCCGTCGTAGATCTCGACCAGCCAGTCAGTCTTTGGATCGGCCTTAGCCGGCTTGCCCGGGTCGAACCAATCGACCGTCGTCTGTTTAGCTCGCGCAGGTCCATTTACGGCATCGCCGTCCGCCGAGACCTGACGGAGGATCGTCAGCGGATCGCAGATTGCGTAGAGCAACGTGTGGTAGGGGTGAAAGTAGGCGATCTGCCCCGACACGGCGAGGCTGCAGCCGGCTCGGTTGAACGCTGCAATAGCGGCCGTACGCTTGAACACGGTGGCATCGCACGTGCGAATGCGACCCGGACCCCGTTCGTCCGTGGCCGTTCGGACGGCGCCGGTCTTGATGAGTTCACGCCAAGCCCGCACGGACAGGCCCGTGCACCGTGTTACGTCGTCGTCCGTGAACAGGCCCTTGGCATACCGACGAAGCGAAACATTGAAAGCCATGCCCTTTTGATACCAAGCCGACGGGTAGACGTCAATTAACTTGACGGGCATCCGGCAACATGTCTAATTGACGAAACGAACCCGATTTCACCGACGAAGGAGGACTAGGCCAGGCCCTTAGGGTTTATTCCATCCCTGCAACAGGGTTAGTCTTTCCCTGCCCTTTCCGGCAGGGAGAGGTCCCCTAATTCCTTGGGGCACAATGATTTTCAGCAAGGGACCAGACCGGCCGTCCCTGCATTTCGTGAAAATCACCCTGCAAAATGCGGGGGCAGGGCAAGGAAACCGGAGAAACGGGGAGGGAGGGCGTCGAATCCATCGACGAGAACGGCGGCGGACCGGGTGTCCGGTTGCGAAAGCAGATGCGATCGAAGTCCGCTAAATAACGCATAACTAGCAATTTTGTCTTATTGATTGACTTGCGGAATGGTCAGGCCGAGCGCTTCCATCGCTTTGGAGCCAGGAAGAGACATCGGGACCGGGCGGCGCGGCCACTCGATACGAGCCGGCCGATGTTAGGCAGGTTCCGATCGGGCTATGACGGCGAGGCGTGCTCCGGCCCAATTCGTCACGACCGGCTTCTCGCCGGCAGCGGCAAATTCTTGAACGCCTCGACCACGCCGACGATGGCCTGTTCGACCGGCAGGCGTTCGATGCTCGAGGCTCCGACGAAGCCCTGGGCCGTCGTCCGCTCCAAGACGTAAGCAACATCCTGCGGGTTCTCCATCGGCCCGCCATGCGCCAACGCGATCACGTCCGGCTTCACGGCGCGTGCGGCATCTATCATGTCCTGCGTCGCTGTCACCGCCGCGTCGAGGGATATGGACGCGCCCGCACCGATCGTTCCACCGCTGGTGAGGCCGACGTGCGGAACAATCAGATCCACGCCTGCCTCGGCCATCTGCCGGCTTTCATCGGGCGTTCGGACATAGCAGGTCGTGTACAGGCCGACCTCGCGGGCGAGCGCGATCATCTCGACCTCGCGGGCGAAGCCCAGTCCAATCGACTCGAAGTCGCGGCGGATGTTGCCGTCGAAGCGGATGATGGTCGGATAATTGATCACGCCGGAAAATCCGGCGTCCCAAAGCTCAACAAGGAATTTGCGCATGTCCCGGGTCGGGTCGGTGCCGCAGACACCGGCAATCACCGGCGTTTCCTTGACGGCGGGAAGCACATGGCGCTCGCCGAGTTCGAGCACGATCTCGTTGGCGTTGCCGTACGGCATCAGTCCGCAGATCGACGGCAGGCCATCCATGCGGAACTTGCCGCTGTTGTAGATAACGATCAGATCGATGCCACCGAGTTCGGCGCATTTCGCGGACAGCCCGTTGCCAGCCCCCGCCGCGATGATCGGACTGCCGGCGGCCATGCTCGCTTGCAAGCGGGCTGCCACCTCGTCCTGCGAGTATCTCTTTGCCATCGTGAGCCTCACCTTTGTCCGTTCAAGTGTGGTCGATCAAGCGTCAGCCGCGTGCGCCAGTGTGGCGCCGTCAGCCTGCAGGATCGCGAGCAGCGACGCGACCGCGGTGTCGGCGCAGATCGGATCATTGATGTGGGCGTCGAGCCTGATCACCTCGCCCCGCTCGCCAGATGCTTCACCGCTTCGTCCATGAAGGCGCGATCGCACTCCGGTGCGTGAAAGGCGCCGCCGGCGCAGTCGTACATGGAAAATCCGCGCAACGGCAGGATCAGTATCGCTAACCTGAAGGTCGTAGGTTCAAATCCTACCCCCGCAACCAATTTGTGAAGCAATATCAATTGCTCACGAGACCTGCGACGACTGAGGCGAATTTCCCTTTAACGCCCATCGCCGCACCACGCATTGCGCCGCGTGCGCCGCAACCTTGGTCATCCGGCCGCAATCTCCGCTCCGGAAACGGGTGGCCTCGCACGCTCCGATTTGCTCGCCTGTTACGACCATCTTCGCACTTGCATCGCGGCGGAGCCGCCGACAGGGTGCGAGGCCGTCTTGGGAGGAATTGTGGTCACGCGCTCGACGCCGGCCAAACCGCGCATCTTTTATGGGTGGTTCGTCGTTGCCGGCACCTTTGCCGTCACCTTTGTCGGCTTTGGCTGCGCCTATAGTTTCAGCGCCTTTGTCGTCTCTTTGCAGCAGGATTTTGCCGCCTCGCGCGGATCGGTCTCGGTCGTGTTCTCGCTGGCCGGATTCTTTTATTTCGGCCTCGGGGTCGTCAGCGGCCCGCTGGCCGACTACTGGGGCGCAAGGCGTCTTGCCGTCATCGGCATGGTCCTGACCGGACTGGGGCTCGTGGTCGCGAGCGTCGCCCGCAGCCTGCCGCAAGTCTATGCGGCGTACGGGCTCGGCGTCGGACTGGGCGTCGGCTGTTCTTACGTTCCGGCCGTGGGCGCGGTGCAGCGCTGGTTCATCAGGCGCCGCGGCTTTGCCTCCGGCATCGCCGTCAGCGGCATCGGCGTCGGCACGCTCTTGGTGCCGCCGCTCGCCGCGTTCCTGATCGCGGCGCTGGGGTGGCGCGAGGCCTATCTCATCCTCGGCATTCTCGCCGCGCTTGTCGGTGGCGGGATGGCGCTGCTGATCGAGGACGATCCGCACCATCGCGGCCTGAACCCCGACGGCGCGCCGCTGGAAACGGACGCCAAACCGACGCGCATGGCGGGCGTCTCCGTCGGCGAGGCGGTCAGATCGCGGCGGTTCATCGGGCTTTATGCCGCCTGTTTCATCTGCGCCTTCGGCTTGTTTGTTCCGTTCGTTCACCTCGTCCCGTACGCGCTCGATCACGGCCTGCCGCAATCGTCGGCGGTCATTCTGCTCGCCATGATTGGTTTCGGCAGCACCGCCGGTCGTTTCATCCTCGGCGGCGTGGCCGATCGGCTGGGCCGGCCGCTGTCCTTTATGGCCATGTTCGTCGGCATGGCGCTCGCGTTTGTCGTTTGGGATTTTGCGACGGAGCTATGGTCGCTGGCTGCGTTTGCCGGCCTGTTCGGCTTGTTCTACGGCGGCTTCGTCGCGCTCGCTCCGGCCGTGATCACCGACTATTTCGGCGGACGTAACGCCGGCAGCATCATCGGTATTCTCTATACCAGCGTGGCGATCGGCACGCTGATCGGCCCCGGCGCCGCCGGATACGCCTTCGATTTAAGTCACAGCTACACGCTGCCGATCCTGGCGAGCGTCGCCGGCAACATCATCGCGGCCGCGATCCTGGCGGTCACGTCGACAGGCGCCTCCATCGATCGGCGACGCATCGCGCTAAGCGAGCGCGGCATGGACAAGGTTGCGGAAGAGCTGGCGGTAATAGTCCCGTTGCCCCGGCGCCTGGACCATCATCAGCGCGATCAGCTCTTCTTGCGGCGCGATCCAAAACACCGTGCCGGCAATGCCGCCCCAATAGAATTCACCCGGTGTTCCAGGCGTCGGCGCCATCCCGATCTCGCGCCGCACCGCGAATCCAAGCCCGAAGCCATGTCCCGGCGGCAGCAGGAAGGTGGTGCCGATGCGGACATTCGGCCCGAGGTGATCGGAGGCCATGAACGCGATCGTCTTGCGTCCGAGGATGCGGGTGCCGCCGAGCGTGCCGCCGCAATAAAGCATCTGCACGAATCGCGCGTAGTCATCCATCGTCGAAACGAGCCCGCCACCACCCATTTCGAAACGCGGCGCGGTTCGCACGTCGAGGAGCTTCACCTCCGTTCCGGTGTCGGGATCCTTGTCGAACGGCTCGGCGAGCCGGTCGTGCTTGTCTGCAGGCGCGAAGAAGCCGGTATCGTTCATACCCAGTGGCGCAAAGATTTTTTCACGCAGAAACACGCTCAAGGTCTGCCCGGACACAATCTCGATGACGCGGCCGATGACGTCGGTGGAATGGCTGTAATCCCAGGACGCGCCCGGTTGATTGATCAGCGGCAGCTTGGCGAGCTCGGTGACAAACTCGGCGTTGGGGACATTGGGGGCGCCAATCCGCGCCTCGGCATAAAGGCGCTGTACGGCCGAGTTCCCGGTGAAGGCGTAGGTCAGCCCCGATGTGTGACGCAGCAGATCCTGGATGGTGATGGGCCGCTTGGCCGCGACCAGATCGAGCTTGCCATCCTTTTCGACGCCGACCTTAGGATCGGCAAATTGGGGTATGAATTTCGTGACGGGGTCGGCGATGAACAGCCGCCCCTCCTCGACCAGCATCATGAGCGCGACCGAGACGATCGGCTTGGTCATCGAATAGACGCGGAAAATGGCGTTGCCGGGCATCGGCGGCCCGTCGGGGCGGAGCGCGCCGATATCGCGCCGGTAGCCTAACTTGCCGCCACGCGCGATCAACATCGAGACGCCCGGCACGTGCCGGGCATCGACCTCGCGCTGCATCACAGCGGTCAATCTGGCAAGGCCGGCAGCGGATAGCCCGGCCTCCTCCGGCTCGGCCGCAGGAAGCGTAGGGGAGAAGGAAGCGCGATTGTCGTTCACGGTCGGTCCCGGCAATGAGTGAGGTCATTCGGCGCCCGAATAGTGCAACACAGCCGCAGCCTTCACGCAATGCTGGGATTGACGGAATTCGTGGGGCCCGTCAGGCCGCGCGTCCGCCGCGCGAAATGAAGAAGGATGCTTCGTTGGTTCTAACGCCGGTCCCTTGCCGTCGGCGCTTGCCACAATGGGTCACGTGTAGGATATGTGACAATCCGAGCCCGGCAGTACTTTAGGGGTGCAAACGTCTCGAAGAACAAGAGTTCCGGGACGAATCAAGGAAGTTTAGGGACGGAAAACAATGACGGCGGAATTGCCCGCGGTCCAATCAGATGCCGCACGTTCGCCGGCGGCGCGCTGGGGCCAGCTCGTCTTCGGCATCATCTGCATGGTGCTGATCGCCAACCTGCAATACGGCTGGACGCTTTTCGTCAATCCGATCAACAAAGCGCATGGCTGGTCGATCGCATCGATCCAGTTGGCGTTCAGCATCTTCATCGCGCTGGAGACGTGGCTCACGCCGATCGAGGGTTGGATCGTTGACAGTCTCGGCGTGCGACGCGGACCCAAGCTGATGGTCGCATTCGGGGGAATCATGGTCGCCCTCGGTTGGATCATCAATGCGTATGCGCAATCGCTCGAGATGCTCTATCTCGGCGCGGTGTTCGCCGGCACCGGAGGCGGGGCCGTGTATGCGACCTGTGTCGGTCAAGCCGTCAAGTGGTTTCCCGACCGGCGCGGCCTTGCCGTCGGCCTTACCGCGGCGGGTTATGGCGCCGGCGCGGCGCTCAGCGTCGTTCCAATTCGCGCGGTGATCGACGCCGGCGGCTACGAAGCAGCCTTCTTCTGGTTCGGGCTGATCCAGGGCGGAATCGTTTTTATCCTGGCCTGGCTGTTGCGGGCACCTGATCCCGGCGAGATGGCCGGCGTCGCCGCGCCGAAAGTCGAGCAGACGGCGCGCAGCTATACGCCCGCGCAGGCATTGGCCACTCCGGTATTCTGGCTCCTCTACATCATGTTCGTCATGGTGTCGGCGATCAGGCCTCATGGCGACGGCGCAGATCGCTCCCATCGCCAAGGACTTCAACATCGGCGATGTGGTGGTCTTCTTCGGCGCCACGACGCTGAGCGCGGCGCTGATCATCGACAATATCTGCAACGGCGCGGCGCGTCCGCTGTTCGGCTGGATTTCCGACCATATCGGCCGCGAATACACCATGGCGATCGCCTTCGGTCTGGGCGGAATAGCCTATTGGCTGCTCGGCACCCTCGGCTATGCCCCCTGGGCATTCGTGCTCTTCGCTGCGCTGATCTTCCTGACCTGGGGCGAAATCTTCAGCCTGTTCCCGTCGACCTGCACGGACACCTTCGGGACCAAGTTTGCAACCGTCAATCTCAGTCTGCTCTACACGGCCAAGGGCGCGTCCGCGTTCCTGGTTCCGGTCGCCAACCTCATCAAATCCGCGACCGGCGGCTGGCACATGGTGTTTGTGGTGACCGCGATCATGAACTTCGTGGTGGTGGCTTTGGCTCTGTTCGTCCTCAAGCCGTTGCGGCACCGGTTCCTGGCCCAAGGCTGAGCCCGTTGCGTTGGCTGGTCACACCCAGGCTGGCCACGTTGGCTTATATAAGAGTGCTGGGACCGCGGCTGCCACCCTTTGTTAGCCAACGGATCTTGCCTACTCTGCATCAGCCAGAATCGCCGCCGGTGAATATCAAATTGACGAAATAGTCGAAACCGAATGGTCAGACACAATTCTGGAGCAGGGTAGACAAAATGGGATCATAAGTGAGCGCCACTTTCCCACGAACACTATCGAGATAACCCTCTGTTGTGAATTAGAGCGGATTCCGGTCATGTAGAGGCATAACCTGCATGCCTGAAGTAATTGGCGCATTCTTGCGGGGTGAACGCATCCATCAGAGCGCCAATCCTGCGGCAGAGGCGCGGAATGGTCCGCTCAGTTGCTTTCCGGAGATGGGCTTTGAGTTTGCTGAACGCCTGCTCGATCGGATTGAGGTCTGGAGAATATTTGGGAAGATATCGCAGCATTGCACCGGCGGCTTCAATCAATTCTCGCACGCCGGCAACTTTGTGGACGGGGAGGCTGTCCATCATCACGGTATCGCCGCGCTTGAGTGTCGGAACAAGGCATCCTTCGAGATAGGCTATGAAGGCTGTTGCATTCATCGGGCCATCAAGCACGAAGGGCGCGACCATCCGGCGACGGCGCAGGCCTGCCACGAAGGTGATTGTCTTCCAATGCCCGTGCGGAACATGGTCGATCAACCGAATGCCACGCGGGCAGCGGCCTCGAAGCCGCACCATGGCGGTGTTGGTGGAGGTCTCGTCAATAAACACCAGTCGGGCCGAGTCAAACATGCCCTGTTCTCGCATCCAGCGCCGCCGTGCCCGGGCCACGTCCGCTCGCTCTTGCTCCGCCGCCCGCAGACTTTTTTTTGAAGCTGATATTGTGCCGCTTGAAGAATCGCCAGACCGCACTGCGGCTGCCGGCGATCCGTCGCTTGCGCATCGCCGCGACGATCTCATCCAGCGTCAAATCCGGTTGCTCGGCAATCAGTGCCAGCAAAAAGTCCGCGTGCTTCTCCAACGGAGAAATGCTTCCCCCGGTCGGCTTGGCCGCTACACTTCCGGTTTCATGCCAGCGCTGCATCCATTTGACAGCCGAGCTGGCGCTCACCTCGAAGCGTTCGGCCGCCTCGCGTCGCGACGCACCCGTTTCGACCGCATCAAGCACACGCTCGCGCAAGTCCGAAGAACATGGTTTCGGCATCGATCGCCCTCCAAAAATCGAATCGATACCGCCAAACTCGCTCATCCAAAGATCCTCGGGAATCCCCCGATTCAATTTAGCGGCAACCGCCAGGACCTTGTCGTCGCCGGCAAGCTTGCGCAGCGCATTGGCCGCTTCGGCCGGCTTGGCGCCATCGTCATAAATGACGATCCTGAGCTTCCTGCCGCCGATGCCGCCGGCGTCGTTGATCTGCTTCTCGAGCAGATTGAGCGTCGTCGTGTTGGAGCGTCCCCATTCGGCGAATGGCCCGCTGCTCGGCACGATCGCACCGACGGTGATTTGATCTTCCGCCCGGACGATCGGAGTGCCGGCAAATACCGTTACTGTGGCGAGCAGAAGGCCGAGCACGGGCGTGCGGATGTTCGTCATTCTCCACCTCCATCAAGTGATGCCCGGCCCGGCACCGGCAGATCGCCAAGCCTGCCGGCTCGCGAACGGCGGCAACGCTAACACCGATCAGCGAACTTGAAAAGCTTCGTTTGTTAGGCAATTATGAAAGGAATTCCGCCGGCTGTTCCGAGTTACGGCGGCGGGCGAGGGTCCTCATGGAAATCAGAGAGAATACTGAGTTTCGTCGATGAGGTGCGCAGCGAGGCGGGGCGGCGCACCGAGCCGCCGCTGCGCAAGTCGGCGGTTGTGGCGATCGTGCAAAATCCGTTTGCCGGAAAATATGTGGAGAATTTGTCGCCGCTCACGGAGGCGAGCGAGGCGATCGGGCGCGAGATCAGCGCCATCGCTGTGGGCTTGCTCGCTCCGTATAAGCCCGTCAGTTATGGCAAAGCGGCCGTGATCGGGCTCGCCGGCGAGCAGGAGCACGGCAATGCCATGCTCACGACCGTGTTCGGCAATGTGATGCGGGAAGCAGCCGGCGGCGGCAAGGCCTGGATTTCCTCGTTCACCAAGCGCGCGGCCCCAGGGGCGACAATCGACATCCCATTCGCCCACAAGGACGCGCTCTATGTCCGGTCGCACTATGACGGCATCAGCATCACGCTGCACGATGCTCCCCTGCCCGATGAGATCGCGCTCATCTGCGCTTTTGCGACGCGCGGCCGCCCCAATCATCGGGTCGGAGGACTGAGCGCAGACGAAATCAAGGGGATCGACGGGCTCACCTGAGGTTGCCGGAGGCAAAAGCCGCCGGCCGATGGAGTTTGGATATGAGCGATTGCAAGACTGGCGCTGAGCACATCAAGTCGCTCAAGGACGGACGCACCGTCTATCTCGACGGCAAGCTCATCGGCGATGTCACCGAACATCCCGCCTTTCGCAACGCCGTGCACTCGGCGGCAGCGCTCTACGATTTCCAAGCGCAGCCGGAAAATCTCGAGCTCATGACATTCCGGCCGAACGGCTCCAACCGCCGGGTCAATCGCGCCTGGCAGATGCCGAGGAGCTATGAGGAGATGGTGCAGCGGCGCAAGGCGCTGCAGGCCTGGGCGGCTTTGTCGTGCGGCTATTTCGGGCGTTCGCCTGATCATCTGGCGTCCTCTCTGGTCGGCCAGCGCATGGGCATCGAAGTATTCCGCAAGCACAGCGCCGAGCGCGCCAAGGCCTTCGCCGACTATTTCGACTTTGCCAGCAAAAGCGATCTGTTTCTCACCTACGTCATCATCAATCCGCAGGCCGAGCGCAGCAAGGGCTGGAGCGAGCAGGACGAAGATCTGGTGGCGCGGATCGTCGACGAGGATGCAAGCGGCGTCACCATCCGCGGCGCCAAGATGCTCGGCACTTCCTCGATCATGGCGAATGAAGTCTTCGTCGCCAACCTGCAGCCGCTCAAGGCCGGCGAGGAAGCGTTCGCTTTTTCCTGCGCGCTGCCGATGAATGCCAAAGGGCTGCGCGTATTGTCGCGCAAGTCCTACGAGCAGCATGCCGTTTCGGTCTACGACAACCCGCTCTCGGCGCGCTTCGATGAAAACGACGCGCTGATGTATTTCGACGACGTCAAGGTGCCGTGGGAGCGCTTGTTCGTTCATCGCGACCCCGACATGTGCCGCGCGCAATTTCACGACACCCAGGGGCACGCTTACCAGAACTATCAGGCGCAGATTCGGCTGTCGGTGAAGATCGCCTTCCTGGCCGGGCTGGCGCGCCGCGTTACCGAGGCGATCGGCACCACCAACATCCCGTCGGTCTCCGAGCAGCTCGGCACGCTGGCGGCGCAGGTCGGCATGGTCAATGCGATGCTGTCGGGCATGGAAGCTTCGGGGTCCCAGCTCGGCGAATGGTACGTGCCGAATAGGCATTTCATGTATTCGGCGCAGGTGCTGACCCAGGACCTCTACCCGCGCGTGGTGCGGACGATCCGCGACCTCGCCGGCGGCGCGCTGATCATGCTTCCCTCCTCGGTGCTCGATTTCGGCAATCCGGAAATGGCGGCGATCATCAATAAGACGCAGCGTTCCGCCGCGATGCAGCCGGAGCAAAAAGTAAAGTTTCTCAAGGCCGCCTGGGACGCTATCGGCTCGGAATTCGGCTCGCGGCACACCCAGTATGAGATGTTCTATGCCGGCGCGCGTTTCGTCACCTGCGGCCACAGCTTTCGCACGTTTGACTGGAAGAATGCGGCTGGGCTGGTGGACTCGCTGCTCTCCTCCTACGATCTGCAGGGCGAATTGACGCGCGCCAAACATTGAAGGCGGGGCATTCATGAAAATCGCGATCACCAATCTCGGACAGATCGTTTCCGGGGATTGGCGCAATCCGTTCGTCGCGGGCGATACCATCCTCACTGATGGTGATCGCGTCGTACGGGCCGGTACCGCATCGGCGGCCGAAGTCGAGGCGGCGGACGTGGTCATCGACGCCGACGGCATGACCGCAATGCCCGGCCTCATCGACTCGCATGTCCACATCACTTTCGGCGACTACACGCCGCGGCAGCGCACCGTGGGCTTTCTCGAAAGCTATCTGCACGGCGGCGTCACCACATCGATTTCGGCTTCGGAAGTGCATGTCCCCGGCCGGCCGAGCGATCCCGAAGGCGTGAAGGCGCTGGCGCTGGCGGCGCAACGCTGCTTCGCCACCTATCGTCCGGGCGGCATGCGGGTGATCGCCGGCTCGGTCATCCTGGAGCCGGGCCTGACCGCCGCCGATTTCAAGGAGCTCGCCACCAAGGGCGTGACCCTCGCGAAAGCAGGCTTCGGCGCAGTCAAGACCGCCTACGACTACGTGCCGCTCGTCGCTGAGGCCAAGACCGCTGGCCTGATCACCACCTGCCATACCGGCGGCTCGTCGATCCCGGGCTCCGGCGCCATCACCGGCGATCACCTCCTCGCCATGCACCCGCACGTGTCGTTCCATATCAACGGCGGCCCGACCGCCATGCCGGATGCCGATTTCGAGCGGGTGATCAAGGAAAGCGAGATCGCGCTGCAGGTCTGCACCGCGGGAAACTTGCGGACAGTGCTGCTCTGCGCCCGGTTGGCGGATCAATTCGGCGCCTTCGATCGCTTCATCATGGGCACGGATACGCCGACCGGCTCCGGCATCATGCCGCTCGGCCTGCTCTACACCATCGCCCATTGCGCGAGCCTGACCGACATGCCGCCCGAGCGCTTCATCTGCGCGGCCTCGGGGAGCAATGCGCGGGTTTACGGCCTCGACTCCGGCCACCTCGCGGCGGGCAAAGCGGCCGACATCGTGCTGATCGATGCGCCTGACGGCGGCACCCAGTCGACGGCGCTCGCCGCAATCAAGCACGGCGACATCGCCGCAATCGGAGGCGTGGTCACGGCGGGCGTTCCGCGCTTTGTCGGCCGAAGCCGCAACACGCCGGCCACGACCCGCAAGGCGCGGGTCCTCAAGTCACGCATCATGCAGGATTTCGCGGCCGCCGCTCATTGAATTCGCGACCGGCAACGCGCAAGAGCGCGACCTTAGTGCATGATCCGGAAAAGTGGAATCCGGTTTTCCGAAAGGATCATGCTCCACCAAAATGTTAGAGCGCCAATCGATTCAATCTGAAGCGATTGGCGCTCTAACGGCAATACCAATAATAGCGCCGCCAGACATGGCCCGTTCTTACATAGGCGCCGGTCTTCGTTCGCAGCAGATATTCCCTCTTGGCGCTCTCATATTCTATCTTGGACGCCCGCCGGCAATCCGGCCCCGGTGGCTGTTGGGCATAGCTCGAGGAAGAAAGGAGCGTGACCGCGATCGCACCGAGCACGGCGCAGCATGGGCGCGCCCATTTTGCTCCCGTCATACACCACCTCGCCGGTCACAATCCCTTCGGATTCGCCAGGAATTCTTCGATGATCTCCGGCGGCGGCTTGATGAAATCGGAAACGCGGCTGACGGAAAGCCCGTTCAGCCGTTTCAATTTCACGGCAAGCTCGGCCATCTTCACCACGATCGGAATGCCGTTGATCACCGGCGCGCCGTCGATCGCATGCCCTTTGAGCGGAGCAAACAACAACATCGGGATGCCGCCGCCGGGGATCAGCACATCACAACCCGCCGCCACGAGCGGGCGCGCCTGTTCGGCGAACAGCCGCACCACGTCGGCGGCGAGTGTCTCGGATTCATAGGCCTTTAGAATTTGTCCGGGCTCGAAGGTCATCGCGTGCACGCCGGTGACGCGCTTTTCCAGTCCGTATTTTCCGATCTGGTGGTGAAACCAGGAAATGTAGCGCGGATTGATGGTCACGATGCCGGTGCGCTGGCCGAGCTGACAGGCATAAAGCATCGAGGCTTCGCCGAGCGACACCACCGGAATGTCGACCACCGAGCGCGCTTCGTAGAGCCCGGCATCCTGAAAATGGCCGATCACGAAAGCGTCGTAACCTTCGCGCTCGGCCTTCACGGCGTTGCAGATCACCTCCCGCGCGCAGCGGAATTCGACGATCGGATGGGCGTAGTTGTCGTGCGGGGTGATGCCCTTGATGTCGACCGTCGTGCCCGGATCGACCAGCGCGGCGAGATGGCGCCGCAGCCGGTCCCAGTAGATTCTGCCGTTCGGCTCATCGACATAGCTTTGATACCAGATGCGGATCGGATCCATCTTTCTTTCCGGAGCTGCTGCTGAATGATCTTGCGTTTTGCGCATGATCTTTTTCCGAAAACCGGTTTCCACTTTTCGGGATCATGCTCTAAAGGCTGAAGCTTGCCACACTGGCGCCCCCGCAAACATAGAGGACTTGCCCGGTGATGAAAGAGCTTGCTGGATCGGCAAAGAAGAGGACGGCGCGCGCAACGTCGTCGCTGCGCCCCAGACGGCGGACCGGAATGGCTTTGGCCAGCGCGCTAGCGCGCTCGCTCCCGGCGGGGACCACTTGTCCGAACATTTCGGTGTCCTCGATCGGGCCCGGCGCCACGACATTCACCGTGATGCCGGCAGGCGCGAGCTCGAGCGCCCAGGTTCGCGCCATGCCGATCATGCCGGCCTTGGTTGCCGAATAGACGGTGCGGGTGGGCAGCCCCAGCGCCGCGCGCGAGGAGATCAGCACGATGCGGCCGTATTGCCGCTCGCGCATGCCCGGCAAGGCGGCCTGCACGAGCAGGATCGCAGCGCCGAGATGAAGCTGCGTGAGGTCGTTGAGGTCTTCCTGCCGGACATCGGGGAGAAGATTGGGTCTGATGATGCCGGCATTGTGCACCACCGTCGAAATCGCGAAGTGCTTGGCGATATGGGCGGCGGCTTCCTTGGTCGCCTTCGCGTCCATGAGATCGACTTCGACCCCATGCAAGGCCGGATGCGACCACTCCGGCTTGCGGCGCGCGATCGACACCACCTCATAGCCGGTGTCGATCATCTGGCGGCAGATCGTTGCGCCGATGCCGGCGCTTCCGCCGGTGACAATGGCGGCGCGGCGCTCGCTCATATCGGCCACATGAAAGTTGGGTTCACATGAAGAGTTGAATGCTGCGCAAAGCGGCGTCGCAATTGACCAGATCGACGCGCTTTAATTTGATCTTGAGCTCGCCGTCCACCATGGTCAATGTGTGGGTCGCCCAGGCGGCGTAAAGATCCTGCTCGTCGAGGCGCGTTTCCACATAATGCATCGGCGTCCAGGTGACATATTCATTCGCCGCCTCGTCGCGCTTATCGATTTGCGGCACTTGCAGGACGTGGTGGCAGCGGCTCTTCGGCTTTTGCGAGAAGGTCCGGTTGCCCTTGAGCCGTTCGACGCGGATGCGCAACAACAGCTTGTCCTCGTACATCAGCGAGGTCGAAAGCCGCGGATCGGTCTGGCCCCATTCCAACGGCATCCAGTAGTAACCGTCGTCGGCGAATAGATCGAGCCATTCCTCGAAACGGTGCTGATCGATCAATCGGGCCTCGTGCACGACGAAGCCGATCAGGTCCTGATCAGTCGGGGCCGCCATCCAACAAATCCGTCACAGCGACATGGTCATGAATTTCGACCACGCCCGAAATTGATTGCGCATCTGCCATTCCGACGTGCCGTTGACCACCGCGGTCTCCTGCTCGGCCTCTGCCGGATCGTAGAGGCGCTGAATGTTGACCCAAGGATTGGCGTCGACATGCAGCCCTTCTTGCGCGCGCTCGTACATTTCAAGGTCGTCATGGGCGACCACCGACGTCGGCGCGTTGATCAGGCGGCTGTAGGTCATGGTGCGTTCGAGCAATTGGTCGGGCGCATCGACTAGGCGGAACGTCCAGGATTCGGCAAGCGTGCGATTCGGCGCCATGGGCTTGAACAGACGGATGGCCTGGATCGGGCCTTTTATCGTGAAGTTCGGAAAGTACGACGTGTTGTGCCGGTTCTCGTCGAGGATCGCTTTGGCGCGCGCCTCGCCATAGGCCGCGACCATCTTTTCGAAATAGCCGGGAACGGCCGAATAGTCGGAATGGATCGAGTGATGCACGCCGGTATGGCCGTGGCCGTTGCGCCAGACCCGAATTCCCATTTTCTCGAACGCTTCGTAGGGCGACATGAACGGCGCGAAAATCTCGACCGCCGGCGGCTTCTTATTGGCGCCCGGAAACATCTTCTTCCACACCTCGACCGCCGTCCCTGCCGATGATTCATGGGCCACCATCGGATGGCAGGTGTCGGTCAGGTTCTCGACCAGCATTTTCCAGTTGCAATTGAACGTGTGCCGCAGCGCGGCGCCGGCCACCTCCAGCCGGCCAACCGGCGAGCGGTCGACCATGTTATCGATGCTCGAAAGGCTTTCGCCGAAATACTCGTCGAAATCGGGCCCGACATCGCTCATCTTGGCGAACACGAAGCCGCGGTAATTCTTCACATGACGGACGCGGGGAATGCCCTTGCTCGCGTCGCTCTGCTCGAGACCGGTATGCTCGTAGCCCTTGCGCAGCGGGATCGCGAGCAGCGAGCCGTCGGTCTTGAACGACCAGGCGTGATACGGACAGCGGAAGAACTTCCCGGCATTGCCGCAGGTATCGATGGTGATGCGCGTGCCCTTGTGCGGACAGCGATTGTAGAGGACGTAGACCTCTCCGTCGGTGTGGCGGACCATGAGCACCGGCTGCTTGCCGATCGCCGTGCCAAAGTAATCGCCGGGATTGGGGATCTGGCTGTCGTGGCCGACATAAATCCAGGTGTTGGCGAACAGGTGCTCCATCTCCAGGTCGAAGATGTCCTGGTCGATATAGACGTCACGGTGGACTTCGGTCTCGCGCACCAAATTCCGAACCGCCGCCGCGTTGCCATGATACTGACCCATGGTCATCTCCTATCGCCGATCTTTTCGCCCCGGAGCATGATCTATGTCAAAAAAGTTCGTTTGCCGCCCTACAGATCGATCACCAGCCGCGGCGTCTTGGCGCGCGAAACGCAAATCTGCATCACCTTGTTGCTGGCGCGCTCTTCATCGCTGAGGATGTGGTCGCGATGGTCCGGCACGCCCTCCAGGACGGCGGCCTGGCAAATGCCGCACTCGCCGCGCTGGCAATCGTACAATGGATCGATCCCCTCCTCTATCAGCACTTGCAGGATGCTCTTGTCGGGCGGCACGATGAAGGTCAGGCCGGAGCGCTTCAACACGACCTCGATTTCAGTGTCTTCGGCCATCCCAGTCCTCGATACGTCTCCGGCGCCCGGACGCCTAAGGGCCGCCGCCGGCAATGCTTTAAGCCTAAAACAATAACGTCATGGCGGGCGTTGTGCTAATGGATTCACACCGCTGAGGAGGATATCCATGCCAGTGCGCGCCAGCGCACCGCCCGGCGACGGCCAGACGCTGCCGCTTCCGCAGCTTTTCCCCCCGTCTGAGCGCACGGTGCCGAACATGCTGCGGCGCCAGGCCGAGCGTTACGGTGAGCGCCGCCTCATCGACATCCCGGGTGCGACGCTGACTTATGCTGAGACAAGCAAGGCGGCCGCCGGCTACGCCGCAGCCTTGGCCGCGGCCGGCGTCAAGCCGGGCGACCGTGTCGCCCTTATGTGCGGCAATCGGGCGGAGCTCCTTCTCACAATCCTCGGCTGCGCCTGGCTCGGCGCCATTGCGGTTCCCATCAACACCGCGTCGCGCGGCGCGCAGCTTGAACACATTCTGAGCAATTGCGGAGCGCGGCTCATGGTGATCGAGCGCGAGCTGACACCGGTCCTCGCGTCGTTGGAGCGTACGCGCATTGCGCTCGAAGCCCTGTGGCTGGTCGGCGAAGCGGCAGAGGCAAAGGTCGAACACGTCACTTGCGCGCCGTTCCCGCCGCCGCAAAAGGGCCGGCCGCCGCACCCGGTCGAGCCCGGCGACACATTCGCGATCCTGTACACGTCCGGTACGACCGGTTTGTCCAAGGGCGTCTGCTGCCCGCACGCACAGTATTTCTGGTGGGCCGTCTATACCGGCGAGCTCATCGGCGTGGGCGACAGCGACGTGCTGATGACGACCCTGCCCATGTTCCACACCAACGCCTTGAACGCTTTCTTCCAGGCCCTGTTGAACGGAGCGACGCTGATCGTCGAGCCGCGTTTTTCCGCGTCGGGCTTCATGCCGGCGCTGGCGCGGCACAACGCGACGGTCACCTACGTGCTCGGCGCCATGGTGCCGATGCTGCTGGCGCAGCCCCCGAGCACGGCCGATCGCGCGCACAGGGTACGCATCGCGCTGGCGCCTGCGGTACCGGCGCAGTTCCACGCGCAGTTCACCGGGCGCTTCGGCTTTGGCCTGCTCGACGGATACGGCTCGACGGAAACGAATTGCGTCATGGGTGCGCCGCTTGCCGAGCAACGCCCCGGCATGATGGGCCGCTTGCTTGCCGGGTTTTCCGCCCGCGTCGTCGACGCTCAGGACAATGAAGTTCCCGACGGGGAAGCGGGCGAACTCATGCTTCGCGCGGATGAACCCTTCGCCTTTGCCACCGGCTATTTCGGCATGCCAGAGAAGACCGTCGAGGCTTGGCGCAATCTCTGGTTCCATACCGGCGATCGCGTGGTGCGCGAGAGCGACGGCTTCTATCGCTTCATCGACCGCATGAAAGACGCCATCCGCCGGCGCGGCGAGAATATCTCTTCCTACGAGGTCGAGCAGGTGCTGGTCAGCCATCCGCAAGTGGAGAATGCCGCCGTTTTCCCGGTCCGCTCGGAGCTCGCCGAGGATGAGGTGATGGCGGCCGTCGTGCTGCAGGGTGAAAAGCTTACCTACGAGGCTTTGCTCGATTATTGCCAGCCGCGCATGCCTTACTTCGCCGTGCCGCGCTATCTGGAATTCGTCGATGCGCTGCCTGTGACGGAGAGCGGCAAGGTGACCAAGTATAAGCTGCGCGAACGCGGCATAACGGCTGCGACGTGGGACCGCGAGAAGGCCGGGTACAAGGTCTCGCGCAAGAACCCATCCTAGAGCATGATCCGGAAAAGTGGAATCCGGTTTTCCGAAAAGATCATGCTCCACCAAATGTTAGAGCGCCAATCGATTCAATCTGAAGCGATTGCGCTCAGTCGCGCACTCGTCAATCGAGTAGGGCCAACAGTGGAAATCCACTTGTCATCGGTATTCTTGTGGATTGGACCCTTATCCGTCGGCTTTGACAATTTTCGTCAAGCGGTCGGCAACCACCCCGCCACGTGGGGGCCGCCAGCCCGTCTCTGCGTAGAGCTTCGTCCGGTGGAATCTTAACCACTGGGTGCTCCAGATGCATCAATGCATGTGGAGAGACACCATGCGCCGTAATTTTCTGCTGCAGTGCTGCGCTGGTGTGACCGTGACGTGCGCTGCGCTTGCGGGCGTGATCGGAACGGCGAAAGCGGGCGACCTGCCTGCATATATGCAGCCGATCGCCGGCCATACCGACTCCAGTCCGGCCGAAACCGCAACAAAGAACGTGCTGGCCCTCAATTCCAGCATGTTTGAGCTTTATGCCGACTCATCCAAGGTCTTCCAAAGCAACATTCTCGCTCAGCATCCCGTCATCCTTGGCCTGTTTACCGGGGCCGGCGGACGGTTCATTTTGTACCGGCCCGGCCAAGCTCCCGTCGACGCACCGCCGGTGCCGATCGTCTATCAGCTCCTGAAATCTGTCGGCCACAGCACGATGGCGCTGGCCGTGGTGGTCGGGCCATATCTCGACAATCCCGACAATCAGTCCTGGCGCGGCCCGATGCTCGCCTATCGGAGCCGGATGAAGTCGGCGCTGTCCGACCTCGACGCGACGCCGATGCCTCCAGAGTGGCGGGACAACAACCGGATCATCCTTGAGAACAACATCGCTTTCATGGACGAGTGCGCGGCCAAGGGCGTGATCCCGTTTGCCTTGCTGAAGGCGTTTTCCCAGAAGCAGGGCCCGTATTTGAAGTTGAATGTCGCCTGGGCCGCGCAGACCCAGGTCGCGCATTGGATGAATGTGATTTCCGACTGGAAGAATCTCCTCGGCAGCGACTGGGACAAGACCTACGCCGCCAGCAACACCATCTACGTGACACGCCAAAACAATGTGCTGTTCAGCGTGCTGGCTCAGTTTTTCGGGCCGGACGCCATCAACGATCGGTTGCTGCTGATCGAGACGATGTCTTTCACCACGACGCCTGCGGACTTGCTTGAACTCGTTGACCCGCATCGTCGCCGACCGCGCCGTCGGTGCGATGTTCTTCGGCAACGATCATCTGATGGACTACGAACTGATGGGGGGCGACGCCCGAGCGGCGATCATCGCCGAAGATGCCAAGCGCGGAACGACGCCGTTCCTGCCCCCGCTCGTCCCGTTTGGCTCCAAGCAGTGGCCGGCCTTGATCACTCCAGGGCCCGGACCGGGATCCATTGCCGACCTTCACTGACCCGGCGGCGTGATGGACCTCCGGACCGCTTCTGTTTGCACGAGCGGATAACGACGGACCGGCTGCCGGAGGAGGCGTACAAATACCGGCCTATGCGAAGGGATAACAAAGATGGGAATTTCGCGCCGCGAATTTGTCAAGCTGGCAACGTCAAGCGGTATCGCGCTGAGCCTCTCGCGCGCGGCATTTGCTGATAGTCCGTCGTTCGATACCCGCGAGACTTTGCCGGGCCGCCAGACCTGGAATCCGGCTGCCACGCCCGGCGGCGGACGTATCGACGGCCCGGCCAAGGTGGTCGGAGCCAAGCTCTACGCATCGGATTTTCGCGCCGCGGACCTTCCCGGCTGGCCCTCCGGTACGTCCCACGCATTGCTGATCCGGGCAGCCGATGCGACGCATGTCTTCGCCGGCATCGATCTTTCGCGATTGCGGGGCGCTCTCGAACCCTCCCGCGTGATTACCGCCGCGGACGTCGCAAGTGCCGGCATTCGCGTGCCGGAATTTTATGAAGGCGATCTTTTCTGCCCCGTGGGGAAGACGCCGCTCTATCTGGGCCAACCGGTGGCCATGCTGATTTTCGAGAAATTCGACGTTTTCGATCAGGCGCGTCTGGCGCTGCGTGATCCGAACTGTGTGAACTATGGCGATGAGACCGGCCCGGTTGCGATTGCTCCTTACGGTGCTCATCGCTTTGTGCGTATTGCCGGTGCGACGCCGCAAGCGCCGGACATCTGCTCACCGCTGCTCGACGGTTGGATGGTGCCGCGCAGTTTTCGCGATATCGACGTGCCTATCTGGGCGCCGGCCGATCCGCAAGGGCCGGCGGACGCAAAGGCCTCCTTCCATGGCGAACAGATCCGTGCCGAGCTTGCCGCCGATAATCCGGAGTTATTTGTTCTGGATCGCCAATTCGAAACCCAATCCGTCGACCCGATGTTTCTCGAGCCGGAGGCCGGTCTCGCTTGGTACGATAGCAGCGCTCGAATGCTCGAGCTTGTAGTGGGCGTCCAGTCACCGCAGGAAGCGACCGAGTCGCTCGCCTATCTGCTCGGCGAGGCTCGCGCAGAATTCAAGCCGGCCAAGATCCACACGCATTTCGCGTATCTCGGCGGCGGCTTCGGCGGCCGCGATCATACGATCATGCCGCTTTATATCGCACTGGCCGCAATGTTTTTTCCCGATCGTCCGGTACGGCTTGCAAACAACCGTTATGAGCAGTTTCAGTCGGGGATCAAGCGGCACGCGTTTAAGATGCACTCACGCATCGGCATCGATCGGACCACCGGCCGCATCCGCGCATTCGCCGCCGACCACATCCTCGACGGCGGCGGACTTGCCAACTATTCCGCCAGCGTCGCCGACGTCGCCGCGACGGCCGCCATCGGCATCTACGACATTCCCAAGGTCGATATCACGACCGTTGCCATCCACTCACGCGGCGTTACCGCAGGCTCGATGCGCGGCTACGGAACGTTGCAGACCATGACCGCGCTAGAGGTTTTGATCGACGAAGCGACGCAGGCCTTGCGTCTTGATCCGATCGAATTCCGGCGGAGAAACGCGCTGCCCACCGACGGCAAGACCATGACCGGCAATCCGCTGATCGGGATCACGCGGACTGGCGAGATTCTCGATAAGCTCAGCAAACATCCGATCTGGCAGAACCGGGCAGCCGAGAAAGCCCGCGCGCAACACCAAGAAGGAATCCTCGTCGGCACCGGCGTGGCCTGCGTGACCAAGGACTTCGGCAGCGGTGCCGACTGCACGTTATCGTCGATCACGATTTCGCGTGAGGGTCGGATTACGATCCACTCCGACGCCGTCGAAATGGGAACCGCCGTCGGCACCGCGCTCGCCAATCGCGTGGCGGCGGTTATCGGTGGCATGTCCGATGAAGTGACGGTCGCGAATGTCGAGGCCTACACGCCGCTTGGACTCGTCACGTCAGGCGATCCGTACAGCATTACGCAATCCGAGCAGGATGCCGCATCGCGCGACCCGCGCTGGGTTCCGGCGATCAGTTCGGTCTCGAGCGCGTCGGTCGGCGCGCATATCAGCACGCATGGCGCTTTCGAAGCGGCCCGCGTCATATTCCGCTTCGGGCTGTGGCCTGCCGCGCTGGAGCTGTGGGAAATAGGCAAAAGCGACCCGCGGGCCGGGCAATGGGACAGCGCACGATGGCAGGATCGCAAGCTGGTGATGCCCGGTCTGGCGCCGTTGGATTTCGCGATGCTCGCGGCGAAGGCGCACGCGCGCGGCGGCGTCACCGGCGCGATGGTCCATGGCTTCAATCGCTGGGAATGGTCGCACGCATCCTTCACGATGGCGGGCGAGACTTGGAATGCCGCTATCGATGCGCTTGCCGTACGCGCCGGCTCAGGCGCTTTTGTCCGTCTCGATCGGACCAAGGTAAGCTTCCCGCCCGCGGTGAACGAGCGCATCGGTACGAGCTATTCATCGGTCTGCGGGACGCTCGTCCGCATTGAGATCGACCGCAAGACCGGAAGCGTGCGCGTCGCCAAGGCGTACACCGCCGTCGAATGCGGGCAGGCGCTGGTTCCGGAAGTCGTGGTCGGACAGGCGCAGGGCGGCTTCGCGATGGGGGTGGGCTACGCGTTACTGGAATCGTTGCCGCTCTATGAGAATGGGCCCGGCAACGGGAAATGGAATCTCGGTCAATACCTGATCGCCCGCGCATCGGATTTGCCGATGAATGGACTGGAGATCGAGGTGCTGCCCCCGCTCGCGCCGAACGACACGCCAAAGGGTATCGCGGAAGTCCTGATGGTTCCCATCGTTCCGGCGATCCTGAACGCGATGTACGACGCCACCGGTCATCGCTTCCGGTCCTTGCCGGTCACCCAAGCCATGATCAAAGGAGTGCTTCAGTGACGAAGATGAGCATCACGATCAATGGCAAAGTCTACGGACCGTTTGAGGTGCGCGACGAATTGTCGATGAACGACTTCCTGCGGGAATATCTGGGGCTTACCGGCACTAAATTCGGCTGTGGGGTGGCGCAGTGCTTGAGCTGCGCGGTGATCGTCGACAATCCCGACGGGACCAGCCAAACAAGCCCGACATGCATCGTTCCGGCGGTAAGCTTCGCGGGCAAGTCGATCCGGACTGTCGAAGGCCATGCACAAAACGGGCAACTTTCCGTGTTGCAAAAGGCTTTCGTGGAACATTTTTCGTTCCAGTGCGGCTACTGCACGGCCGGCTTTTTAAACGAGGGCCAGGTTTTGCTGGAGCGCTTGGCGAGAACGCGGGTGGTGCGCGCCGAGCTCGATCAAACGATCCGGGATGCTCTTGACGGCCATCTTTGCCGTTGCACCGGTTACATCAAATACCACGAAGCCGTACGCGACGTCATTCTTTCCGATCCGGCACGTTACCTGAGCTAGAGGATGAGGCCGAACAGGCGATTTCGATTTTCCAAGAAGCCCATGCTCAAACAAAACAGCGATCGCCCGATCATGAATTCAACCACTCGCCTGACGTTGTTTGCTGCTCTGATGGCGGCGATGGTGCTGGCACAGCCGACGGCCGCCAATTCCGCCGGGCCGACAGCCACCCTGGCGACGCCGGAGAGTTTTGCTGGGATCAGCGACACGGCGGCGCGGTCGGCGGCTCTATTCACGGAAGCCGGCAAGGTACTGACCTCTCCGCGCTGCGTGAACTGCCACCCGGCCGGCGACAGGCCGCTTCAGGGCGAAGCCGGCCGGCTGCACCAGCCACGGGTCGAACGCGGCGTCGACGGCTTTGGCACAACGGCGATGCGCTGCGCCACCTGTCACCAGAGCGCCAACTTCGATCCCGCAGGCGTGCCGGGCCATCCGCACTGGCATTTGGCACCCAGGGAGATGGCTTGGCAGGACAAGACGGTCGGCGAGATCTGCGCGCAGATCAAGGATCCCGCGCGCAACGGCGGCCGATCGCTGGAGCAAATCCTGGCGCACTTGGCCGATGACACGCTGGTCGGCTGGGCGTGGGCGCCGGGCTTTGGCCGCGAGCCGGCTCCCGGAACGCAAAAAGAACTCGGCGCACTCATCGAGGCATGGCTGAACACCGGCGCGGTCTGTCCGAAGTAAGGCGCAGTCGGCAAAAGTTTGTCCGCGCCCTAAAATCTCAGCTTACACCGTCCGCTGTGCGCGGTCCTTTTCGTTCTGCGCCTTGATGGCCTCGCGCGCGGCCTGCCATTGCGTGTCGGTCCAGTGGCGCAGCGCGTAGAAATTGGAGCCGGTGGCGTGGCTCTGTCCGCCGTCGAGCGTGATGGTCTGTCCGGTCAGCCACTCGCAGCCGTCGGCGATCAGGAAGGTCGCGAGGTTTTGCAACTCCTCCATGCGGCCGACCCGCCCCATCGGATTGTCGCGCTCGGTGCGCTCGGTGGGGCCTTCGCCCGGACTCAAGCGCTTGCTCGCGCCTTCGGTCGGGATCACACCGGGCGCAATGGCATTGAGCCTGATGCCGTAGCCGGCCCATTCGGTGGCAAGCGACATGGTCATGGTGTGAATCGCTGATTTGCTCATGGCCGACGGCACCACATAGGGACTGCCATTATGGATCCAGGTCACCACGATCGACACGACGTTGCCGCGATGGCCATCGGCGATCCAGCGCTTGCCCACCGCCTGCGTGACGTAAAAGGTGCCGTGCATCACGATATTGGCGATCGCGTCGAACCCGCGCGGGCTCAAGTCTTGCGTACGCGAAATGAAATTTCCCGCGGCATTGTTGATCAGATCGGTCAGCGGCCCGGAGGCAAAAATGTCAGCCACCATGGCGTCGACGGCGGCCGCATCGCGAATGTCGACGCCATAGCTCGTGACGTTGCCGCCATGCTTGGCCATGAGTTCTGCGGCGGTCGCCTCGCACACAGATTTGCGCCGTCCGCAGATGAAGATCTCGGCGCCGAGCGCGAGAAATCTTTCCGCCATGCCCTTGCCTAGACCGGTGCCGCCGCCGGTCACCAAAATGCGCCTGCCACGCAACAATCCGTCCTTGAACATCCCTGCCCCTTGCTTCTTTGCGTGTCCGCGTTCCCAGCTAATGTGCGGGTAACGCCTCGTCGCTTGTCATTACGTCCGCCAGCATGGGAAGCGTGCGGAGCGAGGCGCGATGCGCCTCCATGTCGCCCGAAGCGCAACAATCGGCGAACAGCCGCACGCGGTAGCCGATGTCGGCTGCATCCCGCACAGTATGCTCGACCGAGAATTGCGTGGCGAGACCCATTAGATTGATGCGGGTGACGCCACGTTCGCCGAGCGCGGCCTCGAGTTCAGTGCGGCGGAATCCACTGTTGCCATTGGTCGTCACCACAATCTCGTCGGCCGACGGCTCGAAGCCGGCGAAAGCGGCGGCGCCCCACCCGCCACGCTTGAGTGCGCCGAGCGTTTCGGTCTTCAGAAACAGGCGGCAATTGCGCAGCAGATCGGAATAGTCCGGAGCGAAGGCGATATGCACATGCGCGATCGTCCAGCCGGTCCGCCGCGCCTCGTCCAGTGCACGCTTGCTGGCTTTTAAAAAATTCGCCGCGTCGCTCGTGCTACGGTCCAGCGAAAACGGGATGCGCCCGTCGGGATGGCAGATATCATTCTGGAAATGCAGCGCCAGCAATGCGTCGCTCATGAACCTCTCGTCCGAATATCTCTTCGCGGATTGATCGATCTTGACGTTTTAAGCTTAAAATGTCCAATAGCGCACGCCTGGAGCATGATCCGGAAAAGTGGAAACCGGCTTTCCGAAAAGATCATGCTCCACCATAAGCGATGCTCGTGGTTCAAGGAGAAGGCCTCGGCAATGAGTGATGCTCCGAACAGCGCGCCTCCCGCGCCACGTGTCGATCCGACCGCCCTGAAGGAAATCGCCTCTGGCGTCTATGTCATTGCCGACCGGCGCATTCCGCTGGTGCCGAATATCGGCATCATTCTCGGCAGCGACGCCGCACTCGTGGTGGATACCGGGATGGGCCCGGTCAACGGCCAAAAAGTGCTGGATTGCGCGAGGGAGCTCGCCGGCGAGCGGCCTCTGATCCTGACGCTCACCCATTTCCATCCGGAGCACGGCTTTGGCGCGCAGGCGTTCAAGGGCGCGGCGAGAATTCATTACAACCGTTCGCAGCGCGATGAATTGCGCGCCAAGGGCGAAGGCTATCTCGGCATGTTCAAAACCTTCGGGCCGGATGTCGCCGCGGCGCTTGAAGGAACCGAGCTTGTGTCACCGGACGAGGTCTATGAGGGCGCCTCGGCTTCGATCGATCTTGGCGGCCGCACGGTCGAACTGCGCACCTGGGGGCTTGCGCACACCGCCGGCGATCAGGTGGTGTGGCTGCCGGAAGAACGCATCCTGTTTACCGGCGATCTCGCCGAGGAGCGCATCTTCCCGATCTTCCCCTGGTTCCCACCGGACGACGCGGACATTGATGCCGCACGCTGGGCGCAGGTGCTCACCGAGCTTGTGAGCTGGAATCCGGCCATCGTGGTACCCGGCCACGGTGATATCGGGGGCGTTGAGATACTGACGGCCGTGCGCGATTACATGGTCGATCTGGGCAAACGGGTCGCCGCCGAACGCAACGCCGGCAAGGATGCCGACGCGATCGTCGCCTCGCTTGGGCCGAAGATCCGGTCCGAATATCCCGACTGGTCGGCGCCGGAATGGATCGACTTTGCCATCCGATATTATTCGACGCTGAGCTGAGCGCGCAGCCCAATCCGGCCGGACTTCTAGCTTCGCCCGAAAGGCCAGGTCAGCTCCCGCCCGCCGGCCAGTCCGTTCGGGCGGAACAGAATGATCAGCAGCATGATCAGTGCGAGAATGACGTCGCCGACGCCGGGCGGCGCGCCGATGGTGGTTTTGCCGACGGTAACGCCAATCTCGATCTGACGCAGCAGCTCGGTCAAAACGGCGATCACAATCGCACCAGCGACGGCGCCGGTGAGACTGCCGCGGCCGCCGATGATCAGCATCGCCACGATCAGGAAGGTGAGATCGAGATAGAAGTTCTCGACCCGCACGATCCCAAGGAAATGCGCCAGCAGCACCCCGGCGATGCCGGACAGGAACGCGGAGATGACGAAAGCGATGAGGCGATGGCGCACGACGTTGACGCCGGAGGCTTGCGCCGCAGCTTCGTCCTCGCGCGACGCGCGCAGCTGCAGCGCCGAGCGCGTCTCCTGATAGGCGAAGGCGATGACGATCGCGGCAACCGCCCAGCCAAGCGCGGTCCAGAGATCGACGTAAGCCGGCAGACCCATCAGCGAGTTCTGTCCACCTGTGACGGCGGTCCAATTGCCGAGCACGATATAGACGACGACCAGCACGGCGAAGGTGGCGATGCTCGCCGAAACTCCGGAGAGCCGCATCAAGGGCCAGCCGGCGACAAGGGCGAGCAATGCCGCCGCGGCGCCGCCGGCGAGCGCGCCCGGGAGGCTCGACCATTCGGCGTGCGCGATCGCGGCGGGCAATTCGGGCAGGAAGACCGCCTTCGCCGTTGGCTTCATGGTCAGCAGCGCCGAGACGTAAGCGCCCACCGCCATGAAGGCGACATTGCCGAAGGACAATACGCCGGAATTTCCCACGAACACGTAAAGCCCAACCACGGCGATGAGGTTGATCAGCCCCTGCGTCGTCCGCCGTTGCAGCACCACGGGAGCGAACGAGGCGCACAGAACGATCGCGACGACGATCGCGACCAAGGCGAACAGCGGCCAAAGCCGCGGTAGCATGCCGTCGTTGCGCGGGATCGACGCGTCAGGCGGCGACATCAGATCCGCTCCTTCAGCCCGCGCGCCGGAATGAGCCCTTGCGGGCGGAACAGAAGCACGAGCGCCACCGCCACGAATACAAAGGCTTCACGGAAAACCCGCAGATCGGGCGGCAACAAGGCCTGCAGCAGGATCGAAGCGGCGCCGACCAGAAAGCCGCCGAGCGCCGCGCCGGTGAGGCTGCCAAGCCCGCCGATCACAGTGCCAACAAAGGCGATCACCACGAGCTGCAGCCCCATACGCGGCTGCACCACGCCGGTCTGCACGACGATCAGGCAGGAGACGGCGGCCGCCAGGATGCCGCTGAGCGCAAACGCCACGGCGATGACGCGGTTGGCGCGCACGCCGAGCACGCGCGCCATGCGGAAATCCTCGGCTGCCGCGCGCATCTGCAATCCGAGCCGCGTCGCCCGCAGAAACCAAGTCAGCGCAACGAGCAACACCGCGCTGACCAGAATGGTCGCGATTTGCAGGAGCTGCAGCCGGACGCCAACGAGCTCGATTTGCCGCCCGAGCGCGGGGAGGAAGTCGAGGCCTTTGAGACGCGATCCCACCACCAGAATCAGCAGCTTCTGCAGGAAGAAGCTCACCGCAAACGAGGAGATCAACAGCGTGGTCGGATCGGCGTTGCGCAGCGGGCGGAAGGCGGCGCGTTCGGTGATCAGCGCCAGCGCGACCGCGACGAGGATGGCGCCGAGCAGCATCACGGGAACCGGCAAGCCGAACAGCGCCAGCAACGTGTAGGCGGCGAAAGTGATCAGTTCGCCATGGGCGAAATTGATCAGCCGCATCACGCCGAAAATCAGCCCGATACCGAGCGCGGTCAGTGCGTAGAGGCTACCGACGCTCACCGCATCGACCAGTGTCTGGACGAAATGCTCCATTACCGGTTACCGGTCGCTCGCCGTCTCAGGCACGTGGAAGCCGAAATAGGCGGCATCGAAACGCCGATCGGCCCTGATCTCGGCGGCGCTGCCGCTCAGGCCGAATTCTCCGCCGCTCATCACATGGACCCGGTCGGAAATGCCGAACACGCGCTCGGCATTCTGCTCGATGAGAAGAATGGTCACGCCTTGATCGCGGACCGACCGCAGCAGCACATAGACCTGATCGACAATTGCCGGCGCCAGGCCGAGCGACGGTTCATCGAGCATGAGCAGCCGCGGGCGCGACAATAGCGCGCGCGCAATGGCGAGCTGCTGCTGTTCGCCGCCGGAGAGTTGCCCGGCCGGCTGCCGGCGCCGTTCGCCGAGGATCGGAAACACCGCAAAGGAGCGATCGATATCGGCACGCACGCCGCCGGCATCGCGCCGCACGGTCGCGCCCAGCAGCAGGTTTTCGGTCACGGTGAGGCTTGCGAAAATATGGCGGCCTTCCGGAACGAGCGCGATCCCCTGCGCCACCACATCCTCGAGCGCGATGCCGGCGAGCGGCATGCCGGCAAAGGCGATGCTGCCCGCAGCAGGCGGAACGATGCCTGCGATGGCGGAGACGAGCGAAGTCTTCCCCGCGCCATTCGGTCCGACGATGCTGACGATCTCGCCGTCGTCGACTGAAAGATCGACACCGCGCACCGCCGTCACCGCGCCGTAGCGCACGACCAGCCCGGACACCTTAAGCAACGGCACCCGGGCGCTCATTGCAACGTTTCGGGCCCGAGATAGGCGCGGCGCACGCCGGCGTCGGCGCGGATTTCGGCGGGCGTGCCGGCTGCGATGGTTTTGCCGCCGTCGAGCACTTGGATGCGCTCACAAAGGTTCATGACGAGCGCCATGTTGTGCTCGATCACAAGCACACCGCATTGGTGTTTCGAGCGGATGTCCAGGATGAGCTCGCGCAGCTCTTCGGCCTCGGCGGCGGCAAGCCCGGCGGCCGGTTCGTCGAGCAACAGGAAGCGCGGATTGACCGCGAGCGCCCGCGCAAGGCCGACGCGGCGTTCTTCCCCATAGCTGAGACCGGAAGCGGGCCGATGCGCTTTATCGGAAAGCCGCAACTCAGCTGAGGATTTCGGCGGCGCGGCGGCGGGCTTCGGCGCGGCCGAGCCCCTGCCCCACATAGCCGATCTCGACATTCTCGCTCACGGTGAGCCCGCGGAAGAGCCGCACCGCCTGGAAGGTCCGCACCACGCCGGCGTGCGGGAAGCCATGACGGGGTAGCCGTGTGCAATCGCGTTCACCGACGACGATCGCGCCGCTCAGCGGCCGCTGGAATCCAGAGAGCACATTGACCAGCGTCGTCTTGCCGGCGCCGTTCGGACCGATCAGGCCGAGAATCTCGCCGCGCTGAAGAGTAATGCTGACCTGATCGACAGCCACGAGACCGCCGAACCGGACGCTCACCGCCTGCGCCGCTAGCTGCATGCCGAAGCGTCCGGTCGTCGTTGCTTCCTCACTGCAGCGGCGGGAACAACTCCACCGTGAAGCGCCCAACGCAGGCGAACTTGCCATTGGTCGCGGCCAGGATCGCCATCGGCCGGGTCGTCTGAATATGCAGCTTGCTGGTGTAGGTTGTCGGCCCGATGATCAGTGGCTTTTTATCGAAGGCGTCGAGCGCTGCCGCGACCTTGGAGCCTTCGAGCGAGCCCGCCTTGTTGGCGGCGGCCGCCCAGGCCTGCACCGCGGAATAGCCGCGCAGTCCGTAGGACACATCGGCCTTTTTGCCGTATTTGGCTTCGAACCGCTTGAAGAAGCCGTTCACCTCGGCGTCCGGATCGTCGCCGTATTTCGAGCCGTAGCTGATCACGTAGAAATTGCTGAGATCGGGGATCGAGCCGATCCAGTAATCGCCGTCGAGCAATTCACCGGTCACGATCGGCGCGTTGATGCCGGCGGCGCGCAGCTGGCGCATCGCACTCGGTCCGCCCGGCGCGTAGGAGCAGAAAAAGATCACATCGGGCTTCTTGCTCAGGCTCGTGATGCGGGTGATCTGCGCGGCAATCGAGGGATCGTTATTGAGAAAGGTGTCTTGGCCGAGCAGCCCGTCCTTGCCGGCAAGCTCGGTCCAGCGCGTGGCGAAGCTGCCGCACAGCGATTTGGTATAGGCGATGGTGTTGTCGAGCAGGACGTAAGCGGTCTTCCAGCCCTTCTGCTTGAAGCCCCACTCGGCCAAAAGCGCGCCCTGCGCCTGGCTCGCATTCGAGGTGGAATAAGCCAGCGGGCCGACACCTTGCACGCCGAACTTCGGATCGGACGCGCCGGAAAAAGCCACCACGTCTTTCTGTTGGGCAACATAGGCGCCGGGCGCGCCGAAGTCGAAATCGCTGGGAAAGAGGATCGCCTTGGCGCCCTTGCCGATCACGTCCACGGCGCCGTCGGCGCCTAGCGGCGGTTCGGATTTGTTGTCGAACTCGACCGTTTCGATCGGCTGACCGAGCACGCCCCCCGCAGCGTTGATCTCGGCGACCGCGAGCTTGGCGCCAGCGATGGTGTCGGCATCGATCGGCGCGAACCAGCCGCTGAACGACATCACTAGTCCGAATACCGGCTTATCGGCCGCCCAGCCCGTCGTCGCGGTGGCGAGCGCAGCAATCGCGGAAGCCGTCACCGCGGCCATTCCCAGTTTTCTGATCATCGAACCGACTCCCCCGTCTTTCACCCCGACATACTGAAGCAGCATTCTACGGGAAAATATTTCAAGCTTAAAGGGTTTTCGCCCGATTAGATGCCGAGATAGCGGTGCTGTACGTCCGGCGACGCCGCCAAGGCTTGCGAGTTCCCCGACCAGACCACGCGGCCGCGTTCGATGATGTAGTGACGATCAGCAATGCGGGTCAGCGCGTCGACATTCTTGTCGATGACTAGGATCGATTGCCCGTTTTTGCGCAGGAGTTCCAGGCAACGCCAAATCTCTTCACGGATCAACGGCGCGAGGCCTTCGGTCGCTTCGTCGAGTATGACCAGCCGCGGATTGGTCATCAGCGCGCGACCGATCGCCAGCATTTGCTGCTCGCCGCCGGAGAGAAGATTAGCCATCGCGCTTGCACGTTCGGCGAGCCGCGGAAAGAGTGCGAATACTTTTGCGAGCGTCCATGGGTCGGCCACGCCGGTACGATTGGCGGCGGTGGCGAGCAGATTTTCGCGCGCGGTCAAATTCGGAAAGACCTGGCGCCCTTCCGGCACCAATCCGAGGCCAAGCTTGGCGATGCGATAGGCGGGGAGCCCGTGGATTTGCACGCCGCTGAAGCGGATGTCGCCGGCGGCCGCCGGCGTAAGCCCCATGATCGAGCGAACGGTCGTGGTTTTGCCCATGCCGTTCCGGCCCATCAGCGACACCATTTCGCCCGCCGCAATGGCAGCGAAATACCGAACAGCACTCGGCTTTGGCCGTAGCTGGTTTCGATGTCGGCAAGTTCGAGCAGCGGCGCGTCAGCCATTGTGCCCGCTCCGCTCGGTGCCGTGCTTTTCGCCCAGATAGGCTTGCCGCACGGCCGGATCGGTCCGGATCGTCTCGGGATCGCCGCTGGCGATGATGCGGCCGTAGACCAGCACGCTCAGGCGATCGGCGAGCGCAAATACCGCCTCCATGTCGTGCTCGATCAGGAGGATCGTCACGCTGCCCTTGAGGGCGCGCAGGAGGTGCACCATGCGCGCCGACTCGTCCGGTCCCATGCCGGCCATCGGCTCGTCGAGCAGCAGAAGCTGCGGATCGCTGGCGAGTGCCATGGCGATTTCAAGCTGGCGTTGTTCGCCGTGGCTCAGCTTATCGACGCGCACGTCGGCGCGATCGCGCAGGCCGACACGCTCGAGCGCCGCGAATGCAGGGCCGCGCAAGGCGTCCTCGCGCCGGGCGTCGCGCCAGAATCGGAACGAATGGCCGCGATGCGCCTGCACTGCGAGTGCGACATTGTCGAGCGCCGTGAAATCGCGAAACAGCGAGGTGATCTGGAACGAACGCGCCAGTCCCAATTGGCTGCGGCGATAAACCGGCAGCCCGCTGATCTCCGTGCCGTCGAAGCGGATGCTGCCCTCTTCCGGGACGATTTCGCCGCTCAGCAAGCCGATCAGCGTGGTCTTGCCGGCGCCGTTCGGCCCGATGATCGCGTGCACTTCCTTCGGCGCAATCATAAGCCCAATGGCGTCGGCCGCCGTCACGCCGCCGAAGCGCCGCGTCAGCCGTTCGGTCTGCAAGATCGCGTCAGCCACGGCGCCGCCCTTCGAGCAATCCGCCGATGCCGCCGTGCACATAGATCGCCACCAGCAGCAGGATCGGCCCAAGGATCAGGTCGGGATATTCGGTCACGCGCGAGAGGCCCTCCTGCAGAAGGAGAAAGATCACCGCGCCGATCACCGGCCCGAACAGCGAACCGAGACCGCCGAGCACCACCATGACGATGAGATCGCCCGAGCGCGTCCAGTGCATGATCGCGGGGCTGATGAAGCTTGTGTGGTTGGCGAGCAGCGCACCGGCCAGGCCGCACGAACGCGCCGGAAATCACAAACGCCACGAGCTTGTAGCGAAAGGTCGGGAAGCCGATGGCGCGCATGCGCCGCTCGTTCGAGCGGGTGCCGCGGAGCGCGAGCCCGAAGCGTGAATTGACCAGGCGCGAGATCAGAAAAATGCTGGCAAGCAGAATGGCAAAGCAGACATAGTAAAACACGACTTTGTTGTTGAGATTGATCAGACCGCCGAAGTCGCTGCGCTTGTAGATGGTGAGCCCGTCGTCGCCGCCATAACGGTCAAGTCCGATCGCCACGTAGTAGATCATCTGGGCGAAGGCGAGCGTGATCATGATGAAATAGACGCCGCGCGCGTGCGCAGGCTGAGCGCGCCGACCACGAGCGCGTAAAGGGCGGAGACGGCGACCGCCACCGGCCACTGCACGAAGCCCGAACCGATGCCTTCCTTGGCCAAAATGCCGACCGCGTAGCCGCCGATGCCGAGATAGGCGGCGTTGGCCGAAGCTCACCATACCGCCATAACCCATGATGAGATTGAGACTGACTGCGCCGAAGGCGAGGATGACAATGCGGGTGAACAGCGCCACGGCGAAAGTCTCGCCGGTCGCAAGCGCATAGACCGGGACGAGCGCGAGCACAGCCAGCAGACCGGCGGTGAAGATCGTGCGGGCGGTCAGGGCGGCCGCCGGTGCGGGGTATCGAACGGAGGATCGAGCGAGCGCGGTCATCGGCTCGCCGCCGGAAACAGCCCTTCCGGCCGGAACACCAGGATCGCGGCCATCAGCATGTAGATGGACATCGACGACAGGGAGGGCCCGAGCGTCTGCGCGGCAACTTCTTGTGAGAACGAGATGCAGCATGTCGGGCAAAAAGGCACGCCCGACCGTATCGATCAGCCCGACGATGAGCGCGGCCACAAAGGCGCCGCGGATCGAGCCGATGCCGCCGATGATGATCACCACGAAGGCGAGAATGAGAATATTCTCGCCCATGCCGATCTGGACCGTCAGGATCGGCGCTTGCATCACGCCCGCAAAGCCGGCCAAGGCGGCGCCAAGCCCGAATACCAGCGTGTAGAGAAGCTTGATGTTGATCCCGAGCGCGCCGACCATCTCGCGGTTGGACGCGCCGGCGCGGACCAGCATGCCGAGGCGGGTGCGCATCACCAGCGCGTAAAGCAGCCCCGCAACGGCCAGCGTCGCAAGAATAATAACCAGGCGATAAATCGGGTAATGGACGCCGGGCAAGATCTGAACCGCCGTCAGCATCTCGGGCGGCAGCGGAAAGCGTCCTGCCCTCAGGTCCCCAGACCAGCCGCACCAGCTCGTTGAACAACAAGATCAGCCCGAACGTGCCCAGCACCTGATCGAGATGGCCGCGTCCATATAAAGGCCGGATCGCAATCACTTCCAGCACCATCCCGGCAATGAGCGAGGCGATCACAGCGAGGATGAGCGCCACCACGAAGCTTCCGGTCAGGGTGGCGAAGGTGGCGGCGAAATCAGCGCCGAGCATCCTCCAGCGAGCCGTGCGCCAGATTGACCAGATCCATGATGCCGAAGACGAGCGTCAGCCCGGCCGCCAACAGGAACAGCAGCATGCCAAGCTGAATGCCGTTGAGGCATTGCTCGAAGAAATACAGCATTGGGGTACGCTATCCCCTTCCCGCCGCCTGTTGGTGGCAGGGAGGAAATAGACACGGCTCATGGACTGCGTGCAGCGATTATTGCCCCAATTTCATGGGGCAACGGTCATGGAAGCGGTCCTGATAGTTCTCGACGATGGTCGCGACCTTCTTGAGCACGTAATTGTCGCCCTCTTTCACCACATCCTGGAGGTAGAAATTCTAAATCGGAACGTGGTTGTTGCCGAACTTGAAGTTGCCGCGCACCGATTT
>CAWHPH010000034.1:0-92100 GCA_963831135.1 uncultured Alphaproteobacteria bacterium
GTATTATGGAGCGCCGTATACGGCGGAGGAGCAGGTCGGGGTGAGGCCGATGCCGCGCCCGGCTAAGAAATAGGCGGGAAGCGACGCTTGAGAATGATGCTGGGAATGCCCGCCTCGGTCGCGTCGCGTTTCGAGCCTTTGTCCGTGGATAAGAACCACAAAAGGGGCAGTACCCGCACGGTTAATCCGACACGGGGACCATTTTGATTTTATGGCCACGCTTGCTTCACAGACAAAAAAGCTAAGTGAGCAAGATCGAGAGCGATTGACCAAATTACCCAAAGAGGAGGTGGAGGCATCTCGCAATCTCCTCGCCCCGCGCCCCCGCTGAGAGATTTAACGCTTGTGTTGCATCGACCGGTTGGGCTGGCAAGTAACAACGGACATTGATCGGCGCGGGTACTGAATGCATCGGTCGTGAATGACCCGAAGCGGTCATGGGCACCGCGATAGACACCTCGGCCGCTGAGCCGTAAAGTTGTATCGGTCTGTGCTTTCCCGAGGGGCGATCTGAATGGCCGAAGAGCGCCTTCAAAGGCGGCTCGCAGCGATCCTGTCAGCCGATGTTGTGGGCTACTCGCGCCTAATGGGGATCGACGAGGCCGGGACACTCGCGCGCTTAAAGGCATTGCGGCGCGACCTTATCGATCCGAATATCGCCGCCCATTCGGGCCGGATCGTCAAGCTCATGGGCGACGGCGTGCTGGTTGAGTTCGGCAGCGCCGTCGACGCGGTTGCCTGTGCGATCGAGATCCGAAAAACGTTCGCGAGCACGATGCCGGCAGATCTGAGGCCAATCCGATCCAGTTCCGCGTCGGCATCAATGTCGGCGACATCATCGTCGAAGGCGACGATATTTTTGGCGATGGCGTCAACATCGCGGCGCGCATCGAAAGCGTCGCTGCGCCCGGAGGCATCTCGCTTTCAGAGGACGCCTGGCGGCAGGTGCAGGGCAAGGTGGCGGCCAACTTCGTCGATAGCGGCGAGCAGAGCCTGAAGAATATTGCCCGGCCGGTGCGCGTCTATCGCGTCGAACTCGGCTGCGAAACCAGGACGCCGCCGACCGCGCCAGCTCCGGCTCTACCGGACAAACCCTCGATCGCGGTGCTGCCGTTTACGAACATGAGCGGCGATGCCGAGCAGGACTATTTCTGCGATGGCTTGGTCGAGGACATCATCACCACCTTGTCGAAGCTGGCGGGACTACGGGTCATCGCACGCAGTTCCAGCTTCGTTTACAAGGGACGTTCGGTTGATGTCCGCGAGGCGGCTAAGCAACTTGGCGTGCGATACGTGTTAGAGGGCAGCGTCCGCGGAAGCGGCAACCGCATACGCATAACGGCGCAATTGATCGATGCAAAGGACGGCACGCACCTGTGGGCGGAACGTTACGACCGCGCGATCGACGACATTTTCGCCATCCAGGACGAAATCACTTTAGTCCTCGCCACCGAAATGCAGGTCAAGCTAACGGAGGGCGAACAGGCGCGGCTGCGCTACACGACCACCCACAATGTCGAGGCCTGGACCTACTGGGCTCAGGGCATGTCCCACTACCGCCAGGCCGTTACCAAAGAAAAAATGGGCCCTGCACGGCATTATTGGGAAAAGGCGCTAACACTTGACTCGAACTCGGCGTCGCTGAATGCCATGCTGGGCTTCATGCATTGTCTGGATGCCCGGTTTGGATGGTGGGACGACCGCGAAACTGCAATCGAAAAAGCGACGGCTTACGCCGACAGAGCGCTCGAAATCGATCTCGGCAATGCCGACGCTTACACCACGTCAAGCCTTATTCTCTTAATGCAAAGGCGCTACGACGAAGCCGTGGCCGACGCCAGGAAGGCAGTGCAACTGGCGCCTGGCTCGGCAGATGCAGCGGAACTAGCCAGCTTCGTTCTCACGCCGTCGGTATATCCCGAAGAAGCGGTCGTACAGAGCGAGAAAGCGATCGCCCTTAGCCCGAACTATCCCGCAGTGTATTTGGGCACTCTCGGAAATGCCTATCGCCTGTCGGGGCGCACCGAGAAAGCGATTGCCGCCTTCAATGCTTATCATGCGCGAAGCCCCGGATTTGGCCTTACCGATATTGTGATCGCCTATCAGGAGACCGGCCAACCGGAGGAAGCAAGGCGAACGGCCGAGCAGTTAATGGCGGCACGTCCGGATTTCACGATTGTCGGATGGCTCAAGACCCAGTTCATTCGCCGCGACACGGCACGGGTCGAGGCCGATACCGCAGCCCTTCGCGCCGCCGGGCTGCCGATGGGTTGAGGCGTTTTTGGCAGCGAAGTGAATGTCGCCGTTTGGCCCGTCACGACATGTTCCGCCGCGGTCGCTGACGGTCGCTTTCGGGGGATTGTGTTGCAAAAGTCGAAAGTTGCAGGGTCACGAATTTTTCGCGAAAACACGAAGTGGGAAGCAATCGCCGATTCGTACAGACGCAATCGCGTTGGCGAAGTCGCCTGTGAGTTTAACGTTAGGCGACGAGGTCCCTTCACGTCTTTACACGAAAGCCGCGCCTGCGGCCTTTAGAATTTTTGATCATCGGTGCAAAACGACTTTTGCAACACAATCGGGGCAAAGCGGACTCTGGGAGGCCGTCCGCCCCAGCGCATCTATGAGTTCACGCCCTAGCTTAGTGGCCGTCGTGATGAAGCATGCAAGGCGCCACTATTACTTGCTTCGGGGGTGGCGCTGAGGCACCGTGACCTCCCGCGCCGGGTAGTTCTCATGCCAACATCTCCGGGCCGCGATGGCCGTTCGGCCGGCGGTCTTTGAGCGCAACCATTTCGACATGCTCGCACGTTAACTCATACAGTTCGGCCACGAGATCGTTGGCGCGTTTGGCCGCATCCTTAGCCTCGGGGCGCCAGCGTTCGACTACCGTTTTGGCTGGTTGGCGCTAAATACTGCCGATTTGCGCCATTCAAATCCCTTAGCAGAGGTGATGAAGGAGGGATAAGCCGATGAGCAGGAAGAGCTGGCACGCGAGCAAATTAGGATCTCGAACCTTGGCGCCAGAGACATTAATGATGAGTTACGGCTATGACCCGCACCTCTCCGAACGCTCGTTAAAACCACCGTTGTTTCTTACTTCAACTTTTGTTTTCCGTTCGGCGGAAGACGGCAAGGCTTTTTTCGAGCTGGCTTACGGTCTGCGTCAGAAGCGTCCTAATGAAGAGCCCGGACTGATCTATAGTCGAATCAACAATCCGGATCTCGAAATGCTGGAAGATCGCTTGGCGATCTGGGATGAGGCTGAAGGCAGTCTCGTTTTTGCCTCGGGCATGGCCGCGATATCGACGACGCTTTGGGCCTATGCCAGGCCGGGCACGGCGATACTGCATTCCGATCCCATTTATGGCGGTACGGATTTCCTATTGAAGAAGATCCTCCCGCAATTCGGCGTTTGCCCGGTCGCTTTTAGTGCCGAGGGAGGCGTCGAGGCCATGCAGATCGCAGCCGAGAAGGCGCAAAAATTAGGATCCGTCGCCGCCATTTATGTCGAAACGCCCGCCAATCCGACGAATGGCATCGTCGATATTGCGGCAGCCCGTGTCCTCGCTGAGCATTTGGCCACTGATGGCCGCAAACTGCCTCTCATTGTCGATAATACGTTTCTCGGCCCGCTCTATCAAACGCCCTTGGCACTTGGTGCGGATATCGTTGTCACTTCGCTCACGAAATATGTCGGCGGCCATTCCGATCTCATCGCGGGTGGCTGTTCGGGATCAGAGCCAATGCTGCAACCGATTCGCGGCATGCGAACAATTCTAGGCACGATGTGCGACCCTCACACTGGTTGGCTGTTGATGCGTTCGCTTGAGACTTTGAAAGTCAGAATGACAGCATCATCGCAAGGGGCGGAACAAGTCGCCAATTTTCTGGCGGCTCATCCAAACGTCGCCTCGGTCTGGTATCTCGGCTTCTTACCGAAAGCCCATCCCGATCGCGAAGTGTTCGAACGCCAATGCAGGGGGCCCGGCTCGACGTTCAGCTTCGAAGTCAAAGGCGGCGAGGCAGACGCGTTTTCCGTCCTCAATCGGCTGAAAGTGATTAAGCTCGCGGTAAGCCTCGGCGGCACTGAGACTTTGGCATCACATCCTTCGACGATGACTCATTCCGACATCACGCGCGAGGAACAAATGCGTCTAGGTATCACGCCCGCTTTAATCCGTCTTTCCGTCGGAATCGAGCATCCCGATGATCTGATTGCTGATCTCGATCAGGCATTAGAGGACTGAGGTTATTCGCGTGGCGACCTCGCCCTTAATGACGACCAGGTAGAGGCGCTTTTCACACGCCTCGATGCCGTCCGATTGGTCCACGTAGCAGTCGACCACTTGCGGGGCGATGTCCATTCCGTCCCCGGAATGTAATTCCTGGCCGAGACCTATAAGCGGTCCCGAACGCCATACGCTTCACCCGCGTCGGATACCGTGCTGGGCTTGAATTGCTTCGCAGCCATCCCTTTGAGCCTACGCTGCATTCAAACGCATGGGCGGCGATTTCCGCTCGCGAGACCCCCATTTTACTGGGCATTTTGAGGGGTCGTTTGCAGCATTCCATGCGACCATTCCATGCGACCTCCCTTATGGCTTGCGCCATCACGTTATCTTTGGACCAGCACAGGTTGGCCGTGTCGCTTAGGATGCCGTCGACTTTGACTGATCGCCACATGGTGGGGTGGTCCTTATCAGGTACGACACGCCCCATTCGCCGGCGGCGATAAAGCAGTATCCAAGCGTCGCCTTCCCGCGTCCATTTGAGCTGGGAGCGGGCAGCAAACTCTTCCTCGTCGGTCATGGCACTCCTAAAGTGTAAAATTGGGTTGCGAGTGACTTCGCCACGCGGTTGTAAAATCGGCCTTTCAAATCATTCACGAATTTGGCCGGAGCAAATAGAACTGTTCGTTTTTCAGTCTTTCTTCGAACAGTCGTGCAGCGCCTCCAGCACATGCTGAAATACTGCACCGGGCGGGCGATCGGCAGCATCAGGCAGGGCCGCCTGAATGGCGCCTAGCAATTCGCGAAGATCGGCCCAGTCGGCCGGCGATAGATTGCCCGGCAGGGATTGCTCGACCGTCAGCTTGACGTCCTGAGGGATTAGGCGGGCACAGGTGGCGAAGAAGACAGCCGGGTTGGTCTTGGCCGTCTTGACCATCGTCTCACGCCCCTCCTCGGACCAGACGTCGGCGAGGTCGCGAAGGAAGCCAGCCGAGAAAGCTTGGCGAGTACCAACGGGGCGACCGTTCAAGTTTCCCGATTGGCCTGGTTTCCATTGGGTCGATCTGCTGACTTCAGTTATGTTTGATACCTGTTTTCACCTGATAATTTTCATAGTTGCGGGCGGTTGCGCGTGAGGTTTCAAAGTGCACCCCTACCTAAATATCCATACCCGGCTCAATCCGCGCCCACTCCTCGTCGGTCAAATCCGTCGGGTAGCGCTTGGTCTTCTTCTCAATTTCGGCCATCCGGCCACGCGTCGCTGGGGTCCACATCACAAGCTTGAATCACGCCCGAACCTGCCGTTCAATGGGTTCGCCAACGGTCTCTAAGACCTTAGATTGGCGACACATGGACCAGGAACGGACGCATGCAACGAGAGATCATCCGGGTCGAGCCGATTGACAGCAATTTCGAGAAGTGGGGCGCGCCGGTGTCCACCTGCACCCGCGCCGGCAACATGGTGTTCGTCTCGGGCATGCCGCCCTTCGATCCTGAGACCGGCGAGATCCTCGTCCACGCCCCGTTCGAGCGCCAGGTTGAGCTGATCCTGGAGCAGGTGAAGAAGGCGCTGGAGGCCGCCGGGTCGGACCTCGACCATGTGCTGAAGTGCAATGTGCTGTGCATCTCGGCGGACCGCTTCAAGGCCTTCAACGAAGTCTACAAGCGCTACTTCCCTAAAAACCCCCCAGCCCGCATCTTCTTCTGCGTGCCTGAGTGGACCGGGCCCTTCGACGTCGAGGTCGATTGCGTGGCGGTCACGAAGGACTGACCTCGGCCGGCAGCAGCTCGCGGGAGCAGAGAGAATAGGGGTCAGAGTCATTTACCGCGCCACATACATAAACGTCAGGACTCTGGCGCGGTCCAACTTCCGAGAGTGGCGCTTGGTCTTCTTCTCAAATTCGGCCATCCGGCCACGCGTCGCTGGGGTCCACATCCCAAGCTTAAATCACGCCCGAACCCGCCGCTGAATGGGTTCTCAAACGGTCTCTAAGCCCTGGCGCGAATGTCGGGGCATTTTTTGGTGTGATCCGCAGCACTTCCTGTTTGGGCCAATGACCTAAAATAAATCCAAAGCGGACGGTTGGGACGACCTCATATGGAGCGTCAAATGACAGAACTCGTCACCGTCACAGACGAAGAATTGGCCATCCTTTGCGATATCGTGGCCGGATGGGGCGTGAAACGGGCCAAAAATCTGGATACAGATAAAAGGCTGGCTCTTGATCGCCTGGTTGCCAATGGATTTGTCGAGCAGGCTAATGGGAACTCCGTTACAAACTACAAACACACCACCAAAACCGAGCTGCTTTTGAGCCAACTCTGTGTTGGAATAAGCGGCGGCTAAGCGGCGTTCTTTGACCCGTGCATGGACTGAGACGGGCGCCCAGCTCGCGATGGCCGCGCCCGCGCACACCGTTGCCGGATTGCGTGCAAAGCTTGCCCTAGCGATCGAAACCAATTCGCAGCTTTGGTGCGAACCATTCGAAGATTTGGATTGGGATAAGCAACGCCGACCTCCAGGGGCTATCCCTGCACGCACTGTATTAGGATGCCATCATCGCGATTGCGGATTAACGTCACAGCGGAGGAGGCCGACTGATCCCTGCTCCAAACAGGGAACCCCAAGCGCCCGAACGGGTGTTGTGCGCCTGGGGCCCAAGACAGCCGTCGTTTTGTCGGGAACGGGGGAGCTGTCTCACGGTACACGAAATCACCCGCCGTCTTAGGAAGCGATCGCGCTTGCCGATTAAGGTTGCGGATTAAGGTTACGCGCGGGGCCAGCTGCGATAACGGTAGAAACTAGGCTGTACTCTTCGGCGGCTCGCTTGGGGCAGGCTGGCAGCCGCACGCCGGCCGGGCTCGTCCTCGAAATAGATTGAATATCGAAGAAACCTGAGTGGCAGAATGGCCACACTTCCGCATAACCTGCGCCAATGGATCGTCGCGCTAATTGCCACTCAGCTATTTCCCTCGATAATCTTCGGCAGATTTCGCGAGGACAATCGGGGGACGGGGTATGAGCGAAAATAGCGAGAGAATGTCCTTTCCGGCTACAGAACATAACGCTTCCGAAAAGTGGGCTGATCCTCCGCTCTGGAATCCTTGGAAGTTTCATAATCCGAAGGCTAACCGCGAAGAGCAAGAAACATCTCTACGGCGCCGCTTACGCCAACTCGCGCGTGAGAGATGAAACAAAATAGTTGGCAATGTTGAGCGCGATCCGCCGCGCCTCATCGCGCGTGAGCAGCCTGGCCGCAGTGCGCCGGTCGGGCTCGCCTTCGCAATAAACGTAAGCAAGTGTCTGGCCCGTTACGGTCACGCACGATAAAGCAGGGGTCTGTTTAGTCGACCGTCCAAGGCGGCGGGAAGCGGCGAGCGGTCATGGCCGCGACCTAGTTGGTGACGATCTTGGCCGCCAGATCGACGAGCGGCGCGCGATTGATTTCCTTGCCGGCCCGCAAGGCTGCTGTCCCGCCTAGCCTCATGGTGACCCTTTGTAGGAATTGATTTCCTCGGGCACACTCTTCGGGGCGGGGTCATTCTTTCAACCGTCCAATTTTCGATGATTATTTCGGCGGTGCGGCAAAGCCCAGGAAGGGCCGTCAATGCCACATCCTCGCCATCCGAACTGTCCAATTATAGGACATTGTTCGAACAGTCGTGCAGCGCCTCCATCACATGCTGAAATACCTGACCAGGCTGCAATTCGTCGGCTTCGGGCAAGCCTTCCCTGATAGCAGCAATCACTTCGCGCATGAGCGAATAGTCTTCCAAGCTCATTCCCCCAGGAATGGCTTGTTCAAGCGTGAGCCGGACATCGTTGGGACAAATGCGTGCCGCGATGGCCACAAAGGCCTCGGGACTCTTCTTCGCTACCTTGCGAACGGCGTCTAAGCCCTCTTCAGCCCAGACCAGCGCGAAATCGCGAATAAAGCCTTGAGAAAAGGCAGTCCGAGTGCCTGGCGGGTTTTCCAGCCGGATTGCCGCTTTGGCCCGGCGGCCATCGGGTAGGTTTGCCCACTTCAGCGAGATTGGGGTTCATACGTGTTTATGCCTGAAATTGGTTGAACGAGGGGCGGTGCGGGCCAAGCTGCTTCAAAAGCGCAAGGTCCTCTTGTGTTAGAATCATCCTTTAACCTTCGAGGGCCTTCTGTGGCTCAAATGTTGCACAACCACCTGCTGGCGAGGGCCGGGTGGTGACCGCCTGGTCGGCGTCCCCATCCCCCCGACACCCCGACGCCGCCCGGATCATTGTTGCTGTCCGGCGACAACAGGTGAATACTTCAATCCTTCCACAGTAGACGGTGGGCCGTGGTGGCTAGCGCTAAGGCGCGCTGCTTTGACCACCGGATACTTCCCATTAGGCGTAGCCGATTTTGTCGTTACATTGCCGCCCTGTCCCATGCACACCGCGGGTCCAGGCTCTTGCCATCATCACACGGCCTCTCTACGGGATGGGGTTGCGGATCCGACTTGCCAGGCTGGTCAGTTTCCTTTGGTATCCAGCAAGCAGCGTTCGTCGTCGGCAACAAACGGTCGCAGGAATAGGTCAATGCGTAGAATGAGGCAGCTAGGACAGAACTTGTAACCGCTCATGAGCGGTTGATGAAAAGCATAAGGCAGAGGCCAACTATACGTATTCAATTAGCCTATCCTCCAAGTATCGCTCTATCGATTTAACCTCCGATTCTGGAAGACAACGCTCTGCCCATTCTCCGCACATTGCGTGCCAAAGAACGCTAGGCGCCAGTACGAGCTGCTTGGCGGCGTATTCAACCCAATCGTGGTGATCCCCTAGATTCATCGCGTCCTCGCAAGCGGCCGCGACATCCCCTGCAGAACGTTTTACGCGAGTCCATATGTCGCGCCATCCCTTCGAGCGTAGTCCTTCAAAGACCGCGCGCTCAGGAGCGTCTATTCCCGGGAGCACATGGCAACCATTCCCTGCCTTGCAATCGCCATCTAGAAAAACCGCTGTGGCACGAGGAAACCTTTTGTTACAAACCATCTGCCCCAGCTGATATCCGACTGAAGCAGCGCCAAAAGTGTTGATTTGGACACGCGCCATGAGGTCTTTCGAGTGCGATGAAAGGATTTCGGATAACATTGTCTTAGAAACCTCATCCTCGACGTAAACCTCACAATCAGGATGCGGCGCGTCATCCATTTTTGACATTGCAAATTGCGCGCTGACACCAGTCATTACTTTCCTACTCTCTTCATCCCAAAAAATTTGCATCCGTGCGATTTCAGGGAGTTCCTCCAGAATGTACGGCGAATGGGTCGTAAGGATGATTTGAAGTTCGCGCTCTCTTGCCACATTCGCCAAGTCGCGAATCAGACGACGCTGCGCACGCGGATGCAGCGAAGATTCTATTTCATCAATAAGGATAAGGCCGTACTTCGGCTGATCACTCTGGATAAGTTCTGTAATTGTTGTTTCGCCTTGACCCTGATGATATCCCGAGTAGCCCATTATCTTCGTTTGAAGCACCGGCACACGACGTTCAGCGTCGATGTCCGTAAGGGCCATGCGTGCTGCGACGTATTTATGATTCAGAATATAAGACAAGCGATCGAGGCGATCTTGGTCGAATGAGCGAGAGACTGCCGTCAACTCCTTATGTTTGCTCTTTGCGATTTTGGCGTAGCCCACTCGTCCGCCAACTGGGAGCACGCGACTGAGGTCAATGTATAGGACCGGCCGTATGGGTCGTTTTGTATTTCCCTTCCATCGCTCTGTCGGCTTGCGAATACTACTCTCGGTGCGCTTGTCTCCCTCGCGCACGCTGAATTTGATTGACGCATCGGTAATGGTGTCCCACGCGGTATTCGGGAAAAAGTCTGACGCATAGTACTGGCGTATAGTAGCGGCCGGGCTCCGGTAGACCGACGCCGCAGCTTGAATGATGGTACTTTTGCCAGAACCATTCTCACCGGAGATTGCAACAATCGGGAACTCAAATTCTATTCGTTGGCCCGTCCACCCTCGCAGACCGTTAATCTCTACCCATTCCAAGCGCTTGGACCAAGCCGTCTCGTTGCTCCAGCTACGGTCCAGCCGCCTAACTTCGTTGCTGAGGGTCATTCGGAGGACTCCAAGTATCCAAGTCGCGGTCCGAGCCGGTGGCTGAAGCGCTGAATATAGTCAATTAATTTTGCCACAGAGAAATTAAGGAGGCAACGGCCGAGCGTCGGCCAGCTCTAGCGCTCCTAACATTGAGGGCTACATCCAGGATGCCAGTCTATCTGCGGGACTCTACTCGGCTTCGTCACGGAGCAGGCTTGGCAGTCTTAGCGAAATGCGGAAAGAATTTTCGAGTCACTCTTCGTTAACCAAAGCGGCGCAGTAGGTGGTCACCTCCCGGACCACCGCTCTATGGACCCCGATGAGCATTGAGAGCCTGACATATGCCGAACTGGGTGACCGGCTGGGTGCCAGCCCGGAGGCTGCTAGGTCGCTCGCGCGGCGTCTGAGGCTGCCGCGAAGGCCCGGCAATGACGGAAAGGTGCGCATCACCGTCGATCTCGCCGAGATTCAGTACAAGCCGCTGCCCGCCCGACCACCGGGCGGTCACCGGAGGGAGATCGATGGCTTGAACGAGCGCGTTGAGCAACTCGAAGGTGAGCTCGCCAGGCTTGAAGTGGAAAAGCAATGCCTGGAACTCCGTGCCGCCGGTCACCGGGTGGACTTTGAGCGTGAACGCGAGCGTTGCGACACGCTCGTGACCGAGGCTCTGAAACTGGGCAACCTTGCCATGTCGGCTCGTGAAAAAGCTGCGCGACTGGAAGGTGAGCTGTCGGCCCGTCCTCGCTGGTGGGGATGGCTTAGTGCCCAAGCCTCCCGTTCTGGGGGTGCGCTCGCCGGGCCGAAGCCCAATGCTCGTAGGCGTTGCCCGTTCGGATTTGACCAAGGAAGACGGCTTCCCAATAGGTTACCAAACCCAAAGGCTGGGAACCAAGGCGGACGCAATCGTTTGCTATCCTTGAAGAAAATCTCCCAATCCGGAGACGTCCAGGCTGACTTATCAACAGAATCAGTTTATCAACCATGCGTAGTTCACAGAAAGTATACGCAAGCTTCAAGTATGTGCAGGCATCCTGTTTTTGTTGCGTTGCAATACGCTCAACGCGAGCTTGAACAAGTGAGCTTGAACAGGTCGGACCGCTTGCAACGACTTTGCAAGTCGAGTTTGAAAGTTCAGTTTGCAAGTCGAGTTTGAAAGTTCAGTTTGCAAGTCGAGTTTGAAAGTTCAGTTTGCAAGTCGAGTTCGCTGATTAATTTGGAAGCGGGCGTGAGCTTCTTGCTCGGTTGAACGGCCGCTCGGGCTTATGTCCCGATCTGGTCGATCACCTCCCCCGGTATTTGGTCCCAAAGTCTTTGTGCACGTCAGTGAACGTGTATCCCGCGTACCCGCGTCCCGCCATTCCACATCACAAATCCCGACGAGACGGGCACTTCTGGTCTTTTCATGTCGGAACGGCAACCTCGCCCGTACGACAGTGTCGCGCGCAAATGGCACGCCTTGGCCGAGCGTCGCAGGGCGCACGTCGTGGAGCTGCGCGAAAGCGGCCGCTGGCAGTATTACTACACGTGGGACCAACTGCTCGAGGCCCTGCGCGAGGCCGCGAACACGCGCGACACCTGGGCCAGGATCGCCGGCCTTGCGGAAGGCGACGCGCAGGCTTGAGTTTGCTCGTTACCGCACCCGGTTGCCGGCAATCGACAATTGCGCAAAACGCGCGGCGCCGTCCTTGGACAGATCGCCGGTCACTGGTTTTTTCCATTCCATGCCGACAATGGCGCCGCTGCGTACATCGGAAATCATATTGTCGGCGATGACGGCCGCGCCGGCGCCGGGCGCCACCGAGACAGTTATGCCGAAATCGGCGCGCCGGATCACGTTCGAGGTGATGGCGACATCGCGCAAATACGCGCCCCAGCCGGCGGCGATTCCGGCGTAGGGCGCGTTCTCGACCACATTGCCCGTCACCACCGTGTCGGCTTCGATGCCGATCCCGATGCCGGCGCTGTCATTCGGATCGGTGCCGGGGGGACGCCGGCCGACAAGATTGCGGATCAGGTTGCCTTGCACGACGGCGAGCCGGCCGCCCTTGTCGAAATTCGTAACCGACACGCCGAGCGCCGCGCCGTCGACAATATTGTTGGCGATCACCGCGCCCTCAAAGCCGAATTCGGCGTAGAGCGCGACCTCGCCGAGGCCGGTGCAGGTGTTGCCGACGATCTGCAGGTTCGACGCGGCGTTGCCGCGCACCGCGGAGAAGGCCGCGTTGCGAATGCGGTTGCCGCGCACGATCACATTGTCGGCGCGGAACACATTGATGGCGTTGCCCCACTCGCCGGATCCGCCGGCCTTGTTCATCACGCCTTCGACGCGGTTGTCGACAATGAGCGTGCCATCGTCGCCCGGCGCACTGCGCCAGACCAGGATGCCGCCATTGCCGGCGCCGCGGATGGTGTTGCCCGCGATCTTTAAGCCGCGCGCATCGATCGAAAAAATGGCGGCATCGCCTCCGCTGATCGTGTTGGCGGTGACTTCGCCCTCGACCGACTCGAGCGTAAGGCCGTTGCGGCCGGAATTGACGATTTCGCAATCGGCGACGCGGATCGAACGGCCTTGCGCCACGTGCAGGAGACCGCGGCGTTCCGGCAGCGGGATTCCGGCGCCGTCCAGAACAAGGCCGGTGACAGTGACATGATCGCTGCCGGAGGCCCACATCATCGAGCGACCTCCCGCCATTACGATGCGTGTCGCGCCGGCAACGCCGCTGATGGCGCTGTAGGGCGGCAGCCGCAGCGCGCCGGCGCGATAGAAGCCCGGCGGCAGTCGCAGCACCGCCCGCGCGGCGGCGGCTTGCTCGATGGCGCGCTGCAGAGTTTGCGATTGATCGTCGGGAGCGTTCGGGCGGAGGCCGAGGGAGACGGCATCGAGCTCGGCGCGCGGCGCGGCCTCGCGCGCCGGCATCGAGCGCGCCTCGCTGGTGGCGCCGAATGCCCCGGCACCAGCCATGGCCGCGAACAGGCGGCGGCGATCGATGCCCATCGCGGAAACTCCTCGTGCGCGACAAAGGCGCAGCATCCGGCGGCGAAAGCGTTCCGGAGCGCGCGGCGACTATTCCACCGGCCGGTTAACGGCGGCTTGCGGCGATCAGCGCGATGAGCAGCATTTCGGCGGCCGCAAGGAGCGGCGGGAAGGCAAGTGGCGCCGGACGCGACCGCCGTCGGCGCGGTGTAAACCTGACCTGCGGGATGTGGACGAACTGAACCAGCGGCGTCGTTCCGCGCACCCGTTCCAGAGCGCGCCAATAGGCGTAGTTGCACAAATAACGTCCGGCGTCGCGCGACGAACGCGCTGGGAAGCCGGTTGGCCGCACGGCGCCAAGCAAAGTCGCGAAAGGTGCGGCACCGCGAAGCGCGCGTGGTCCCCCGAGCGCAATAGCGCCGCGTGGCGGACGACGGCCGCTCGCATCCGGGTACAAGACCGAAAGCGCATTGCGCGCCCGCGTCTCGACGCAGAGGTGCCGGCGCCGTGCGGCAACGCCGAACATCAGGACGATGTCGGGCTTGCTGGCAAAGAGCTTCGGCAGATCGCGATCCACGGCCGCGTAAGTGGTCGCAAGGACGTGCGTCGTGCAGGCCACATCAGCAAGCGCGGGCCGGCGCCGGCGGGCGAGCGCCTGTACCAGGACCGCGCTCGGATTGAAGGGCGCGCCCGGGAAAGGCCCGAAGCCGATCAGAACGACACGCATCTCATCGGCGCCCGAGCAAATCGGCGATCTGCTCGGCGGCGGCATTGGCTGCAAGGCGCCCGGCGGCGACATCGGCCTCGATCCGCGGCAGCGCCGCTTTGAGCGCGCGGTCGGAACGTAACGGCGCAAACAAGCGCTCCTCGAGCATCGACCACATCCATTTGACCTGTTGTTCGCCGCGCCGCGCCGCAAGCTCGCCCGACGCCGTGAGCTTCTGGCGGTGCTCAAGCACATGGGTCCAAAGCGCGGCGATGCCGTCGCCGGTCAGCGCCGAATAGGTCACGACCGGCGGCGACCAGTTCGGCGAACGCGGCGAGAGAATGTGCAAAGCCGCGCGATACTCGGCCGCCGCCGCCTTGGCGCGCGCGATGTTGTCGCCATCGGCCTTGTTGATGGCGATCATATCGGCGAGTTCCACCACCCCCTTTTTCAATGCCTGCAGCTCGTCGCCGGCGCCGGGCAGCATCAGCGCGAGAAAAAAGTCGGTCATGTCGGCAACCGCGATTTCCGATTGGCCGACGCCGACCGTCTCGACCAGGATCACGTCGTAGCAGGCCGCCTCGCAGAGCAGCATCGTTTCACGGGTCTTTGCCGCCACGCCTCCGAGCGTGCCCGACGCAGGGGAGGGCCGGATAAACGCGTTCATGTCGGCGGCAAGCCGCGCCATGCGCGTCTTGTCCGCCAGGATCGAGCCGCCGGTGCGTTGCGAAGAGGGATCGACCGCCAGCACGGCGACCTTGTGCCCTTCTCCGGTCAGCATGCTGCCAAGCGCGTCGATGGTTGTGGACTTGCCGACGCCCGGTGCGCCGGTGATGCCGACCCGCACGGCCTTGCCGGTGGCCGCAAGCAATTCCTGCGTGAGTGCGACCGCGGCCCGGCGATGATCTGTGCGTTTACTCTCGATCAGTGTGATCGCGCGCGACAAAACGGTGCGGTCGCCGGCCCGGATGTCGCGTGCCATCTTGTCGACATCGGGACTTGGAGGAGGCGCGGCCATAAATGTGTCAATCGGCGACGGTTTGGTTGGCGTCAAGCAGCGTGTATGCGATCGCATTTACATTTTGCTAGCTCTCGCGCGATCCTGCCGGAATTCTTCGCCGAATGACCGCGAAGTTGTCGAAATGCAGCCGCAACGCCGCGCTGTGATCGCGTGTTGGCGCGGGGAAAGCGCGACGTCGTTTGTCCATGCTCAGCTAGGAGACACCGATGAACTGGGACCAGATTCAGGGCAATTGGATGCAATTCAAAGCCGGCATACGCGGCAATTGGGTCAAGCTCACCGACGAGGATCTCACACGCATCGGCGGCCGTCGCGAAGAATTGGTCAAACGCCTGCAGGCACGCTACGGCTTTACCAAGAGCGAGGCGGAGCGCGAGATCGAAGCCTGGACGAAGACACAGCGCTACGCTGCGTGACCGTGCTTGACCGGTTCGGGCATGCCCGGGCCGGTCTTTAATCCTACGCTGCAGCGCTTTGCAGAAGGTTGCTAAGGCAGTATCACAACAGCGCGCGCCGACGCGCCGGGCGCCGGCCTAACGAATTTCATGCCGTCAGCGCCACAGCTCCTTGCTCGCCAGCGCCGCGCCCTGAGCAAGCGCCTCGAGCTTCGCCCAAGCGACCATCGGATGAACCCGACCGCCGAGCCCGCAATCGGTTGCGGCAATGACACGTTCGCGGCCGACGCTTTTGGTGAAACGCAGAATGCGCTGGGCGACAAGTTCGGGATGCTCGACGACGTTGGTGGCATGGCTCACCACGCCTGGCAGAATGATCTTGCCGTCCGGCAACTTCACCTCTTCCCACACGGTCCATTCATGCTCGTGGCGGACATTGCCGGCCTCGAACGAATAGGCCTGCGCATTGACCGCCAGCATCACATCGACGATGTCGCGCATCGGGATGTCGGTGGTATGCGGCCCGTGCCAGCTGCCCCAACACAAGTGAAAGCGGATGCGGTCTTGCGGCAAGCCTCTGATGGCCTGATTGAGCGCTTCGACCCGCACCATGGAGAATTTTTTGTAATCTTTTACCGAAGGCTCCGGATTGACCATGTCCCAGTTCTCGGCGATCGCCGGATCGTCGAGCTGCAGAATCAGTCCGGCATCGACGATGGCCTTGTATTCCTCGCGCATGGCCTCGCCGACGGCATACATGAACTCTTCGTCGGTCTTGTAGTAGGCGTTGCGCAGCCGCGACGCGCTCGCCGGAGCGACCGAGGTCATAAAGCCCTCTTCGACGCCGTTGGCCTTCAACGCGGCTTTGAAGTGCGCGATGTCGGCTTGGATCGCGGCGTGCCCCTTGTAGACGACCGGTCCGGTGCAGACCGGCCATTTGGCCATCGGCGGTCCGGTATAAACGCCGCCGTCCGGATCCTGATAGACCGGGAGAAACTTGGTGCGGTCGCGCCGGTCGGCAAAGCTCGTGAGCACGACTTCGCCCGGCTTGGCGCGCTTGGGCGCCGCGTCGTGAAGGCCAGGACCCGCCAGATCAAGCCCGGCAAGCCGATTGAAGCAATAGCTCCACCAGGCCCGGTAATTGACCTTGTGGCCCATCGACTTGCCGAATTCGCCGTCGCCCGGCACGTCGATGCCGATCTCTTTTTGCTTACGGACAACGTCGACGATGGCTTTCTGCAGAATGTCCTGGAATGCCTGCTCGTCGGCCGCTTGGCCGGACTCGCGGGCGGCGTTGGCGCTGATCAGATCGTCCGGCCGCGGCAGGCTGCCCGCTTGGCTGGTGAGAATATGGTCGCGGCTCATGCGCATGGGCGTATCGAACGACGCAAAGGCGATGAGAAGGACGGAAAGCCGTCCTCCTCATTCGCCGCCTGCCGTCCGTCCTTTGTCTGTTGTCGTCAGATGGCGTGGAACGGCGTCTCTTTCACCGATGCGACCAGGCCGTGGAACACCTCGTTGACCGGGCTCCAGCTCGGCAGCTTCTTCATGTTGTTGAGCCAGCGCTGAACATTGGGATAGGCCGAGAAGTCGCAGCGGATGACCTCGCCAAGCGTCACCAGGGCCGCACCGAAATAGTCGGCGATCGTGATCTGATTGCCGCACAGATACTGGTTATTCGGACCGATCCAGTGATCGTTGAGGATTTTCAGCCAGCGCTTGGCGTTTTGCTGGCCGATCTCGATGGTCGCCGCCTGCGCTTCGTCGCTGCGCCGCTTCTGATTGGGGAAGAGCTGCGGATAGGCAAGATTGTAGGCCCAGTCGCGATAGAAGTTGGTGTTGAGCCAATCCATCATCTCGTTGACCTTGGCCCGCTGCTTGAGGTCCTTCGGATAGGCGGGCGAGCCGATCTTGTCGGCGAGGTATTTCAGGATCGCCGAGCTTTCGGTCAGGCGGAGATCGCCATCCTCGATCATCGGCACGAGGTTGTTTGGATTAACCGCCGTATAGGCCGGTCCATAATGTTCGCCAGTGAACAGGTCGACCGTCACCTCTTCGACCGGGATCTTGTTTTCGGCGATGAACAGCCGGACTGGGCGGCTCGTCATCGATACCGGATGCATGTAGAGCTTCATGGCAATTTTCCTCCCAAAGAAAGTACTATCGGGGAGGCTTATAGAACATCTTTGCGACTGGCGAAATGCGCAGGCTTGCCCAACAACAAGATGGGCGGAATGGGCAGCAATCTCGTCAAATGAAAACTGGGTTCAGCCAGCATGCAGGCAGGCGCCGCCCCAAACTCAAGGTTTTGCCTTGGCCACGATCTCTTCGATGAAGCGGGGCAGCGCGAACGCGGCGATCTGCACCTCCGGCGTCCAGTATTGGGTGGCAAAGCCGCCGGCCCTGCGGTAGCGCGCAGCTAGCGTTCTTGCCGAGGTGTGGCGGAGCTGCTTGTCGTCCGACGCCCAGCCCATCGCCATGTGGCCGCCGACATAGGTCGGGACGGCAGCGATGTAGCAACCGGCGTCCGCAAACAGCCGGCGGAATTTCGCGATGCTGGAGACGAGTTCGCGCGGCTGAAACATCGGTACGCCGTTCTGCGTCACCAGGATGCCGCCCTTGTTCAGGCAGCGTTTGCAGGCGGCGTAGAATTTCCGGCTGAACAGAACTTTTCCCGGCCCTTGCGGGTCGGTGGAATCGACGATGATCACGTCGAAGCGCCGCTGGGTCGTCGCGACATAGTTCATGCCGTCGGCGATGACGCTGGCGAAGCGCGGGTCGGCAAAGACCGGCTTGGTAATTTCCGGGAAATGCTTCTTGGCGAATGCGACGACCGCCGGGTCGATCTCGACCTGAGTCAGGCGTTTCACCGTCTTGTGCTTGAGCGCCTCTTCGGCGATGCCGCAATCGCCGCCGCCGACGATGAGCACCTCGCGCGCGCTGCCGTGCGCGAACAACGGCACGTGCGCCATCATTTCCTGGTAGATGAATTCGTCTCGCTTGGTGATCTGGGTGGCGCCGTCGAGCATCAGCATCTTGCCGAAGAATGGCTGCTCGAACAGAACGAGATGCTGGTGCGTCGTGCGCGCTTCGTAGAGCACCTTGTCGGCCCGGTAGCTCATCCGAAAGCCGAGGTCGTCGAACAGCGTCTCCGCGATCCATCGCTCTTTAGCCATGCGGCACCCCTTAGGGCATGACCCCGGAAAAGTGGAAAGCGGTTTTCCGAAAAGATCATGCACCACAAAAATTGGCGGCAATCGATATAATCTGAAGCTATCGCGCTGTCGCTTCGGTGCTTGCACTTAAAGAGGCAAATAGAAACAAGAGGCAAACGGAAACAGCCGGGACTTGCGGCCCGGCCGCCCAATGCGGTCAGGCTTCCTGCGTTCAGGTGCCGCGCCCGCGCAAGAGTTCGCCCACGCCGACGCGCGTGGCGGAAAACGCTTCGCGCAGCACCGGAATGCAGGCGTCGGGATCGGCCGAACCGCACATGAAAATGTCGAGCGCGGCATAACCGGCCTCCGGCCAGGTATGGATGGAAAGGTGGCTTTCCGCCAATACCGCCACGCCCGACACGCCGTTCGGTTGGAAATGATGAAGATGGATGTGGAGAAGCGTTGCACGTGCGGCTTCCACGCAGCGGCGCAGCGTCGCTTCGATGTGATCGATGTCGTCCAACCGCTTCGCGCCGTGCAGATCGACGATCAGATGCACACCGGCGCAGCGCACTCCTTTGCGGATCGCGAAATGATCGGGCCGATCGTCCGCCGAGGCCGCCACTTTAAGTTTGGTCTGCTTGCCTTCCTTTCGGGCGGTACCTGGGATTCCCAAGCCCTTCCCCGATCGCAAGAGGGCGTTCTGGCTCATGCCGTCCTCCCCAACCAGAGATAAGAACCCGAGATGCCGGCGAGCCGGCGCCACGGAAAGTGAAAGCCGCCCGATCGCGTCAGCGGGACCGATCACAGCGGCGAAATCCCACATAAATGCAAAGCCCCTGGAGTCAAGCAATTTCTAGGAAAAAAGCCGTAAACGCCGGCTGCTCCAATAGCTTTTGCGCCAAAGGGAGGAGAGCTCACAGCGCACGAAACAAAATTCAAATCGCCGCGCCGCGCCTGGCATTGGGTCACACTTTCGCCTGCGAATACTCTATGATTCCGTTCGAGCATTGCATGTTGGTCGTCAAGCTTGGGCTGCAACGCTTGGGGGCGCGTCTGGTGGCGCGGGGGTGAGTATCGCCGCGACGGCCGGCAGCGAAGATGGAAGTGGCAAGGAGAAGGGACATGATCCGGACGCTGGGGGCTTTCATATTCTTGGGGCTTGCGGCCGTGTTGCCGGTCGAGCAGGCAGCAGCGCAGGATGTGCTCGGCGGCGCGATCGTTGGCGGCGCGCTTGGCGGCATCGTCGGCGGTGCGCTTGGACGAGGCGGTGGCGCGGTGGCAGGAGCGGTCATCGGCGCCACGACCGGCGCCGTCATCGCGGCGGAAGCGCAGCGGCGATCGAGCGGATATTACTGGTGGCGGGGCGGTTGCTACTATCGCTATCCCAACGGCGCGTGGCTGCAAGTGCAGCCGGGCTATTGCGCCTACTGATAATCGATCTCTTCAGACCCTCCCGGGCGCGGTCTGCCCGCAGGCGTCATCTCTTTGCTAGTGTCGCTTTGATTGCGAAATTCGCATGAGCGTGTGCCGCAAACACTCGCGAACTTCGGAATCGGGACACTAGGCGTTGACTGCAGCGGCTGGCGGGACGGCTGCACGTTCAGGCTTCTTCGTGCGCGTGCGGAAGAAGCCGAGGACGCGGCGCGCGGTGTCCGGCTGCAATCGGTGAAAGCTCGCCAGGGCCTGGTCGAGATCCTTCGCCGACATGCCGCGGTCGGCGGCGCGCAGCAGCAGGATCGCTTTGGTGGTCGTCGCCGACAGGCCGGCGACCTTTGCCAGAATGAGCACGATTTCCGCGCCGGGATCGAGCAATGCCCGTTCGACGACGTCGATCGGCGTGTCGCAGAGGATGGACAAGGCGATCGCTGTCTCCTCGAATTTGCGTTCGCGGGCATATTGGCAGACTTCGGCTTCGCCGATGCGGCGCAGCCGATGCAGCTGTTCGACGGCCGCCTGCGCGGCGGCAAAGTCCGGTGAAGACTTGCGGGTGTTCTCGCGAATGCCGCCCGCCACCTCGGCGACCACGCCTTCGATGGTGGCGCTGGCTTGCGGGTTTTCCGCCGTGAGGCGTGCTCGCACCGTGGCCGAGGCCTTTTCCAGCAACAGCAGAAACTGCCGGCGCGGGATGTCGCGGCGTTTGCCGACGAAGGTGGCGAGATCGTCATCGCCGGCGGAACGGTCGACCAAAGTGTGGAAGCCGGCATCGGAAAACCGCGCGCCGGCATTCTTGGCGACCGAATGCACCACCTCGCGGTCGCCGCGCTTCACGAGAATGTCGGTCACCGCCTCGCTCAGAGACCGGCGCTTTGAAATTGCGAGCAGGTGCTGCTGGCTCTTGGTATTGGCGCTGGCGAGCAACGCTGAGTCTTGCAGCCGTTGCGAATGCTGGAGAACGGGTTGCGCCACGGCGATGTCGTCGTCGAAAGCAAGGATGTGGATGACGGCTGACGGGGCATTTGCGATCGGGGCCAGACGTTGCGCCAGCATGGCCCGCGCTTTTGCCTCGATGGTGCTCACAAGCCGCACCATGACGTCGTCGAATACGCCGACCTGTTCTTCGGAATAGCGTTCCGCGCCACCGATAAAGAGATCGGTCATGTGGGTCAGCATCTCGATGCGGCGAGAATCGGTGCCGGAGCTGAGGGCGGCCTCGAGCTCGTCGATAAGAGGAAGAGTTCGCGTCATGGCATGCGCCGTCCTGGCAGCGTTGAGATTGCCGTGAGACGGTGAAGAAAGGATTGAGGGGGCGGACCGGCGCCGGCGGCAGGCGGAAATCGGCTCAGGCCGAGCGACGCTGACCCGTGGTGCCGAACACTCCCATCCTGTTTTGCACTTCGGTCGGAACGCGGTACTCGCGCATGATCAGCCTTTGATCGCGAAGTCCGCAGGCCTCCCGCTGGACGATAAAGCACCACAACGCGTCGCTGGCCTCCTTGAGCAGGCGTTCTCGCATGGCGCCGACCGGCCCTAAGTCTTGTGCCTTGCCGGCCTGACCGTGGCGGCCGTCATGCTGGGCCAGCGCCGCCAGCGCCGCCTCAAGCGTGCGACCGAGGCGACCGAGTGCGGCCGCCTGCTCCTGAGCGATCTCATACGCGAGCGCGCTCTCGCGCATTTCGTTGGAATTTGTAGGATTTGTTCGCGGCGGGCGCAGGGTCATGGCGGCTTTCCTGCTGATGATGTGAGGAGCGCTAGTTTTTACGCAAGGCGGATCATCGCTGGAAGCGCGTGAGCGAGATGCCGGCCGCCGCGTCGATGTCGCGCGGCGGGCTCGGCTGTAAGCCGTGGTGGATCAATATCTCCTCCGGAGTCGTGTGCGGGTCTAAGGCGGAAAACAACGGCTGGCCGCCCGGAATTCTCGCACGGGCGGCACGGGTGAGATGGAACACGTCATAGAGCGGGAGGAACAGGTCGAACACTTCGGTACCGCCGATGACGGCAAACGGGCCGGGGCCGACCTGGAGCGCACCGATCGCCTGTTCAATCGTGGCGCCGGCGGGGTTCCATAACAACGCGTTCGGCTGCGACGGATCGGCCACGACGTCAGCGACTTGCCGCGTCACGATCAGGCGTTTGCGGCCGGCCGCGCGCGGCCCGCCTTCATGCGAGCGGCGTCCGTGCACGATTGCCGCCGCATGATCCATTCCGGTTTGCAGAAAACGCTGATCGGCCTCGTTACGAATGGAATCCGGCATCGCTCCGGCGCCGTCGGCGATCATGCCGTCGGCCGATACGATGGCGTAGCCTTCGATGGAGTGCCCCCCGATCATGGGCGAACGATAGCGGGCAGGCAGAGGCGAGTCATTTGTCGAGATGGTTCCGGTTCATTTCGCGCAAGCGAGGTCGCCTTCGGGTTTGCATTATCGTCGCCGAGCGCCTATTGGGATTCAAACGAAGGTTTGAAAAAGGCCCGGCGATGACCCGACCCTCCGAAATTACCCGTGACCGCATCCTCAAAGCGGCCGAGCGGCTGTTTGCTGAGCGCGGCTATGAGGACACCAGCGTGCGCGCCATCGTGGCGAAGGCGCGGGTGAATCAGGCGGCCATCAATTACCATTTCGCCGGCAAGGAGGGATTGTACCGGGAGGTGCTGCGCGCGGCCATTCACGCGCTGACGGAGCAGCAGCTCGCGCGTGCGGAAGACATGAAGGCGATGTCGCGCGAACAGGCGCTGGCCGAGTTCGTGCGCTATCAATTGCGTCCGCTCCTGGCGCGCGACGAACTCAGCCGGCATTTCCGCATCTTCAATTGGGAGGCGGTGCGTCCGACGGCGGTTTATCGCAAGCTGATCAGCGAGGAGGCGGCGCCATTCATAGGCCTTGCGGTCGAGCTGGTCCGCCGCTTTATGCCCTCCGCGGATGACCGCACGCTCAAGTTTGCGGCCATTTGGCTGGTCGGGCAATGCAGCATATTCGTGCGCAACCGCGAGCAACTCGCCAATGCGCCGGTCTCGCTCGTGCTTGATGAAGCCGCCCTCGACCGGCTGGCCGAACGCGTCACCGCCTGGGCGCTGGCCGGCTTGGCGGCGCAGCCGGCATGACCTGCTCTTCGCAGGAAATCCGCGGGCTTGCCCCAAAAATTCCTTGTTCCGGGCTTGCGGCCGCCTATAACAGGTGTTTGAAATTCAATCAGTCGTTTGAAAAATGCGGGCGGAAGGAGAACGGGCCATGCGCTTGAAGACGCCGTTGCTGAAGCGGTTGTTCGATAAGATCGTCAAGGATGCGCTGCCGGCGGGGCTGGCGAGCCTGTTGGGCGGCTTGCTGCTCACGCATTTCCAGATCGACCGCGTGCCGGAGACCGCCACGGTCAAAGTCACGCCTGCCTCGCCCGAGATGATGCAGCTGCTGCGCGACGAGCACGGCCTGATCGTGAACTTCGTGAAGGCCCAGGTCGCCAATGAAAGAAACCAGCTCGGCGCCGATCAAAGCGCGCAGCGGGTCACTGCCGACGACCCGCCGCCGGCGGTCCAGGTTGCGCCGCCGGCGCCTGCCGCTCGGCCGAACTCGGTTGTCGCCTTGGCCGCAGCCAAGCCGGCTACGCCGCGCGGCAAGAATGCCGTGGTCGGCGCCTCCCTGCCACCGCCTGCGCCCGCGCAGGCCCAGCAGAGCGAACCGGCGCCGCAGCCGGCCGCGCGCAATGATGACTCGCTTCTCGCCAAGACGATCAGCATCAAGGACGGCATCAAGGACAATGTCATCGCCGTGACGCAACGCGCCGTTTCGGCGGTCGGCGTGATTCCGTCGTGGATCGGATCGATTGGCGATCGCATTGGCGGGGAGGGGCAAAGTCCGCGCCCGCCGGCGAACCTGGTCAGTGCATCGTGGATTCTGCCGGCGTCGGCGGAAAGATAGGCGGCGTCTGTTGGAGAACGCTCGATACTGCATCTCAACGTCGACACGCCCTGCTCAACCTTTTCTTCGACATGCAAGGTCGCGCAGCGTGTCCGTGATGCCCGCTAACCAGTTCGCGCCGTAACAGGAATCGGCGTTATCCTTTCCGCTTCAGCGGCGGCTCTGACATCGGGGGCGAGCAGTGCTTGTTGCCTCGGAGGTCCTCATGCGTCACGCCGGCAATTTCAACCCGGAATGGGGTTATCTCGCTCCTGCGCCGAGCTTCTTGCGCACGGCGCGGCTAATTGTGGTTGTGGCCGGGATCGCCGCGACCGCAAGCGGGGCTGTGGTTTTCTCTATGGTGCGTCGCCCCGCGGCTGACGAATCGGTCGCGGCACGCACATTGGCGCAACCTCTCGACCCAGCGCCGATGGCAGGCGCTGCGCCGTCGGGGGCGCAGCTACAAAAGCAAGCCGCGCCCACCTCGGCATCGGCAACGCAGCGCGCAGACGTGCTGGGCGCGATCCGGCCATCAAGCGCTCCCGCTGTTGCGGATGCGGGCACGGGTCCTGCCGCCGGCGAAACCCATGCGGCTTCCAGCGCTCTGCGTCCGCCGATTGCCGCTGCGCTAGCCGAAGCTTCCAGAATGACCGCTGCAGTGCCGCCGGCGCATGCTGCGACCGAAGTTGTGGCAGCGCTACCTGAAACCACGCTTGCGCCGAAGCCGCCGATCAAAAGGTCGCGCCTGACGTCGGGCAAGAGTTCCGTAGTCGGCGCCTCAGTACCCCGGCGTGTGCTAGCGCAGCAGGCGGCTAAACCAACGCCGCCGGTCATACGCAATGTGGTGCGCGATGACGTTGTGCAAGATGATGACTCGCTTCTCGCTAAGACGATTGGCATCAAGGACCATGTCGTCGCCGTGACGCAACGCGCCGTTTCGGCAGTCGGCGTGATTCCGTCGTGGATCGGATCGATTGGCGATCGCATTGGCGGGGAGGGGCAGAGTCCGCACCCGCCGGCGAGTTTGGTCGGGGCATGGTAGATTCTGCCGGCGTCGGCGGAGAGATAAGCGGCGAGTCGCGGCAAACGCTCAGATAACGCACCTAAAAGTCGATATGCGTCGTCAACCGTTCCTTTCGCATAGAACGTTGCGCGTGTTGCTCGTGTCTGTGATGCCCGCTAACCAACTCGCGCCGGAACGGGAACCGGCATTGTAGCGGTTGCGTTTTTCGCTTCGGCGGCGGCTCTGAAATTTGGGGGCGACCAGCGCTTCTTGCCTCGGAGGTCCTCATGCGTCACGCCGGCAATTTCAATCCGGAATGGGGTTGTCTCGTTCCTGCGCCGAGCTTTCTGCGGTCGGTGCGGCTCGTTGTGGTCGCCGCCGCGATCGGCGCCACCGCAAGTGCCGCAGTCGTTTTTTCGCTGGCGGATCGGCCGGCGGCCGAGGAAACCGTTGCTGCGCGGACTCTGGTGCGATCAAGTGGAGTGCAATCGACCGGTTCAGCCCCGACAGCGGGCAGCGTGCCGGTTGCCGCACAACTGCAAACGCAACTGCAAACGCAGTCGGAGCACGTGTCGGCGTCGTCGGAAGTGCAACCGGCAAGTGTGTCAGGCGCGATCAGGCGGCAAGGCGCGCCTCCTGTTGCTCATGCGGGTGCGCCTCCTTCGGCTGGCAGCGAATCCGGCGTCGCTTCCACCGCCCAGCGTTCGCCGATCGCCGCCATGTTGGCCGAAGCTCCCATAATGTCGGAGGTACCGCCCGCGCATGCTGCGAATGAAACCGCCGCGGCCGCCGTACCGGAAGCTGCGCCCCCGCAAAAGGCGCCGAGCAAGAAGTCCCGCCTGACAGCGCGCGCGGCGCCACGCTACGGCCAGCCGCGATATGGCGCTCCCCGCTACGAGCCGCGGTACGATTCGATGCAACGGGGATCTTTTGCGTATCTGCGCCAGTTCGGTGGATACGGCGGTCAGGAATATTGACGAGCGACTTCCGGCGCGTCTTGCAGCGCGCGTCTTGCAGCGCGCGTCTTGCAGCAACAGTCAACCTGCGCCTTTAGGTATCGGCCTTCAGTGGCAGACGCCTTGCGCGATCGCGCTATCGAGGGTGGCGCGGGCGGCAAAATCATCAGGCAAGCCGACCGCGATCTTGGTCCAGCCGGTGCCCCAAGGGGTGCCCGCGCTGTCCCACCAGATTCGGCAATATCCATCGCCGAATTGCACAACCGCATAGTCCGCCCGCGCTGGTGAGGTGGCGGTAACGGCCAGGGCGAGAAGGCCGATCGCACATGCCAAAGATTTCATGATGGAGCTCCTTGATTGGCCCCCGAATGCATTCAGGCCTGCACAAAACCCGGAACCCGTTCACCTGGTTCCGGGCTGTTGGCGCCTGCCGCCATCGCGCCTGCGCGCATCTTCGGCTACCGCAAAAAACACGACCGCCCGCGGGTCAGGCGGGCGGTTCGGGCAGAAGCAAATTGACATGCGTTCGGCCCGCGCTAATCGCCACCGCGCGCGGCACCAAATGTGCAATTTTTGCCGCCGGCTCAGTTTGTGGCCGGCGGCAGTTCTGGCCGTACGTAAACTATCAGCTTACCACCAGTGCCAACACCGATGCCAAGCGACCGCCTTGTGCAGCTTGTACTGGGCGATGCCCAAGGTCGGCAGCCGATAGTACCAGTGGTGATGCCAATGCCACCAGAGGAAGTGTCCGTCCGGAGGCGCCACGGCGGTGTTATCCCAAATGCGGCAGTATCCGGTTCTGAACTTCACGATGGCGTAGTCAGCATGAGCCGGAGCTGTGGCCGTGAAGCCGAGCGCCAGCATGCCGATAGCGAAAGCAAGTCTCTTCATAGTACCCCCCATGTTGGGCCTTCTACCGCCAACTCAGCGGACGGCTCGAAAGGCATGAGTTGCCAAACCAACGATTCGCACCAGCGGCGCCACAGCGCATAGTGCTTCTTCGACTTTGCCTCGTCCCGGCTCCGTAGGCCGACCCAGTGATACTTCCGGCCCGGGTGCCAGGGCGTTGCCTTACTATCCTGCCAAGGACGGCATGTACCGTCGCTGAACATCACCACCGCATAGTGAGCACGTGCCGCCGTCGTCGCGGACAGGACCAGCGCCAATATGCCTGTCGCAAAAGCTCACTGCCTCATGCTCCACCAGCTCCCTTGTGCGACCCCACCGATTTCCGATAGACGGAACACGCACTTGAGGCAAGCCCGTCCCGGCAGCGAAGCGCAATTTCTGTCCAGTAGATGCCGGCGGGACACGGAGGGAATGATGCCGGAAATTGTGGTTTATCTCTTGGAAGGCCGGACGCTCGAGTCCAAGCGCTCGCTCGTCAAAGACATCACTGACGCCGTGGTGAAGAACATCGGTGCCCCCGCGGAAGCAGTGACCGTATCGCTGGTCGAGACGCCGAAAACAGCGAAAGGTAAGGGCGGCGTCCTGTTCAGCGATATGCCGGCACGCTCTTAGCCGGCGCCGGGCCGAGTCGTTCAGCCATCCTGATCGCACGCTTGCGTGAGCATTTGTCCGTTAACGGAATGCGTTAATGGGGTGTGAATTGTCGTGCGTGCGACGCACAATTTTTCTTGCTGCAATGCAGTAAAGGATCGATAATCCGTCCATAAGATAACGAAACGCAAGGTGCGGACATGACTGACGTATGGGACACCAAGGACGGAAGGCGGCGGGTGAGGCGCGATCCGCCGACGATCGAGGAAGCAGTTGTCGCGGCCCAGGGGCTGACAGACGATCTTAAGGAACAAATGGAAATCGTTGCGTCCTTGATGGAAATCAGCCCCGACGAGGCGCGCGGGGTCGTGCTGCGCATGGGGCAGCGTAAGGAAGTCAATCGCGTGACTGTGACCGGCCGCATAGGGGCCCCGCGAGCCGTCGTGGTCGAGCGGCGAGCGCCCCGCCACGCGATCGTCCAGCGGCGCTCGATCGGCGCGCGCTGAACCTCGCCGTTAAACCCGCCGCTAGCGCTATAGCCAGCGGCGGGCGCCGGGGTCCGAAATGACGCCGCGCGCGACCAAACGGTGCCAAATGAACAGCACGACGAGCGCGCCGACCACGGCTCCAATCAGGCCGGCGCCCTGATCGAGCCGGTACCAGCCGACCGCTTGACCGATGAAGGTCGCGATGAAGGCGCCGACGATGCCCAGCACCGTCGTCAGTATAAATCCCTGCGGATTGTTGGGGCCGGGCGCTAAAATTCGCGCAACGATCCCGGCGACGAAGCCGATCACGATAATCCAAAGGATATTCATGGCATCCTCCCAATGCGGCAATCAATGCCACAAACCGCTGTCGGTTCCATAACAAAGATAAGGCAGGTCTCGGCAACAGGACAGCGCCCCCTCCATTCGCCCTGGGAGCGCGGAGCGCTGCAGATTATATTGACTGGCTTGCACCGGCTTTCCCCGCAAAGGTTTCGGCCCCGGAGCCTTCAGTCATGAGCAAAACGCTGGTGAAACCGCGCACCAAGGTGCGCCTCAAGACACAGCGTCCACCGCTCTACAAAGTGATTTTGCTTAACGACGATTATACGCCGCGCGAATTTGTCGTGCTTGTGCTCAAGGCGGTGTTTCGCATGAATGAGGACCAAGCCTATCGCGTGATGATGACGGCGCATCAGAAAGGCGCCTGTGTCATCGCCGTTTATGCCAGGGACGTTGCGGAAACCAAGGCGAAAGAAGCGACCGAACTCGGCAAACAAAAAGGCTATCCGCTGTTTTTCACCACCGAGCCAGAGGAGTAGCGGCCTCGCCAATCCCGAGCCGGGGCGCCGGCGCCGTCCGCGACAAAGCAGGCCTGCTCTGCGGCCGCCATTATTGCATTCGCCGCCGCGGCGCGCCATTCGTGCGGATGGTGCGGGCGGCCGGCCGCTCTTGGCGCAGATCGCTCTTGGCGCAGATCGTTCTTGGCGCAGATCGTTCTTGGCGCAGATCTGGAGCAGGATCGGAAAAAGCCCAAGCTTTCTCAATCTGGATGGTGGCTTTCTCAATCTGGGTGCTGCGACATAACGAACAGATCATGCTCTGTCGAAAAGTGGGTGGGTCGGTCGATTCAATCTGAAGGGATTGCGCCACAGGATGGATACATTATAGCGGCCAAGACCCGCAGAGATGGCTGCGAAACATGGCCAAGAAGACATTGCCAGAAACTTGCAGAAACTTTGCCAGAAATCTCGCTAAGGCCATGACGCGCCAAATCAGGCCCGAAGACGCCCACAGCATCGCACCCGATATCGTGGCTGCCGGAGAGCCGGCATCGCTGCCGGCGAAGGATGACGCGGAGCGGCGCTTGCTTGCATCGGCGGCCTTCGCCCGCGGGCCGCAAGGCGCCGCCTCCTTGCCGCCGATCGATCATGCCGCCATTCACACCATCATCGCCGGGATCATGCTGGCGATGTTTCTTTCCGCGCTCGAGCAGACCATTGTCGCGCCCGCGCTGCCGGCGATCGGCAAGAGCTTGGCGAATCTTGACGACCTGTCCTGGATCGTAACCGCGTATCTTCTAGCCGCCACGGCGGCGACGCCGCTCTTCGGTAAGCTCACCGATATTCACGGCCGGCGCACGATCATGCTGCTGGCCATTGGAATTTTTATTCTCGGCTCGCTCGCCTGTGCGCTGGCGCCAACGATGTGGATTCTGATCATCGGCCGCGGCCTCCAGGGCGTCGGCGGCGGCGGCCTCATTCCGATCGCGCAGACGATCATTGCCGACCTCTTGACCCCGCGCGAACGCCCGATGGCGCAGAGCTATACCTCGGTGGTGTTCTTAAGCGCCAGCGTTCTTGGCCCTGTACTCGGCGGTCTTCTTACGGATCATCTGCATTGGTCCTTCATCTTCTGGATCAATCTGCCGCTGGGAGCGATGGCGCTGGTGATGACCGGGCGCGCGCTTCGCCGGCTGCCGCGTCATGATCGGCCGCACAAACTCGACATTCCGGGTGTGACGCTCATGGTTGCCGCGGCGGTCGCCTTGCTGTTGGCGCTCGATTGGGGCGGCACGCACCATCCTTGGATCTCCTGGCAGATCGGCGCGCTGCTCGCCGGTTCCGCCGCGCTCTGGGCGTTATTCGCGGCGCGGCTGTTGACCGCGCGCGAGCCCTTCATCCCGCTCACCATCTTGCGCGGCAGAGCGACGAGCACGATCACCTGCGCGGCGTTTTTTGCGATCGGCACGATCATGGGCGTGACCATCTTCGCGCCGCTCTATTGTCAGATGGTGCTCGGTGCCTCCGCGAGCTTATCCGGACTTGCGCTCATCGCCTTCCTCGCCGGCGCGACGATCGGAGCGTTGCTGATGGGGCGCCTGATCGTGCGCCTGACGCACTACATGCGCGTGCCCATCGTCGGGCTCCTCGTCGCCATCGCGACCTTCGCCGCCCTGGCAGTCGAAACGTCGGAGTTGTCCTTTCTTTCATTCACGGCGCTGCTGGGCTTGCTCGGCATCGCGATCGGGCCGATGTATCCGGCCAGCACGATCGTCATGCAGAATGCGGTGAAGCCGCATCAGCTCGGGACCGCGACCGGCGCCCTGAATTTCTTCCGGCTGTTGGGAGGCGCGATCGTTGTTGCCGTCTTCGGCGCCATCGTGCTCGGCAGTGTCGGCGGCGTGATGACATTGGAGAAGTTGCAATCCGCGCACGCCGAGTTCGCTCCGGCCTTCCGCTTGGTGTTCATCACCGGCGCGGCTTTTCTCGCTATCGCACTCGCCTGCGTCATGGCGGTCGAGGAACTGCCGCTGCACGGCCCGGTGCGGCTTGCCGAGCCGGGCGCCTGACTAAAGCCGTTCGCCGCCGCAGGCTGCGGCGAAGCGCAGCCGCCCGTTCAGGTCTTGTTCACTGGCCAGCGCTAAAGATGATCGGAAAGCTGGAGCAGGCCTCCCGCAAGATCACGCGCTCCACTTTGAAGCCGGACCCGCCAACGGTGTCGAAACGGGCTCTAAGAGACGGCATGGCTAGCTTCGAACGCGCATCTGCCATAACGCTGCTGGCGCTCGCTCTCACCGTGACGTCGGCGTGCGCGCAGGAGGCTCCGCGGCCGGCGCCGCACGGCGCCGACGCGGCGGCGCGTGTCTGCCTCAATCAAAAAGAGCGCCGGACTTTAGTTGAGAACGGCACTGTGCTGCATCTTGTCGCAGCGATGCGCGCCGTGCGAACGCGCGTGCCCGGCACGCTGGTGCGGGCGCGGCTGTGCCGCCGCGGCGAAGGCTTCGCCTATGTGCTGACAGTGCTCGCTCATGATGGCAAAGTCACGCGTGTGATCGTCGACGCGGTCAAGGGCACGGTCGTCGGCGAGCGTTGAGCGGAGCGTTGTTTGCGCCTTCTCGTTGTCGAGGATGATCCCGATCTCAACCGGCAGCTTGCGACCGCGCTGACGGATGCGGGCTATGTCGTGGATCGCGCCTTCGACGGCGAGGAGGGGCATTATCTCGGCGAGAGCGAGCCCTATGACGCGGTGATCCTCGATATCGGCTTGCCGAAAATGGACGGCATCTCGGTGCTGGAATCCTGGCGCCGCGCCGGCCGCGCCATGCCGGTCCTCATCCTCACCGCCCGCGATCGCTGGAGCGACAAGGTGCAGGGCTTCGATGCCGGCGCCGACGATTATGTTGCCAAGCCTTTTCACCTCGAAGAGGTGCTGGCGCGGGTGCGCGCGCTGCTGCGCCGCTCCGCCGGTCACGCCAAGAGCGAATTCACCTGCGGGCCGGTCCGCCTCGACACCCGCACCGGGCGCGTTTCGGTCGACGGCAATCCGGTCAAGCTCACCTCGCACGAATATCGCCTGCTTTCCTATCTGATGCACCATACCGGACGGGTGGTATCGCGCACCGAATTGGTCGAGCACCTCTACGATCAGGATTTCGACCGCGACTCCAACACGATCGAAGTGTTTGTCGGGCGCATTCGCAAGAAGCTCGGGGTCGATGTCATTCAAACAGTGCGTGGCCTCGGTTATCTGCTGACGCCGCCTGATGCGCGCTAACTCGCTCGCCTTTCGCCTGTTTCTTTGGGCGACCGGTTTGACGGTGGTCATCCTCATCGTCACCGGCGTGGCTTTGTCCTCGATCTATCGGCAAGCCGTGGAGCGCGCCTTCGATCGGCGGCTCGACGTTTATCTGCGCACGCTGGTTGCCGACGTCGCTTCACCTGAAGAAGGCAACGACAAATATCCGCAATCGATCGGCGAGCCGTTATTCGAATTGCCGCTGTCGGGCTGGTATTGGCAGGTCACGCGGCTCGACTTGCCCAAGCCCGAACTGCATTCCTCGCGCTCGTTGTGGGATTCGAACCTGCCGCGCCTGGCTGATGCCATGGTCAACTCCGCTGCCGGCGGCTACCGCAAAGGCTATGCGCAAGGGCCTGAGGACGTGCGGCTGCGGCTCGTCGAACGCAACATCGATCTCGGCGACGATGGCCGCTACCTCATTCAGGTGGCGGGTGACGCGTCCGAGATCGACGAGGAAATGCTCAGCTTCGATCGCATCATCGGTGCGATCTTCGCCGCGCTTGCCGTCGCCCTGTTATTGACGACCGCACTGCAAGTCCGCTTCGGACTGTCGCCGCTCAAACGCATCTCGGAAAGCCTTGCGGCGATCCGCTCCGGCCGCGCCGAGCGGCTGGAGGGTGAGTTTCCCGTCGAGATCGCCTCGCTCGCGCGCGAGACCAACGCGCTGATCGAGGCCAATCGCGAGATCGTGGAGCGCGCACGCACGCATGTCGGCAATCTCGCGCATGCCTTGAAGACGCCGTTGTCCGTCATCGTCAACGAGGCGGCGGCAAGGCCCGCCGATCCGCTGGCGCAAAAGGTGCTCGAACAGACCGACATCATGCGTGACCAGGTGGCCCGCCAGCTCGAGCGCGCCCGGCTCGCGGCGCGCTCGGCCGTCGTCGGTACATTGGTCGACGTTTCCCCGGTCGTGACCGCCTTGGCCCGCACGATGGAAAAATTGCACCGCGATCGCGACATTGCCATCGCCCTCGATGTGCCGGCCCACGCCCGGTTTCGCGGCGAGCAGCAGGATCTGGAGGAAATGGTAGGCAATCTTGTGGACAACGCCTGCAAATGGGCGCAGTCGCGCGTTGCGATCGAGGTCACCGCAAATGGCCCCACGGGGGGCGGCAACGGCCGTGTGCGCGTCATCGTTGACGATGACGGACCGGGACTTTCAGCGGCCGAGCGCGAGCAGGTTGCACTGCGCGGTCGGCGGCTTGATGAGACCAAGCCGGGCTCCGGCCTTGGGCTGTCAATTGTCGTCGAGCTTGCGAGCCTTTATGGCGGCGCCCTGACGCTCGGCACCGCGCCGATCGGTGGTCTGCGCGCCGAGCTTGCACTGCCGGCTGGTTGAACCGCCGAGCGGCGCGGATTGCCCGACAGAGTTTTGCCCTATTCGTTCGCCGTGGATGGCGGCGCAACGACGGGTGCTGCTCAATTGCCCGAGTGAGCCGGGGCGCGGCCAGCCGCAAATCCAGGGCGGCACAGCCTGCCGAAATCCGGACGGCAGCTGGAGCACGATTAGTCAGGCCCGGGTAGATTCTAAGGCCGCTTCCGGCACGCATCGAGAACGAGCGCCAGAGCAGGGAACGCCTTGTTGGGCGCGATTCCCGGCGGTTCGCGTAACCCCTTCTTAAGCGGCCGCCGACTAAAGGTATGCGGATGCTTTCCAGACGCTGGTGGTGGCCCGCATGACGAGCGACGGGCAAGCCGTCGAACGGCTGCGTGATTATCTGCGGACGCTCAAGCCGGAGGCGCGCGCCATGCTGGTCGCCGAGCTTGAACGCGGCGTCTTGCGCGGCGAAGAGTTGGCCGGCGGCGAGCTTATCCTGCAGGAGCTGCGCCGTGCCATCCGCATGGCAGGCCAGCCGGTCACGCGCATTGGCGACGCCGCCCGGCTGTTCTTCGCTCCGGTCGAGCCGTTCCTCATCGACGATTCCGCCGATCACAAGCGGGCCGGACGGCTCTCGCGCTTGTCGCTTGAACCGATCTGGGAGTGGATCAGGCGCGATCTGATTCCGGCCGAGGTCAAGGCACTGAGCGAGGATATCAATCGCGCCTTGCTCGCCGACGACAGGGTCAAGGCGGAGCAGCTGACGCGCGCATTGCACGATCGCGCGATCCTCCGCATCAGAGACGCCATTGCGTCGGTCAGCGGCGACGACAAGGCGCGCCGGCGGCTTGCCGTACAAGTCGGCACGCCGCGCGCGCTCGAGGATCTTGCAACTCTCACCGCCATTCTCGCCAACCGCGACGTGTTGGGCGAACTGGCACGTCGATTGCCGAGCAACCTGCGCACCTTTGAGCGCGACCAGACCGATGCCGTTAAGTCGCTGCTGGAAGCGGCGGCCGTGCAGAAGACACAGACCGGCGCGCCGGTCGCCAAGGCCGACGTGTTTCTCTACGGATTCGTGTTGATCATGGGCCGGCTGGCCGCGCCCTGGCAGCTCATCCGCATTGCCACGCGCGCAGCCGAGACCGATGTGGCCGCCCGCATCGCCGAGACGCCCTATGCGACAGCGGTCACCATTGTCCTCGGTGAGATCGAGTGCATGGTGAACGATCTGCGTGGTGAGCTCAAAGCGCGCCGGCCGGTAACCTCGCTTCTCAAGAACATCCACGATGCGGCGCGCGGCTTGCGCACGGAAATCGATCTTTCGGGCGATTCTCCTTGGAGCCGGCAACTTACCGCGATCCGCACCGAAGTCTCCAATGTGCTGAAGGCGGAGATCGAGTCGGCGCCCGGCCGGGTTCGCCGCTTGCTGCGGCCACGCCCCGCGAAGGACATCGTGGCCGGCTCGCAGCTCGACGCCACGGATGTCAGCGAAGCCGAGCTGCTTGTCGAGTTCGTCGGCGCTTGCCGCACCTACGCTCACGAACTCGCGGTCAACGAAATGACCATGCGCAGCTATACGGAGCTGCAGAACTACCTGGAGACCGGAACCAAGGTGCTGCTCGACGCGCTTCGGCAAGCCGGCGATGCCGACCGGCCTTTCCGCCAGTCCCAGATGGATGCAGCGATTCGCTTCTGCCGCAGCGTATTCGGGGCCGACTACGCGGCCCTCCTGGCGAAAGCCGCCGAAATCGCCATCCAAACCGCGAATTTCGAGCGCAAATCGGTCCGGGCCTGACGCCCGGCCTGTGCGTCATAGTGCGCAATTGCCGCGCCCGTGCTCCCATTGCCGCCGCATTGAGGCCGTGATGATGTAGCGCCGCGGCGCAAGGGCGCGCCGCTCCTGCGGCGGGTTTCCCGGAAAGCTATATTGGTTTGGATCAATATGTTCCCGGTGCTCCGCGGATTGAATGGCAACCATGATTCTATGGGTCATTTTTGCATTGATGACCGCTGCGGCAATCTTCGTCGTAGTACGGCCGCTTGGACGAGCGCCGCGGGCATCGACGGGCGGCAGCGACCTCGCGGTCTATAAGGATCAACTCAAGGAAATCGACAGCGATCAAGCTTGCGGCATGATCGGTGAAGCCGAGGCGGAGGCGGCCAGGCTTGAGATCTCGCGGCGGCTCTTGGCCGCAGCGGAAGCACCATCGTCGGCCGCCAGTACCGCCGCAACCGGCTTGCGCCCGGGCCGGCGCTGCCGTGTGGCCGCGCTCGCGGCGTTGGCCATTCTGACGATCGGCCCGCTCGGCTTTTATGTTGCGCTCGGCTCGCCGAATATTCCGGGTGAGCCCGCTTTGGCGCGCGTCAATACGCCCCGAGGCCAGGAATCGATCGCCAACCTCGTCACCCAGGTCGAAGCGCATTTGGCAAGCAACCCCAATGACGGCGCCGGCTGGGAAGTGCTGGCGCCGGTCTATATGCGGCTCGGTCGTTTTGATGATGCCGTCCAGGCGCGAAAAAAGGCGCTTCTCCTCAACGGCGCGACGGCGACCCGAGAGGCCGATCTGGGCGAGGCCGAAATCGCTGCCGCCAATGGCGTCGTGACCGCCGAGGCCAAGGCTGCCTTCGAGCGCGCGGTGACGCGCGATCCGCATGACGCAAAGGCGCGCTATTTTCTCGGCCTCGCGGCCGAACAGGACGGCAAAAACGAAGAAGCCGCTACGATTTGGCGTTCGCTGCTTGCCGAGGCGCCGGCTGGCGCGCCTTGGATCGGCTTCGTGCGAGAGGCGCTGGCGCGGGTGGCGGGCGCGCCGGTCGCGGCCGCAGGACCAAACGCTGCCGAGATATCCGCAGCGTCCGATATGAGCGATGACGCGCGCCGCGACATGATCCGCGGGATGGTGACGCGGCTTGCCGATCGGCTGCACGACAATGGAGCGGATGTCGAAGGGTGGCTGCGGCTGGTGCGCGCTTATGTCGTGCTCGGCGATCGCGATAAGGCGAAGGATGCCGCCGCCGAGGCGAAGCGCGCCTTGGGCGAGCGGCCCGACGACATCAAGCGCATCGACGATCTCATCAAAGGCCTTGGGCTCGAAGGCTGACGAGCATCATGCCGGGACAACGACAGCCATGACGCGCAAGCGGCGACGCCTCGTTCTGATCGGCGGTGCGGTTTGCGTGCTCGTCATCGCGGTCGCGCTCATGCTCAACGCCTTTCGCGATTCCATCGTGTTTTTCAATTCGCCGAGCGACGTGGCCGAGAAGCACATTCCGGCCGGCACACGCATCAGGATCGGCGGCCTGGTGAAGGACGGAAGCGTCGTGCGCGGCGATAATCTCAAAATCCGCTTCGACGTGACCGACGGCAATCGCGACATCCAGGTCGCATACCAGGGCGTAGTGCCCGATCTGTTCCGGGAAGGGCAGGGCGTGGTCGCCGAAGGCGCGCTGGACGGTTCAGGCCTGTTCAACGCCGACACCATCCTCGCCAAGCACGACGAGACCTACATGCCCAAGGAGGTTGCCGACGCGCTGAAAAAGTCGGGACACTGGAAAGACGCCTACGGGCAGCGCGCCGCGATGCCGGTCGGAGGAGGGCGCAAGTGATCGCCGAACTAGGCCACTATGCGCTGATGCTGGCGCTCGGGCTTGCGGTGATCCAGGCCACCATGCCGGTCATCGGCGCGCGCAGCGACGATCCGACGCTGCTCAGCGTTGCGGCGCCGGCGGCGCTCGCGCAATTCGTTTTCGTCGCATTGTCGTTCGGCGCGCTCGCCATTTGCTACGTCACTTCCGATTTCTCGGTGCTTAACGTCTACGAGAACTCGAATTCGGCGATGCCGCTGATGTATCGCCTCACCAGCATCTGGGGGAACCACGAGGGCTCCATGATGCTGTGGGTCTCGATCCTGGCGCTGTTCGGCGCGCTGGTCGCGGCTTTCGGCAGCAACTTGCCGGTCAAGCTGAAAGCGAATGCGCTCGCCGTGCAGGCATGGATCGCGGCCGCCTTTGAACTTTTCATTCTGACCACTTCGAATCCCTTCCTGCGCATCGCCGACGCGCCATTCGAGGGTCGCGATCTCAATCCGGTCCTGCAAGACCCCGGCCTCGCTTTCCACCCGCCGCTGCTCTATCTCGGCTATGTCGGGTTCTCGATCGCTTTCTCCTTCGCGATTGCGGCTTTGCTTGAAGGCCGCATCGACGCCGCCTGGGCGCGCTGGGTGCGGCCATGGGTGCTCGGCGCCTGGATGTGCCTGACGCTCGGCATCGCCGGCGGTTCGTACTGGGCCTATTACGAGCTCGGCTGGGGCGGCTACTGGTTCTGGGACCCGGTGGAAAACGCTTCACTGATGCCGTGGCTTGCCGGCACCGCGCTCCTGCATTCCGCCGTGGTGATGGAAAAGCGCGGCGCGCTCAAGGTCTGGACGATCCTGCTTGCGATCCTTGCCTTCTCGCTTTCGCTGATCGGCACGTTCCTGGTGCGCTCGGGCGTGCTCACGTCGGTGCACGCCTTCGCCACCGATCCGCGGCGCGGCATTTTCATTCTCGCGATCCTCGTTGTGTTCATCGGCGGCGCGCTGGCGCTTTATGCGTGGCGCGCGCCACTCCTCAAGCAGGGCGGCTTGTTTGCGCCGATCTCGCGCGAAGGCGCGCTCGTGCTCAACAATTTGTTCCTGACGTGCGCCTGCGCGACCGTCTTCGTCGGCACGCTTTATCCGCTCGCGCTCGAAGCGTTGACCGGCGAGAAGATCTCGGTCGGGCCGCCATTCTTCAACGCGACCTTCGGTCCGCTGTTCGTGCCGCTGTTGCTGCTCATGCCGTTCGGGCCGCTGCTCGGCTGGAAACGCGGTGATCTTCTCGGCGCCGCGCAACGCCTCCTTGCCGCGGCATTCATTGCCGCGGTGGCGATTGCGGCCGCTTTTGCCTTACAGCATGGCGGCCCGGTGCTGGCGCCGTTCGGCGTCGGCCTTGCGTTGTTTGTGATGGCCGGTGCGCTGATCGATCTTGCCGAACGCACGATGGTCCTGCGGGTGCCATTCGGCGCGGCGCTGCGGCGCGCAGCCGGATTGCCGCGGTCGGCCTGGGGGACGGCGATTGCCCATTTCGGTATCGGCGTGACGCTCCTCGGCATCGTCGTCGTCACCGCCTGGGGCGTGGAGCGGATCGCGGCGCTGCGGCCGGGCGACACGGTCGACATCGCGCATTACCGGCTCAGCTTCGACGGCATTTTTAATCGGCCCGGCCCGAATTACCGCGACGTCGTCGCCCGCTTCACGGTGCGCCGAACCAACGGCGACCTGCTCGGCGTCATGGAGCCGAGCCGCCGGACCTTCCCGGCGCGCGCCATGGCGACCACCGAAGCCGCATTGATGCGGCGCGGCGTGAGCCAGATCTACCTTTCGCTCGGCGATCCGACCGCCGACGGCACCGTTCCCGTGCGTCTCTATTTCAAGCCGCTGGTGCTGCTGATCTGGCTCGGCGCACTGTTCATGTTCGTCGGCGGCGGTTTGTCGCTGTCCGATCGGCGGCTGCGCATCGGTGCTCCGCGGCCGCGATTGGCCAAGACGCAAGCGGCGGCATTGCAGGCGGCGGAGTGATCGCCCGTGTTTGCGCGCAGCATGCGAATTTTGTGTTTGGCGGGCTTCTGTTTCATGCAGTTCGGTTCGCTGCCGCTGCACGCGGTCGAACCAAAGGAGATGCTGGCGGACCCCGCACTCGAGGCGCGTGCGCGCAATCTCTCCAAAGAGCTGCGCTGCATGGTCTGTCAGAATCAATCGATCGACGATTCCGAAGCGCCGCTGGCGCACGATTTGCGCGTGCTCGTGCGCGAACGATTGAAAGCCGGCTACAGCGATGCGCAAGTCGTAGACTTCCTTGTCGCCCGCTATGGCGAGTTTGTGCTGCTGCGGCCGCAGTTCGCTTGGCACACCGCGGCATTATGGGGGCTGCCGCCGGCCGCGCTTTTGATCGGCATCGTGGCGATCTTCGTTGTCGCAAGACGCCGCCGTCGCGTGCCGCCGGCTGAGGTCGCCAACCTGAACGCCGCCGAAGAAGCGCGGCTGGCGGAACTCTTGCGCGACAGCTGATTGGCGTCCCCGCACGCGCGCAGAGCGCCGGCAGCGATCGCCGAACGTTCCGTTCTTCATCGGGACCTGTTCGAAAGCCGATCTTCCACATTACGAACTTTTAATCCCCCCGACAGAGCGCCGTAAGGCGGGCTGACCCACATTCATCGCCAATCAACGGGGCCTAGGGGGCCACCTTCCGTCACCAAGGACGGGCAACGATTTGGAGAGAGGCTAATGAACGGTAATCTTCCCCCACGCCGCATTTTGTCGGTGCGGCGATTTGGGCTTCTGGCGACGACGATCGCCGGTCTTGGCGCTGCGGCGTTTTTCGTCGCGCCTAGCCTGACGCCGAACACCGCGTTCCTCGCGGGTCCGGCCCACGCGCAGAATCTTTCGCAGGAGGCGCAGAAGCTTCCGCAACGTCCCGTCGGCTTCGCCGACATCGTCGCCAAGGTGAAACCGGCGGTGATCTCCGTGCGCGTGAAGATCGATAAGCCCATTGGCCCGTCGCTCAGCGAGGACAATTCGCCGTTCCCGCCCGGTTCGCCGATGGAGCGTTTCTTCCGCCGCTTCGGCATGCCGAATGGCGGCGAGGGTGAAGGTGGCGGGCATCACGCCGTCACCGGCCAGGGCTCCGGCTTCTTCATCACCGCCGACGGCTATGCCGTCACCAACAATCACGTCGTACAGAATGCCGATAACGTGCAGGTCACGACCGACGACGGCAAGACTTACACGGCGAAAGTCATCGGCACCGATTCGCGCACTGACCTTGCCTTGATCAAGGTCGACGGCAAGGACTTCCCGTTTGTGAAGCTTGCCGACGCCGCGCCGCGCATCGGCGATTGGGTGCTCGCGGTCGGCAACCCGTTCGGACTCGGCGGCACCGTGACCGCCGGCATCGTGTCCGCCCGTGGCCGCGATATCGGCGCCGGTCCGTATGACGACTTCATTCAGATCGACGCGCCGGTCAACAAGGGCAATTCCGGTGGCCCGAGCTTCGACGTCGAAGGCAACGTGATCGGCGTCAACACGGCGATCTTCTCGCCGTCCGGCGGTTCGGTCGGCATTGCTTTCGATATTCCGGCCGACACGGTGAAGAACGTAGTCACGCAATTGCGTGAGAAGGGCAGCGTGACCCGCGGGTGGATCGGCGTGCAGATTCAGCCGGTGACCCCGGAGATCGCCGAGGGCCTCGGCCTGAAGAAGGCTTCCGGCGCGCTGGTCTCCGAGCCGCAAGCCAATAGCCCGGCAGCGAAAGCCGGCATCGAAAGCGGCGACGTCATCACCTCGGTGGATGGTAACTCCGTCAACGATGCGCGCGATCTCGCCCGCCGGATCGGCACGATGGCGCCTGGCACGTCGGTCAAGCTCGGTGTGCTGCATCAGGGTCAGGAAAAAACCGTGACGGTGACGCTCGGCACGCTGCCGAATGAAAAGGCGGCCTCCAACCAGGAGAATCCGCGCGCCACGCCCGAGAACGACATGCCGAAGCTCGGGCTGACGCTTGCGCCCAGCAGCAAGATGTCGGGCGCGGACGGCAGCGGCGTGGTCGTCACCGCCGTCGATCCCAATGGCGTCGCCGCCGATCACGGCTTCCAGGTCGGTGACGTCATCCTGGATGTCGGTGGTAAGGCGGTCACCAACCCGGCGGACGTTCGCAAGCAGCTCGCGGACGCCCGCAAGGAAGGCAAGCACGCTCTCTTGTTTAGAGTGAAGTCGGGCGAGGGCACCCGTTTCGTCGCTCTGCCGCTCGGCAACGCCTGAGCATGACGCCGCGCGGGGCGATCCCCGGCGGCCCGCATCATGCTCAAGCGGCTCTAGAGTAATGGGGCGATCCGCCGGCATCCGTCGCCCCCGCTGGCGGGCGTACCCCGGGGACGGGCCGCAAGGTCCGTCCCCTCTCAGACACCAACTCTGCCCCGGCATCCGTCGCCCCCGCCTGGGTGGGGTTCGGTCGAGGGGGTGGTGGGCAATGCCCGCCGCCCCCTCACTTCTTTAAGGAGGTACCGTGCAACACGATATGATGGGTCGCGAGGCCACCCAGCCCGGTCTTGCCTCGGCTTCTCAAACGCGGCCATCCACCATGCGCCTTCTTATCATCGAGGACGACCGCGACGCCGCCGACTACCTGGTCAAGGCGTTTCGTGAAGTCGGCCACATCGCCGACCGTGCGACCGACGGCGAAGAGGGCTTGGCGCTTGCGCTCGACGGCCAGTACGATGTTTTGATCATCGACCGCATGCTGCCCAAGCTCGACGGCTTGTCGGTCATCGGCGCCTTGCGCGCCAAGGCGGTGGAAACGCCGGTCCTCATTCTCTCGGCGCTCGGCCAGGTCGACGACCGCGTCAAGGGTTTGCGCTCCGGCGGCGACGATTATCTCGCCAAGCCTTACTCATTCTCCGAATTATTGGCGCGCACCGAAGTGCTCGCGCGCCGGCGCGGCGGCCGCGGCGAGGAGACGATTTATCGCGTCGCCGATCTCGAGCTTAACCGGCTTTCGCATCAGGTCAGCCGGGCCGGACAGGAATTGCAGCTGCAGCCGCGCGAGTTCCGGCTGCTCGAATATCTGATGCGGCATGCCGGCCAGGTCGTCACCCGCACCATGCTTCTGGAAAATGTCTGGGACTACCATTTCGACCCGCAGACCAACGTCATCGACGTGCACATTTCGCGGCTGCGTTCCAAGATCGACAAAGGCTTCGCGCAGCCGTTGCTGCACACCATACGCGGCGCCGGCTATATGATCCGCGACGAGGCGAAGTAGCCGACGTCATCCTCGCGGCCAAAGCGGCAGGAGTGGAGCCAGCCGCTGGTTAGGCCTTGGCGGCTTTCCCGCTCTCGGCAACAGCGCCGCAAGCAAACAGGCTCTCGATCCGTTGTTGCGGAAAGCCCCAATCGGCCAGCACCGACCGGGTCGCTTGTCCCAATTCCTGCGGCGGCGTTGGGCGGCCCGATGGTGTGCGGCTAAAGCGCGGCGTCGGCGCCGGCTGCATCACACCATCGATTTCGATGAAGGATTCGCGCGCGACATTGTGCGGATGATGCGGCGCCTCAGCCATGGTGAGGACCGGTGCGAAGCAGGCATCGCTGCCTTCCAGCAGCTTGCACCATTCATCTCTGCTGCGGGTCTTGAAAATCGCTTCGAGCTTGGCGCCCACGTCCGGTCCGTCGTCGGTGGTGTAGGGCAGGCCGAGAAGCTCGAACAATTCCTTGCGGAATTTCAGCTCGATCGCGGCAATCGAGATGTAGCGGCCGTCGGCGCATTCATAGGTGTCGTAGATCGCCGATCCGGAATCGAGCAGATTGGTGCCGCGTTCGAGGCTGTGCAGCCCCGCGGCGTACAATCCGTAAAACATGGTCATCAGCGATGCGGCCCCTTCGGTCATCGCCGCGTCGACCACCTGTCCCTTGCCCGATCGCTGCGCTTCGAGCATGGCGCAGGCCATGCCGAAGGCGAGATAGAGCGCTCCGCCCCCGAAATCCGCAGCGAGGTTAAGCGGCGGCGTCGGTTTGGCGCCTTTGCGGCCGATGGCGTGCAGCCCGCCGGCGAGTGCGAGATAGTTGAGATCGTGACCGGCGGCGTCCGCGAGCGGCCCGGTTTGTCCCCAGCCGGTCATCCGTCCGTAAACGAGGCGCGGATTGCGCTTGAGCACCACCTCCGGACCGAGCCCCAACCGTTCCATTGTGCCGGGCCGGAAACCCTCGATCAGCCCGTCGGCCTTTTCGATGAGCTCGGCGGCGAGCGCGATCCCCTCGGCATGTTTCAGATCGACCGCAACCGACGGCCGCGAGCGGCCCAACAGACCAAAACGCCTCGGCATATCGATACCCAGCCCGCTCGGGGTGAGCCGGTCCAAGCGGATGACATCGGCGCCGAGATCGGCAAACAGCATAGCCGCCATCGGGCCTGGGCCGATGCCGACGAATTCGATAATCCGGAAGCCGGCAAGCGGTCCCATAATTGGTTCTTCAACCTTTCCGGGTTTTCATTGGCGTCAGACTATGCGGTCTGGCAAAGGATCGGGCAGAAAGGAGGGCGTGCCCTATTTGTTGTCAACAGGAAAAACCTTATCTCATCGTGGTGCCGGAGATTACAATGACGTCGGGTAACGCAGCTCCCTTTCTGGCCGTGCGCGATTTTCTTATCCAGCATCGCGAAGACTACGCGACCGCTTATCACGAGTTCCGCTGGCCGCGGCTCGACCATTTCAACTGGGCGCTGGATTATTTTGAGCCGATGGCGCGCGGCAACGCGCAGCCCGCCCTGTGGCTGGTCGATGAGGGCGCCGGCGAGACCAAGCTTTCCTTTGCCGAGCTCAGCGAACGCTCGAACCGCATCGCCAACGCCCTGCGCGCGCTCGGCGTGCGCCGCGGTGACCGCATTCTGCTGATGCTCGGCAATGTGGCGCCGCTCTGGGAAACCATGTTGGCGGCGATGAAGCTCGGAGCGGTGATCGTGCCGGCAACGATGCTGCTTGCTCGCAACGATCTCGCCGATCGCTTTGCGCGCGGCCGCGTCCGCCACGTCATTGCCGCCGCCGATGTCGCATCCAAATTCGACGATCTGCCGGGAGACTATACCCGCATCGCCGTCGGCAAGGATTTGCCGGGCTGGCTCTCGTACGAAAAGGGCTATGAGGCTGCGGCGCGGTTCGCGCCTGAAGGTGAAACACGCGCGGACGATCCGTTTCTCCTCTATTTCACGTCCGGCACGACAGCGACACCGAAGCTCGTCCTGCACAGCCATCAGAGTTATCCGGTCGGGCACCTTTCGACCATGTACTGGATCGGATTGCGTCCGGGCGATGTGCATCTGAACATTTCATCGCCGGGTTGGGCGAAGCACGCGTGGAGTTGTTTCTTTGCTCCGTGGAATGCCGGCGCGACCGTGTTCATCGTCAATCAGCCGCGGTTCAACGCGCGCGGGCTGCTGGATACCATCGTGCGCTGCGGGGTGACGACCTTTTGCGCGCCGCCGACGGTCTGGCGCATGCTGATCCAGGAGGATCTTGCCGGTTGGCCGGTGCGGCTTAAGGAACTCATCAGCGCCGGCGAGCCGCTCAACCCGGAAGTGATCGAGCGAGTCAAAGCCGCGTGGGGTCTGACCATTCGCGACGGTTACGGCCAGACCGAAACCACCGCGCTCGCCGGCAACACGCCTGGCCAAAAAATCAAACCAGGGTCGATGGGCCGGCCGCTCCCCGGCTATCGTGTCGCTTTGCTCGATCAGGATGGTGTCGCGCACAAGGAGGGTGAGATCTGTCTCGACCTGTCGCCGCGGCCGACCGGGTTGATGCAAGGCTATCAGGGCAGCGATGGCGGCGTCGTCTCCATCGCTGGTCCGGTCTATCGGACCGGTGACGTGGCTTCACTCGATGACGAGGGCTATCTGACCTATGTCGGCCGCGCCGATGACGTGTTCAAATCGTCCGACTATCGGATCAGCCCCTTCGAGCTTGAAAGTGTGCTGATCGAGCATCCGGCGGTCGCCGAAGCGGCCGTCGTGCCGTCGCCCGATCCGATGCGGCTCGCCGTGCCGAAAGCATTTCTCGCGCTCGCGGCCGGTCAGGCGCCCAATCGCGATACGGCGCTATCCATCTTTCGCCATTGCCGCCATGCGCTCGCGCCTTTCAAGCGCGTGCGGCGGCTGGAATTTGCCGATCTGCCGAAGACGATCTCAGGCAAGATCCGGCGCGTGGAGTTGCGCCGGGCCGAAGCAGCCAATCGGGACCAGGGCAAGCGCGTGTCGCTGGAATTCTGGGAAGAGGATTTTTCCGAGCATGAGCTGCGCCCGCAGCACGAGAGACTTTGAGCCGTGGCGGCTTTAGGAAAGCTCCTGCGCACGACGGCGTTTCAGCTAACGCTCGTTTATCTTTTCATCTTTGTGCTGTTCGCGGCCTCGCTGCTCGGCTATTTCGCGCTGAATACGCGCCGGCTCATCAACGAGCAGATCACCCGCACGGTCACCGTCGAGATCACCCGCTTGCGCGATCAGTTCGCCGTGGCCGGCATCAGGGGGCTGGTGCTGTTCATCGATCTGCGCTCGCGCCGCCCGGGGTCGAGCCTTTACCTCGTCACCACGCCGAATGGGGAGGGACTTGCCGGCAATGTCGGTTCCCTGGAGCCTGGCGTACTCGACCATCCCGGCTGGCTCGAAACATCGTATCGCCGGATCGAAGCCACCGACGAGGTCGATCACCGCGCTCTGGTGCAGGTGGTGGAATTGCCGGGCGGCTTTCGCCTTCTGGTCGGCCGCGATCTCGAAGAGCGCGAGCGCATCTACGGCATCATCGCCAATGCCGGGCGCTGGTCGTTCGCGCTGGTTGTCGTGCTCGGGCTTGCCGGCGGATTTTTCGTCAGCAGCCGGGTGCTCAAGCGCATCGATGCGATGACGGGCACCGCCAACACCATCATGGCCGGCGATCTCTCCGGCCGGCTGCCGGTCGCCGGCACCGGCGACGAGCTCGACCGCCTTGCTGAAAATGTCAACGCCATGCTCGAGCGCATCGAGGCGCTGATGCGCGGGCTCAAAGAAGTCTCCGACAATATCGCCCATGATTTGAAAACCCCGCTGACCCGCCTGCGTAACCGCTGCGAGCAGGCGCTGCGCACCGCCAAGAATGAAGGCGATTATCGCGCCGCGCTGGAAGCCACGATCGCGGAGTCCGACGAGCTGATCCGGACCTTCGATGCGCTGTTGATGATCGCGCGCGCCGAATCCGGACAGGCGCGCGACAACATGATCGAGTTCGACGCGGCGGAGATCGCGCGCGACATTTGCGACCTCTACGAGCCGTTGGCGGAAGAGAAGGGTCTTGCAATCAGGGTCGAGGCGCCGCTCTCGGCGCCCGTGCGCGGCAATCGCGAGCTGGTGAGCCAGGCGCTGGCGAATTTGGTCGATAACGCGATCAAATATGCGGGGCCGGACGTGAGCAAGATCAACGGCGTGGCCGCCGAAATCGTGCTCGCAGCCGACGCCGAGGCCGATCGCATTTCGCTGTCGGTGGCCGATCATGGGCCGGGCATCCCGGATGCGGACCGCGGCCGCGTGGTCGAACGCTTCGTTCGGCTCGAACAGAGCCGGTCGCAACCCGGCTCCGGTCTCGGGCTGAGCCTTGCCGCCGCGGTTGCACGCCTGCATGGCGGCGAACTGAAACTGGAAGACAATCACCCGGGCTTGCGGAGCGTGCTTGCGCTGCCCCGCGCCGGGCCGGCGAGTGCGTAATGCGCTGGCCTGCATCCGGCAAGCAAAAGAAGCGCAATCTCGACCGAGCCGCCTTGGTGCAACGCATGGCCGGCGTGCTTCCGCGCGCGTCGCGGCAAGGCCGTGCCGAGGTCGCCGCATGGCTGTCGAGCATCGGGCGGACGGCATCCGGCAAGGCGATTGCGACGCTTGTGGCAGAGCATCCGCCGCTGACAAAGGTGCTTGGCGGCATCGCCGGCTCAGCACCCTACCTTTGGGAGCTTGTCCGCGCCGATCCGGCACGCTTGCCGCGGTTGCTCACCAGCGATCCCGAAGTCGAGTTGGCCGCGCTGCTCGCGGGTATGCGCAAAGCCGCAGCCGCGGCCAAGGGCTCGGCTGCGCTGATGCGGGTGCTGCGCCGTGCGAAGGCCGAAGCGGCGCTCGTGATCGCGCTCGCCGATATCGGCGGCGTTTGGCCGGTCGCGCGTGTGACCGCGGCCCTCACCGAGGTTGCCGAGAATGCTCTTGGCGCGGCCGTCCGCCATCTTCTCGGCGACGCGGCCGCGCGCGGCAAGCTTGTCGCGAGAGATCCCGACGATCCCGTTGCAGGTTCCGGCTATGTCGTGCTGGCGATGGGAAAAATGGGGGGCTACGAGCTGAATTTTTCCAGCGACATCGATCTCATGGTCTTTTTCGATCCGGCCGCCGGTGCGCTCGCGCCGGATGTCGAGGCCGCGCCGTTTTACGTACGCGTCACCCGCGAGCTCGTGAAGCTTTTGCAGGAGCGCACCGCCGACGGCTACGTGTTTCGCGTCGATCTGCGGCTGCGTCCCGATCCGGCGTCGACCCAGATTGCGATCGCGACCGAAGCCGCGCTCGCCTATTACGAGAGCCGCGGCCAGAATTGGGAACGCGCGGCGCTGATCAAGGCGCGGCCTTGCGCGGGCGATCTTGCCACCGGCGAGCGGTTCTTGCGTGACCTCTCGCCCTTCATCTGGCGGAAATATCTCGATTACGCTGCCGTTGCCGACGTGCATGCGATGAAGCAGCAGATTCACGCCTATCGCGGTCACGGCGAAATCGCGGTCGAGGGCCACAATATCAAGCTCGGCCGCGGCGGCATCCGCGAGATCGAGTTTTTCGTCCAGACGCAGCAGCTGATCGCCGGCGGCCGGCATGCCGATCTGCGCGGCCGCCAGACCGTGGCGATGCTCGGCGCGCTCGCCGCCGGCGGCTGGATCGACGGTGCTGCGCGCGACGAGTTGGCCGGAGCTTACGATTTTCTGCGCCGTGTCGAGCATCGTCTGCAGATGATGGCGGACGAGCAGACCCATACATTGCCGGCGGACCGCGAGGCGCTGCAGGCCTTTGCGCGTTTTCTGGGCCTTAAGAACCGCGACGAGTTTGCCGCAATTCTGCTTGCGCATCTGCGCGCCGTCGAGAAGCACTATGTCAAATTGTTCGAAAGCGCGCCGAGCTTGCTCGCGCAGCAGCAGAATTTGTCGTTCGCCTTCGAGGGTGACGCCGGGCGGGAAACGCTGGACCGCCTCGTCGAAATCGGCTTTCGGCGGCCGCGCGAATTAGCGGCCGCGGTGCAGCGCTGGCAGGAAGGCGCCTATCGTGCGCTGCGCAGCGAGCAGGTGCGCGGCATTCTCCTCGAGCTCGTACCGGTGATCGTCGACCAATTCGCCCGGTCGGAAAGTCCGGATGCGGCCTTTGCATCCTTCGACCAGTTTCTCGCCGGCTTGCGCCCCGGCAGCCGCTTGCTCCCGCTGCTGCGGCAGAATCCGGAGCTCATTCGCTTTGTCGCGCTCATTCTCGGCGTGGCGCCGCGGCTTGCGGATATTCTGGCGCAGCATCCGCATGTCATCGATCCGTTGATCGATCCGACTTTCTTCGGTGCACTTCCTGACGCCAGGCGTCTGGAGGCGGAACTGGCGCGCGCGCTCGACAATTCACGCGGCTACGAAGACATGCTCGATGCGATCCGCCTGTTCGGCCAGGAGCATATGTTCCTGATCGGCGCGCGCATTCTGTCCGGATCGCTTTCCGCCGAGCAGGCCGGCGACGTCTTCGCCACGCTCGCCGACGTGCTCATCCGGGCGGTGCATGCGCGCGTCGAAGCCGATTTCGCCGCTGTCCACGGCCGCATCCGCGGCCACCAGACGGCGATCCTCGCGCTCGGCCGGCTCGGTGCGCGCGAAATGACGGCGAGCTCCGACCTCGATCTGATCGTGGTTTATGACTTCGACGCCGACAATCCGAACTCGGACGGCAAGCGGCCGCTCTATGGCGGCCAGTATTTCGCCCGTTTGACCCAGCGCCTGATCAGCGCGCTCACCGCGCGGACCAATTACGGCGTGCTGTACGAAGTCGATATGCGGCTCCGGCCCTCGGGCCGCTCCGGGCCGCTCGCCACGCACATCAGCGGCTTCGTCGACTATCAGCAGAGCGAAGCCTGGACCTGGGAGCATATGGCGCTGACGCGCGCGCGTGTTGTTTCGGCGCCGGCGGCTTTCAAGGCCCGCATCGAGGCGGCGGTCGGCGAGGTGCTGCGCCGCCGGCGCGATGCCCACGCGGTCGCCGCCGACGTTGTGGAAATGCGCGGCGCCATTGCGACGGAAAAGGGCGATGCTGACCCCTGGGATTTCAAATATGCCGCCGGCGGGCTGATCGACATCGAGTTCGTTGCGCAATATCTGGAGCTTGTGCACGCCGCCGCCTCGCCGGAAATCCTCGATACGTCGACGGCGCGCATGCTGGAGAAAGCTGCGCGCGCCGGCATTTTGAAGGCGGAGGATGCCGACGTGCTGCGGCCGGCCGTGGCGCTCTTTCACGATCTCACGCAGATCCTGCGGCTGTGTCTGACCGGCCCGTTCGATGCCAAGGCGGCGAACGCGCGCGTTCTCGCTTTGTTGGCGCGCGCCGCCGACTTGCCGGACTTCCCGGCGCTGCAAGCCCATGTCGTGGAGACGCAACGCCAGGTGCGTGCGTGCTTTGAGCGGATCTTGGAAAGCGCGTGAGCGTTGAGCGGAAAGCTCAACCTGCGTTCACACCGACAACTGTTTTTATTCAACGGCGCTGTGACTGGAAACGCGGCTGATCCCAAGTCGCTCGCCCTCGTCAGCCCGTTCACGGCCCTGTAGCATGATCTCGCTATGCACCCGATTATTTGCGACAGGCCCGATAATCCACGTCATGGATCGATGGTGCGCGGCGTCGGTTGCTCGTGGCAAAATCAAGAAAGACGCGTCTATGACCAAAAATGCCGGCGTTGTTGTGTTGCGCTTGTTGCTGCTCGGGCTCGCGTTGGGCGCCCTTTCCTCGCGCGCCGGTGCGGGCATTGAATCGCTGCCGCCGGCCTTTCACGTTGCGGAAATCGCATCCGGTGACGTCACGCTGCATGTTCGCATCGGCGGGCAAGGTCCTGCGGTGGTCATGCTGCACGGTTTCGGCGACACCGGCGATATGTGGGCGCCGTTGGCCGCCGTTCTTGTCCGCGATCATACGGTTGTCATTCCGGACTTGCGCGGCATGGGCCTCTCCACGCATCCGCCCGGCGGCTATGACAAGAAAACCCAGGCCGCCGATATCGCGCATGGCCGGCCAACCGCATTTCGCCGCGACCAAGGACGAGCCGGTCACGGTCTTTATTACCGGCCATGGACCGAGCGACACGAATTATGTCGAAGCCGCAGCTCCGTTGCCGAAGCGTGAGTGATCCTCGGTTTTAGAAGGCGCGGCTAACTGGATTTTGGCTTCGGCGGCTGGTTCTCCACCGGCCCGCCGGCTTTGCGCCAGGCGCCGAAGCCGCCCTGGATATGAGCGACGGGACGCAGGCCCATCCGCTGCGCGGTTTGCGCGGCAAGCGCCGAGCGCCAGCCGCCGCCGCAAAAGAACACAAAGCGCCTGTCTTCGGCAAAGATGGGCTTGTGGTACGGGCTCTCCGGATCGATCCAGAATTCAAGCATGCCGCGCGGGCAATGAAAGGCGCCGGGCATGCGGCCTTCGCGCTCAAGCTCGCGAATGTCGCGAAGATCGATGAAGCTCACATCGTCGCGGCCGTGCTGCGCAATCGCCTCTTCGACCGGCAAGGTTTCGATCTCGCGTTCGGCGGCGTCGATCAATGCGCGAAAGCCGGTGGTAATTTTCTGCGGCATGGTTCCTCCGGGGGAAGTGCCGTCACGTGGCGGCAATTCTACACCAAAGTGGCCTGGCAGTGCGCAAGGGGAGGGGAAACGACGCTTTTCTCTGCCCGGTTTTCCGTCCGGCCAGCGGTCGGTATTTGCAGCGGCAAGCGCACCACGACCGTCGTCCCGCTGCCCAGGACGGAGCGGATGCGCATCGCGCCGCCGTGCATCTCGACCAGCGATTTGGCGATGGCGAGGCCGAGCCCTGACCCCTGATGCCGTTTGGTCAGCTGACTCTCCACCTGCTCGAACGGCCGGCCGAGTTTGTGCAGAGCTTCCTTGGGAATGCCGATTCCGTTGTCTTCGATGGCGATGGTGAGCCTGCCGCCGCGGGTCCGCCCACGTATGGTGACGGCGCCGCCGTCCGGGGTGAATTTCACCGCATTCGACAACAGATTGAGCGCGATTTGTTTGAGCGCGCGGCGGTCGGCATGGAGCGTGATGCCGGGAGCGATCCGCGAATTGAGCGTGAGCCGTTTTTCACTGGCGCGGCCGCCCACGACGCGCAGGCTGTCGGCAAGAATCTGATCGAGTTCCACCGTTTCAGGGCTGAAGTGGACGCTGCCGGCCTCGATCTTCGACATGTCGAGGATGTCGTTGATCACATCCAGCAGATACTGGCCGCTTTCGCGGATGTCGCGCGAATACTCGGTGTATTTCGCCGCGCCGAGCGGGCCGAACATCCCCGATTCCATGATTTCGGAGAAACCGATAATGGCGTTGAGCGGCGTGCGCAGCTCGTGGCTCATGTTGGCGAGGAAATTCGATTTGGCTTGGTTGGCCTCTTCGGCGCGGGTTTTTTCCTCGGCGTATTTTTCGGCGAGGTCGGCCAGTTCGCCGGTCTGCCGCTCGAGCGCTTGTTGCGAATGGCGCAGATCGTTGATGGTCGCGATCCGCCGTTTCTCGCCTTCGATCAGCTTTTGCTCGTGCTGCTTGACTTTGGTGATGTCCGTGCCGACCGAAACATAACCGCCGTCCTTGGTGCGACGTTCGCTGATATGCATCCAGCGGCCGTCGGTGAGCTGCGCCTCGAAGGTGCGCGCCCCTTGCGGCTGGCCGTCCTCGTTGATGCTGGTGGTGCGGACGATCGGCCTTGTTCCCGCTGCCACGACCGTCTCGTAGGGCGTGCCGGCGACCACGGCCGAGTCGGGCAGGCGGTGCAGTTCCTGGAAGTTGGAGTTGCACAGGACCAGACGATTGTCGGCGTCCCATAGAACGAACGCCTCCGGAATGGTCTCGATGGCGTCGCGCAGCCGCAAGTCGGCCGCGGTCGTCCGTTCGACCAGGTGCTTCTGCTCCGAGACGTCGACTGCGATGCCGATCAGATGCGGTCCCGTTTCACCCTCCTGACGCGCCAATTCGCAGCGCACCCGCAGCCAGAGCCAGCGGCCGTCCGCATGCCGCATGCGGAAAGCGTGATCGATCGACTGCACTTCGGCGTCGGCCAGTTGTCTGGCCAGCGCATAAAGATCGATGTCTTGCGGATGCACCAGCGCGTTGAGCTCGCCGAAGGTCAAGAGATCGTCCCTTGCCGGCAAACCGAGCAGGTCGAACATCGAGCGTGACCAGAATACCCGCCCGCGCGCCAGGTCCCAGTCCCACAAGCCGCAACGCCCGCGGTTGAGTGCGGTATCGATGCGGCCGCGCACGGTGTCGTGAATGAGGTCGGCTTCGCGCGCGCGCGTCGCCTGCCAGTGAAATGCGAAGCCGAGGATCAGCACGACAAAGCCCGTCGTCGCCGAGAGCGTGATGGTGAGGGCCGTGCTGGCACGCCAGGCGGTGAGCGCGTCACTTGCCGTCTGCACGACCGCGACGGCGCCCAGCGGGTTGCGCAGCCCGCGCACGGTGGCCAAGGCGGTCGCACCGTCCGGCAGGGTGATTTCCAGCGTACCGGCTGCGGCGCCGAAGGTGGTCAAGGGCTGCGAGGGACCGAGCAGGTCGAGAATGGGCCGCCCGAGCTTTTGCGGATCGGCAGGGTAGCTCGCGATGATCGCGCCGTCCGCATCGGCGACCAGGATCAAGCGGTCGTGCGTGGCGGCCCACGACGGCATGATGTGTTCGATCGCGGCGGAATTGCGGGTCGGATTACCTCTGAAGTCCCGGCCTGTCTGTTCGAGCGCAAGCGTTATCTGGTCGGCCAGCGCCTCGATTGCCTGCCGCGCGTCGTGCATCACTTGCCGGCGCTGCTCAAGCATCTGCACCACCGCGCCGATGCAGATCGTTACCAGGAAGGCGATGATGAGCGCCGGCACGGCGCGGCGCAACAGCGGCTCAGCGCTCAGCAGCCGGCGGTACGCAGGCTTGGCGATCGATTTCGCCAAACCCTGGATAGAATCGGAACGTAGAGACGCACTCGCCGTTTCGGCGCGCGCCATGCCTGCCTCCGCTTGGACTGTCCCCTGCACCCGCGACCGGAAGGATGTGCCCGCATCTCTTGCCGAATCACAATCATAAGAATCGATGCGAATCGATTTGTCGAGAGTCCGGAGTCAATATTTCTTTACGTTTTATCCAACGGCTTTTCCTGCCGCCGGCGAGCGGGGCAAAAGCGCGAGTCAAATCAAAGATAATGGCTTTGGTCGGCGCGAACGGAGCATGATCTCCGGGGAGATTCCAAATCCGCCGCGCCGGAGCATGATCTGGAAAAAGCCTGCCCCGGACTTGATCCGGGGAGAACCCGGCTTTCCGAAAAGATCATGCTCCGCCGGAAGGTATTAGAGCGCCAATCGATTCAGTCAGAAGCGATTGCGCTCCTAATGCAGCGTCTGATAGCCGGCGATGACGAGTTCGACCGCGATCAGAACGACGATGATGATTTCCAGCCGCAACGATCGCCTTGTGTCGATGATGTCGGTGAGGACTTCCGCGGTATCGGCGATCACCGCGAGCTTGCGCGTCAATGTCTCGGCGCGCTCTCTCAGCTCGTACTCGTCCTCGAGCCGCGCATAGAGCCGGTCGAGGTCGGGACGGTCCCACACGACGTCGGGCTTCTCGGTCACGGCGACGCGGCCGGAAACGCGATGCTGAACGAGCAAAGCGTTGCCGATGATCCTGAGAATGGCGCCGCGTCCTGCAACGACGCGGCCGTGATCGGCAAGCTGCCGCGCGAACGGCTCGACCAGATCGAATACCGCCGACACTTCGCGCTCGTCGCGCGCCAGCACGACGCTTTTCGACAAGGCGTCGGCGATGACGATCAAGTGCTCCGGCGTCATGGTCTTCAGCGTGATCGGGCCGCCCGGAAGAATTTGATCGTCCTTGTCGGGGACGATCTCGATCAGCACGGATTCCTCCTCCGACGGTGCGACCGGCCGGACCAGCCGCAGTTGCAGACTGCGCAACACCTGCTCTTCCTCGGGCGCCGTCAATCCCATGAGCACCGCGACGCCGTAGCGAAACAGGGTGATAAAGCCGTCGCGGCCATATTTGAAGGTCAGCGGGGCGGTCGAGACGACACCATCATGTTCGAGATTCGCCGTATCGATGCGATCGCTCAGAAGCAGCGCGCGGATCCTCTTGCGCGCCTTGGCGGACGTGCTGGCAGGGACGCTGGCGAGGGTGCTGTCGGTCATGCTCGATACACTCTGCCTGGGGCGGTGCGATACATCAACGTCACATCGCAGGGCTTCAATGCAATTGAATCGAAATCGAACGAGCTAACTTCCGCTTACCTGGCGCAGGGGGCGCACATACCGGCAGCTGAGCGGACCGGCTCAGCTATCGGCGAGCGTGCGCGCAACGATGTCGTGGACGTCGCGCGAGAGCGATGGTGCCGCGGCGACGCGGCGCAAAGCCACTTCGGCTTGCCCCCGCCGCCTTGTTTCGAGCGCGCGCCATGAGCGGAACGCGCCCATCAACCGCGCAGCGACTTGCGGATTCTTCGGATCGAGCGCGAGCACGATGTCGGTGATGAAATTGTAGCCGGCGCCGTCAAGCCGATTGAACTGGGTGTGGTTGATCTGCGCGAACGAGCCGATCAGCGCACGCACGCGGTTCGGATTGGCCATTGAGAAGGCCGGATGCGAGGTCAGCGCCCGCACGCGATCGAGCGCGCTCGGATCCGGAGTGGCCGCCTGGAGCGCGAGCCATTTGTCGATGATCAGCGGATCGTCGGCGTAGCGGGCATAGAAATCCTCCAGGGCTTGCGCGCGTTCGGGCCGGTCGTGGAGCGTGAGGATTTCGAGCGCCGCCATGCGGTCCGTCATGTTGTCGGCGCCCTCATATTGAGCGAGCGCAAGCTTGATCGCTTGCTCGTCTCCGGTCGCCGCCATGAGGCCGAGGCAAACATTTTTGAGCGCGCGTCGTCCCGCGCTCTCGGCATCCGGGTGATAAGGACCGGGCGTGAACATCTGTCGATACGTGTTCGCCAGCGTCGCCCCAAGCGCGCCGCCGATGGCCGCGCGCAAATGCCGCCGCGCCGCAAAGATCGCGTCGGGATCGACGTCATGCCCGATCTCACGCGCAATGTCTGGCTCGCTCGGCGGCGTCAGCGTGAGCGCGACGAAGGCCGGTTCGAGGGCGGCATCGGCAAGGATTGCGGCGAGCGCCGCGGTCAAGCCATCGTCGCTACGTGCAGGTCCGCTCGTGCGCAGCGCCGCGACATTCTCCGTCAGAAGCAACATGCCGAGCGTCTGCACCGCCTGCCAGCGATTGAACGGATCGCGATCATGCGCCGCAAGGAAACGCAGATCGCTGGCTTCGATCGGCAAAGTGATTTTGATGGGCGCCGAGAAACCACGATTGACGGAAGGGATGGGCGGCTCGGCAATGTTTGTGAACACGAAGCTTTGGCTCGGGGCCGTCAGTTCGAGCACGCCGCGTCGCAACGGACCGCCGTCGAGTGTCAGCGGCAGATCGCTGCCGTCCTTGCCGACCAGCCCGAGCGCCAGTGGGATCACCATCGGCTTTTTGTCCGGCTGGCCCGGCGTCGGCGGGACCGTCTGCTTGATGTCGAGCCGGTAGGTTCTGGCGCGCGCATCATGATGCGGTGCCACCACGACTTCGGGCGTGCCGGCCTGGGTGTACCAGAGCATGAACTGCGAGAAATCGCGGCCGGAGACGTCGGCGAAGCACTGCACGAATTGCTCGACCGTCGCCGCTTCGCCGTCATGCCGCTCGAAATAGAGGTCCATGCCCTTGCGGAACAGTTCGGGTCCGAGCAGGACCTTGATCATGCGCACGACCTCGCCGCCCTTGTCGTAGACGGTGGTCGTGTAGAAGTTGTTGATCTCGTGATAGAGCTCCGGCCGCACCGGATGCGCGAGCGGCCCGGCGTCTTCGACGAATTGGTGCGAGCGCAGCGCGCGCACGTCGCTGATGCGCTCCACCGCCCGCGAGCGCTGATCGGCGGAAAATTCTTCGTCGCGAAAGACCGTAAGGCCTTCCTTCAGGCAAAGCTGAAACCAGTCGCGGCAGGTGATGCGATCGCCCGTCCAGTTGTGGAAATATTCGTGGGCGATGACCGCCTCGATATGAGCGTAATCGGTATCGGTGGCGGTCGCCGGCGAGGCCAGGACGTATTTGTCGTTGAAGACGTTGAGGCCTTTATTCTCCATCGCGCCCATGTTGAAGGCGGAGACGGCGACGATCATGAAGATATCGAGATCGTATTCGCGCCCGAAGACTTCTTCGTCCCAGCGCATGGCGCGCTTGAGGCTGTCCATCGCGTAGTGGCAGCGGTCTTCCTTGCCCGGCTCGACATAGATGTGCAGCGTGACGGCGCGGCCGGACATGGTGCGGAAGCTGTCGGCGACGCAGGCGAGGTTTCCGCCGACCAACGCAAACAGATAACAAGGCTTCTTGAACGGGTCGTGCCACACGGCGAAATGCCGGTCGGTGCCCGGCACGTCGCCTTGCGCAATCAGATTGCCGTTGGACAGAAGGACCGACGCCTCGCTTTTGTCGGCTTCGATGCGCGTGGTGTAGACGGCCATGACGTCCGGCCGGTCGAGGAAATAAGTGATGCGGCGGAAGCCCTCGGCTTCGCACTGCGTGCAATAGGTGGCGCCGGCGCGATAAAGGCCCATCAATTGCGTGTTGGCCGCCGGGTCGATGACGGTCTCGATTTCGAGCGTGAAGGGCTGGTTCGGCGGCTGCGCAATGGTGAGCCGGTCCGGCGTCGCTATGAACGCTTCGCTCGGCAGCGGCTTGCCGTCGAGCGCGAGCGAGCGGAGCTTGAGTTCCTCGCCATCGAGCACGAGCGGCGCCGGCGTTCCCGCGCTGTTCGGTTTCAGCCTCAGCCTGGAGCGGACTGTGGTTGCGGTCGGGTCGAGCGAAACGTCGAGATCGACGGTTTCGATCAACCAGTCCGGCGGCCGATAATCTTTCAGGCGGATGGGGCGGGGTTCTTCGGTGCGCATGATCGGGTTGATGTAGAAGCTTTGTGGAGCAATTGAAAGCGTAGGATGGGGCGGTCCCGTTCAAACCGAGGCATCAATCATGCCAACGATGCGAGCCATGGTTCTGGATCGGCCGAAGACGCCGCTCGTGCTGCGCGAGCGTCCGGTTCCACAACCGGCTGCGGGCGAGATCCTGATCGAGGTCGCGGCGTGCGGCGTTTGCCGCACCGATCTGCATGTGGTGGACGGCGAACTGCCGCACCCGAAGCTTCCGATCGTGCCCGGACACGAGATCGTGGGCCGGGTTGCGGTGCTGGGGTCTGGCGTGACCGGCTTCGCGCTCGGTGCGTGCGTCGGCGTGCCGTGGCTCGGCGCCGCCTGCGGGGTTTGTCCCTATTGCCGGTCGGGCCGCGAAAATCTGTGCGACGCGCCGGTATTCACCGGTTATACCCGCGACGGCGGCTATGCCACGCACACACTTGCGAATGCGCGCTTTTGCTTCCCGCTGCCGGACGCCTTCGATGCCGCCGAGATGGCGCCGCTTCTTTGCGCCGGGCTGATCGGCTGGCGCAGCTATCGCATGGCCGGGGAGGGTGAAGCTCTCGGGCTTTATGGCTTCGGCGCCGCCGCCCACATTTTGGCCCAGGTCGCGGTCTGGCAGGGACGGCGGGTCTATGCCTTCACCCGTTCCGGCGACGCCGCCGCGCAAGACTTCGCTCGTTCACTCGGCGCGGTGTGGGCCGGCGGTTCCGACGAGATGCCGCCAGAACCGCTCGATGCGGCCATCATCTTTGCGCCGGTCGGGGCGCTCGTGCCGGCGGCCCTCGCCACGGTGAAGAAGGGCGGCCGCGTCGTCTGCGGCGGCATTCACATGTCGGACATTCCGAGCTTTCCCTACCGGCTCCTGTGGGAGGAGCGCCAGCTTCTTTCGGTGGCGAATTTGACCCGCCGGGATGCTTACGAATTTCTGGCCATCGCGCCGCGGGCCGGCATCAAGATGCAAGTCACGCGCTATCCGCTCGAACAGGCGAATACCGCGCTCGGCGATCTGCGCCACGGCCGTTTTGAGGGTGCTGCGGTTCTTATTCCGTAAAGCGCCCGCAGCTTCGCGCTTTAACCGCCACGCCACGGTTCGGCGTGGCCGATCACCCGCGCGATGGTCGCAAAGCGCCGGCGCAATCCGCGCTCCACGCCGTCGACGAGATCATGCACGGCGCTCACCGACAAAGCCGGATCGACACGGCAATGAAAATTGACAATTTCGCCGTCGCTGGTCTCGCGCACGCGCACTTCGTGCACGTCTCCAAGTCCAGTGAGGTCTGCTGCGAGCGCCGTGAGCGCGTCGCCGATTTCGGTCACACGCTCGGCCGTGGCATCGCGGCCTGCAAGCAGCACCGCCGGCAGCGGCTCGATATGGGTCTCGACCTCCACATCCGGTCCGAGTTCCTCGCGGATCGCTTCTTCGAGCCGGCTCGCCGTCTCGTGCGCGGCTGCGATGGGCAGCGTGCCTTCGACTTCGAGGTCGGTGGAAACCGACAAGCGATCGCCAATCGCCTGCACGGCGACGTGGTGGACCGCGAGACCGCTGTTGCGGGCGATGAGCATCACGCGTTCGCGCACGGTCTCGTCATCGAGCGCGCGCGGCTCGGTGATAATGGTCGTCTCGGCTTCGGGAAATTCGGCGCGGATGGCGCGTGCCAGGCGATCCTTGATGGTGGTGACGCGATCGAGCGCCAGCGTGCGGTTCACGCCCACCGCAAGATCGACGAACAGCGCTGCGCCGGCCGGCCGCGCGCGCACCCGCTCGACCCCGACGATGCCCGGCACTTGCAGCGCGATCGCCGTCACTTTTTCGCTCACGCCCGCCGGGGCCGTGTCGGTCAACGTATCGATGGTGCGGCGGCCGAGACGCCAGCCGGCAATGCAGATGAATACGGCGACGACCAGGGCTGCCGCCGAATCGGCCCACGAATAACCGAGCGCCACCCCGCCGAGCCCGATCAGCACTGCAATCGACGACCACATGTCGGAAGAAAAATGCAGCGCATCCGCCTCGAGCGCCTGGCTCGAGGTTTTCTCGGCGACGCGTTCGAGCGCACGCGCACGGAAGAAATCGACGAGGATGGAGACCGCAATGACGGCGAAGGCGTAGAGTGTCGCTTTGACCGCATGCGCTTGCTCGCCGAGAAGCCGGTCCGCCGCTTCGTAGGCCACGCCGGCGGCCAGCAGGAACAGCAAAGCGGTCTCGGCGAGCGCCGCCACGCTCTCGATCTTGCCGTGGCCATATTGATGCTCGGCGTCGGCCGGCTTGCCGGAGACGCGCACCGCGGCATAGGTGAGTACCGTCGCTGCAAGGTCGAGCAGGGAGTGGCCGGCTTCCGAGAGGATCGCCAGCGAGCCGGTCAGCACGCCGACAATAGCCTTGGCCAAGGTCAATGCCGCGGAGGCGGCAATCGATCCGAGCGCGGCTTTTTCCTTGTCGTTCATAGTCTGATTGCTCTGATGCGGCGTCAGCGGCTGGCGGCAATGCCGATGAGCAAAGCCAGGGCCGTGCATAGCGGCGAATAAGCCAATGTGTCGAGCCGGGCGAATCTGCTGCCGCGGACACGCTTGAAGAACCCGACGTAGCGAAAGTCGCCGATTGCGCGCAGCGCGAACACGGCCGCGATCAGCCAGGCGGCGATGCGAACAAAGATATGATCGCTGGGGAAGCCCGGCAGCGTGAGCCAGCCAATCCGCAATGCCACCAGCGCGGCGATGGCGCATAAGGCCGCGGCAACCATCGCCGTGCCCATGGCGGAGGGTTTGATGACCGGACGTCCCTCCGCGGTCGGCATGGCGCCCGCTTTGCCGGCCTTGCCTCCCGCCGCCCAGTAGAGATGCACGGCGGCGAGCACAAGCAAGATCACGATAGCTGCCGCGCCTGTGATCATGGTTGCTTCCTTGCGTGGCGCTTGGTCGCTCAGATACGGGCATCGGATATGAAAGACGCCAGTCATTCTAGCACCGACTGAGGCTCTCCTACTGAAGCGGCCTCGCAGGCCGGTGCAGGAAACTGATCGAGGCGAAGGCCCCGATCCAGGAGCCGGTCGCTGCGAAAGCGACGTAGAGCCAATTTTCGGTGTAGTGGATCACCGCGAAGGACGACAGCAGATACCAGATGCTGCTCCAGGTCGCAGCGGACACGCGGTGGCGCGCAACCACGGCTGATGTGAACATCACATAGACCGCGTCCGTAGCGGCGGTCGCGAGCACGACACCGGCGGCGATCAGCGGATCGATTGTCGACAAGATCATGCAAATCCTCATCAGGGTGGACCCGGCAGGGCCCGGGTAGCGGCCGGCGTCGGCCCAAACGCCCCGACCATAGGCCGTAAGGCCAGCGGCGCAGGAATACGAGGATTGCACGAACGAAAGTTGAAGGGCTTTGGCAATTCCAGCACTTGATAAACAGGTTCTGGTGTTGCACCTAACATTTGGATTTTATGAGGTTGCGCGTTGTTCGCCGTCACACATCGATTTTCCGTCGCGCCGATGATGGATAGCTGAAACTGAATAGGAAAGTGGCTGGATTGCCAAGAGCTTAGATCGCACACCTTTGGTGCGCGTCGTACTACTTGTAGTACCGGTACCGCCGAGCGTTATGGCTACTTAAGAGTCCGCGAACATCGCTTTGCGGGATGTCCGATTGCAGCTGAGAAGCAGACGTCGTCGAATGCTGACTCAGCTTCGCCTTTGGGCCAACAACGGACTCATGCACCGCAGCAAACAACATCCCCTATTCGATCACGTCGTCGGGCGTGTTTGCAGGTCAGGGAAATTTCTCGCAGACCACCCGATAGGGCTGTCAGCGCTGCTGGACATAGAGGCCGGGCGCGGAACAGAGCGGAACGAGCCCATGCGAAGGGCTGCCCATGGCCGGAGGCAAAATTCGTTCTCGGCTGCTATGGGATTCGAGCCAAGAAACCCATTCCGGCCACCACGAGCCGTCGGCCTGCTTGGCGCGTGCCAGCCAGGTGTCGGCATCGACGTAGCGACCGCCGGGTTGGCGCCTCGCTATATGGTACTGGCGCCCGTGATGGCCCGGCTCCGACACCACGCCGGCATTATGGCCGCCATTGGTCAGCACAAAGGTTAGCTCATTGTCGGTGAACAAATGAAGCTTGTAGACGGAGCGCCACGGAGCGATGTGATCGGTCTCGGTGCCGACCGCGAACATCGGTTCGTGAATGTTCTTCAGCGCGATCACCGCGCCATCGACCGCATAGCGGCCGGCCGTTAGGCGGTTCTCAAGGAACAGCCCTCGTAGATACTGGGACTGCATTCGGTAAGGCAACCGGGTCTGGTCCGCATTCCAGGCCATCAGATCGGTCATCTCATCGCGCTCGCCAAGCAGATATTCGCGCATCATTTTTGACCAGAAGAGGTCGTTTGAGCGTAGCGCCATGAACGCTCCGGCCATTTGCTTTGTGTCGAGCACACCTTGGTCCCACATCATGTCTTCCAAGAATGCGACCTGGCTGTTGTCCACGAACAGCATCAGCTCGCCGGCCTCGCTAAAGTCGGTCTGGGCCGCGAGCAGTGTGATCGACGCAAAGCGATGATCGTCGTCGCGAGCCATGGTTGCGGCAGTGATCGCAAGCAGTGTGCCGCCAAGGCAATAGCCGCATGCGTGGACCTTGCGGCCCTGAACCACTGAATTGACAGCGTCGAGCGCCGCTAACACACCCGACGTCCGATAATCATCAAAAGAAATATCGCGGTCGACGGCAGTCAGGTTACGCCAGGAAATCATGAACACCGCAAAGCCGCGCTCGACGAGGTAATGCACAAGTGAATTCTGTCGCTGGAGATCGAGCACGTAGTACTTCATGATCCAGGCGGGAATAATCAGGATCGGCTCGCCGATAATACTATCGGTCGCTGGCCGGTACTGGATGAGTTCGATGAGGTCGTTGCGAAAGATGACCTCGCCCGGCGTAGCCGCAATGTCCGTCCCGATGCGAAAGCCGTCGGCCGCGTTTGCCTGATCCATTGAAAGCGTATGCGACATGTCAGCGGACAAATTAACCGCACCGCGCAAGAGATTGGCACCCGCCTCTCGCACCGTTCGGTCGACAATCACCGGATTGAGCCAAGGAACGTTCGACGGCGACATCATGTCAAGGATCTGCAAAGCTATGAAACCAATGCGCGCGGCATCTCTTGGCGCCATGCCGCGGACCTCGCGCGTGGCGCTGCGCCACCAATCCTCCTGGGCGAGGAAAGCCTGCTGCAAGAGCACGTAAGGTAAAGATCCCCAGGCCGGATCGTCGAATCGTCGATCGGATTCTGTGGGAACAAAAGGTGGAATTGCTGGACCGACCGCGGACTGCGATACGAAAAGCGCAAGCCGTGTCGCAGCGCGAACGGCCTGCAGCCATAGCTCCAATTGGCGGCCAGGGGCGCGCGAGAGATGCGAAGCCCAGTCGAGCCAAGCCGCGTATTGGGCATGTGGCGACACGCCGTGGGTGAGCCGGGCGGTCATTGCTCGCGACAGCCGATCCAGGGTCTCGAAAGAGAGCCGTTCAGTGTCGTGTTGCGCCTCGCGCGTAGACCATTGATCAGATCGCACACCCGCTATGGTGTGCCGATCAGCACTAGCGGGCAGCGGTGACGGAAATGTCTGGTTCATAGGGACTCTCGACTGGTCATGGCACGATGAGCGCGGCCGCAGACACTTGGTTGCTAACCAATCGCATGATTGATGAAGCTATCGTGACAACAACAAGAAGTAGGGTCGGCTTTGAGGCCGATTGGTCCGCCTGAGGTGCTTGCGTAGCTTTCTGTCCAGCCGTCAAAGAGAGGTTTTGACAAATCTGGCGAGCAGCCATCCCGTCAGAGCGGGTGGTATCGACGGCGTCGATCAAAGCGTGCCGCAACGCACCCCCATCATCATCGTGTCATACAAGAGGCCGCAAATTTGCAAGCCGCGATTGGCGAAAAACAACCCGATAGCTATGCAACGCGTGTCAGAGGAGCCGACATGTGGTGGTTTGCAGCGTTACTGTTCTTGCTCGGCTTTTCGGCCCTGGACATTGTCGTCAAGTCGACCGGCGGCCCGGCAACACCACCACTACCACCCGCACCGTCATCATCGAAGCAGTAACTCACGAGATGGCGCGCGGTGAGGTAGTAGCTGGAGGCTAAGGCTATGGGCCTCGACCGTTTCTGAAAGGATAAATCGCGCGGTTTCTGAACAACCAGAAAGACGCAAAGGCCTACCAATGTCCAAAGTGAAAGTAAAATACATCTCGTCACCAAACGAGATCCCCGCCGGGCAAAAATACATACTCGTGGTGTATGGTGAGGAATACGCCCACACGACACATCCCCTCGGCCTTACCATTACGGTTGCGAGCACCGTGAGTCAGCTTTCCTTCTTGACGGCTATTCACACAGCCAAGGGAATCGCTAAGCACGCCGGAATATCCGAGGTTTTTGTCTGCACTGCCACGACACCGGCGCCTAACCCGACCCCCAGCGGAATGTTCACTTACGTTCCGGCTCAGGACGAACTTAGCTCGAACGTGGTCGGCTTGGATGTCTACAACGAAGACAGCGAGATCATCGGCACGATCAAGGATATCGCGTTAGACGCCAGCGGCCTATACGGCTATATTGTCAGCGTTGGAGGGTTTCTCGGCATTGGCGATCACTTTGTTGTCGTGCGCCCCTCGGCAATCAGCCTCAAAGCCAAGGACAACAAATGGCACGCCACAATGAACGTAAACGTTGATCAGCTTAAGGCTGCACCAGAATACAAATACTCCAAAAAATCCTGATCAATCCCACCAGTTTGCAGTGGTTCCATTCAAAAGCGTGGATCGGCAGAGTCCGCAAAGGGGCTCAACAGCGTCGTTGAGGCTGTACCGAGCACTTCCGCTTGTCCCTACCGCCCCCAGAAATATCGCTGCACCGTACTAACTCACTCGACGGGGCTATAACCCGAAATCGCACATGCGGTAGGAAGCTCGGAGTTTCAGCAGAGACGGGCCGGTTCTGAACTTGGAAAGTTCAAGATCAAGCCGGCCGGCCACGTGGAGAGCGAGCGAAGGTCGCCCAGGGTCTTTGCGATCACGTCGCCTTTAACTTCAACCTTCATGTCGCCGGGGTAGCCATCGAGGCATGCTCTCGCGCCGTCGATGTCCTCGGGTGTGTCTCGCAGAACAGGTTTCCTTTACCGTGGGCCCCGTCCGGATCAGGCTGGGAAGGTAACGCGGGCTAACGCGCTTTCCCCGCCATCGCTCCGACAAGACACCGGAAATTTGCTTCTACGCACGGAGAGTTCCCAAGCCGGGCGTTAGCGAGTCCAATGTGATGTACAGCCACGCCGGAGCGTACATGCTGCACCGGTTGCGTGCTATTTCTCCCAAGGCGACGGGCAAACCGCGACGCGCATCTGTTGAGGCCGCCCCGCTCGACCAAAACACCCATGACCGGCGCGGACACGCGCCCACAAGCAACAGCGGATCGGCTCGACCACCATTGTAATATGTGCAAGAGTGCCCGTATGTATTGGCTCTTTATTCTTGCGCTCGCGGTAATTTTGTATGTCCTTGGCTCGATTCGGGTATTGCGACAGTACGAACGTGGCGTGGTATTTCTTCTCGGAAAGTTTGAAGGCGTTCGCGGGGCCGGGCTTACCCTTGTCTTCGTTCCCATTCAGCAGATGGTGCGCGTATCCCTACGCACCGTTACAATGCAAATCCCCTCGCAAAAAATCATCACAAAGGACAACGTTTCGATAGATATCGCGGCCGTTGCCTACTATCACATTTCCGATCCAGAGAAAGCGGTGATCGCTATTGAGAACGTCTACAACGCGATCAATCAAATAAGCCAAACAACTGTGCGAAATGTTGTCGGACGGTTTAGCCTTGATCAGCTTCTTTCGGATACTGCAAGCATCAACGAGCAGATCAAGAATGTGATCGACGGACACACTGAGCCGTGGGGCACGCAGGTGACCGCAGTCGAAATCAAAGACATTACTCTACCCGACAACATGCAGCGCGCCATGGCAAAGGAAGCCGAGGCCGAGCGCGAGCGTCGGGCGAAGATCGTAGCCGCCGAAGGGGAATACCAAGCCTCGGTGAAGCTCGGCCAAGCGGCCGACATTATCACGCAGCATCCCGTGGCGCTTCAGCTTCGCACGCTGCAGACGATGGCGGAAATTGCGACCGAAAAGAACTCAACCATCATCTTCCCTGCGCAATTTATGACGACAGTACAGGAAGCTATTGCTATGTTGAATAAGGACTCAGCTTCCAAATAGCTTCGAATCTCCTTTGAGTCGGAGACTCTGCCTGACCAAATGGGCGAGTACGGAAATCAAACTACAGAATGGATTTGACGACTTCCTTGCGCAGGCATGGCTGATATGACGGTCGATGGCATGGTTGTTAGCGATGTCATACTCAAACTTAAATGCAGTGTGTCGCGTACCCTCAAGCCCTGGCCCGACTACTCCAGTCTGAAACGGAGTTTACGATGAATACCTACGTCGTCATTATTGGCGGGACGGCAGTATTGACATTTCGCGCTGTGGACGACGATCAGGCACGCGCGATGATCGATGATCAAGAAGGGAGCGTGCGATCCGATCTGAAGGTGCTCGTTGGTACGGACGGAAAACCGCTATGGGACGGGAAATCCGCCATTCAGGTGCAAGAGGCGACGGCGGCACAACATGCCGAATGGAAACAGTCTCGCGACCAAGCAATTAGCGACGGGGAAATTGACCTGGATGCTGGCAACAATCCGGATGAGTGGAACGTCTACTTACTGGGCGCTTCCCGAACCAACAGAGTTCGGCGCAAAAACTAGCATTCGACTGGAGAAAAGTCGCTGCAACCGTTTCAATGCTTCGACCGTGGACGGCGCGGTTGTGTCCCGCAGCGTCGAAAGCACCAGCCACCGCATCGAAGTCGTCCTCCTCCTTGAGGAGATGATTATCAGTCATCTTGCGCAGATGATCCTCCTGTCTCTTAAATTCTCTTAGATTTTGCCATGCCAATCCGCCACCGGCTGTCTCTCGGGCGGCGATCAATGTTTGGGAGAGACTGAGCCTTTGTCAGACCCCGCGCGTTAATCTTCCTCTGTCGCCTCTTTGAGCGCGCGCATCACGTCCTCGCGAGAGATCATTCCGACCAATTGGTGACCGGGCCCAATAACCGGAAAGCTGCGGGTCTTAAGGCTCACCATCAACTGGAGAACTCGTGTCAATGGTTGTTCCGGTTCGACATGAACGACGGCTTCGGTCATCATTTCGGCAACCGGCCGTCGCATCAACTCATCGTAATGGGGCACCATCTGACCGGTGGTGAAGGCAAAGGCCCGAAGAAAATCGAATTTTGTAACGATCCCCAACATCTTTTCTTTTTCCACTACGGGGAAAGAATTGAAATCGTGTTTCTCGAACAACAGCTCCAGCTCACGCATGGTCGTCTGGCGTGTCACGGTCGTTACGGCACGCGTCATATATTGCTCTGCTGTGCCTTCGAGAAAACGGTACACGATTAAGATTCCCGCCGGCCGCGGAAGTAACCCTCGTTCGTGGTGTTCTGCTTGATATTGGCGGTATCGCCTTCTTCCGCAGAGTTGGCATGATGTTCGTGCTTCACCAACTTCTTGTCTTTCGACACTTCCGGCGTCCTCTTCGGACCTTTCTTACTGCGATTGGCAGGTGGCACCGGCGGCATACGGCTCGACATGGGGTTCAACCTTCTGACCTTGCGTGACGCTGGACGGGAGTGCCGATAGGAAGCTCGTTGATTTCGTAAGGATTGAACGTCCTAAAAGTATGGTGAAATCAAACGTCGAATGATTTGTTCAGCGCTGGGAGGGCCGCGCCTGCGGACATTTGTGTGCGTAACCTCTAACGACTCGAGTTGGGTCGTTCGCTGCGGACCGATCGCTTCGAATCTCGCCTTCTGCTCGTCGGACATTGTTCCATAGAAGTCGTTAAGCGCCGAACTCACCATCTTGACCGCTTGCAGCACGGTGTTGAGTCGCTTGCCGACCGCCGCTAGGCGCGCTGGCGGCGTGAGCGGATCGTCGGTCAGGCACGAGGCCTTGAGCAAATCCGCCGCCTGATTGGTGGCGTTCTGCAGCGCGCCCAGACTTGCGCGTTGCGCCTCGGTCGGGCGCACCGTCTGGTCGATCTCGGCGGCTGGCCATTCCATCACGCCGGATGGCGCAACACCGCAGTTCTGGGCGAGCGAGCCAGCAGTCTTCTCCGTGGTCCGGCTCTGACGCTGATCGTTGCCAAGTGCGGTCAGCCGGGCCTTTTGCTCGTCGCTCAGGAGGCCGTAGAACTTCTCCAACGGCGGCTGCATGATCTGTACTGCCGCGATCATCGTCTCGATGCGCTGTTGCATGGCTGCGAGCCGACTCGGGGCAGTCAGGGCGATGTCGGTCGGGCAGGCAGCCTTAATGTCCTGTGCCGCCTTAGCCGAGGCGTTGGCGAGATCGTCAAGCGCAGCGCGTTGCTCGTCGGTGGCATGGATGGCTTGCTGGAACTGGTCGATCGGCAGGCCAGCGATGTCGCGGCTATCCGCACCGCACATTTGCGCCAACTGGTCGGGCGCCGCGCTCGGCGTGCCGGCAGCGGGCGCCGTTTGCGTTTGTCCACCATCGCTCGGATTGCTGCTGGCGTATTGCGGTATATAGCCGGCGAGGTCGTCGTAACCGTAGGGCGCGAATATGCCGGCATAAAGGTCGCCGTATCCGTAACCCCAGAACGAGTCGTCGTAGTCGTTGCCCCACATCGCGTAGTCGTACATGTCATTGTAGGCGAACGGCCAGTAAAGCGGGCCGACCCATCCGTACCCGCCGTTGCGGTGTCGCCACCAGCCATTTGCACCGTCGCGTCCCTCATGCCATCCCGCCGTTGCCGCGCTGGCGGTAATGTGGGCGCGGGTGCCCGGATTGCGTAATGCACTCCTATTGTGCAATGCGCCGGCGACCAAGGCGGAGTTCAACGTGTTGCGCACCGCGTGAGATTTGAGGTTTGCGTTCGGATTCGCTCTGCGCCCTTCGTTCCCGGTTGAGTTGAGGGGCGTCCTTTCGCCGACGGAATTGGTCGAGGGAGTATGGCCGGCCAAAGAACCATTGCCGCGCGAGATCGGCGCCGCTGACGAACGGGATATCGCCGGTCTGGCACTGATGTGAGGTGCGCCACCACCGCCGCCACCGCGCACACCACCGCCGCCCCGCATACCACCGCCGCCAACATGCACACCACCACCGCCACCACCGGGACGGCCACCACCGCCGCCAACATGCCCGCCGCCGCCAGTGGGATGACCGCCGCCGCCACCGGGATGGCCGCCACCGCCGCCTTTCGAGGGGGCGGCGTATGCCGCGGCCGACAGCGCGGTCGCAAGAACAATGGCGGCAAATCCGAATTTGAATTGCGACATAACTTTCCCCGATTGGTCCGGACCTTTGCGGGAAGATCCCCTATGTTCATAAATGTGTCGGACAAAACCAAGTTGCATTGATGTAGATCAACTATGTCTGACACCAGACATCTTATTTTATAGTATGATTAGTGCGTGTGTAATCTCAGGGACAAACTAACTCCGCCATTAATATCTACCAGATCGGAGTCTAGTTCTGCGTCGACTTCTTCACGGGCGCAGGCTGGGCGATCGCGGCGTTGGTTGCTCGTCCGGCGATATTGCTGAACGCAAGCATCAGAGAGTTCGCGGGGCTTCCAGGGCGCCCCTAATCGTTGGCAACTGTAGACGAATCGAGTTTATCTGGCGGAGCTAGAGAGAGTACCCTGGTCCTGGAGGCGTCACCATGCATATGTCAAATGAAAGTCTTCTGGTCATATTGTTCGTCGGTCTTGTTGCCGGCTGGTTGGCCGGACAAATCGTGCGGGGGGCCGGTTTCGGACTCATCGGCGATCTCGTAATAGGCATTATTGGCGCATTCATTGGCGACTGGTTGTTGCCTCAAGTCGGTATCCATCTTGGTACCGGAATTGTTTCCGCGATCGTCAACGCCGCCATTGGCGCCGTCTTGCTTCTGCTCGTGGTTGGGCTTCTGCGAGGCCGCTTTGGAGGCGGCTGGGGCGGAGGCTGGGGCAGACGCCGATGGTGGTAGCGGCCAGGGAAAAAGAATAGTCCCGTGCACAATCTGTGGCGGGGCCTAAGTTCACAGCTCAGCTCGGGTGCGGGACCTTGCGTAATGATTGTTCGCCCAGCAGACGATCGAACTCCTTCTTGGAAACGCCGTAGCACTCGCAGGAGCGGCGGATCAGGCCGCGGCGATCGATGATCGTGACGTTGCCGAGTTTGTAGCGGATGAGGCCGGCCCGTTGCAGGGCGCTGGCCGCAGCCGAAACGCCGGTGCGCTGTACTCCCAGCATCATGGCCAGGAACTCCTGCGTGAGCAGGAACTCATCCGACTGCATGCGGTCGTGCGTCATCAGCATCCAGCGGCAACATCGCCGTTCCAGGGAGTGAAAGTGATTGCACGCCGCCGACTGCGCGACCTGATTGAAGAAGGCGTGAGCGTAGTGAAGCATCACGATTTGCATCGAGGCGCTTCGCGCCACTTCCTTTTTGAACAGCGCTGCCTTCATTCTCAGGCCGACCCCTGGAACCTGGACGTAAACGCTGGTGGGCGCCCTGTCGTCGCCGAACACGAGGGGCAGACCCACGAGCCCCTCGTTGCCGATCGTTCCAACCTCGGCGGCTTGGCCGTTGGCCATGGTGGTCACCAGGGAGCCGACACCGGTCTCGATGAAATAGACAAATTCGATGGGCTTGTGAGCGCGATAGAGCGACTGCCTGTACTCCAGCGCAATGCGGTGAAGATGCGGGCGAAGCCGCCTGTAATCTCTGGGTGACAGCAAACCGAGCAACCGGTTGGCATGTGGGTTCGCAGCCTTGCGGCTAGCCACCACCTTGCTGCTCGTCTCCGTCATGCTCGACCCGATCCTCGGTTGCCGTGTTAACCGGCGATCTTTCTTCGGAAGTATCGCGCCTTCCGCTCAGTTCCAACTTGAGCTTGTCTTCTTCCACAGCCAGCAAACTCATAATCCGCGATCGCTGGGTAACATCCGTCGATTCGCCGGCGAGCTTGCGATATCGCCTAATATTTTCGCGGCTGACGAAATCGTCCATCGCAGCCCGCTGAAGGCCATTGGACATTTTTGCACGCTGCGCCTTTCTGGCAGGCGATGCAAGCTCCATGTCTGGTCGCGGACATGTTATTCGACTTCGCTCAACAGAAAGAGCAACTTTAATAACTGCGACGGTGTGCGTCCGCGCTCGCTCGGCAACTTGCTCTCTAAGCCAATACAGGCGTTCGTCGCCCGCGCTGAGAGACACTTCGGGGCGAAAAACAAAGAAAAATACCAAGAATATGCGTGCTATCGCGAAATTCGTCGCCGCGGACTTTTTTTGGCGGAGTAGTCCGTGTCGGTTTGGTGACGGATATAGGAGACCGGCGGCACGGCAAAGGATCGCGGCAAAGTCACTGTCCGGTATCGGACATGATTGATTTGCATCAATGTAGCTTGGCTGTCGCTGCCGCAAATTTATTTCAGTCCGGGTATCCAGGCTACGATGCCGAGATAGGACGAAACAATGACCGTTGAATATTCGCCCCGTGACGTGGGCTCACGTTCGATCGCGATATTCAAAAACCCTGAGCGCCGCACGGTCGCGAGCTACGAACGCGAGCTGACAAGGCATAGGCGCACGGAAATCCGACTGCGGGAGGCGCTCGCCCGGGAAGATGCTCTGCTTCGTGAAAAGGACGAATTGATCCGACAACAGGCGGTTTTGAGCCAGGAGTCCGATCATCGGCTGCTGAACGGCTTGCAAATGATCGCGAGCCTGCTTTCGCTGCAAGCCCGGGCGTCGAGGAACGCGGAGGTCGCTTCGGAATTGGCCGCCGCGGCCGATCGCATTGCAACGATCGGGCGCATCCACTGGCGTCTTCACTCATTGGACGGCGTGCAAACCTTGGCACTCAAGCAATACCTCGACGATCTTTGTCGCGACATCTCAGTGATGCTGTCCTTCGAGCATCCGGGGCGGACCATCGTCGTCGAGGGAGTCGAAATCACTCTGCCGGCCGTCACCGCGATTCCGCTCGGCTTCATCGCCAACGAACTGGTCACGAACGCCGTCAAATACGGTTCAGGCCGGATCACGGTCAGCTTGGAACCCAATCCTGAAAAAGGCTACGCGTTGTCGGTTTCCAATGATGGCCCAGGCTTGCCGGAAGGATCCGATCCCGCCGCGCGCAAAGGACTGGGAATGAGAATCGTTCGATCCCTTGTCGAACAGATCGGCGGTGAATTGCGAATTGGTCGCGCTGACAAGAACCAAGGTGCGCGATTTACGGTGCTGTTTTCATGATTGCGGCACAAACCGCGTGCGATGGGATAGAGTGATCGCGTAGGCTGATAATTGGAGACAAAGCAATTTCACCACGGGAGACAATGCCATGTCACTGGGACTGATTCTCGTCATCATCCTCATCATCTTCCTGCTGGGCGGCTTTAGCGGCCGGTTCGGCGGGTACGGCTACGGCTACGGTCATGGCGGGGTCGGTGTCATCGGCGTTATCCTGATCATCCTCCTCGTGCTGGTTGTCATGGGTCGGCTTTGATCTGACAAGCGGAATGTCGGATGAGCCGTCTTGCGCTGACCCCTGAGAGCCACTTCGTCAACCGCATCGGGTGGTTGAGAGCAGCAGTGCTCGGGGCCAACGATGGCATCCTCTCGACCGCAAGCCTGATCATCGGCGTCGCCGCTGCTGCGGCGACGCAGAACGATGTGTTGATCGCAGGTGTCGCGGGACTTGTGGCTGGCGCCATGTCGATGGCCGCCGGCGAATATGTGTCCGTCAGTTCGCAATCCGACACGGAAAGGGCGGACCTCGCGCGCGAACGCATGGAGTTGAGCAAGAACCCAGGATTTGAGCTTGACGAGCTTGCCGACATCTACGTCAAGCGAGGTGTCGATCAGGATCTTGCGCGGCAAGTCGCCCAGCAGCTCATGGCGAAAGATGCCCTTACCGCCCACGCGCGTGATGAGCTTGGGATTTCGGAGATTACCACCCCGCGCCCAGTGCAAGCCGCACTGACATCGGCCCTATCGTTTTCTGTAGGTGCGGCCATGCCCTTGCTCATGGCAGTCGTATCGCCTGCTGGCGCGTTGGTCCCGATCGTGGCCGCTGCGTCCTTGGGCTTTCTCGCTCTTCTGGGAGCGATCGGGGCAAGGGCCGGCGGCGCCAGCGTTCTGCGCGCCACGGCCCGAGTGACATTCTGGGGCGCGTTGGCGATGGCTCTCACCGCCGGCGTCGGGAAGGTTTTCGGCACCGTTGTCTGAACATTTGGACCGCGGAAGCGATACAAATCAAGTCTCGTCACTGGCAGTGCCCACACGCACGCCTCTCCTGCCATCCAAGATCTTGGTCTGCGCTTCAAATGGATCGTCTATCACAGGCCGATGATCCATTTTGCGCCCAGGATCGTCTCCCAGATCACCGCAAACTCCAACGTCACCACAACGACCGCGTCAAGCAGCGCGATCGACAGCAAGAGCCCGTCCTCCTCGATGTAGGCCAGCGAGATCAGGGCAATCACCAGGGCAGGAACGACGTTGCTCAGGGGGATCGGAATGAACACCAAACTGATACTCAGAATCGCCACGACCGAGCCGACAAGGCGCTTGGTTGCCTCAAACGGAGTGGGCCAACGCGGGTGGATCACCTTCTCCAGATATCTCAGCACTGGCACGGCTCGCTGGACCAAAGCGGCGAGGTGCCGCGTCGGCAACGGACGGGCGGAGATGCAGCGTGGAAAGAACGGAACAGGCCGGCCCGCAATCATCTGGAACGCCGGGATCATGAGCAGCACGCCGGCGGCGATTGATGCGCCCGGGGCGATCGCGACCAAGGCGAGCAGGAGCATGATGATGCCGAAGGAGCGCTCGTGCAGGCTACCCATGAGCCAGCCCAGGGTGAAATAATCTGTCGGCGCCTCCTCGTGCAGCCGCTGCAGCACGACGGAGGTGGGGACAACCGCTCTCGCGTCGGGGATCGGCGTCGGCTTCAGATTGAGCCTCCAGACCGGTCCATACCGGAAATCAGATTCGGCCAATATTGATAATGCAGACTGTCGGGCACGAAAAAGAGAGATAGATATATTAGCGCAGTGTTGCTCAATGACTGCTTGGCGAGAATGCCTCTGCGGATGATCTCATTTCGCTCGGCATCTCGCGTTACGATTCCGCGCAACAGTCGTCCTAGAAGATCGGACCCTGTTATTATACGTTTTTGGTCTCCCCTTACCAAGATTAAATCGTCGTCGACGACGTCGTCTTTTCTGGCTTCACCTTCATGCGACCGACCACACTGCCCAAATAGACCGAACCAGCCAACGACAGCGCGCAGATGAAATACAATGATAATGCTGCCGTTGCGGGGCGCGTCGTATTCGTGCTTCTTCCTCCGGTACATCCCTTAGGGGAATTATCTGAATTTTTCTACGGACGCATTGTCGTTAAGCATTGGCTGACCATTAGAGGGCGAAGCCATGCTCCCCAATACGTCGCAATCCCGTTCATACCGGCCGGTATTTGGTGGTTCTTGGCTTCTCTGGCGCGGGTTGATTGTGGCACTCGCCACACTTTCAATTATCACTGGTCTCGGAATATCGGAATTGACGGCACGATCAGGAATCGAGCCATCCGGCGAAACTGTGAACCGCATCCTAAAAGGTGACCGTTCGCCGCGGGCCTTTAGAATTCAGCCGAATGTCGCGCACCGGCTTCGTCAAACCAACACACCGCTCGAAACAGCCTCAGGTTCGAGATTACCAGTTGGCTGCGAATCCCTGGTTAGTGCGCTCGCGCATTCTCAGTTGGCACGCATCGCAGGCCGTTGCGTGTCGTAGCCGTCAAAGCATCTGCCAGCCAGTTCTGAAACCGGATTGAAAAGAACCGGATTGAAATCCAAATTCTGAGCCCTCTGTCTAAAATTTTAACTCGCAACTATCCTAATCAGTCTTACATATGTTTTATCGACAGCTCCGTGCCAGGCGTCGGTGGCTGAGAGTTCGGTAGCACCACACGCCCCCAACCTCCACCATCGAGCGCTCGCCTCCTGTACCCAACAGCACGCCGACCATAGTGTGCCTCTTGCGGCGACACCATGAAGCACTTCCGCACGATCTAAAAACTTGGAGTGCGTCCGGAGCAGCGCATCTTCGTCTGCCCTTCTTGCAAGGGGGTCGATACGAAGGAAGTTAAGCGGGTTGGCGTAAGGGAGCTTCTTTGGCCACTGTTTATTGAATAAATCACGCCTGACTGCGCAGCGCGGACTTGTCAGGCGTTTGAGTGCCGTCGTGCGGCATGACGACCAAAGACAGCGGCCAAGGGGGCTATTTCGTCACCCCATGGACACCAGCACGGCCGTACCAGTTCTCGGGCCATATCAATCCCCGCTTGCTCCCCAGCCGGCCAGAGCATTTGTGAAAACGCACTGCGTTGCGGATCGCTGAAATGGCGCACAAAGCCCGTGAGTGACCTGTGAATTGGCTCCGATGAAACCGACTGGACGTGCGAGGCCCAGCCATCTCCATCAACTTACGCATAAGGATCAATTTGTCCTTCGGACGCGGGAATCGAGGACCTGAGAACCTCTTTCCCAAAAATAGTCGAGGTCGGGGTTGGGTCAATCGCTACCGAAACGCGATGTCCGAGTTACGTCTGTTTGTCCCCCAATCTCAGACATAATCTTGCAGCGACCCGAGTGATGCGAGGGGCCAACAACGGACTTATGTCCTGCGGCAAATAGCATTCTATTCGATCACCTCATCGGCACGCGAAAACCCCGAAAGCTTCCCTAAGAACAAACGGAGGCGCTACTGGGCGGCAATCCACCGGCATATCGCCGGCCAGTGCTCCTTCAAAGTACGAGCGCCCATGAACAACCCGATGTGGCCGCCGGGCACCGTCTTCTGCAAGATATGATCCTTCGGCGTGCCGAGATATTTGGCGGCATCGAGAACCTGCTCGGGCGTCGTGATATCGTCGTCAGCGCCCGCCAGCAAATAAGCCGGACAAGTAATATCGCGGAGATTGAGCTTGCGGCCGAGGCCGACGAACAGCCCCTTAGCGAGCCGATTCTCCTTGAATAATTGCTGGATCACCTGGAGATACCAGCGGCCTGGCAGGTCGATCGGATTTTCGTACCAGCTGTTGAATGTCTCTTCCTTGGCCACGTAGGCCGGATCGTCGATATGCTCATAGAGATCGATGTAGTCTTGAATGTAGTGCTGCTCAGCATGCATGTTCTTCCAGCCCTGCAGCATGTACTTACCCATCATGAGACCGCCGCCGAGTGCCACCAAGTCCTCGTAGAATGACATCGGGCTTTGATGAACCATGCGCTTGATCGGTCCGTTTCCGGCATCGGTGTCGATTGGCGCGCCTGCGAGCACCAACGAATTCACCTTGTCGGGGAAACGAGCGGCTACCATCGCCGCCACCCAGCCGCCTTGGCATAGGCCGACGAGATTTACGTGGCCGCCGAGGTCGTCGATCGCGATGACGATTTTGGCAAGATAGTTATCGATTTCGAGGTCCTTCATGTCGTCGGTTGCCGATTTCCAGTCGGTCAGGACAACGTGACCGATGCCGTTGGCCAAGAGCGTCTCGATGAGACTTTGACCCTTGTGGTAATCGGCGATCATTGCTGTGTGGCCAGCGTGAGGCGCGTCGACAAGCGTCGGAATTCCGCCCGGCTTACCGTATTCGCGCAGCAGCACCGGCCGCAGATCAAGCCGTACCGTGTTCGGCGTCGCCAGCACCGGCCTCAGCTCGTCGTGAATCTTGATCTCTTCCTCGGTGAACTTGAGATTTTTGGCGTAGAGCTCAACACCCTGCTCCATCAATGAAGCGGCCATCGCCATCGGCCAGAATGCCGGGACGCTCGTGAGTGAAAATTCGGAAGACTTGGCGGGTGGCTTCTTCGGCATCATCGGTCCCTTCGCGTCAGATCGGAGTCCGCTTTCGCCGACAAACCGGAAAACATCGGCTCACTTCGAGACTTACAAATTTGACCCTTTGCAGACTCGCCAATCCGTGCGTTTGAATGGAACTAGTGCAAACTTGGTGGAATTGATCAGGATTTGCTGAAGTATTTGTATTCTGGCGCCGCCTTAAGCTGATCAGCATTTACGTTCATTGTGGCATGCCATTTGTTGTCCTCGGCATTGAAGCTGATTGCTGATGGGCGCACGACAACATAGTGATCGCCCATCCCGAGAAACCCGCGGACAATATAGCCGTTTAGGCCACTTGCGTCTAAGGCGATATCCTTGATCGTGCCGATGTTCTGCTTGTCTTCGTTGTAGACACCCAAGCCGATCACATTCGAGCTAAGTTCGTCTTGGGCGGGAACGTATGTGAACATGCCGCTCCTGGAGATCGGGCTTGGCCCCGGTGTCATGGCGGTGCAGACAAAAACCTCCGATATTCCCGCGTGCTTAGCGATACCCTTGGCTGTGTGAATTGCCGTCAAGAAGGAAAGCTGACGCACGGTGCTGGCGACAGTAATTGTAAGGCCGAGGGGATGTCTCGTTTGCGCGTATTCCTCGCCATACACGACCAGTATGTATTTGTGCCCGGCGGGAATCTCGTTTGGTGACGAGATGTATTTTACTTTCACTTTGGACATTGGTAGGCCTTTGCGTCTTTTCTGGTTGTTGAGACACCGCGTGATTTGTCCTTTCAGAATGATCGCGGCCTATAGCCTTAGCCTCCTGCCCTGCCACACCGCGCGCCATCCACTGAGCCGAGGTTACTGCTTCGATGACGGACGGCGCGGGCGGGGCTTGCGGGTGCTCTCGGGCCGGTCGACTTGACGATCAAGTCGAGGGCCGAAAAGCCGAGCAAGAACAGTAACGCTGCAAGCCACCACATGATCGTTTCTTCTGACACGCGTTGCTTAGCTGTCGGGTTGTTTTCACCAGTCGCGACCTACGAATTTGCGGCCTTTTGTATGACACGACGATGATGGGTGGTGAGTGAACTGTCAGCATACGTGGGGCGTCTCTATTTCGTTCAAGCGGCCGCGCTGCCAAGGGAGCGTATGCAGGTATTGGGATGTCGGGGCAGGGACGCCCTCCCGCGCCGCCGACGTGATCGAATAGGCATACCGATTGCTGCGGTGCATGAGTTTGTTCTTGGTCCATTCGATGGTGGCGGGACGTCCGGCTTGAGTCGGCGATGCGGGGCTAAAGCGGACATTGATCGGGAGCGCTCTCGCCAACGATTTTATGGGTACATGATCTAATCAAGGCTCATGCTCCACTATGCCGCTTGATGCAGCGGTTTATCGAAACCTATATGCTTTGAATTTAATTCGCACCCCAACCACTCTGGTCGCTCGGCAACCAACGCCAATCCTTGACCTCCGGCATATCGTCGCCGTGCTGGCGAATATATGCCCTGTGTTCAATCAGCTTGTCGCGCATTGCTTGCTTGGCATACGCGGCCACATAGCCGAGTTGCGGCAGCCGATCGATGACGTCCGAAACCAGATGGAAGCGGTCGAGGCCGTTCAGCACGACCATGTCAAACGGCGTGGTCGTCGTGCCTTCTTCCTTATAGCCACGCACGTGAATGTTGTCGTGGTTGCGCCGCCGATAGGTGAGCCGATGAATCAACCAAGGATAGCCGTGGTGCGCGAAGATGACAGGCTTCTCGGTGGTAAAAAGGGCATCGAAATCATGGTCGGTAAGACCATGAGGGTGTTCATCATGCGGCTGCAGCGTCATGAGATCGACCACGTTTACGACCCTGATTTTCAGATTTGGCAGGTGGCGTCTGAGCAAATCCACGGCCGCCAGAGTCTCGATCGTCGGTACGTCGCCGGCGCAGGCCATGACAACGTCTGGTTCGCTGCCGCGATCGTTGCTCGCCCATTCCCAAATGCCGATCCCGGCGGTGCAGTGCTTGACCGCCTGATCCATGTTGAGCCATTGCGGTTCCAGCTGCTTGCCAGCCACGATCACGTTGATGCGGTTCCAACTGCGCAGGCAATGATCGGTGACGAAGAGAAGACAATTGGCGTCCGGTGGCAGATAGACGCGGACTATATCGGTCTTCTTGTTGCAGACATAGTCAATGAAGCCGGGGTCCTGATGGCTGAAACCGTTGTGATCCTGACGCCAGACATGCGAGGTCAAGAGGTAGTTGAGGGAGGGAATTGGCCGCCGCCACGGAATCCGTCTGCAGCTTTCGAGCCACTTGGCGTACTGGTTGAACATCGAATTGATAATGTGGATGAAGGCCTCATAGCAGGAGAAAAATCCGTGCCGACCGGTGAGCAGATAGCCTTCGAGCCAACCTTGGCAGGTATGCTCAGACAGGATTTCCATGACCCTGCCGCCGGGCGCCAGATGATCGTCATAGGGTAAAAGCTCGGCATTCCAGGCCCGATCGGTTGCTTCGAACACCTTCGACAGACGATTTGAGGCGGTCTCGTCCGGGCCGAAGATGCGAAAATTGCGGCGGCTCTCGCTCGCCCTGAGCACGTCGCGGAGAAATGCCGCTGCGATCGTTGTCGCTCCGGCCCGCGCCTCCCCCGGCGTCTCGACTTCGACCGCATAGGCAGCGATCTCAGGCAGTTCGAGCTGATGCATCAAAAGCCCGCCGTTGGCATGGGGGTTGGCGCTCATGCGCCGTTCGCCGGCCGGCGCCAGCGCGGTGATCTCCGGCTTCAAAGAGCCGTCCTCGCCAAACAGTTCCGCCGGGCGATAGCTCTTCATCCAGCTTTCGAGGAGCTTCACATGGGCGGGCTTGGTCGCCATCTCGGCGACCGGCACCTGATGCGACCGCCAGAAGCCTTCGGTCTTGAGTCCGTCCACTTCTTTTGGCCCGGTCCAGCCTTTGGGCGTCTTCAGGATGATCATCGGCCATTTCGGCTGGCTCTTGATTGCACCTTGTCGCGCCGCAGATTGAATCTCGCGAATCTCGTCGAACACTCGATCGAACGTGCTGGCGGCAAGCTGATGCATGACGGCCGGGTCGTCACCCTCGATCAGATGAGGCTTGTGACCGTAGCCGACGAAGAGACCGTTGAGTTCTTCGGGCCCGACGCGCGCCAGAACGGTCGGGTTGGCAATCTTGTATCCGTTCAGATGCAGAATTGGCAGCACCGCGCCATCGGTCGTCGGGTTGAGGAATTTGTTGGAGTGCCAGGACGTCGCCATCGGCCCGGTTTCCGCCTCTCCGTCGCCGACGACGCAAGCAACGACGAGATCAGGATTGTCGAAAGCCGCGCCATAGGCATGCGAGAGCGCGTAACCGAGCTCACCACCCTCATGAATCGAGCCTGGCGTTTCGGGCGCGGCGTGGCTCGAGATACCGCCGGGAAAGCTAAATTGTTTGAACAGCCGCTGCATGCCCGTGGCGTTCCGCGAAATATGCGGGTAGATCTCGCTATAGGTCCCGTCGAGCCACGCGTTGGCGACGATGCCCGGACCGCCATGGCCCGGCCCGGCAACGTAGATCATATTGAGATCGCGTGATTTGATGACACGATTGAGATGCACATAGAGGAAATTCTGCCCCGGCGTCGTGCCCCAATGACCGAGCAGGCGAGGCTTGATGTGTCTGAGTTCAAGCGGTTCTCGTAGCAGTGGGTTATCGAGCAAATAGATTTGCCCGATTGAAAGATAGTTCGCCGCACGCCACCAAGCGTCCATAAGAGCAAGCTCGGCGCTTGAGAGCGGTCCGGTGATCATGGAATTCTCCTCGAAATTGCGCCGCGAGGGTTCGACGGTCTTTCAGCTCGGCGCACCGGGAAAACAACGCGCAATCGCCGGGATAGGTTTCCTAATTCGACAGGCGGCCTTCGATGCGCACCAAATGATGCTCATGGTGTAGCGTCTTATATTCCAGCAGCCGATAGGTGCCGATCTTGACCGCACTCGCGATCATGAAAAACACGAGAGCATAGGCCCAGACCATGAGCGCCAATCCCCAGCCCGTCGGCGTCATGAACCAGCCGTAGACTACGGCAAACGTGCCCAGGATTTGCGTAGCTTCGCAGGGAACAATGAGCTTCCAGCTCGGCAGCGGACGTTCCCAAATCGGTCCCTTGTTGCGTGTCACATAGATTGTCATGTGCCCGGCCACGAGCAATTTGAGGAAGACGACCGATTGGACAAGTTCGGGTGCCAGATCGAGGTAGTCGCGGGCGATCCAGAACATCCCAAAGCTGGCGACAACGCCAAGGATGCCAAGCACAGACGCGATCGTCAAAACCCGCGTCATGTCCCAACGCACCGGACGCAATGCAAAAGGCGCGTTGTCGTATGCGATCATCATGATCGGTACGTCATTAAGCAGCGCCAGCAGCACGACCATGATCGCCGTGACGGGATAGAAGTTGAAGATCAGGATGCTTGCCGTCATGAACAACAGCAAACGGATGGTCTCGGCGATGCGGTACACGGCGTAACTGTTCATGCGCTCGAAAATTCGGCGGGCTTCTTCGATAGCCCTGACGATCACGGCGAGACCGGGTGCCGTCAGCACCAGATCTGCGGCGGCGCGCGCCGCATCTGTCGCCCCGCTCACCGCTATACCGACATCGGCTTGCTTCAGGGCTGGCGCATCGTTCACCCCATCGCCGGTCATGCCGACAATGTAGCCTGCGCCCTGCAGCGCCTTGACGATCTTGAACTTGTGCTCGGGAAAAACGCGCGCGAAGCCGTCCGCCGCCACAATGCGTGAAAGTTGCTCGCTTGTATCCTCTTGCCCAAACACTGTTTCGGCGACGACGATGTTCCGCCCGAGCCCGAGCTTGCCGGCGATCTCCTTGGCAATGGCCTCGTGATCGCCGGTGACCATCTTGATGTCGACACCCATGGTACGGATCGTGTTGATCGTCTCCGCGCAATCATCCCGCGGCGGATCGAACAGCGGCAGGAGGCCGAGGAAGCGCCACGTGCCGGATTCATCGGTTCGCGCCACGCCGAGCGTGCGATATCCCTTCGCCGCATCCTCATCGACTGTCTTGGATATCGCGGTGCGCTGTTCCGCAGTGGGCTCGCAGAGATCGACGATCACTTGCGGAGCGCCCTTGACAACCTTAAAGCGCTCTCCGCCACGCTCGATTTCCGCCTCGGCGCGCTTCGCTACCGGATCGAAAGGATGGAACGCCTCAACGGCGTAGTTGTCGAGGTTTGGCGCGCCGGCGATGATCGCTGAGTTGATCGCATCCGGCGCATCGCGTCGTGACGCCAGCCTCGCGGCCAGGAGGAGGTCGTCGCGCGCGACGCCCGGCGCCGGCTGCGGATCGCCAAGCGTCAGCTCGTTCTTGGTCAAGGTGCCCGTCTTGTCGCTGCATAGCATATTCAGGCCCGCCATCTCTTCGATCGAGACGAGCCGCGAGACAATCGCCTTGAATCCCGCCAGACGTTCGGCGCCGACCGCCATCGTGACGGACAGCACGGCCGGGAGAGCGACCGGAATCGAGGCGACCGTGAGAATCAGGGCGAACTGAATGGTTTCGAGGAGCGGGTCGTGGCGGAACAGAGCCGCAAGCCCGATCACCAGCACCAAGCCGATCGTCACCAGAATGAGGAAATTGCCGATAAGCAAAACGGCGCGCTGGAAGTGGGAAACATTCTTGGCCTGCTGGACGAGGCCCGCGGTCTTGCCGAAATAGGTCTTCATGCCGGTCGCAATGACCACGCCGTCCATCTCGCCCTGCTTGGCGATGGAGCCGGAATAGGCTTCGTCGCCGGCCTTCTTGTCGACCGGCAGCGATTCTCCGGTCAGGGCTGACTGGTCGACGCTGAGGTAAGCGCCCGCAATCAATTTCAAATCGGCGGGAAGGATGTTGCCGAGCTTGACGTGCACCACGTCGCCGGGGACCAGCAGCCTTGCCTCGATGTCCTTCCATACGCCGTCGCGCTTGACGCGTGCCTTGAGCGCCAAGCGCTGTTTCAAGAGGGCGATGGCGTTGTCGGCCTTGAACTCCTGCCAGAAGCCGACGCCGGCATTGATAAAGAGCATCGCCAGGATGATGGCGAGATCCGCCCAATGCTCAAGTGTGGCTGAAAGCGCCGCCGCGATCTCGATCATCCAAGGGATCGGTCCCCAGAAGAAGTGTGCGAGGCGCTCAAACACGCTCACCCGATGCTCGACGAGGGCGTTCTCGCCATATTGCGTCAGCCGCCGCGCGGCTTCCGCTTCGGTCAGACCCGTTGCATCCGCTTCGGCGTGTGCATCGATGGTGGATTTTACTGTGGCCTGATCCTGCGTCATGCTGGCCTCCCGCCCGGGCGGGCGTGATTTGCCTAGTTAAGCTTTGCGTTCTTGGCTTTCGCCAATGAGATGCCAAGTGTGGCGAGCGATCATGAGGTCTTCATCCGTCGGGATCATCCATGCGGATGTTTTGCTGTCTGTTTTTGTGATTCGCGAGCCGCCCGCTTCGTTGGCCGCCACGTCGATGTCCAACCCGAGCCATGTCGATTTCTCGCAAACCCGGCGGCGAATTTCGGGAGCGTGCTCGCCAATGCCTGCGGTGAAAACAAGCGCATCGAGACCGTCGAGGGCTGCCGCGAGCGATCCCAACTCGCGACAGATGCGGTAGACAAAAAGGTCAACCGCCTCGCCCGCATGTGGCTTGTCGCTCGCCAGCAATGTCTTCATGTCGTCGCTGAGGCCAGAAACGCCGAACAGTCCCGATGACTGATACAGCAAGTCGCTGACGGCCGCGGCCGTCATCTTCTTTTCTTCCATCAGGTAGAGCACAACGCCCGGATCGAGACTGCCGCAGCGCCGGCCCATAGGCAGCCCATCGAGCGCCGTGAATCCCATTGTGGTGGCAACGCTCTTGCGCTGTTTCAGGGCGCACATGCTGGCACCTCTGCCGAGGTGAGCTACCACTACGCGGCCCTGCGCGGTCTGCGGGCCGACGATATCGGGTAGCACGCTGGCAATGTATTCGTAGGATAGACCGTGGAATCCGTAGCGCCGGATTCCCTGGTCGCTCAAGCGGCGTGGCAAGGCGAAGGCGGCGGCGACCTCGGGTTGGGTGTGATGGAAGGATGTGTCGAAGCAGGCGATCTGCGGTAGGTCTGGGTGGAGCTTTGAAATTACGGCGATGGCGGCAAGATGATGCGGTTCATGAAGAGGAGCGAGCGGGATGAGGCGGGTCAGCTCCGCGACCACCTTGGCGTCGATCCGCACTGGCCCCTTGTAGATGGCTCCGCCATGGACGACGCGATGCCCCGCTGCAATCAGAGGTTGCTGCCGGAAGCGCTGTTCGAGCCAGCGCAGCAGCGCTGCTAGCGCATCCTCGTGAGTTGCGCCCTCACTGAGATACTCATCGTGGAGCGGCGCTCCGGCACCATCGTTGGCGGTGAAATGTGTGCGGTGGCCGATCCCCGCGCATTGGCCCTCGCAAAATAAATACTGCCGCGTCGGCCGCTGCTCGCCCGAGAAGAGCGAGAATTTGATGCTCGACGAGCCAGCATTGATGACGACGATGGCGCCGGTCAAAACTTCATCTCCGTCTTGTGGCGCGCCAAAAGCAGCGCGATTGCGCATGAGCCGAGCCGTGCAAGCGTCTTGTCGGCGCGGCTGGTCAGAATGATCGGCACGCGAGCACCGAGCACGATCCCGGCAATTTCCGCCTCGGCCAGGTATTCGAGCTGCTTCGCCAGCATGTTGCCGGCTTCGAGATCGGGCACGACGAAGATATCCGCCTGACCGCCAACCGGCGAGACGATACCCTTGGTCTTGCACGCCTCCTCGGAGACCGCATTGTCGAAAGCAAGCGGCCCGTCGAGGATGCCGCCGGTGATCTGACGGCGATCGGCCATCTTGCACAAAGCCGCCGCGTCGATCGTTGACTTGATTTTTGACGTAACGATCTCGACCGCCGACAGGATCGCGACTTTCGGCAGCGCCAAGCCGAGCGCGTGCGCGAGCTCGATGGCGTTCTGGACGATGTCGACCTTGTCGTCGAGCGTCGGATAGATGTTGAGGGCGGCATCGGTGACGAAGAGCGGCCGCGGATAGTCCGGAGCGTCGATGACGAAGACGTGGCTCATGCGCCGAGCGGTATGCAGCTTTTCCTCATGGACTATCGCGCCCATGAATTCGTCGGTGTGGAGGCTGCCCTTCATCAGCGCTTCCACCTTGCGGTCGCGCGCCAGCGCGACGGCTTCGGCCGCTGCCGCATGGCTGTGCTCCGTCGGCACGAGTTCACAGGAGGACAGATCGAGCTTGGCCAGTTCCGCTGCGGCCCGGATCTTGGCCTCGGGTCCGACCAGGACAGGGACGATGAGCCTTTCCTTGGCAGCTTCGATCGCGCCAAGCAGCGAAACCGTGTCGACGGGATGGACCACTGCCGTGCGGATCGGCATCAGCCCGCGTGCTTTTTCGATGAGCGCTTGGTGATGCCGGCCCTTCATCTGGAATCTCCAGTTAGGAAAAAACGATTCAACTCCGCAAACGGCACTCTCAACTCATGGAATGACGGTCAGCGGCAAAGGTGAAAGAACAACAAGTTTTTGGGAGACACTGCCCAGCAAAGCTCCTTCGACGCGCCCGGCGCCCCGTTTGCCGACGACAATAGCGTCCGCCTTCTTCTCCTGCGCGATCGCGATGATCGTTTGTGCGACTTCGCCGCGTCGCGATTCGAGCAGAATCGTGCCGGCGCCGGCCTTGCGCGCGCGATCTCTAGCCGCCGTCAGTATCTCAGCCGATTGCGATTCCAGCAGCTCTTTCAGCAAAACGCTCTGGTCGTTGGTGAAGGCCATCCACACTTTGTCCGGGAGCCCGTAGCCACCGACGACATTCACAATCAAGAGCTCGGCGCCAGCGTCCTTAGCCCGCCGCGCTGCATAATCAATCGCGCGATCCGCGTCCTCCGATCCGTCCGTCGCCACTAGTATGCGATTCATTTGTCGACCTTCTATCTGCACTTCAAAGGATTGGCCCCGTCAAACCGGGAGATCGGTCCCGTGAAATATGAAAGCAGCTTAACGAGGCGGACTCACACGTCTCGCCTTGGAGCGCAATCCGTGCGACGCATGCGACTGCGTCAGTGCACAGCCTCCAACGTCAGAGCGATGCCTTGACCGCCGCCGATGCAAAGCGTGACAACGCCGCGCTTGATGCCGTCACGCTGCATTGAATAGAGGAGACGTGTGGTTAGCACTGCGCCGGTCGCGCCGATCGGATGACCATGCGCGACAGCTCCGCCTTCGACGTTCACAATGTCCTCGGCAAGACCGAGTTCGCGCGTCACCGCGATGGCAATCGCAGCGAACGCCTCGTTGATCTCGATGCGCTGAATGTCGGCGATCTTCCAGCCAGCGCGCGAAAGTGCCTGGCGCACAGCGGGAACCGGCCCGAGCCCGAACATTCCCGGCTCGACCGCGCCAATGCCGTAGGACACGAGCCGCGCCATCGGCTTAAGGTTTTGCCTCTCCGCCCACCCGCGGTCGGCAACGATCATCGCCGAAGCGCCACTGTTCAAACCGGGCGCATTGCCGGCCGTGATCGTCCCGTGCTCGCGGAACGCCGGGCGGAGCTTGGCGAGGCCCTCTAGCGTGGTGTCGGGCCTGTTGCTTTCGTCCTTGTCGAAGATCTTCACCCCCTTGTGACCGTGGACCTCGACGGGCGCGATCTCGTCTTTGAATTTGCCGGCTCCTTGCGCCGCGGCGAAGCGCTGCTGCGAGCGCAACGCCCAGCGATCCTGGTCTTCGCGGGTGATCTGGAAAGACGCGGCCAATTCTTCAGTATGCCATCCGGAATGCTGGCCAGAAAAAGCGTCGTTAAGGCCATCGCGCAACATGCTGTCCCAGAGCATCCCGTCTCCCATACGGTAGCCCCAGCGTCCCTTTTCGACCAGGTGAGGCGCCATGTCCATGTTCTCCATGCCGCCGGCAACGGCGCTGTCGAGCATGCCGAGCATGACTTCCTGCGCTGCGGATGCGATCCCTTGCGCGCCGGAGCCGCAGACGCGGTTCACCGTCATGGAAGGGACATCGACTGGTATGCCGCTATGGACCGCGGACTGGCGCGCCGGGTTCATCTTGTTGCCTGCTTGGATCACATTGCCCATTACTACTGTGCCGACCTTCTCTGGATTGAGTTTCGAGCGGTCGAGCACCGCCTTGATGGCTACCGTGCCCAAGTCAGGGGCCGATATGGCCTTCAGGCTCCCGTCATAGGCTCCGATCGGGGTGCGGACGGCTTCACAAAGAACGATTTCGCGCGTGGCCATTTCCTTCTCTCCTGTTCGATATTCGCCGCCAATAGTCTCGATCTCTTATCTGTGCAGAGAACGGCAGCGATCTATGCGGCGCGAGCCCGACCATCGGGTGTAATCACGTTCGCACGCCGTCAAGCTCTAGGTCATAATGGCGACTCCGGTTGCGCGGAGGGCGGTACTTGCACCACGGTCGCGGTCTGACCGGCGGCCAGTTCCGAGACCATGACGGTTCGGCCATCGGGGAATTCGACCGCGTCGTGCTCGTCATGGGGATGATCGACATTGAACCGTCGAAACCTTGCGGTCCTGTAACCCACACTGAACCTGAGAAAGCCAAAGCGGTGGGAGTATCGGATGTCTTTCTCGAACGTCAGTTCGGTGCCGGGAAGGAGACATACGGCTGCATCCGGCTTTCCTATGGTTGCGAACCCACAGGTGCTCGATCTTGTCGTCACCAGTTTGTCCCCGATTTTGGCCGGCGGTGCGGTGCCCAGACTGGACATTGAAACACTCCTCTCTGATGCTTTGCGATCAAATCCGTAGCCCGCCATCGATCTCTAGAATCCGACCGTCGTAATAGTCGTTTTGCAGAATGAAGAGCGCGGCTTGCGCGATCTCCTCAGGCCGGGCGAAACGTCGCAGCGGAATGGTCGAGACGATCCGATCTTTCACCTTCGGCGGAATGGTGGTGACCATGCGGGTCTCGGAAAATCCCGGAGCGATACCGGCGACCCGGATGTGGTAGCGCGCGAGTTCCTTGGCCCAGGTCACCGTCATGGCGGCGACGCCAGCCTTGGCGGCGGCGTAATTGGTCTGCCCGACATTGCCTGCGCGCGAGATGCTGGAAATGTTGATGATCACGCCGCCATGGCCGCTCTCGATCATCTGCACGGTGGCCTCGCGGCCGCACAGGAATACACCTCTGAGATCAACCGCGATCACTCGGTGAAATTCCGCCACCGACATTTTCGTCTGCACCTTGCCGTCGGCCGCCTTCACCAGGAGGGCGTCGCTCGTGATACCCGCATTATTAATGAGGCCGTCGACGCTGCCGAAGTCGTTGTGGATGCTGTGGAACAGCGACTCGACGGCTGGCTCGTCGGTCACATCGGCCGGGTAGTCTTTGACCTTGCCGCCCGCTTTGGTACAGAGCCGCACCGTGTCCTGAAGCTTTGCGTGATCGAGGTCGACAAGCGCGAGCTTGGCACCTTCACCGGCTAAGATCTCCGCCATTTTCTGGCCGAGCCCTTGTGCCGCCCCCGTGATCACGATCACCTTACCTTGCAAATCCACTGGATTTCCCCGAGGTTGTTCAATTCTCGGCGGGCGCGCAAGTAAGCGCCCCTCAGCTCACATTTCACGAAGACGTTGCCGTCTAGTCCTATCTTCGGCTGGGCAAACCCGGCTGCCGCGTCACCGAGCAGACGGATCGAACAGGTTCGCCGGACCGCACTACTAATAGGGAAATTATCGGCCGCGCCCGTGATTGCGCATTGCGGTAGATCAAGCTGCTTTGCAGGCGAAAGCGCGTGATGTATTCGTCAGACATGACCTAATTCCTTCTGCGCTAGGTACGACGGATCAACTCGATCGCGGTTGGCAGCACGCTGCGCTTACTCAAAATATGAAGTATGCAGCGGTTCGGAAATTCTCTACAGAGTCGCAGTCATTTGATTTTTTGAATTTTTCGTAATGCTACTGTCACAGTTCGTACTTCAATGCTGCCTCAATCCCGGACAGAACGCCGCCGAACGCTACCGCGGTGGCTGGGTTTAGTGATGACGACACGCTGTACACGATGCCGTCGACGTCAGCGAGAGACAGTCATTCTCTATCGTTCTCTATCGTTCCGTTCCAACTCGGTCACATCGGGCTTCGTTGCCCATGGGCGGAAAACAGTCAGCCCAACAATTTCCGCTCTAGCTCGTCTAAGGCTCTGCGTACCTCGATCAGAATAAGTTTATCCGCAGCAACTTGATCGATGTCCGCCACATCCCAATCGAACATTGCCCGATATTTTCGAATAATTGTTTCACGTCGCCGACGATCTGAGAACGATGTCCTTCCAGCTCTATCTCTTCAATTCTTGCCACTTTTTTCCTGCCACTTTTTTCTCCCTTTAATCGTCAATTCAACGGAAGGCGTCCGGCCGATCCGCGACCGTGCCGCGATCTCATTCAGCCTTATCGACGTCGTCATGATGGATCGAACGCAATGGGCCGCGCGTAACCCTGATGACGATCTTTGCAAACCGTACTCTCGGTTGCGAAGGTCTGCCTTTGGGTGGGGCGGATGGGCCGGTTGCGTGTCCGCGACCTCGTTCGGTGTCCGCTCTGCCCCCAATGTCAGACGTCGACCTGCTCGGCAATGGCTAGGGCATCATCCACCTCGATGCCGAGGTATCGAACGGTGCTTTCGATCTTGCGGTGCCCAAGAAGCAACTGCACCGCTCGCAGATTGCCCGTGCGGCGGTAGATCAGCGTCGCCTTAGTTCGGCGAAGCGAATGGGTACCGAAGACATGCGAGTCTAGCCCGATGCTGGCGATCCACTCCGAAACTAGCCGAGCATACTGCCTAGTCGTCATGCTCCGGTCCGAGCCTTTCCGGCCGCTGAACATGAAGTAATCTGGCTTTTTTGCCGGCGGCTCTTAGGTATTCGTCGACAGCCGGGCGGGTCTGCTCAGTCAGTTCAAACCGAACAGGCTGGCCGGTTTTCCTTTGCCGGACCGTTGCCCGATCGGCTGCATAGCCGTTTGGGGCAACATTCTCGACCTTCAATGCGACGACATCGCAGGCGCGGAGCTTGCTATCGATGGCCAGATTGAATATCGCGAGATCGCGGGTTCGTCCCTCGGCTTGAAGCTTGCTCCTTATCGACCAGACGTGCTTTGGCCGAAGGGGCGGCTTGGCGCCTGTAAACTTCCCTTTGTTCAGGGCTCGCGTTTTGTTGGTGACGTGAAAAGCGTACCTCGATCGTCCATGGCCGGACTCCTCTGTTACTGAGGACGGCCATCATGCCGCTCCGGCATTGTCGATCCGCTCAGAAAGTCGTGTATCTTTGAGCGCAAGTTGCTCGGTAGGCCCACCTATCATCCCAGCAGTTTGATCGTGGCCAAGGACAAAAGCGCTTCGTGCGTGAGGCGGACAACAAGCACGTGGTCAATCGCTATTTCTTGTCGCACTTGCTCTCGATGATGCGTGTCTCATTAGTGTTCTTGAAATTAAGGCCGACGATGAGAGCGCCCCCTGCAATGAGAATGGCGACCTGTGTCCACGACCCGTCCGGATTCTTTTGGAAGGCATCGCAGGGTAAATCAGCGAGGCCGGCAGGATATGAAGTGATCGTGTAGGTCATCTCTGCTCTCGCGGCGAAAGAGACCGTCAGCAAAGTCGTTGCAATTAAAACGTGGGAAAAAATGGACTTGCTGCCGCGGACCATGTTGCGCTCTCCATTGCCTTATAGGCGGGAGCGCAACGATCTCTCAGTCACCGACGCCTAGGGCAGAGCCGCTGTCGATGATGCGCAAAAGTGTGCTCCTTAATCGAAGGAATAGCGAGTCGGATTTTGGCGCCTCCGTGGTCTGCTTATCGTTCAGCCGATGACTTGACTGGGTGCAGCTTGCCCTCTTCGGAAGATAGCGCCGAATGCGTCTCACCATACATGGTATCACGAAAATGCTCGCCGGCACGGCTTACTCATTTGCGAACGAACGTCATAGCCAGTTTTGTAACGCGGCCATCGTAGGACTTCTTGGCCACCTTAAGGCGATAGGTGGTACCTGAACTCCCGACTATGATTTCTCGGCCGCAATTTCGTTCACACTCACAACGAATGTGCCTTCTCTTTGTGGGGGTGCTACGATGTGCTCGACCTTCACGTGCACCAGTTTCCCGTCGACCAACAACACAATAATATCACCCACCGTCGGCACCACTCTTCAATTCCGGATTTCCGAAAAGCTAGGCGTTGTCTCGCCAATGCGCGTCAATTCGATTTGGCAATTTTTAGCACCAATGACGGCGCGCTCCATCTTGACCCTTCTGTTGGTCTTAGGAGGAGACGGGAGATGATCGAAATAGCCAGCCTGTCGTGACGCTGCTATATGAAGATCAGGGGCGGCTTCGGCCGCCATTTTTGCTGTGTGCGCGCTCACTTGCCATCCGCCAACTTGGGCCGGATGACGAGACGGGCGCTCTGCCAGACCTGCACGTCGTGACCGTCGAGTAATGCTTTGGCTTCCTTGATAGCTGCCTCGTCGGAAGCGCATTCGATGACGTCGGGCGGCCTCACGTTACGATCGCCGGTCGTCAATGTGAAAAATCGGTAGTGTGGCACGACCGCGCTCCCTGTTTCAGGCGGGAGCGCTACCGAACTCTCAGCCACCGGCGCCTGGCGGAAGCCCATGCCGGTGATGGAATATATATAGGCACGATTTCGACGTCGGCCCGACCCTAGTCTCTCGACATGGAACCCGTGCGGGCGCACCATCCGACGCGATTGATTAAAGATATGGGTGTATCTCTTCAAGCTTGTCCAGCTGCGGTGACCTGAAACAGCTGCTACTTGCGGTATTGTTCTGCCCATCTCAAACAAGCGCGAAATCCCCTCTTGTCGAAGATCGTGAAATCGCAGATCTTCGATTCCGAGAATCTTGCACGCGCGCGTGAAGGCAGCGCTGATAGCGTCTGTCGAATAGGGGAATATCCGCTCCTCGTCGCGCGGCATTGATTCGACAACGGCAACTGCCTCGGGCGGAAGCTCGCAATAGACGTTATTGCCCATCTTATCGCCAGGATGCTTCATATCGCGGACCAAAATGCGGTCCGCCTCCAGGTCGTCCCAGCGCAACAGCGTGATCTCCTCCTGCCGTCGCGTTGAAAAAATTGCGAATGCGACGATTTTTTGCATTGGTATGGAGGAGGGCCGGTTCTCTCGAATTCGCCCGAAGTGCTCCATCAGTTGATCGAGCTCGTCAAGCGTCGGGCGGCGACTGCGCTCATTGCCTTTTCTGATCAATCCCAATTTTTTGATGACAGTGATGGCGTCATCGAATTCTTGCCGCGACAGTGGATAGCCCCACGCCGGCCGCGCCACCGTGAAAATATTCGAAAGGTGCGAAAAGTAATTGCCGCAAGTTTGCGGTTCGACATTTTTTGTGAGTTCGCGGGCGAAAGAGACCAATGTGCGACTGGTGATGTCGCTGCACTTTGTCTCACCTAGGTCGCTATTCTTGATGCTCTTCAGGACTTGGGCCTTTGTCCCCAAGACCGCATTCTCCGATTCCGTGATGTAGCGGTCGATGACGACGCCAAGCGTCGGGTCCTCCTTGTGGTCAAGTCCGCCCGGGCGCTTGAGCTCAGCCTCGCGCTTTACGATCCAGGCATTGGCAGCTTGTTTGCGGTCAAATGTTTCGGCTTCGCGGTGGACGATTGCACCGGCTTTCTTGATAACGATCTGGGCAACGAAGGCCTTTGAGCCGTCTTTGCAAGTCCGTCCAATTATCGTACCCATGTTGCCCCGATTTTTGGCTTTGTCGTACTGGTGCCGGTCGGTTGTGCCGGTCGGCCCTGCGGCAGAGTCGGTCTGGCGAGTCGGTTTCTCCGGTACGACTGGAACCCAAAAAGTACGACAAAGTCGTACCACAGACCGAAAATGCGTCAAAATCGGCGGGAAATGGTACGACATCGAACTTAAAGAGAATTAAGGAAGTGGCTGATAAAATGGAAAAAGCACTTCAAAGTCGGTCCCGCCGATTTTCAGT
>CAWHPH010000035.1:0-75909 GCA_963831135.1 uncultured Alphaproteobacteria bacterium
GCCGCGATGTTATTCTGGGCGCTGCTTGCCTCCGGCCAGATCAACATGCGCAAGATCGATGGCTGGCAGACGCTCGCCACAAAGCCCATCGATCAACCGATTGACCTCGCAGCCTGAAACGATACCTTCATGTTACCGGAGATCGCGCCACGCCGAATTCCAACAACATCACGGGCGGCACCCGATCTGATTGACCCTGGCACTAATTTTCGACCTGGCACAGATCGACACCATTCCGGTCGTCGCAACCTCGGCCGAGGATCGGCTGGGCCAGCCGCGGCAGCGAAATCGCTCGCGCGGCATAATGACTCACCCCGGGTCGCCCCTTGGCACTGAGGGAGCAAGGTTATTGATTCCTCAGTCTCAATCGAGGGATGGGGACTTTCATGGCTTTCGAGGCCGACAGCACCACGCCGCCAACCATCGTAAATTCCTCAGTTGGTCGGACCCGGGAGTATCTCACCGGCGCCGACGTCGAGAAGCTGATGGCTGCGGCGCGCAAATCAAGCCGATACGGGCATCGCGACGCGACCATGATCCTGATCGCCTATCGACACGGTCTTCGGGCCTCCGAAGTCTGCGATCTGAAATGGCACCAAGTCGAGCTCAATACCGGACGCCTGCACGTCCGCCGGAGTAAACGAGGCACACCAAGCGTCCACCCAATCCAAGGTGACGAGATCCGCGCCTTGCGCCGGTTGCAGCGCGAACAACAACCGGGCCCGCATGTGTTCACTTCCGAGCGCGGAGGCCCGATGACGCCCAAGAGCTTCCACACATTGATCGCACGCTATGTACGCCCTATTGCGGCCAACATCGCCAAGCTGCCGGAGTTCGTGAAACGGCGGCAGTATACCCTCACGGCTAAAACGGTCCAGCGCCCAGAACAACACACAATCGAATTTCCTTTTTGCAGCGTCATCGAACAACGCAGCGAATTGCTTTCGCCTGTCTGCACCCTTCCGACCGCTTTCATGCTCGACATACTCGTGCGAAATCATATGGCCCGAATTGATGCTCAGCGTTCGGACCAAAGCGGCATTGGCTGCGGCCAAGGCGCGGGGCGTTACCCTTGGAAACCCCAAGCTCTCTGAGGCCCGTCATGCAGCGCACAAGGCCGCCGCTGGGCGTTGTGAAGCGCTGGAAACCTTGGGTCCCATAAGGGTCCCCCCTCAGCGATTGAAAATTCGGTAGTGTCTCAGTTTGAAGTCGCCGCGAAGATATTCCCGTAATGGTACGGGGGTATTTCGACGATCTGAACAAGCCTGAAGGCTGCTTGCTGGACGGCGGCATTTACCGCTTGCGGGCTCATCCGCATCCCCGTCGCGGGACCGCGCGGCTCGCCTAACACAGTCGTTTCCTCTCTGGGCTGCGCGTGCCAATTCACGATAGCAAAGAGGCTGCCCGGCTTCAGAATGCTACGAACGGCTCTTGCCAATCGTGGCTTATCGGGCACGCCATGAAAGGCATTCGCTAAGAATACGAAATCGACCTGACGATCAACAAGTTGCGCAATGTCATAGGCGTCACCTTCGATAAAAGTACAGTTGAATTGCTTGCTCTCTGCAAGCCGAATGCGAGCGGTTTCGAGCAGTTTGCGGTCGATGTCGATGGCGATAACGAAATGGGCGACCTTTGCGATTTGCAACGTGAACCAGCCATCGCCCGAGCAAAGGTCAACTACGTCCATATCTGACTTCAAGCCAACATTTGTCAGCACTCCGGCAGGATCAGGCCATAGGGCTTCCCACCACCCCGAATCGGGCATTCCGGTGCCTTCAAAAAAGCCCGGCTTGGTGACCATGTTTGTTGCTCTTGCACAGTCTATCAAGCTATGGCCCGAAAATCTATGGCCCGAAAATTCAAACTGAGAGACTACCGAAAATCCAACTCAGGCGAACGCGTACTCAGCGTCCAGAACCTGCTCAATGTCCAGAGAACCCTGCTTAGGCGGCGCGGCAGGTAGGCCCTTGGGGGTCCTTAAGGCGACTACGCGCACATTCGAGCACTTGCTCCAGCACGTCGTTCTTTGCGTACATCTGGACCCTGCGGAACCGCTCGGCCCTCGACAGCAAACAACCGAAGCTGTCGTGAACAGTGGCTATCGAAGTGATGCCCTCTTTCACCGCAGCGTTCACCGTGCGGAGCAGGTGCGCGGCGTCGCAAGCATGGACGAAGTTGGCGCGCTACCGCGTTGGCAAACGGTCAACTGAACTTCTGTCCGTCCGCTGCAGCAGTTCGGTGATGCGTCTTAGGCGCCCGTTTATCCAGTTACGGATTTTGCTTTTCTCCGAGCCATCGCCATAGAATACAGTATCTTTCGTGGGAGGCCCACAGTGAGCCGCCAGGGCATGGCATTCGATTATAGCTCACCGGCTGAACTGTTTCTGTCGAAGCGCCGAGTGCGTCACCCCGAATACCGGCGTTTCGCGACGGCGGCTGAGGCCATAGGTTTTGCTGTCGAAGAGTTGCGCACAACTCGGTCCCTCGGCGCCTGGATGCAGGTCGGTGACGAGCGCTTCAACAGCGACGAAATCCACCGACTGTATGACGACGGTGATTATCCGTTGCGCAAATCGAAGTAACGGCAACCTAACGGGGCCTCCTTTCCCGGCAACTCAAGATTTCGGCCCCCCGCCCCGTGTTTCACAAAAGGGCTAAAGACCGGCCATTGCCATCAGACCTCAGCGTGCTTTGCGAAGCCCTGAGAACGCCACCCTGGACACCCACCGTACCCCAGAAGATGATGTGCGCCACCGCCGATTGTGGGCACCGTTATGGACGTTGTGGTTTGGCTGCGGAGCCTTGGCCTTGGAAAGTATGAGGCTGCGTTCCGCGAGAACGAGATTGACGAAACGGTTCTTCCCGGCCTGACGGCTGAGGACCTGAAGGAGCTTGGCGTCGCGGCACTCGGACACCGCCGCAAGCTCCTGGATGCTATTGCTGCTCTGCGCACCGATGCGAGCGGCAAGGCGCCCTCCGCTGACGTAGCGATTGCGTCCAGTGCCCCGAGCGCCTCTCCCGAAGACCGCGCCGAGCGCCGCCAAGTCACGGTGATGTTCTCGGACCTTGTGGGCTCAACGGCCCTCTCGGCGCGCATGGACCCTGAAGACCTCCGCGAGGTCATTTCGGCCTATCAGAAGTGCGTCGCGGAGACCGTGGGCCGCTTTGGAGGCTTCGTAGCGAAGTACATGGGCGATGGGGTCCTTGTGTATTTCGGGTATCCGCAAGCGCACGAGGACGATGCAGAGCGAGCCGTTCGCGCAGGGCTGGAGTTGGTCGCGGCAGTAACCAGCCTGAAGACACACGCATCGTTGCAAACCCGCGTCGGCGTCGCTACCGGGTTGGTAGTGGTCGGCGACCTGATCGGATCGGGAGAGGCGCAGGAGCGCGGCATCGTCGGCGAGACGCCGAACCTCGCGGCACGTCTACAAGGCATCGCAGAGCCGAACAGAGTAGTCATTGCCGAAGGCACGCGAAAACTGCTCGGCAATCTGTTTGAGTTTGAGGACCTTGGGGCAAAAGACCTCAAAGGCATTGCAGGGCCGGTGCGGGCATGGGCTGCGCTGCGACCCGCGTCGGTCGAAAGCCGTTTCGATGCTCTACATTCGAGCGGCCTGACGCAGCTTGTGGGACGGGAAGAAGAACTCGAAATCCTGCTGCGGCGCTGGTCGAAAGCAAAACGTGGCGAAGGCCAAGTGGTGTTGCTCTCGGGTGAACCGGGCATTGGAAAGTCTCGACTGACGGCTGCGCTCCTGGAACGCCTCGCTGCAGAGCCGCACACGCGACTTCGCTACTTCTGCTCACCGCAGCACACCGACAGCGCTCTCTACCCAATCATTAGCCAGATGGAACGTGCGGCCGGGTTTGCGCACGACGACACAGCGGAAGCGAAGTTAGACAAACTCGATACCTTGCTGGCGCAGAGCTTTACGCCTCCTCAGGACGCCGCGCTCTTTGCTGAAATGCTGTCGCTGTCGAACGATGGACGTTATCCCGCACTGGAACTTGCGGCGCAGCAGCGGAGACAAAAAACACTGGACGCGCTTACAGCGCAACTGGAGACGCTCTCAAAGACCAATCCGGTGCTGATGATTTTCGAGGACGTCCATTGGATTGACCCGACCAGCCTTGAAGTGCTTGGGCGGACCGTGGACCGGCTGAAGACGCTGGGGGTGCTGCTGACTATCACGTATCGACCGGAGTTCGAGCCGCCGTGGGTCGGGCGACCATACGTCACCGCTCTCAATCTCAATCGCCTTGGTGAGCGCGAAATCGCCGCCATGATCGACCTCGTCACGGGCAACAAGCCGCTGCCCGAAAGCATCAGGCTGGACATTATCGAGCGCACAGACGGCATTCCCTTGTTCGTCGAGGAAATGACGAAGGCGGTGCTGGAGGCGGGTGGCCAGGAAGCTGCCGAGCGAGCGGTTGGAGCTACTCCGTCGCCGACTGTCGCGGTTCCGGCGAGCTTGCACGCCTCGCTGATGGCAAGGCTGGACCGGCTGGGTCCAGCTAAGGAAGTGGCGCAGATCGGAGCGGTGATTGGGCGAGAGTTCTCTCACGCGCTGTTGGCTGCGATCGCGCGCAAGCCGGACGCGGAACTCCAGCCAGCGCTCGACCGTCTCGTTGCCGCCGGATTGTTATTCCGGCAGGGCGTCCCGCCCTATGCGACGTACTTGTTCAAGCATGCCCTGGTTCAGGACGCCGCCTATGGCACTCTTCTCCGTGAGCCGCGCCGTGCGCTTCACGCCCACATCGCCGAAACGCTTGAACGTGAGTTCGTAGATATTTCCGAAGCCCAGCCAGAACTGCTGGCGCGTCACAGCACAGAGGCTGGGCTGATCGAGAAGGCGGCAGGTTTTTGGGGCAAAGCCGGACAGCGGTCACTGGCGCGCTCCGCGCTGGTTGAAGCCGTTGAGCAGCTTACGCGAGCCCTCGATCAGATCGCGACCCTGCCCTCAACGCCTGCACGGCGTCGCGAGCACATTAAGCTTCAAGTCGCGCTCATAACTCCACTCATGCATGTCAAAGGGTACGCTGCGCCGGAAACCAAGGCGGCTGCGGAGCGGGCACGTCTGCTGATCGAGCAAGCGGAGGCGCTCGGGGAGCCTCCCGAAGACCCACTGCTGTTATTTTCGGTCCTCTACGGCTTCTGGGTCGCGAACTTCGTCGCGTTCAACGGCGACGTGCTGCGCCAGCTTGCGGCGCAGTTCCTGATACTCGCTGAGAAGCAAGGGATGCCCGTCCCACTCATGATCGGGCATCGCCTCATGGGCATTTCCTTGCTGGAAACGGGAGACATCGCGGAAGCGCGGTCGCATTACGACAAGTCCATCGCGCTTTACGATCCTGCCGAGCATCGTTTACTGGCGACGCGATTTGGCCAGGACGCCAGGGTGGCAGCCTTATCCTATCGTTCGGCGGCCCTGTGGATACTTGGCTATCCCGAGGCCGCGCTCGCAGACGCTGAGCAGGCACTCAAGAATGCGCGCGAGATCGGCCAAGCCGCCACGTTGATGCATGCGCTGGCGCACGCACCGTTGGTCCATTTCGAGGGTGGAAATTACGCGACAGCCAACGCGGTCGCCGAGGAACTTGTCGCACTGGCGGAGGAGAAAGGCGCTTTGCTCTGGAAGGCGTTCGGAATGTTGGATCAAGGTTGCGTATTAACCCTGAGTGGCAAAGCTCCGGATGCAGTCCAAATGATCACCTCAGGCATCACCGCATGGCGCTCAACGGGAGCAACAGTCTGGTCGCCGTTGTGGTTATCACATTTGACGAGAGCCTATGCAGAACTCGGCCAATTCGATAACGCTTGGCGCTTCATCGGTGAGGCAATGACGGCGGTCGAAACAGCCAAGGAAAGGTGGTACGAGGCCGAGGTCAATCGCGTCGCCGGAGAGATCACGCTGAAGTCGCCGGAACGTGACGCTGCGAAAGCGCAGGAGTATTTCGAGCATGCGCTCTCCGTTGCACGTCAGCAGCAAGCGAAGTCCTGGGAACTGCGCGCCGCGATGAGCATGGCGCGGCTCTGGCGAGATCAAGGGAAGCCGCAGCAAGCTCGCGAACTGCTTGCTCCAGTCTACGGTTGGTTCACTGAAGGTTTCGACACGCTCGATTTGAAGGAAGCCAGAGCGCTGCTGGGCGAACTGGCCTCCTGAGCGGGAGCCGTGGTTGCTAATGGCCCTTAACGACGCGGTCGATTCTTGCGAATAAGCGTCGCTTTTGGGGAGCAACGGACATGCCCAGCGCAAAGTCATTGCTGGCGATGACGCGCCTGACCCATTTCGACAGTTTGCCCACCGCAATTTACTGCAGGGCAGTGGCGTTTGCTTGCACCGGAGCAATGTATCTTTCTATCGTCAAAGAGGACGGCTAGACTTGGATCGAGCTGCCATAGGAGATGCCGAACTCCAAGCGTGGGCAGCCATCATGCCGTCGGCGGGCAACCCTCCTCGAAATTCCTAACTCGCCTCATTGGGGCAAATTGCGAATGGGTCGCGAACGTGAACGCGGCTAATTTCGACCGGGCGACGCGCGCCCCGGCGTCTCGCGCGCGCACATAGAGTGAGGAAACACCCATGTTGAAAAGCGCATTATTGGTAACGGCGGGTATTGTTGTCGGCGCGGGGGCGATCGGTGCCCTGCACGCCCAAAACAACGCCCCCTACTATCTCGTGGCCGAAATCAACGTCAAAGACCAAAAAGCGTACGAGGCCAGTGGTGTTGATAAGGTCCGTGATGGCATGAAGGCAAACGGTACTGGTAAACTGATTGCGGGCGGCTACAACAAGGCTACTGCTATCGATGCGGATAGCGTGGCCAATCGCGTCTTGATCTTCCAGTATCCCAACAAAGGGGCAATGGAAAAAGACTGGAAGGACAACATCGCGCCGTGGGAGATGAAGCCAGAAGTGCGTAAGCTGGCCGACTTCCACGCCATCGGCGTCGAGGGCGTCGAACAGAAATAACTAAGATTCTCGTCGAGGCGGGCTGCATGTGCAGCCCGTCCTTTACCGCAATAACCTCTGGGCGCGACAGCGTGCAGCAAGCTCGCCAACTGAAATGTCGCTTAGTGGCCCGTTGCGACAGATATTGCAGCGCAAGCGAATGTCCGCTTCGGGAGGCATAGCGTAAGTTTTTGAGCGTCCTTGAAGCGTCGAAACGAATCCGGTGCGGAAGGACGACGCCAAGCCGACAGGGCCAACTTTCCGGGGGGCGGCAAGCTGCGACGCTTCCCCCGATATTCACGGGACCGCGTCCCGACGGCATGGCGCGAGCCTGTCAAATCACTTGCACGCCTGCGGTTCCGATGCCTAAAGCATCGCCGGTCGAAGCCGCACCGCTTATCGAGGTCTGTGGATTGGTGTGCGGTGATGCTCGAAGGTGGTGCCGGTTCTGGGTTCAGATGGGAAATCCCGGTTCGATAAAAAAGAATCTATATCGGATCCCTAATGTTTCTTTGCGGCGTTAGCGCCGGTTTTTAAATATGCGCTGTTCGGTCGCTAACGGGGGGAATGGCGGCTAGGTTAGTCAAACGAGGTAACGAAATGGCTACGCGCGACGAACACCAAGTTGGCTTGGTGGCGACTGTCGGCCGCTATCCCGTGAAATCGATGCGGGGAGAGGCGTGTGAGGTTGTCCTGCTGACCGAGCGCGGCGTTATCGGTGATCGTACCTGGGCTGTTCTGGATCTTGCAACCGGTAAGGTAGCCAGCGCCAAGCGACCGAAGCTTTGGCGAGGTCTGCTAGCTTGCGCCGCGCAGACGATCGCGGATGGCAGGGGCGTCGAGGTGGTCTTGCCAGACGGATCGCGCCGGTGCGTTGGCGATCCTTCACTGGATCGCACGTTGTCAGCTTTGGTTGGGCGGCAAATTCAGCTGAGCGCGATTCCGCCCGACGTAGCCGAAGTCGATCGAACGCATCCGGAGGTGCTGCTCATGGCTGGGCTGGACGCGGAGGTCGCCTCGGATATCTTGAAGCTTGGTGCGGCCGCCCCGCCGGGCACGTTCTTTGACTATGCGCCGCTCCACCTAGTTACAACCGCGACGCTGGACGGTCTGTCAGCGGCGTTGTCCGACGGGCCCCTCGAACCTGCCCGATACCGCCCGAACATCGTTATCCGCACGCCCGACAACTCGAAACCATTTCCTGAAAACGATTGGGTTGGCGCTACGCTGCGGATTGGCGATCAGGTGATGCTACGCGTCGTTTTGCAGACGCCGCGTTGCGCCATCCCGACGCTTGCGCAAGGCGAGATGCCGCCGCGGCCCGGAGCGCTGGTTGCGGCCGTTGAGCGCAACCGTGTCGATATCGAAGGTTTTGGCAACCAGCCCTGCGCGGGCGTCTACGCGACGATATTGCGTGGAGGCGCCGTCCGCAGGGGCGACCAGGCTATTCTGATCTGATGCCGGGATAGCAGCGAATCTCCGACGGGTCTGGGTGAATTTTGGCGGCATCACCGGCGTGATTCCCGATCAATGGGAGAAAGGGGAAATTTCATCCGTGGCGATCTTAATCGTATGCAGTGCTCGCGGTCATCGGCCATCTAAGCCCCGGAAGGCAAATAGCGACGACGCAGCGTCATGTCCGCAGTTGGAGCACAAGCCGACATTGCGCGGACATCATGAAAATGTCGCGCATGACCCAACCCGGAAGTCGGTGAACATCGCAACTACCAAGACGATGATAGTTACAGGTTGTCTTTCGCCCCCCTCGCGAGCTGGCGGGGCTGGAACACGGCGGGAGTGGCCTCACCTTCCCTCAGGTCGTCTTTATGGGGATCGCACCAAAATAGTCGCTCTTGGCAATTTCAACGCCGCAATGGCGCAGAATTGCATAAGCGGCTGTGACATGGAAATGGAAGTTCGGCAGCAGAAAATGGATGAGATAATCGGCGCCGTTCATGTGCCCCGTGGTCGGGCCGAGCGGGAAGCTGATCTCACGCTCGGCAGATGAGTCGATCGCCCTGCGGTCGAGCGTCTTCAGATAGGCGACCGTTCTTGCCAGTCGGGCCTTGAGTTGATCGATGGTCGTCTCATCATCTTCGTAGCGGGGTGGCTCGACCCCTGCGAGGCGCGCGGAACCGTTCTTGGCGTTATCTGCCGCCACCTGTACCTGACGAGCGAGATCGAACATGTTCGGAGACAAACGCGTATGAAGAAGCACTGAGGGATCGATTTTTTTGGCGGCCGCATAAGCCGCGGCTTTGTCGAGAATGGCCGACAGCGCATTGAGACTGATTTCGAAACTCGGGAGGGAGGCCTGAGAGATTGAAAACGGCATGGAAATGTATCCTTTTGGACTTGATGAATTGCGGTGGGAAATTCGCGAGCGATTGGATAGCACAGGGAGCGATGCCGGATGGTCCCAGCCACGTACTTTACTCTACCCTTTCTACCGTCCGCGATACATCAATTTGACTGAAGCGGGATTAAAGCCGCATTGGCACGCGATAGACAGTTCGCCCAGTGAGCCATAAACTCTTAATGGTGGGGCCTTCCTGGAGCGTGTCTGCATGGCCGAAGAACGCCTCCAAAGGAGGCTCGCGGCAATTCTGTCGGCCGACGTGGTCGGGTACTCGCGCCTCATGGGTCTGGACGAGGCCGGGACCCTTTCCCGTCTGAATGCACTGAGGCGCGGGCTAATTGATCCGACGATAGCTGCCCATGCAGGACGGATCGTCAAGCTTATGGGCGACGGGGCGCTGGTGGAGTTCGCCAGCGCTGTGGATGCTGTCACCTGCGCCATCGAGATTCAAAGACAGCTACGGGAGCACGACGCCGGTCGCCCGGAGGCCAATCCGATCCAATTCCGGATAGGCATCAACGTCGGCGACATCATCATCGAGGGCGAGGACATCCTAGGAGATGGCGTCAACGTCGCGGCGCGGATCGAGGGAATTGCTGAACCCGGCGGCATCTCGATTTCTGAGGACGCTTGGCGGCAGGTGCAAGGTAAGGTGGCAGCCAACTTTGTCGATGCTGGGGAACAGAGCCTCAAGAACATCGCGCGGCCGGTGCGCGTCTATCGGCTCGATCTTGCGCAAAAGGTCGTGACTGCGTCCGACGTGCCGCGGCCAATGCCCGCGCAGTCTGACAAACCCTCCATTGCCGTCCTCGCCTTCAACAACATGAGTGGAGACCCGGAGCAGGAGTATTTTTCCGACGGTATCTGCGAGGACATCATTACCGATCTTTCGAAGTTGTCGGAGCTGCATGTTATCGCGCGCAATTCTAGCTTTACCTACAAGGGCAAGCCTGTCGACGTGAAGCAAGTTGGGCGCGACCTCGGCGTGCGCTACGTGTTAGAAGGCAGCGTGCGCAAGGCAGGCAACCGGGTGCGCGTTACCGGTCAGCTTATCGATGCTGCGAGCGGCGCTCACATCTGGGCCGAGCGCTTTGATCGCGATCTCACGGATATCTTCGCCGTGCAGGACGAGCTCACACAGGAGATCATTGCTGCGCTCAAGATTAAGTTGAGCGCGCCTGAAAAAGCACGGATCGCCGGAGGCGGCACCAAGAACGTGGACGCCCACGACTTCTTCCTGAGAGGGCGCGAGTTGGTGATCGGCAACAAAAGAGACCGCGAGATGTTCGCTGAGGCGAACGTGTATCTCCGTCGCGCCATCGAGCTCGATCCGAACTATGCCGGCCCCTACGCGGCTCTCGGCTGGGCGTACATAATGGATTATCAGAACCGCTGGAGCGACAGTCCCGAGACGTCATTGGACCAGGCCGAACGTCTTATCGACGAGGCGATTGCCAAAGACAACAAGGACCCTTTTGTGCATTACGTCGCTGCCCTACTTGGCCTATGGAAGAAGGATTACGAGCGATGGGCCCATGAGGCCGACAGGGCCTTATCACTCAATCCAAACTACGGGCACGCGCACCTTGCTCGAGGCCTAGTGCACGTCTATTCGGGTGAGCCCGTCAAAGGCATCCCCTACATCGAGCAAGCGATGCGCCTTGACCCAGCCCAGCAACAGTACAGACATTTCCTTGGCACCGCCTATCTCGTGGCCGGCAATTATGAGACCGCAGCAGCGATACTTAAAGAACGTGTCGCGATAACTCCGACCACGGATTTGTCGCGCGCCTTGCTGGCATCAGCATTGGGCCATTTGGGTCGCGCCGAGGAAGCTCGCCAGATCTGGCGCGAGCTTAAGGAGATCAATCCACGATACTCTTACTCAGACCATTTTGGCCGACTGCCGTTTAGAAATCCCGCGGATGCTGATCAACTCACCGAAGGCCTGCGCAAGGCGGGCCTAGTGGAGTAACACGGCGGGCCTTAACCCGCATGTCGGCTCATGGCCCTTCTCTGACCTCAGGCGAGGTCTGAGTTGAGTCCGCAAAGCGTGGAATAGCGGACACTGCTCGCGGGCGTCTCTCAAGGGGCGCACTGTGACCGTCGCAACTTGCCCAAAGATCGAGATTGTGACGCGGCTCTGGGGATTCCATCCATCATGGTTTGTTCACGACGATGGATGCACTTGGTCGGCAGTCTGTGGCAGACAGACTATACAAAAAACCCCTTCGGCGACCGATGTCAGAAGACCAATAATTCCAAGGACCGTTAGTCCCCCGCAGATCCATACGACAAACATTTGAATCCAGTATGGCCTCCAGGTATGATCCACGTGCATAGGGGGTGAGGATGGAGAAGCGGGCCGCAATCTACGTTCGCGTATCTACTGACAGGCAGACCATTGAGAACCAAATCCGCGAGCTACGTCGGATCGCCGAGCGCAGGGGCTGGGAGGTCGTCCGCGAATACCAGGATGCGGGAGTAAGCGGCGCCAAAGGACGAGAGGCCCGGCCTGGGCTGGACGAGATGCTCAAAGACGCGCAGCGGCGTCGGTTTGACCTTGTGATGGCTTGGGCAATCGACCGACTGGGCCGCTCCTTAATCGACCTGCTGGGTACAATACAAGCGTTGGAGGCATGCGGCGTCGACTTGTACCTCGACCAGCAATCGATCGACACGACCACGCCGGCCGGGCGGCTTATGTTTCAGATCACAGGAGCCTTTGCGGAGTTTGAACGGAGCATGATCCGCCAGCGAGTCCGCGCCGGACTAAAAAGGGCAGTGGAGAGCGGTAAGCAGCTTGGTCGGCCCAAGATCGACCCCGCCATGGAGAAGCTTATACAAGCTCAATTGCGAGCCAAAAAGGGCATGCTGGCCATAGCGCGGGACCTCAAGGTCGGGACAGGTACCGTGCAGCGAGTTAAACGAGAAATGGAGGCGGCCGGCCCTTTCGGCGACGCCGCAGCCGCGTGAGGCGATCCTGAGTTTCGCAGGTGTCCGGCTCGGCGAGCGCAGCGAATAGAGCCCGGTCCAGCGCAGCCTTACGCACCAAGCTTCGTCATTTCGATAAATTTCTGTACAACTTTTGAATTTACAAGATTGCGGTGGGACGGAAATCACGCGACGCATAAGGAATCCACGAGGACAAGCAGAGGAAGACGTTGAACGCCGTTGAGATTGAGCAAGCGATTTCCGTCCTCGCTGAGCAGCCCTTCGATGCTCAGGAGTTTCCGTTTGCCTTCCTCGAAGCCTTCGGAAATAAGCCGACGACGATCAAGCGGCTGCGCTCGGGTGCGTCGAACAGGTCAGACCTGGGCGGCGTTCTTCAGACGAACAACATCCACATCGTGACCTCCCGGCCCGGCGAGGTGACGAAGACCCTTGCCGCGCTGAAGGCGAGCCCCGCTACTGCTAAGGCAAAGGCGCGATTCATCCTCGCGACCGACGGGGCGGACTTCGAGGCTGAGAACCTGGAGGCTGGCGAAACAGTCGCCTGCGCCTATCGGGACTTCCCAGACCATTTCGGCTTCTTCCTGCCGCTGGCCGGGATCACCACCGTCAAACAGGTCCGCGAAAGCTCCTTCGACATCAGGGCGACAAGCCGTCTGAACCGACTCTATGTCGAGCTTCTGGAAGACAACCCCAAATGGGGAACCGCTGAGCGCCGGCACGACATGAACCATTTCATGGCGCGGCTGATCTTCTGTTTCTTCGCCCAGAGAACAGACATCTTCATCGGAGACGATCTGTTCACGGCCACGATCGAGCAGATGAGCGCGAGGGACTCGTCCAACACCCATGAAGTGATTGGCGAACTATTCCGCGCGATGAACACCAAGATTGAGAATCGGGCGAGCGCCAAGATATCCCGTTGGGCAGACGCGTTTCCTTACGTGAATGGTGAATTGTTCTCGGGCAGTATCGACGTGCCCCGCTTCAGCCGGATCGCGCGCTCCTATCTCCTCCATATCGGCGGTCTGGATTGGACAAAGATCAACCCTGATATCTTCGGCTCGATGATCCAAGCGGTCGCGGAGGACGAGGAGCGCGGCGCGCTGGGCATGCACTACACCAGCGTGCCGAACATCCTGAAAGTGCTCAATCCGCTGTTCCTCGACGACCTGCGCGCGCGGCTGAAGGAGGCGGGGGACAACCCCCGCACGCTGCTTAACCTGCGCAAGCGAATATCGAAGATCAGGGTCTTCGATCCGGCCTGCGGCTCGGGCAACTTCTTGGTGATCGCCTACAAGGCAATGCGGGAGATTGAGGCCGAGATCAATAAGCGGCGCGGCGAAGCGGACCGCCGTACCGAAATCCCACTGACCAACTTCCGTGGGATCGAGCTGCGCGACTTCCCGGCCGAGATCGCGCGCCTCGCCCTCATCATCGCGGAATTTCAATGTGATGTGCTCTATCGCGGACAGAAGGAGGCCCTGGCCGAGTTTCTACCGCTCGACGCAGAGAACTGGATCACCTGCGGCAATGCGCTGCGGCTCGACTGGCTCAGCATCTGCCCACCAACAACGACTGGCGTAAAATTGCAATCCGATGACTTGTTCAACACACCATTGGATCAAGCGCAGATCGATTTTCAGAATGATGGGGGAGAGACCTACTTCTGCGGAAATCCGCCATTCACGGGTACGCGCAAACAAACCGATGCGCAAAAGAGCGACTTGCAATTCGTCCTTTCTCAATTCACCACAAAGTGGAAAAATGCCGACTATGTAGGCGCGTGGCTAGTCAAAGCCGCTCAGTACAATGCGCATTGTCGTGCACCATTCGCCTTCGTCGCTACCAACAGCCTCTGCCAAGGGCAACAGGTTCCTATAACGTGGACGGTGCTGAGAGATTTGGGCTTCAGAATACGTTTTGCGTGCACATCTTTCATTTGGTCGAATTTAGCCAAGAACCGCGCTGGCGTGACAGTGATAGTTGTTGGCTTAGACGCTGGTGCGTCGGGTGAGCGATATCTGATAGCCGGGGAGAACAAGCGCGTCGTTGATAATATCAATCCATATCTGACTGAGCACAAAGTCGATGTGGTATCTCCGTCACGCCGCCCCCTGTTTGTGCCGGTCGCGATGGACTATGGCGTTTACTATTCCAAATCGGCTGGTTTGATTTTGCAGCCAGAGGAAGCACGCAAGCTCATTCAGGACGGCTTGCCCACTGACTTAATAAAGCGGTTCCTCGGGTCGAGCGAGTTTATCAATGGTATAGAACGGTTATGTCTCTGGCTAGATGATGATACCCTGCATGTCGCCGATCAATTTCCAGAAGTTCGACGGCGGATTGAGACGGTCCGCAATGATCGCTTAGAGACGGAGGATGCTGCGGTCAACAAGCTGGCGGATAGGCCACATCAGTTCGTGAACGCAAAGGCGAGGAACAGAAGAAGATTCTCATACCAATCGTGTCGTCTGAAAATCGAGAATATCTCCCGGTAGGGTTGGCGGACGGCAGTGTTATTCCGACTAACAAGTCATTCTATATTGGTGATGGGCCATTGTGGTGCTTGGCGATCCTATCTTCTAGGCTCCATCTGACGTGGATCGCTGCAATTTGCGGGCGTTTGCGCTCCGACTATTCCTATTCAAACACGCTCGGTTGGAACACGTTTCCTCTGCCTAATCTCACGGAAAAAAACAGGCAGGATATGACTCGATCCGCAGAAGAGATCGTCCTCAGACGTGAAATGCACTTCCCCGCATCTTTGGCCGATCTGTATGAAGTTAAAGATGGTGTGAGCCGGATGCCCGTTGACCTACGTGAGGCGCATGAACGGAACGACGAGGTGCTGGAACGCATCTATATCGGCCGCCGGTTTCGCAACGATACTGAGCGGCTAGAAAAGCTGTTCGAGCTTTACACCAAGATGATCGCGTCCAAACGGCAGCCCGCATAGACGGGCCATCAGGACACAGACCTTTGAGGTGGGTTCTTGAATGCATAAATTCGAGTGGGACGAGGACAAGAACGCGGAAAATCTCGCCAAACACGGCATTTGTTTCGAAGAAGCCGCTACGATCTTCGAGGGACCGGTTTTTACGCTCGATGATGAAGGGTCGCACGAGGAGGTCCGCGAGCGAAGTTACGGACTCATCAATGGGATTGCAGTAATCTGTGTCATACATACCGATCGGGGCGGAGCGACACGGATCATCAGCGCGCGAAAGGCCACCAAACACGAACGGGAACTTTTCAATGCCTATCTCAAAAAAGCGTGCAGCGAAATCGAGGCGATAGCCGAGAACGACATCGATACCTCGGATATCCCCGAGGCGGGCGAGGAGTTTTTCAAAAAGGCCAAGCTCGTGTTGCCGGGGGACTTCGAACCTCCTCTCACTCGGGTGCGCGTGCCGCCGGTAGCTCGACAGGCAGCTTCATCGTACCCTCCATTTCGGTTTCCTACGCCCGCAACGGCAGCTCGACCAAGGCCAACGCGCTCGGCATGCGGCCGATGCAGGAGCGCGCCTATGAACGTCGCGGCGAGCAGTATCTTCTCATCAAATCGCCGCCCGCGTCAGGCAAGAGCCGCGCGCTCATGTTCATCGCCCTCGACAAGCTCGCGCAATCAGGGCCTCAAGCAGGCGATCATCGTCGTGCCGGAAAAAACCATCGGCGCGAGTTTCCATGACGAGCCGCTGACCAAGTTCGGCTTTTGGGCCGACTGGACGGTTCGAGCCGAAATGGAATCTCTGCGATGCACCCGGCGCGGACAACGGCGGCAAGGTCAATTCCGTCGGCACGTTCCTCGACAGCGACGACAAGGTGCTGGTCTGCACCCACGCGACCTTCCGCTTCGCCGTGGACAAGTTCGGCGTCGAGAAATTCGACGACCGGCTGATCGCCGTGGACGAGTTCCACCACGTCTCCGCCGACCCCGACAGCAAGCTCGGCCAGCATCTCGGCCAGTTCATCGCCCGCGACCGGGTGCATATCGTCGCCATGACCGGCTCCTACTTCCGGGGCGACGCCGATGCCGGTGCTGGCCCCGCAGGACGAAGCGAAGTTCGATACCGTCACCTACACCTACTATGAGCAGCTCAATGGCTACGAATATCTCAAGCAGCTCGACATCGGCTATTTCTTCTATTCCGGCTCCTATGCTGACGACATCCTCAACGTGCTCGACCCGGCTGAGAAAACGATCATCCACATCCCGAGCGTCAATTCGCGCGAAAGCACGAAGGACAAGATCAGGGAGGTCGAGCACATCATCGAGGCGCTGGGCGACTGGCAGGGGACCGACCCCGCGACCGGCTTCCAGTTGGTCAAGACGCCTGACGGCCGCGTGCTCCGCATCGCCGATCTGGTCGATGACGACCCTGCCAAGCGCGACCGCGTTTCCGCCGCGCTGAAAGACCCGGCACAGAAGAACAACCGCGATCATGTGGACATCATCATCGCGCTCGGCATGGCGAAGGAAGGCTTCGACTGGATTTGGTGCGAGCATGCGCTGACGGTCGGATACCGGTCGAGCCTCACCGAGATCGTGCAGATCATCGGCCGTGCGACCCGCGACGCGCCGGGCAAGACCCGCGCCCGCTTCACCAATCTGATCGCCGAGCCCGACGCCTCCGCGGAGGCCGTTACCGAGGCGGTGAACGATACCCTGAAGGCCATCGCCGCCAGCCTTCTGATGGAGCAGGTGCTCGCGCCGCGCTTCGAGTTCAAGCCGAAGAATCCGACACAGCGGTCCGACTCCAGGCTTCGACTACGGCGAAGGCGGTTACGATCCCAACAAGTGCAATGTCGGCTTCAACGAGGAAACAGGACAGTTCCAGATCGAGATCAAAGGATTGGCTGAACCCAAGAGCAAGGAAGCGGCGCGCATCTGCCGCGAGGATTTGAACGAGGTGATTGCCGCCTTCGTTCAGGACAAGACCGCCATCGAACGCGGCCTCTTTGACGAGGAGCTGGTGCCCGAGGAACTGACGCAGGTTCGCATGGGCAAGATCATCAAGGACAAGTATCCCGAACTCGATGAGGAGGACCAGGAGGCGGTGCGCCAGCACGCCATCGCCGCCCTCAACCTGACGCAACAGGCCAAGCAGATCGCCGCGTCGAAGGCGGCGAATACCGAAGCAGAGCGCCAACACCGCCCTGATCGACGGCGTGCGCAAGTTTGCCATGGACGTGCGCGAACTGGATATCGACCTTATCGACCGGATCAATCCGTTCGGCGAAGCCTACGCTATCCTCGCCAAGACAATGAGCGAGGACAGCCTGAAACAGGTGGCGGCAGCGATTGCCGCCAAGCGCACCAGCCTGACGCCAGAGGAAGCGAAGGACCTCGCAGTACGCGCTGTCAAGTTCAAGAAGGAGCGCGGACGGCTCCCTTCGATCAGCTCGCAAGACGCATGGGAGAGGCGGATGGCCGAAGGCGCGGCCGCCTTCGTCCGCTTCAAGGATGAGGGGCGCTATGAGTGACCTCGACCTCGACGAACTGCGCTCCGAACTCGACGACTTCGCCCAGTCGGAGAAGAAGGGCGGACGCTCCCCGCGCGAGGAGCGCATCATTGCCGGGTTCGATGAGATACAGCGGTTTGTCGAGAAATACGGCCGCGCCCCGCAGCATGGGGAAGATCGCGACATTTTCGAGCGGCTTTACGCCGTGCGACTCGATCGTCTGCGCGCGCTTCCGGAATGTCGTTCGCTTCTAAAGCCGTTCGACCATCAAGGGCTATTAGCCGGGGCGGAGGGCGCTGCCGTCGAGCCGGAGGAGACGATTGACGAGGACGAGTTGCTTGCCGAACTGGCCGGCGCGGCAGGCTCATCCGACATCACCGAGCTTCGCCATGTCCGTACCAGCGCCGAGAAACGCGCTGCCGAGGAGATTGCCAACCGGCAGAAATGCGAGGACTTCGATCGCTTCAAGCCGATCTTTGAAAAGGTTCAGCAGGAGATCGTATCTGGCGTCAGAGCAGACACGCCCATTCGAATTAAAGGCGGAGATCAGGCCCGGTAGCTTGTTTATTGTCGGCGGACAGAAAGCTTATGTCGCCGAGATGGGGGAGGTTTTTACAAACGCGCAAGGCCGCTCGGACGCCCGTCTTCGCGTGATCTTCGATAATGGCACCGAGAGCAATTTGCTTATGCGCTCGCTTCAGCGGGCGTTGCATAAGGATGAAGCGGGTCGACGGATTACCGATCCCTTTGCCGGTCCACTTTTTTCCGACGAGTACACGGCGGACGATCAGGCGGCGGGTACAATCTATGTGCTGCGAAGCAAGTCTGAACATCCAATTATCGCGGCGAACCGCGACCTCGTGCACAAGATCGGCGTAACAAGCATGCGCGTCGAGCAACGCATCGCAGGTGCGAGACTTCAGCCGACATTTCTCATGGCAGATGTCGAAGTAGTCGCTACGTATGAGCTATACAACATTAGTCGCACGAAACTGGAAAAGCTGATCCACCGGGTGTTTGATCCGGCGCGTCTCGATATTGAGATTAAAGACCGCTTCGGACAGCCGGTTGTCGTAAGAGAATGGTTCCTCGTTCCGCTGTTCGTAATAGATGAAGCAGTCAAAAAGATTAGGGATGGCACAATTCCCGGCTTTAAGTACGACCCGAAATCAGCCTCCTTGCTAGATGTCTCGGATCGTAAAGAGCATCGAGCGCTCTAACGCTTGTGCGGCTGACCGATGCCGAAAGAGCAACGATGCTTGAGGCCGACGGATTAGCTTGAGCTGCTCCGCCACGCTTGAATTTGTCGGTGCCAAAGAGTGCCCGTGTCATCACCGCGCTCAATTACCCCACTACGACAAGCGGTGCGACATTTTCCATCGAGGAGAAGGTGATAAGACCGATGCGCTCAGATTTTCGATGCGGTCACATCCGCGCTATTACGAGCCAGAGCCCGCTTCGTGACGGCCGCGGCCGGCGCGCGGTGCTACTGACCCCGTCCCTGGAGAACAATGTCGATTGGGATGTGCGCGCTGATCCGAAAAAGTTAGGATAGCCGTGGCGCGGGGCCGGGTGGCCACCCGTCACACCTCACCACCGCCGAGGTGCCGCTCCGCGCCGACCTTTATTCGCCGGCGGTGATGGCGGTGCTCAAGTGGCAGTCCGAGAGAAAGCGAGCCAACGTAGCCCGAACGTGAAACGCAGTCCGCGACCGCCTTGGGGCAATCTACTGGGCGGGAAACCGATTGAGCGTCAATTTTGGGTCTTTGGAAAGAAAATCGCCCGTCCCGAGCAGCGCTTGCGTGCGCGGCAATACGCCAAAATGCAGGAGCTTAAGCGGCACTATGGGATAGTCGGCGGGGACTATGGTTTCCCGATCGAGGGGGTCGCTCCAGCCGAATGGTTGCCCTGGTATGAACTCGCGTTAGCCATTGCACGTGACTTGGACCGCAGTTTGCAAATCGTTGATGCTCCTAAGCCCGGAAAAACGGCTGCGCGCTGGCGCGGCGGCCGGGAGGGAGCGGTGTTGTTGGAGATGGTCGAATTCGAATTGGAGCGCACGGCGCACCAGAACCGAAGTCTGCGGTGGATTTTGGACCGACTGCGAAGGCGATTTCCTGAAATAGGCAAAATTCCACTTAACGAGCTTGTTGCGCGCTACTACGACGCCAAGAGTTACAGGGACAATACGAAGCGGTCAGACAAACGGACGCTCACTTCGTAATTGTTTTTTTGCTTCGAACCTTCTAACGCGGCGCACCTTTCAGTATTTTGAGCCACAAGCGCGCAATTGCGCTAACTGGAGGTTTCAATGCGGCGTCCTTCCATTTTCAAAAAAACTGATGTGACCCGCGTCGCAAGGGCGGTAATGGCCGCCGGGCTAAATGTCGTTCGTGTCGAGATCAATCCACGAGATGGCACGATCACAGTGGTGCCCGGCAAACCCGAAGAAGTTCGCCAGACCGCGGAACTCATTGCATTGAGCGGTGCAGCGGCCGTGAGTAATGATCTTGATCGCGAGCTCGCGGAGTTTAAGGCCCGGCATGATCAGGATTGAGCTCAAAGGTATCGTCAAGGTCAGGGCTAAGGGACGTACTTACTGGTACGCTTGGCGTGGCGGGCCGCGGCTGCGCGGCGAGCCGGGAACGCCAGCTTTTATGGCCTCCTACAATGAGGCGATCGCGGACCGGCGGATGCCGGAGCCTGGACGCTTCCGTTCGCTGGTCACGCTCTACCGGGGAAGCGCCGACTTTCAGAAGCTCGCGGCGTCAACCCGGCGCAACTGGTCGCCCTGGCTCGACCACATCGGCGAGTACTTCGGCGATCTTAGCATCGCGCAGTTCGACCGCACAGAGAAGATTAGGCCGTTGATCCGGCGGTGGCGAAACCGCTACGCGGAGACACCTCGAACGGCCGACTACGGCCTACAGGTCCTCTCCCGCGTGCTGTCCTACGCCGTCGACCCACTCGGTAAGATCGCCGGCAACCCGTGCGAGGGCATCAAACGACTCTACAGCGTCGATCGGTCGGAGATCATCTGGACTGAGGCCGACATCGCGCGCCTAGAGGCGACTTGCAGCGGGGAGATCGCGCACGCCGTCGACCTTGCCGCCCATACTGGCTTGCGGCTCGGCGACCTGTTGCGGCTGTCATGGTCGCACGTCGGCGAAGACCAGATCGCCATCACAACGGGCAAGAGCAAGCATCGCCGGCAGGCGATCAAGGTGCTGGCCGCCATCCCCAAGCGGTCGCCCACGATCCTTACCAATAGCAAAGGCCGGCCCTGGACGAAGGACGGCTTCGGCTCCTCGTTCAGCAAGGCGAAAGCCGCCGCCGGTTTGGAGGAGGCCGACCTCCACTTCCACGACCTCCGCGGCACGGCAGTGACGCGGTTCTACACGGCCGATCTGCCGGAGCGCATCATCGCCGAGGTGATGGGCTGGGAGGAGGAGCACGTCGCCCGCATCGTCCGCCGCTACGTGGGCCGCAATGCCGCGACCCTCGCGATGATCGGCAAGCTTAACAAAGGAGGAACGTAACGTGCAAAACCGCCGGCAAAACCGCCTGTGCGGAAGTGGCTTAAGTGTTGGAGCGGGCGATGGGAATCGAACCCACGACACTCAGCTTGGGAAGCTGATGTTCTACCACTGAACTACGCCCGCATAACCTTTATTTGATCGGTGTCTCTCGCATTCCGCCCTAACTCTTACCCGGAGAATACCCGGAGGTTCGAGTCGATCCGAACCTCCGGGTGAAATCCGCCGACACTATATTATGGGCAGCGGGAAGCGCCAACTCCCCGCCGCGTATGGCCCGGCGCTCGCGCCGGGCCATTTTCATTTTGGACTTGACCGGCTTTTTAAGCTGGTCAATTCGCCCGTAAGTTATTGCGGCGAAGTTGCAAACCCCTTCCCGAACCTCCACAGAGATAACCACGGTTGCGTCGGCGACTCGCGCGGGTGTATGAAAGATGCACCGTAGCGGCCCGCGTGCGCTCCTAACTGAGACACGCATTCCCCGCGACAGTCCCCACCGATCAGATAACCGAACGAGCGGCACTACATACGTTTTGTAGTGCCGGGGACGAGCCGCGCTACATCCGTTTTGTAGCGCGGGTGCGGAGCACATCATGCGCGAACAACGCTTGTGGCCGATTTGGCTTTCGATTTCCGAAGCGTCCCGCGCGCTCGGTATCGAACGCAAAATTCTCTACGGATGGGTTGTCCAAGGGATGCCGATCTACAAGTGCGGAGTTCGCCGCAAGGTGCTGGTCGAGGACCTTGTTCGGTACATCCGCGCAAATCTGAAAACAGTGGAGCGTAAGTCATGAGCCAACTTCCCAATTACGCCGCAGAGGGCCGGATCAAAGCAGTGTGCGCAGAGAACGGCGTTCTCGCCGATTGCCTTGACGACATCGCACTGCAATTCCGCGAAGGCAAGTTGAGCGAGGCCGAGCTTCCCGCGAAGATCAAAGAGTGGAAGGCAACGCCCGATCATCATTACTTTCATCGCGGCGAAGGGGACGACAAAGAGCTTTTCGTTCGAGCGTTCGGCGAGTCGCCGTCGCTTCAAGCCAAGGGCGAAGTGTTCAAGAAGTACGGAGCGGCACGCGCGGCGGAAGTCGCTGCGCAGTTCGGGAACACGATCACCGAACTCAAGGCGGGCAAGACGCCCGACAGTTTCAAGACGAACGGCAACGGCGGCGATCACTCCGCTAACCCGTTCACTCGACTCCGCGTGAACGGAAAGATCAACGAAGCCGCAGCGGCCGAAGTCGCAAAGATGACCAAGGCGCTCGGCACCAAAAAAGTAGAAGCCATCGCACGCGCGGCCGGGATGACAATCACCGGCTTGCCGTTGCGGGCTTAAGGGGAGGCTCGAATGGATAGTCGCACCAAAGAACATCTGCAATCGCAGGACACGGACATCGCTCGGCGTTCGAGCGTGCCTAAGCGGCATGTCCTCGTCACGCACCCCGGCATGGCTTCGCAGACGCGCGGCACGCTTGGCGGACCAACACAAGGCAACCCACCGGACGCCTCGTCCCCGTCGCCGACTGATCCGTCGCGGCAGGGCAAGAGCTTCGCCGTTCCTGCCATCACGCACGGCATGTCGAGTCGTTCTGATCGCGGTCACTACGATCCGTCGTTCGCGCACGCGATCTTTTCTGAGGCCAGCCGCGACGTGACCGACTTCGCGCGGGACCTTCACACGGCTTTGCCGGGTGCAGGCAAAGAGGACTAACGACCATGCGCGGCGAAATCAAATTCTTCGACGACAAACGCGGGTTCGGTTTCATCAAGATCGCGGGCGAGCAAAAAGATTTGTTCGTTCACATCACTGCCATTGAGAACGGGCCGCCGTTCACGGGCGACATGGTGGAATTCGACATGGGGAACAACAAGCGCACCGGCAAGCAAGAGGCGCACAACGTCAAACTTGTAGGAGGGGGCAGTGGGAGCACCTAATCAACCACGCGACTCGCACGGCAGATGGGCCGCCGGAAATTCGGGTTCGTCTGCATCGGGCGACCATCAATCCGTGTCGCCGAGCCTCACTCACCGCAACGTCTCTGGCATCGCGGTGCCGCGCTCCATTCCTGTTGTTCGTCTCGACAACAAGGGAAGCCCGGACGTTAAGTCGTTCAAGGGTTCGGCACGATCAGACAAGATCGCGGCACTACGCGCCGTCGATCAGCGACACTTCGGAATTCCGGGTGATGTGGGAAATCGAGTCGGCAAGATGTTGCCCAAAGACCTACGCGGACCATCCAAGGCGGGATGGCCTTTCAACAATTGAACCACAGGAGGCTCACATGGCCGTACAGACTGGAACTGGAAAGAAGCCGAAGCCGCCGGGCGCACCGGCTACGCTTAAGCAGGGCACGCGCCCGGCTGGCGAGACCTACAAGTCCGACTTGACCAAGGGCAATCTCGCCCGTGGTGGACTCGGACCTGTACGCAAGGACCCGATCACGGGCGCGGAAGTCGCGCGCACCGGCTACGGTCAAAACGCATTCTCCGGCGCGTCAAGTTCGGGAGTCGAGGAAAGCTCCAAGCTGTCCGACTTCGACATCACGGTGGATGATCCGGCACTCGACAAGCTGGTCAAGCAAGGCATCGGCTCAAAGGTGAACGATGCCGATCAGGAAATGGTCGGACAAGAGCGGCCGGTCAGCGACGAACCGATCACACCGTCCTACGGCATGAAGTCGCCGAACATGAAGGCGGGCAGCTATGGAACGCTACCAGCAAAAGGACAGGGCACGTCAACGGTCGCAACGGCGCAGCCGGTTCGTAAGCCGAGCTAACGTCACGGTCGGGCCGTTCACAGCAACGGCTCGGCGCTTGACCGATCTAAGTCTCGCCATGGTCATTCCGTGGCGTGACTACAGCCAAGTCGGCATGACAACCGGCTGGCCGCAGTGGTGGATGAATGACGAGAACGAGTCGGAACGGATGCAAGAGATTTTGGACGCAACAGAGGACGAGGTTCTGCCATGGGAAATGTAGACCTGTTTGATGCTCACAACCGACTCAACTTTCCGACTGACGAGGCTGTCGCTTCGATGCCGCCGGAAGTGCAAGAGCGGTTCAAGCCGGTTCGAGACGCGAAGGCCGTTCTCGATGCCGCGACCAAACACCGGGAGTCGGTAGCGCAGCGCATCGCGGCGAACGACGCCGAGCGCGCGACGACAACGGAGCAAATGAACATGATGCGCCCGAGTGGTACGGACGCGGATCGAACCCGCAACATCAAGGCGCACATCGCAAGCGAACAGCGTCAGAGACAACTCGAAAGAGGACTACCGGAATAAAAAGCTCCCCCGTTGTCATGAGCGGGGGTCTCGGCGGCGTGGACCACAGACACGCCCGCTACCGGCCGGGCGGCGGTCATCCTCCCGCCGTCCGGTCACCTTTCAAGGTTCGTCCGCTCCTGCACTCTACTGCCAGCGGGGGACGGCGGACGGAGCGGCCCGAGTATCTCTCCCTGAGTGCTCGGGCCGACCAAATAACGGAGTGAGCCATGAGCGTGCACGATGTAATGCCACCGAAGCCGAAGGCCAAGAAGCCGGAGCCGTTCAACGTGCGCGCTGGTCGAATTCCGGTGCTCGATCACAAGAAGATCATGCGCGGTCATGTTGGGCCGAAGGCCACCGAAGCGACGTTGCCCCGGTTCGGAGTCAAGCACGGCGGCTCGTTGCAGACGGTGCAGGGTCGTCAGTGTTGGGTCGGTAACGAGCCGCTCGCCGTCGTCAGTGCAGAAGGCACGAACCCGAACGCCGAGCTTCCACCGGCTCCCCCTCCACCGTCGAAACTCAAGGGCCAGTCATGAGAAATCTAAAGGGCAAGGAATTCGAGGCCAAGCTCGCCGAAATTCTTGACACCGTTTCGCAGGACCCGGCGATGGAGCGCGCTATGCGATTGGCTGGCTACAGCCCAAAGATGATTTGGCTTTGGCTCAAGCGCAGCGGCGAAGGCGATACTAAGTATTTGGTCGCGTGGCCCGACAAGAAGGCGCGGAAAATCCAATTCTGCGATGCCGTTGTTCTCGCGCGCCGATTGCACAAAGTAAAAATGGACGCAACCATTCGCTCGGCCTGCGATGTCGGAATTCCCGAAGTTCAAATGCACGATGGTGCCGTTCTCTATGAGAAAGATGCGGCGCTTCTCGCCGAGTGGGGAGACGACAAAGAAGCGGCCGAACGCATCGGCGGCGTAATCGACTTCCCGTACAAGCACATCATCAACGAGCAAGGCAAGCGTGAGCGAATTCCGCTCGTCCTCTACCGGCCTGCACCGGCTGCGCTGCGCCAGCATGTCATCCGCTCGCTAATCCCGTCCGAATTCAACCCGCCTGAACATCGGGTGACATCAACCGAGCACAGCGGGTCGGTGCTGATCTTGAACGCGAACCATCCGCCTTACGCGAAGGATTATCAGGCACCGCCGAGTCCGATCAAACAAGACTTGCAACAGCGCCTCGCCGATCTACGAGCACGCGGCCCGGCGCACAAGCACGCGACCGATAAGAACGGACTCAAAACCATTCCGAAGATCGGCACTGGATCAGTCAGCAACGATCCGCCGGAGCGGAATGGATACGGCGCAGCGCCGCAGGTTGATGCCGATGGTCATATCGTAGGTGCGAAGGTGCAGCCGATGATTAACGGCCGCACGGGTCAGCCCGCGCCGGGAGGTTTCAGCGCACTTACAGGACGGCCGACATGACCGATTTTATTGACAAGCTCACGCACAGCGAACCCGAGGACGTGCAGCAAGTCGGCACGGTCAATGCGCTCGGCGTGCGCAAGGTCAACATGATGGCCGTTCCCGAGCGCGCCGTGAGCGCAGAGGACATCGAAGCGCGGGAACAAGCATTTCTCGACGCACCACAATTCCCTATCCCCTTTTGGGATTTGGACGACGGCCCGGCGCTCGAACCTTTGATGACTCAGGACCACGCCTTGCTACGCGCGGCAGGCATCACCGCAGAAGAATGGGAACAAATCGTTCTCGAAGATCAATTGGAGAAAAGCAAATGACAAATCCACTCCGTCAGCAAATGGTCGCACGGGCCGTGCAGCAAACGCAGAACGGCAAGATGGCGATCACCCTTCGCAACGTCGCCATGTTCCTGCCGGGACCGACCGCGTTCGATCCGAAGCTCAAGGCGCAAGTGGACTTTGAGCTTGATGCCGAGGACTTGGCACCGTATCTGCCCGCGCCGACGCCAGCGGTGGAAACACCTTCGCTCGCCGAGCGCCTGGCCGATGTGGAAATCGAATTCGTGCCGCCGACTCCGGTTGAGCCGCCGGAGGTTCGTTATCAGCGACTCCAAAACCGTATGCTCGAACTGGAACGCGAACGCGTCGATCTTCGCTTCACCTACGACACGGCGATCCGCGACGAAATCAACGCGCGCAATGAACTGGACAAGATCGCCCGCGTGTTCATGAACGGGTTTGTGCGGATCAGCCCGGACGAGTTGCTTAAGCAACACGCGGCATCCGAAGCCGAGACGCGCCGCAAGATCGCGGCCGGAGAAATTCCGAAGCCGCACCGCGTCAACACCGTGGGGCCGTCTGCGCTTGATCGCTACATGGCTGCGCAGCGCGGCGGCAATCCCGGCTTTGCTGGTCGCGGCTATGCGCGCGGCGCTCAGCCCGCCAACAAGCGCCTCATGTTCGATCCGAAGGCATTGCCCGGCTCGGGCCTGCCACAACTCAAGGAACCCGTATGAAGCTCCCGCATTACATCCGGCTTGTAATGCGGGTCATCTGGCGGATTTGGGTGATGGAGCACTTCCACCATGAGCACCAACGTAAAGCAACCGAAACGGAGCCGGGCTAAGCCGCTCGTTGCCGATGTGTCGGACTCGGCGTGCTTCGATGATCTTCGGTGGAAGGCTGGCACCGCCTACGCGACGTTTGCGAAGGACGGTTCGCAGTACACCTACGACATGAGCCGCGCGGACTTCAAAGAATGGATGGACAACCCGCTCGGCGAATTCTTCAACGCGAACGTAAGAGACTGACCGATGTCACGCGGACCGTGGAAGGCAGAGACACACGCCCGGCGCAACGGCGGCGACGGTCATGGCCCGCTGTCTAATGCGCAGCGGACGCCGAACGATCACGTTGAGCCATGGAAGGATAAGCGCAAGGAAGCTCGGGCAAAGGTGAAGGCCGAGCTTGATGCGCTGCGCAGTAGCATTCTGTGGAAGGTGGCGAGTCAGAACCGCAAAGAGGCGTTGGCGCGCCACGCGCCGCGCTACATCGGGCACCCTTGCATCAAACACGACAACGCCGAGCGGTACACGGTGACGGGTCACTGTGTCGTCTGCGCGCGGGAAATCAGAGACGAAGTGCGCGGCATCGCCGTTAAGCCGCGCCTTGATCGCAAGCTACGGCCGACAGTCGCGGCAATGCGCAAGCCGGTGATCGCCGTGAGCCGGGGCTTCGATGACGAACGGGCAGAAGTGTCATGAGCATGGAAACGGATGAACTGGAATTCGATTTGACGAAACGCCGATGCGAGCGCGAAGGCTTCTATCTCGGGCGTCACAAGAATTTCGATCCTGCGATGGGCGGCGGCGACTTGTACCTGATGCCGAAACAGAAGTTCGGCGGCGAGCGCAATCCGTCGCTGTTGAGCTACGCGACCAGCGACCAAATTCATCGCTATCTGAATGACGCAATTTCTCGAAAAAGAACGGAAGCCGTTGCGCATCCGTCAGGCCGTCAGGTCGTCAGATCATCGGAGCTTGAAGTCATGAACAAACAAACCTAAATGCGCAAAGCGGCCCCGTGACCAGCGGGACCGCTTCACTTGCAAGGTGTTAGGAGCACCGTGCCATGCCTGTTAAGAACCCCGAGATAATTCGCGCGGAGTCCGCTGTCAAGCGTGAGCTTGATCGGCTGGAACTGGTTGAGCGCGTGCCCGCGTTGCAGCGTGAAGCCGCCCGCAGCACCGGACGATATGCACTCGACGAACGCGGCTATCCATTGCCGGTGCTGATCCTGCCACGCCATCCTGCCGTGATCGCCTACGTCAACGAATGCGCTGCGCAATCGTCAGGCCGTCAGGCTGTCAGCGATTTGTGCACCGCTCGTCGAAATCTCAAAGCCGCTCACATTAACTACAAAGAACGCGTGCTCTACAGAACGCGCCATGATATACGCGAGTGGTCGGACGGTGGCCGGTTCGTTTCATTGTCCGCCATCATCGAAGCCCGAGCCGACGCGATGCACTGGCGCAAGGTCATCAACAAGTTGGAAGCGGCAGAGAAGATGGAACAACAGAGAAGATGGAATGCCGCGCGCCTGCGCGTCACGCCGATCTAAGGACGGTCCCCTATGAGCACCACGGCCACAAAGACGCCGGACAACTACTTTTGGATCATGTCCGAAAACCGTTTCATGTACGCGCCAACTCGTTCGCTTTTCGAGAAGTCGGCAGTCGTCAAACAACTCGGCAAAGAAGATGCGACGCTAGTTGAGGACACCCGCGTCTGTTCTAACCTTTGCTGGATACCCGGCGCGGGCACGTTCGTCGCCGACATGGCAGTGAATGAAGGCGAGCTAGAACCGTTCGCGGGAAACAATCTGTTCAACCTTTACAAGCCGCCGAAGCCGCTACGCGAAGATGCTGATCCGGCCAAGGCACAGTTCTGGCTCGACATCGGTTATACGATCTACCCCGATGATTTCGACCACATCCTCGATTGTATCGCCTTCAAGGTTCAAAATCCGGGCGAGAAGATCAACCACTGTATCGTGCTCGGCAGTCCGATGCAGGGCATCGGCAAGGATGCGATCCTATGGGCTACCAAGCGCGCCGTGGGCCGCGCGAATTGGCGCAGCAAGGGTGCGACCGCTGTGCTGACGGCAATCGAAAAGAACTTCACGCCGTTCCTGAAATCGACCATCCTGCAAATCAGCGAAGTGCACGAAATGGGCGACAAGCGGTTCGGCTTCTATGACTCCATCAAGGATTGGTGCGCGTCGCCGCCCGATATGTTGACCGTCGCCGACAAGAACATCCGGGAGCACCCGATCACGAACGCGGTGCTCCCGATCCTCACGACAAACCATCTGACTGACGGTCTCTTTATTCCGCCGGAAGATCGGCGCGTGTATCTCGCGTGGTCGCGTGCTCAACCGACCAAATTCAGCAAAGAGTTTTGGGACGCCTATTTTCTCCGGCTCAAGGGTGGCGACGATGAACACGTTGCAGCGTTTCTGCAAGCTCGGGACCTGTCGAAATTCTCGCCGGGCGAGCCGCCGATCAAGACTGAGGCATGGAAGCAAGCCGTCGCCGCGAACCGCGCGCCAGCCGATGCCGAGCTTAGCGACCTGCTAGATGCGATGGCAGACGATTGGGCGTTCGAGACGGGCGAACTTGGCTGCGCTCGTCCATTCGCTGTGACCCTCGATCAGATGCACCGGCATCCGCGTGCAACTCATGCGCTGCGCTTGCTGTTCGGTGATCGCGGCAAAGCTCGAACCGCTGCGCACCGGCTCGCTACGGCTCAGTTCGGCAGTTTCGACAATCCCGACCGCGCCGATGGTCTGTGGAAGATCAACGGCCGCGCTCAGACGGTCTATGCTTGGGCGGAATTGTCGCCGGGCGAGAAGATGAACGCCGTCGCCGAACTGATCCGCATCGTGACCTTGCCGAACAAGGTCCGCACCGATGCCGAGCTTGTGAAAGAGGAATTCGAGTGATGGCCGAAGTCGATATTGGCGGCGCAATGCTGTGGGGCGCATCGGCTCGGGAGTGGGGCCGCACGCTGGCCGACAACCCATATGCAGCCGCGCCGGGAACCTACACGCTGCACAAGGCATGGAAATACGGGTTCGAGCACGCGGCCGAAGTGCAGGCACAACACTTCGGTGATGACCCTGCCGAGTCGCACTATGACGATTTGCGCGAACGGCGTGGTTGAGTACCAGCGCGCGGCCGGACTCACTGGCGGCCGTTTATAGGTCACTGCGCCCCGGCATTCCTTCACGATGTCGATTGCACGCCCGTCAGGCCGTCAGGTCGTCAGGCCCGTCAATGATTAATCCTCCCAATCGCCCGGCGTTTCGAGTAGCGCCCGCCGTTCGGCCTGTAGCTTGTCGCGGCGTCGGCGGAGATATTGCTGTTTGGATTGCGCGCCCCAATTAGACCACTCGATTGCGCGCTCTCTGTCGTCCACTTCGGCGAGCAAGGCGTCAAGCTCGGCGAGGGTGCGCGGGCGTTGGGCCATCCCGGCAGGATGACTCGCCGGGCTGCACAAGACGTTAACGGCCGGGCATTCGCGCCCGGCCGTGCCGTCAAAGTCCTATCGCGTCATTGACGGCGACAGCCGGGGCGTCGCCGTTCATTTCGTCTGGTTCAAACTTCCGGGGCGCGGCTGTCGGTGGTGTCAGTGATGTCAGTGGTTTTCTTCCCTACCCCCCTTTATAATGACGCGAAGGTTAGTGGGGAGGTTAGAGACCACTGACACCACTGATAGCACTGACGGGCCGCTGTAGATGGCGGCATCGCAGATCGAACGGAGTAAACACCGGGACCACTCGGCGGAATGGGGCCAACATGGGTAATGGCTGCTTAAGAATTCCTGTAAAATTGGCCCTATCCGCCGCCACGGCAAATAATCAAGGTAAATCAACGGGTTACCCGGACGCTCCGGGTATTAACCATCTAACCCTTTGTTCTTTTTCGTAAAGACATCAGCCGACTAGCCTGACGTGTGCCGTGCGATCTTTACCTTATCAATTAAGGTAAGCGAGCACGGCCGGTCGGCGCGCGGCGTATGGTTAACGGACTCCTACGCGGGGAGGCTCTTGAACTCGGGATGGTGACCCTCAACCGTCAACCCTTAAGCGATGGTGACCGGGACGAGGGGATGGTGGAGGGTGCCGGTGACCATTCCTTAGCTGTGGGCCAGTTCCAAACGCGCCCCCAAAATCGCAGAGGGGCATGTGCCATTATGCTGTGGCACGCGCCGCCGAAGATCGAACCCGCTTTTGGACTAAAAAGAACAGCCAATTTCCCGAGCCCCGACCTGACGACCTGACGGATGCGCAAACGGCTTTCGAGGCGACTCACGATCTTGTGATCCGCTGTTAACGGTTCATTAAGAGTTTGGCCCTACCGTTGGGCCGTCAGGGCGTCAATGCGCCCGCGACAGCAATGCGATTTCAATCCGATCTCCCTTGGTCGCAGCGCCATTCAAATCGGGGTCGCCAACAGGTGACCTATGGGCGCGAAAAGCCCCCGCGATGTGAAATGGTATCGCCGACTATCCCAACTGTTCGCCGCGTGCGGCAGCAAGGCCGGTGACGGCGCTGTCGCCAAGGCCAAGCTCGAAGAAATGCTGTCAGTCAACGGGCTGACGTGGAACGACCTTCCCGAGCTACTGGCCGAAGCCAAGCGAGTCATGTCGGGCGAGCAAGAGCCAACGCCGCACGCCGATCCCGCCAAGCCCGGCCAGAAGCCGCCGCGCGACCTTGACATCATCCAACAGGTAACCGGGTTGCTTGATGTCTATCTCGACATCAAAGAGCACGAACGACTGGTCGTAGCGTTGTGGGTTCTCCACACCTACCTCCACCATCAATTCTCAGAGACTCCGAGGTTGATGTTCATCAGCCCGGTGGAGGGCGAGGGCAAGACCACGGCGTTGAACGTTTTGAACAAGCTGATCTTCCCGAGCGTCAAGGCGGCGAGCTTCACGGCTCCGGCGCTGGCGGCAGTGATCGACCGGGATCATCCTACTCTACTACTGGACGAGGGCCGCAACCTCGATCTACAGAACAACATGCTCATGCGCTCCATCATGCACTCGGGCCATGAGCGCGGCGGCGTGCGGGTCATCTTGCGCGGCGGACAGCCGACAAGGTTCGAGACGTTCGGCCCGCTGTGCATCACCGCAATCGAAGAACTGCCATCCTACGAACTAATGAGCCGGGCGATCATCATCCGGCTGCGGCGCTCTACGCGAGACGACATCCGAAAGTTTCACGAAGAAGATACGAAGTATGACCTGATCTACGAGAACGTCCGCAAGTGGGCGAGTTGGGCGCATTACAATCTCGACCTGCGCAATGTCGATCCGAAACTGCCGAACTTGAAGAACCGCCGGAAGGATAATTGGCGACCGCTGATCGCCATCGCCGATGCACTCAACTACGGCGACCCGGCGCGCGAAGCGATGCAGAAATTCGACGGCCGGTACGAGGAAGCTCCGGGAGTCCTGATCCTGCGCGACATCAAGTCGGTGTTCGGCGATACCCATGCGATGCACAGCAAGGCGCTGGCTGACGAACTACAGAAGATCGAAACGTCGCCATGGTTCGACTGGAAAGGCAAGGATGGTTCCTACCAGCCGCACCCGATCACGCCGAACGACATCGCCCGGCTACTGCGGCCGTTTCAGATAAGGCCGCGCTCGGTTGAAATCGGTAGCGTCAACCTCAAGGGCTATCACCGCGACGACTTCCGCGAAGCGTGGGCCGCATACTGCCCCGACGATGACGCCAAGCCGAGCAAGCCCGACACTGTGGTGCAGTTCCCGGCGAAGGCGAGGAAGCAGTCATGATCCTACTCGGTATCCTAATCGTGTTCGCAATCTGCTACGCGGGCGCGCGGCGAGAGGCGCGGATTTTCAATGAGCGCGATAAGAGCAGGGACTATCGGACCACGTTCCAGCGCCTAGCGAAGTGGTGACGCCATGAGCAAGCATCCATGGAGTGACGAGCTTCAAGCGTTCTTAGAGGCGCACTCAAACTCAACGCCTGACGACATTCAACGCGACATGGGGAGCTTGCCCGAGAGCGTCGTGTTTGAGCTTTACCGCTACCTGACGGTGCGCGAAGTTATAGAGGATGCCGTGCGCGACGGCTATTTGGAGCGGATCAAATGAGCGACGCCTTAGACCGCGCGATTGCCCGGCTTGCGGAAGCGCAACAGCGGCAAGAGGCCATGGCGAGCAACGCCCGCGCCGATGGCCGCGACGTTGCCGCTGCGTGCCAAGATCGGGACGTGTTCCTAGCTGACGTTGTTCGCCTTGGCTTGATGCACTTACGCGCCATGCGCGAAATTGACCCGGACGGCGTGCCCGACTTCGGTGACCCTTGAGCGGCGCGACCGTCGCGGAAACAAAAACTACGACCGAGCCGGAGCCGACGTTCACATTAACCGACTCGAAGGCGTAGCGTTGACCCCGAGCGCCTCACGACACCTTCCAGCCACGAAGTTTGTTCGCTTGGGCAACATACTTCGGGTTAGGTCGGTCGGACTTCGCTGGTGGAGAAATTAGAATTGGGCGAAGTGCGGAGCGAAATCTTGAAAGTCCAGCGGCTTTATTTTCCGTTTTAAGCGCAACGACCATCGGCTCGTTCACGTGGGTTTTGAAATCCTTGTCGAATGTCACAAGGGATTGATCGTAAGCCTTATGATGCAAGGCGCAAAGAGCCACACCATTTGAGGTTCTGTCAGTGCTACCCTTTTCACCTACGGGAAGAATATGAGCGCCCTCAATCAATCTCAACTGGACTCCACACATTGCGCAACGGTGAGAATACACAGTTAGAACACGACGGCTAAAATCATTTGCGCGAACGGCCTTCCACGTCGAAACGAGTGCACGCTTGCGTTTTTCGGCAACGCCCGAGTCTATTTCGCCTTCATCTACTGCATCAGGATCATCGCTAATACGCGATAGAACCTTAAACTCCCTTGGCACCCTTCCGCTGTCATGTAGGGCTTCGAGGTTCTCGATGTATGTCCCCACGAAGTCCGGTCTAAATCCGATTGCGGTTTCACCGCTGGATTTTATCGACGGCGCGAAACCATTGAGAAGCGCCTTGCGCAGCGCCGCTTCGTTGATTTGTAGCGATGGTGACGAGCCTAGTGGGCCCAAGTGCTGGCGAATATCCCAACCGGCAAACACCCCAACATCATCCCACCAACCCAACACCAAATTTCGCGTTCTCGCGTCTTTCTTAAATCGACTAACGCCTGTGACTTGTATTCGATACTCATTCGGGAGGCTTGTTCTACCACCGAACGTTATGTTCCAAATATAAACCTTGACGCGGTAGCGACGGTCATCTCGCCAGACACTGTAGTGCGCTGGATGTTTTGAACGCCCGGCGTGATAAAGCAAGCTCCAACCACTAGCTTGCACCGCTTCTTCAAATTCTAGCAACAGCGCCTTTTTCGACAAGCGCGCCATTGAGCTTCATCCCTTATATGGCATCGCCGCAAGCGACACGACGTGCGAACCATTGTCGCGTTCGCCCTTAACTTCGCCCGCCTTAGTTTTTGTCTTTGACCCTCTAGTCACAATATGCTTTGGCCGCTTTTTTCCGCCGTCAGAGGGCAGCGGCTCGCCCTCGCCGTTCCAAAGCAAGCCCGGATGCGCGATACGATAGTAGCCGTCCGCGATCTTTGGGACTGGCTGTGGCTTCACATCCGCTCGTGATTTGAAGCGACCTAATGCGCCGTTGAGGTATTCCTCAACTAATTCAGAGCAGACCCATTTCCGGCCAAGCCGCTCGGCTACCTCTCCTGTGACGCAACTGCCAGCGAAAGGGTCAAATACCTTATCGCCTGCATCCGTGAGCATACGGATGAAATATTCGGGCAACGCAGCCGGGAAGCGGGCAGGATGCGCCTTGATGCTTTTTTCTTGGCAATAGCGCAAATAAGCACTGTTGCTCTCCGTGTTGGGGACTGCGATGAGATTTGGAGGTATGGCCGCGCCATTGTTGATGGAAAATTTGCTACTAATGTCGTGTCCTGACGGGCGAAGCTTTGCCTTGTAGCCATTGACCAGCAACGTTTCCATGCTGGGGCTGTAGGGTTGAAGTACCCGCCGATTGCTGGCGCGCGGCCATTCGCTCTTGCTTAGCCACCAGACCGTATTGACAGCATCCTTTACGCGGATGCGGCGGATGTTTACCCATTCGGCTGGCGTGGGCAGCTTCGACGGGTTCCACCAGTAGAAATCTTGGGCAAGATGAAACCCAAATTCGTCGCACAGCATGATAAGCATTTTGAAGTGATACAAGCTGCGCACTGGTACGCCGGGCATCCACGCTCCGCCCAAATCAATCACGAGGCTGCCGCTAGTCTTGATAATCCGATGAAATTGTGTGGCGAACGCACGGAACCATTCTAAGTATGCGTCCTCCCGAACGTTCCCGTATTCCTTCTTGCGTGTGAGTCCGAACGGGGGACTTGTCATTATTAGATCGACACTGTCAGCCTTCATGGTCCGCATCACTTCAAGACTATCCCCATGATAAATCTTGCCGTGCTTCGTCGCATGAAACACGCTTATGGAAGCTGGCTTCTTGGTCATGATCCATCTCCCAAATCTATTTTCTTTAGGGTCATCGCGTGCTCAGCTTCCCTTCTAAACGCATCAACTAAGTAAGTTGCATTCGCGGTTATCGCCTCCAAGTCGGAGCGATCAATCATTACGATTGCAAGGTTCGAGTCCGACATGATGCGGTTGGCATATCGGCGAGCCTCGCTCCCTATCTCGCCAGTCGTCACGATGACAATCACCGTGCTTTTGAGGAAATGAGTTAGCCCAACTTCCTTCGCAACGTCATCGAGTGAGACACGCGCAGTGTTTTTGCACTGAACCTGCCAGCGCGAATAGACGAGGCGGGCGGATTGGAATATCAGGTCAATTTCAGCGCCGCCGGTAGAACTAGCGCGCAGTCTCGTGGCAACATAATCCATCGCAAGACTACGCATGAGCTTAAAGGCGAGAGCTTCAAGCGCTAAACCAGCGACATAGCGATCCTTCGACTTTATTTCAGTCAAAATATCGGCGAGCGGCTTCGTCAACAGAGCGAGAAGCTTGGGATCAACTTGATTTTTCAGTTGATCGAGCAATGGCCCAAGGATTTCGGTCTTGACCTTAGATGTTGGGGAGACAAGAAATGGCTTTGCCCCTCGACCGGTAGTCGTCTTGGTTGCATTGATGTAGCCCGCATCTTGCAGCGCGTTCAGCACTTCTTTTGGCAGGCTCTTATCCGGGAACCGCACGCCGTAAGTGGCAGCCGCCAGTCGCGCTATTTCATTCGCTGGCTGGGGTGTAGTTACGCCACTGTTCGCCAGCGCCAATAAGAACGCGCGCTGTTGTCTACTGAATTTGGCGATTGCGGGAAATTCTTCGGGATCGACACCGAGCACGGCCCGAAGCCGAATGGGATCGACTTGCCAACGGCTCCCAACGATGACTCCTGCCTTGGCGAGCCATAATCGCATCATGCTGGGATGCTTGCCGCCACGCGGAAAATGCACGCCACGCTCAGCTAATGCCTCTCGTAAGGTGTCCAGCGTGATTTCCTCACCCGCAGCGACCATATCTTGCAGACATTGCACGAACGTCATGCCCCGCAAATTCAGAAGAATGTGCCGAGCAAGTTCCTCGTAAAGTGCAGTCTCGTCGCCGCGCAGGCCGTGTAGTTTCAATCCGAAATCAGTGAAGCGCGCTTCACGATCTATGATGCCATAAGCAATCATCCCGAGCTTGCAATTGTTGGCGAGCTTTCCCCGGTTGTAGCTTTTGTGATCTTCGTCGGTGGGTGCCGCCGCATGTCCAGTGAAATACTTATCAAGGATCGCTGCTTCTAGCGCATGAGGGTCGCCTTGGTGCGCCTCCGTAATCTCCAGTAAGTCGGGCAGGCTGATCTGCGACGGCGAAAATTCGCTGCCGAATGGTAGATCGCTCCGTTGCGTCACCATGGCTGCGCTCGTCCCTAACCGCGCTCGTCTAGTGGGCGGGGAATATCTTTGAGGTACTGCTGAATTGCGCGCCGAATAACCCAAGCCGCCGATACGTCGTTTCTCTCCGCGAGTTGGCACACTTCAGAGTAGTCACCTTCGCCGAGGGTGACTGTTAGCCGAGCAGGCTGCTTGGCGCGCTTTGGTCGGCCCATGCGACTCACTGTGGTGCAGTTTTCACCACGCATATCACGCACGGCGGTATTCGCAGCCGCCTCAACAGAGTTTTCCGCTGCTTAGTGGGCTTCCCGCTGGCCGAACTATCGCAAGCGCCACGGATGGGCGTGTGCGGGACGTACCCACATCACGGGGCCGCCGCATGACCGACCTTGACTTCTCCCCTCGCGCTTGTACACGTTTTGTTCTAAATGACAATAGAAACAATTGGCGAGGCGCTTTCGTTCGGCTGGCGCGTCGTGGCGCGGTGCTTCCGGGGCCGCGAGGATGGCCCTACGTCGCGGTCTAGTCGGGAGTGCACCTATCGCCGCGAATTGGATTTAGAGACGCTGGTCTGCACGCGCGGCCGGGCGTTTCCGTTGTCGCGGCTCGAAAGCCGATTGCGATGCCCGCGATGCGGCAATAGGCGAATGGTGGTGATGTTTGAACCACCGCCACCGACTCGGATGGCGTCACCTTCAAAATTTTGAAAAGGCGGTGTCGCCACGCGGCCGTCAGGCGGCTCGTTTCTTTTTCTCGGGGACTTGACCATGCAGGTAGGCCATCATCGTCTCGCTGATCCGGTGCTGCGCCTCAACGATCACGTCGCCGTTCTTCATCACCCAACGGATGATATACCTTTGCGACACGTTCTCGAACGCATGGCCCATGAGAAACTTCGACACGTCCGGGTCGATCCCGATACCGGCCGCCGTCGTCTTGAACGTCCTTCTCAACGCCATGCCGGTCGCAGGAAGATCGTCACGGCTCGCTTGAGTGCAGCCCGGCCAGATAAACGCATCATCGTGGCCGCGCTCGCCAACGAGCTTGATCGCGTCTCTGATCGCCGGGGTGAGCGGTACGGTGACGGTGTTCTTCATCTTCAGGTCGCCACCGCCAATTGTCAGTTCATCGTCGGTCAAGTCGCCCAACGAGTCCGCGCAAGCTCGCCCGGCCGGGCACCGACCAGCATGTTGACCAAGTGGAACGACTGCCGCACCGGCCGAAGCGCCTTCCACTTCTCATTCCAGCCGTGGAAGTCCGCCGGAGCCATACCTTTCTTCTCGCGCGCCTCAATGGCGAAGTCCACCGCAGCGGTCGGCAGGTTCACTTTCGATAGTTTCAGGTCGCGGCGGGTGCGCTTCTTATACAGCGCGCGGACGATCCTCGCCGCATGGTTGCCGCTGACCGGCCCATGCTTCTTGACCATCAACGCGTGCCAGTCGGCGAAGGCGTCGGGCCGCTCGCTCATTTCGACGAGGGTCCAGTTCTTCCATTGCGGCAGGATGATTTGATTGCCCAAATGGCGGACGTTCTTGGCCCAACGCGCGGGCTTGCCACGCTTGGCGGCGAGTTGTTCGAGGTGCAGCAAATAGTCCTCGAACGCCTCGCCGAGCTTCACGCTGTCGCGTTTGCCTACGGGCAAAGTGCCAGTGATGGCCTTGGCGGCTTCGACTCGCGCCTTGTCACGCGCGGCGGCAACGTCAACGTGATCGTCGGCCCGCTGCAACGTCGGCTGCGGGCCGATGTATTCTCCGACCCGAGTGACGACAGGACCCGTGTCACGGCCGCCTACAACGGCGCTGGCGCGTCGGCCGCGATCATAGTGGCCCAACGGCACGCAGGTGTAGATGCGCTTACCGTGGTCGCTGCGCTCGTTATAGAACTGCCATTGATGACGGACCTTGCCGAGCCGCAATTGCAGCCCTTTGATTTGACTGTCGCGCAGCAGCATCGGCTTGCCTTCGGCGAAGTCGATCAGGGCATCAACAAAGCCGTCGTGCAGGTCGGCGGTTCTCTTCTCCATGACGCTTTACCCGTAAATTACCCGGAGCGACGGATCGTCGTCCGACCTTTGTTCACGGGGAGAAATGCGCGCCGACTATAGGTTTTTCAAGCAAATCTGGGTTTCAGGGTTAATGGAATTAGCTTGGGAAGCTGATGTTCTACCACTGAACTACGCCCGCATGCGCCGAGCATAGCGAAGCCAAGCAGCGCAGAGCAAGGTCGTCGGATCGGCCGGCTGAAGGCGCAACGCCCATCCGCTGCCGACGCGAAATCGACGGAGACTGGACATAAAGTCCGAATCCCGCGAGCGAACGCCGCGATAGGAAGGATAGCCTGCTGTCGTACTCATCGTTGAGCCGGGAGCAAGCGATGCCGAGCCGTGTCGCCACCAACACTGCCGCCACCAACACTGCCGCCAGCAAGACTTACGGGACCGTCCCTGCCGATCGGCAGAAGGAGATGAGCGGCCTGGAGTTTGTCCAAGGCCTCGCCGAGGGAACGCTGCCACTGAACACGATCGCTCGGACGCTGGGCTATGACGTGGCCGAGGCGGCGAATGGCCGTGTCGTCGTCACCGCCGAACCGAATGACACCCACCTCAATCCGGCCGGCACCGTGCATGGCGGCCTGGCGGCGACATTGCTCGATAGCTGCATGGGACTGGCCATTCTGTCGACTCTGGAGAAAGGCGTCGGCCAGACGACGCTCGAATTCAAGATTTCACTCGTGCGGCCGATCACGCCGCAGACCGGCCTGATCACGGCAGAAGGCGTCGTGCTGAGCCGGGGCCGCCGCGTCGGCACCGCCCAAGGCCGGATCACCGACGGCAACGGGCGCTTGCTCGCGCATGGCACGACGACATGCCTGATTTTCCAGGCATGACGTGAAGTCGGCGTCAAAAATCAAGCTGCGAGAAAGCGTCCGACCTGATCGCAAAAGAAATCCGGCGACTCTTCAGCAACGAAATGGCCGCTGTCTTCCGCGATCACGGCGGTGAGGTTACGAGCCTGTTGCCGCAGCCCGTCCGCTAGCTTCGTCCCGACGCCATGGCGCCCTGCGATCGCCAGGATGGGCATGTCGAGCGTTCGCCCCTCAAACGAGGCCGCCAACACGGCGTCATCCCGGAGCGCGCGATAATAGTTGAATCCCGCCGTCATGCCGCCGGGTGTCGCATAATGTCTGGCGAACTCCGTGATTGCCGCTTCGGACACGGCGCCCTTATTGTAGGACCATGCGCGGATCTGGGCGGCAATATAGTCCCGCTCCCGCCCCTTGGTCAGCATTTCAGGGATTTCCGGGGCCATGTGAAATCCATAATGCCACGCACCGCCCCGCAAGGCGTCCATGTTCTCCGTGCCTGGGATGAGGCAGTCCACCATCACGAGCTTCTCGACGCAATCGGGATGCAGGTGGGCGAGCATGTAGGCAGCTTTGCCGCCCATGTCGTGCGCGACAATATGGGCTCGGCCTCCGGCAACATGGCCGGCCAAAGCGCGGATGTCGGCAGCGATCGTGCGCTTGTCGTAGCCAGTGGGCGTTCTCTCAGATAATCCCGTGCCTCTGAGATCAGGAGCAATGACGGTGAAGCGCGGAGAGAGCCGCTCCATTGTCTCCCGCCAGGCGAACCAGGTCTGCGGCCAGCCGTGAAGGAAGATCACCGCGGGTCCGGACCCCGCGCTGACGTAATGCAATCGTATGCCGTTGATCTGTGCGAACCGGCTGGCTCCGCCCTTCGGAAGCGAAGCGGGGACGGCCGTCTCTGCGATGGGCGATTGGGCGAGCGCAGGCGAGACAATTGTCGCCGCCAGTGCCGATCCCATGGCGGCATGCGATGCTGCAATGATAAATTGTCGACGCCCGGTTCTCATTGTCTCTCGCTGTGTGAGTGTGACCGGGCGCGAGGGTTGCCGATCCGGGTCGATCGGTCTATCCGTTATGCCGTCACGGCTTCTATAACCTGCGGTTATGAATGAATCTCGCATCCGCCCTCCGCGCATTTATTCGCGTCGTCGAACGGGGATCGATGACGGCGGCGGCATCCGATCTTGGCATTTCTCAGCCCGCGGTCAGCAAGCTCCTGCGAAACTTGGAGGCTCATACGGGCGCCAGACTTATCGAAAGAAGCTCGCGCGCCATGCGCCCGACCAGCCAGGGGCTGGTTCTCTATAAGGCATCGGGGGGCGCGCTATCGGCTATCGATGCCGCGATCGAAGCCGTCCGGAGCGATGCCGGCGCCATCAACGGAAGTTTGCGCCTGCATGGCCCGGCCTGTGTCGGCGAACGCCATTTGCACCGCATCGTCATGAATTTCCAGGACCAGCATCCGGCCGTTACCGTGGACCTCATCCTGGAGAACCAATCGATCGATCTCATCCATGAGAATGTCGATCTCGCCATCAGAATGGGGCGGCCGACGGATCAAAATGTGATTACGCGCAGAATTGGATTTAGCAGAAGATTCCTTGTGGCGTCGCCTGACTATCTTGCACGCCGCGGGCCCGTTCGCAGTCGTAACGATATCAATAATCACGATCTTATCGTCACCAACGCCTCGCTATCCCGCGGTGGTCTCCTCGGTCTTTTCAAGGGGAATGCAACGACGGCAGTCGCCGTCCGGCCAAAGCTGACGACCAACAATGCGCAGGTTCTCGTCGACGCATTGACAGCGGGCCGAGGGATCGGCACCGCGCAAGTTCTGCTGGTCGCCGAGGAGCTGAGACAGGGCCAATTGGTCAGAGTGCTTCCGCAATACGAGCTCAAGCCGACCGAGCTCTTTCTCGCCTATCCATCGTCAAAATTCGTGCGTCCCGCCATTCGCGCCTTTATTGACTTCGCCGTTCCGGCCTTGCGCAGGATCGAAGGAATTGTCCAAGGCCATGCATCCGCGGATACGGGCGGCGCGGCTCTTGATGTTTTCAAACGGGAGCCTCGGCGGGCCATGCGCCGGATGGCACGTCAAAGCGGCCGGCGGTCGCTCTCGCGCAGCGGATTGTGACGCCGCAACAGGTTCAACGAAACGCCTCGACGTAGCCAATCGCGGCGACAAGCTGCGCAGGGCCGCCTCGATCGCGGTATTGAGCGCGCTTACTCCCGCCCGAACTGCTTGCGCAGCTCGATCTTGGCTTGCTCCAACGTCCGCCGCCGGCTTGCCGGCAGGTTCTTGCCGGCGCGATTGATGTAGAAGACCAGCATCGACAGCGCCGAGCGGTAGGGCGCGGCCTTGCGCCGGCGGCTTCTTTCCGCCGAGCGTTTGAGCGAAGCGGCGATGCGCTTGGGGTCATTCAAGGTAAAGACGCCGCCTTGCAGGTCGAGCGCGTTGCTTTCGCGGGTGACGCGGCCGGACCAGTAAAGGGTCGCCTTGCGGCGCGGGGTCTTCGCGCGCGCTGTACTGTGGCGGCGCGCTTTCGCACTGGCGGTTTTTCTGCCGGCCGCATGGGGCCGCGCGGTCGTTTTGCGGCTTGCGGTTCGGGCCATGGCGTCCTCCTGCGTTCTCTAAGTCTACAGTCTCAAAGAACATCGGCGGCGATTGTTCCGTGCGAATGCGACTTGCGCTTCAGCTCGCCTTCTCCAGGCTCGACGTCGCAACAGTGCCGTCGGAATCGAACACCGCGACGCCCATCATCGGGTCGATCGGTATTTCCCAGGGCTTGTGCTTCAAGGTGCGCAAAGTGTCGGCATAGCCGGCCTGCCAGCGCCGGTCGACGCCTTCGGGGGTGAAATCGATGTCGCGCAAATAGTCTTCGTTCTCGAGCGGAGCGGCGTTGAGCCGGATGATATGCATGAGCGTGCCGCAGCCATAGCCGGCGATCTCCTTGACCGCCGGCGTCTCGCGCTGGGCTTCCGGCATCATGCGCACCAATTCGCGCACCATGTGGCGGAGCTGATGGATGTGTTCCTGACGCGGGATGTGACTGTCGGCGCGGCTGGCGAACTGGATGTCCTTCTGCCGGCTCAAGACCTGCCAGACCGATTCCGGCTCCGGCCCGGCGATGGGAAATATCTGCACCGAGAACACGACCGAATCGCGCCGCGGATTGTCGTCGAACACCACCTCGACCGGGGTGTTCGAGTAGAGGGCGCCGTCCCAGTAAGGGTCGCCGTCGATGCGCACGGCGGGGAAGCCGGGCGGCACCGCGCAAGAGGCGAGCACATGATCGACGGTGATGGGCACGCTGCGGCTGTCGAAATAATGCATCTTCCCGGTGCGCACATTGACCGCGCCGACGGTCAGCCGCGGCTGCTTGGCGTTCAGTCGTTCGAAGTCGACGACATTGGCAATGGTCTTGCGCAGCTCGTCGATCGTGTAGAAGGCGGCGTGTTCGACCCCGACCAGCGCGTTGAGGCCCCAGGCGATGGCGCTGTTGGGCGCGAAATATCCGGGAATGCCGCCCAAGATGGTCATCCAATAGGCGGCGGCATGGCCGGCCAGCCGGCCGAAGGGCGTATCGCCCCACACCGGCTTGCGTTCGATCCGCTGCCAGAATTCGCGCAAACGATCGAGCCGTACGGCGACATCGTTGCCGGCGATGATCGCGGCATTGACGGCGCCGATCGAGGTGCCGATCACCCAATCCGGCTCGATGCCGGCTTCGTGCAGCGCCTGATAGACGCCGCCCTGATAGGCACCCAAGGCGCCGCCGCCTTGAAAGACGAGCACCACCTGGCCCGGCAATTCGGGCGGCTCCGCCACCTTTTGCGCGGATTGATGAATGACATAATCCATGAGCGCCTCCCCGCCCGGTTCAACGGGCGGCTTTTAATGCTGCAATTCCTACAATTTGTGTCGTCCCCCGGCGCGGGGCAACGCTTTTGCGGCACGATTGATCGGCATTGCTTTTTCTCGACTTTTTGCCGCGATCCCGCTAAGCGGGCCGCGCAACCGGACCCGCACACGAATGGAACACAGCCTGCCACGATCAGCCGACCGCCGCGCTCCGCCGCGCGGGCTCTGGTGGCTTGGCGTCTGCGCTTTGTTTGCGCTGGCGTTCGCCGCGGGCGACCGGCCCGCCGCCGCCGCGTCCGAGAATGCCGCCGCAAGCCGCGCGGTGGTGCTGCCTGGATTTTGGGACCCGCGGCGGCGCCCGGAACGGCCGGATCTGTCGCGCATCCAGGCCATTCGTTTTCTCACCGACGTGGATTATCCGCCGTTCGACTATACCGGGCCGGCCGGCAATCCGGCCGGCTTCAATGTCGATCTGGCGCGGCTCATCTGCGAGGAAATCAAGATCAGCCGCACGGTCCAGGCGCGCCCCTTCGCCACGTTGCTCGATGCGCTCAATGACAATCGCGGCGACGCGGTGATCGCTTCCATCGCGCCCACGGCGGAAACGCGCCCTCGGGCCGATTTCACCGATCCCTATTACCGGACGCCGGCGCGCTTCGTGGCGCGGATCGATTCCTCGATCAGCGACGTGCTGCCGGAACGGCTCGAAGGCAAGAAAATCGCCGTCATTGCCGGCACCGCGCACGAAGCCTACCTGAAGGCCATGTTCACCGAGGCGGTGGTGCGGACCTATCCCAACGCCGAGGCGGCGCGCGAGGCGTTGCGCAACAAGGATGTCGACCTTCTGTTCGGCGACGGCATCGCGCTCGCTTTCTGGCTCAACGGCGCGGATTCGGCCGGCTGCTGCGCGTTCCGCGGCGGGCCGTTTCTGGAAAGCCGGTTTTTTGGCGAAGGCGTCGGTATTGCGGTCAAGCGCGACAACGACCTGCTGCGGCTTGCGCTCAATTGGGCGCTGTTTCAGCTCTGGGAAAAGGGAAGCTTCACCGATCTGTGGCTGCGCTATTTCCCCATCAGCCCGTTTTAGCTCCAAGGTTTCGACAAAACGTGCTTCAACAAAAGGGCTGCAACAAAACGCGCTTTGACGAAACGGCGACGTTCGACACGATAACATGACGGCTGTGACGATGGATGATGTATCAAATCTGCGGACGCTCGCGGAGCAGTCGCATGCCTGGCCGTTCGAGGAAGCGCGCAAGATCGTCGCGCGGCTGAACAAGCGCCCGAAGGACGAAGTTATTTTCGAGACCGGCTACGGCCCCTCCGGCCTGCCGCATATCGGAACGTTTGGCGAAGTGGCGCGCACGACGATGGTGCGCCACGCCTTCCGCGTGCTCACCGACGACAAGATCAAGACGCGCCTGATCGCCTTCTCCGACGACATGGACGGTCTGCGCAAGGTTCCCGACAACATCCCGAACAAGGAGATGGTGGCGCACCATCTCAACAAGCCGCTGACCAAAGTGCCGGATCCGTTCGGCACGCATGCGAGCTTCGCCGACCATAACAATGCGCGGCTGCGCGCCTTCCTCGATCAGTTCGGTTTCGAGTACGAGTTCATGTCCTCGACCGCTTGCTACACATCGGGACGTTTTGACGATGCGCTCCTCAAGGTGCTGCAGCATTTCGAGGCGGTGATGGCGATCATGCTGCCGTCGCTGCGCGAGGAGCGCGCGCTTTCCTATTCGCCGTTCCTGCCGATCTCCGAGCGCACCGGCGCGGTGCTGCAGGTGCCGGTCGTCGCCCATGACGCCAAAGCCGGCACGATCACCTATGAGGATCCGGAAACGGCCGAGCGCGTGACGACGCTCGTCACCGGCGGCCGCTGCAAATTGCAGTGGAAGCCGGATTGGGCGATGCGTTGGGTCGCGCTCGGCGTCGATTATGAAATGGCCGGCAAGGATCTGATCGATTCGGTGAAGCTCTCGGGCGAGATCTGCCGCGCGCTCGGCGGCGCGCCGCCGGACGGCTTCAACTACGAGCTCTTTCTCGACGAGAACGGTCAGAAAATCTCCAAGTCGAAAGGCAACGGCCTCACCATCGACGAGTGGCTGCGCTATGCGAACCCCGAGAGCTTGTCGTTGTTCATGTATCGCGAGCCGAAGGCGGCGAAGCGGCTCTATTTCGATGTGATCCCGCGTCACGTCGACGAATATTATCAATACTTGGAAGCCTACGGGCGGCAGGCGCCGCGCGAGCGGCTAAGCAATCCGGTCTGGCACATTCACTCCGGCGCGCCGCCGAAGGCCGACAATCCGGTGCCATTCGCCATGCTGCTGTCGCTCGTGACCGCCTCGAATGCGGAGAATGCCGACACGCTCTGGGGCTTCATCGGCCGCTACCGGCCGGGCGTCACCCGCGAGACTCATCCGCATCTCGCCAAGCTCGTCGATTACGCCATCCACTATTTCCGCGATTTCGTGCAGCCGGCGAAGAAATTCCGCGAGCCGAGCGATGCCGAGCGCGCGGCTTTGATCGACTTGCGCGATGCGTTGTCGCAATTGCCGGCGGATGCGGACGCGCAAGTTATTCAAGATGTCGTCTATGAGGTGGGCCGGCGCGAGCCCTTCCTCGATCACAAGAAGAAAGCCAAGGACGGCAAGCCGGGTGTCGCGCTCGACTGGTTCAACATGCTCTATCAGGTGCTGCTCGGGCAGGAGAAAGGCCCGCGCTTTGGCTCCTTCGCAGCCGCCTACGGCATCGGGAACACCATCGACGTGATCGACGGCGCGCTGGCGCGCTCGGCGTGACGATTTACCCACCCGCCAACAGCGGAGGGGCCGCAATGGTGCATTGAGCGTGCGCAGCGCATCTCTGACGTTATAGGTCCTCCAAGCGGACACCGCGGCCGGCACGCAGGCTCCGACGCGCCTTTTCAATTCGCTGCAAAAATCGCGGATCATTCTCCAGTCGATACTCGAACCAGTCGTCCTCGGATTTAAATCCGATGAGGACGCCAGCCGGTTTGCCGTGCCGCGTGATGACGATATCCTCGTTCGCTGCTTCGCGGAGAAAATGCGAGAGCCCATCTTTCACTTCGGAGAGCGGGAGTTCCCTTACTCCGCGTTTCCGTGTTGGCTTAGCCATGCTTCGGCCTCTGCTTTGCTGACGACCGCGAGAATCTCTACGGTCGAATTTGAGATATCGTAGAAGACGCGAACGTCGTCTACGCGCAATCTGTATTGCGGACGTGCAAGCCCGCGTAGCCTCTTGATCCGACTGCGGCTCGTCTTCGCCGGCTCATGCCGTAGATAGGTTTCGAGTGCCGCGCGAACGATTGCCCGGATATTGGCTTTAAGTCCTTTAAGATCTTCGACCGCTTCCGGAGCAAGTAAGATCGTGTACGGCATTATAGCCGGATTATAGCCAGATTATAGCCAGATTACGCAGAAACTACTGGCTCGCCCACAAAATCCGCGCGATCCACAGCACATCCTCGGCCGCGATGGTGCGGTCCTCGTGCTCGGCATTGAGCGAGCGAAGCTCGATCGATTGTGCGGTGCGGCGCTTGAGCTCCTTCGCCATTACTTCGCCGGCTCGGGTTTTCACCACGACGCGGTCGCCGCGGCGGATCGGCGCCGACGGCGAGACCAGGATCACGTCGCCGTCGCGATAGGCCGGCTGCATCGACTGGCCGGAGATTTGCAGCGCATAGGCATGCTCGTCGGCGACTTCCGGAAAGGCGATTTGCTCCCAGCCTTCGCCTAAGGGAAAACCGGCATCGTCGAAATAGCCGCCGCTGCCAGCCTGGGCGAAGCCCAGGAGCGGCAGCGTCTTGGTGGCGCGTCCGTCGCTGGCACTAAGCAATGCGACGAACATGTCGACCGGCGTGCCGGTCGCCGCCAGCGCCTTGGCGATCGACTCGGTCGAGGGCCAACGCGCGCGGCCCTCCGCGGTCATGCGTTTGGATTTGTTGAAGGTGGTCGGATCGAGCCCGGCGCGGCGCGCGAGTCCGGAAGCCGACAGACCGGCGCGCTCTGCCAGACGATCGATCGCCGACCAGATCTGCGCGTGGGTGAGCATCGAAAGCCCCCGAAACCGCGGCTGCGATGATAGGAATGATTGCCTGCGTGCTCAAGTCCTGTCAGAAGTCGAGGAGCTTACGAGCTTGACGGGCAACCGCAGGCTGAACGCGCCTCCAAACGGGCGCCTCTGGCGCCGGTAGGGTCGCGGGACGCGAGGCGAAAGGCGTGACGACGATCTATAAGATCTGCGAGCGGGCAGCGTGGGAAGAGGCCGAGGCCGCCGGGCGGTTCGTCGGATCGCCCGCCGATAGCCGCGACGGCTTCATCCATTTTTCCACCGCCGCCCAGCTGCCGGGCACCGCGGCGAGGCATTTCGCCGGTCAATCGGGTTTGATGCTGGTGGCGGTCGATGGCGACGCGCTCGGCGGCGCCTTGAAATGGGAACCATCGCGCGGCGGCGAGCTTTTCCCTCACCTTCATGCCGCGCTTCCATTGTCCGCGGTTTTGTGGGTATGCCCACTTGCCGACGAGCGCGAAGGGCGTCGGCCGCTGCCGGAGCTTGCCTCGTGATTGCTGCATTCGAGCGTCTCGTCCGGCCGCTCCTGCATGCGCTCGATCCGGAAGATGCTCATGCGCTCACGCTCAAGCTCTTGAAATTCGCACCTTTGCTGCCGGCGGTGCGCGACGACACGCGGCTGGCAGTGCGCGCCTTCGGCCTCAACTTTCCCAATCCGGTCGGCATGGCGGCGGGCTTCGACAAGAATGCCGAAGTGCCGGATGCGTTGTTCCGGCTCGGCTTCGGCTTTGTCGAGGTCGGCACCATCACGCCGCGGCCGCAAGCTGGGAATCCGCGCCCGCGCATCTTTCGCCTCGACGCGGACGGCGGCGTCATCAACCGGCTGGGCTTCAACTCGCAGGGCGCCGATACCGTTCTCAAACGGCTTGCGGCGCGCGCCGATGCCGGCGGCATTGTCGGGATCAATGTCGGCGCCAATAAAGACTCGCCCGACCGCGTCGCCGACTATGTCGGGCTGATCGAACGCTTCGCCTCGGTCGCAAGCTACGTCACCGTCAACATCTCCTCGCCCAATACGCCGGGATTGCGGGCGTTGCAGCAGGCCACGGCGCTCGACGATCTTCTCGCCCGCGTGGTCGATGCGCGCGAGCGCGTGGCGCCGAATGCAGGGCCGACGCCGGTGCTGCTCAAGATCGCACCCGATCTCTCGCTCGCCGAGCTGGACGATGTGGTCGGCATCGCCCGGTCGCGCCGGGTCGATGGCATGATCGTCGGCAACACGACGCTGGCGCGCCCGCCGAGCCTGCGGGAAACGAAGCTCGCCGGAGAGGCGGGAGGGTTGTCGGGCCGGCCGCTGCTGGCGCTCGCCACCCGCATGCTGGCGGAAACCTATGTGCGCGTGGAGGGCGTATTTCCGCTGATCGGGGCCGGCGGCATCGATTCCGGCGCGGCCGCGCTCGCCAAGATCCGCGCCGGCGCGACGCTGCTGCAGCTTTATTCGGCGCTGGTGTTTCGCGGGCTTGGGCTTGTGGCCGAGATCAAATCGGCGCTCGTCACCGCGCTCGAACGCGACCGCCTCGACCGCCTCGCCGAATTGGTCGGCGCCGACGCGGCCGCCGTCACCGCCGAGCCGTGGCCGGCATAATGGCCGCGCCATTGCCGTCGCCGCCTTCATCGAACCGCAAGGCGGCCGCGCCGGGCGTCGGCGCCAGCACCGGTTGCAAGACCGGCACCAGGCGGCGGCGCTCGCGCCGGGTCGGGATCGCACGATAGACCTGCTTGGTCGCCTCGACGATGTGCACGCCGGCAAAGGGAGCGGAAATGGTGGAGCCGGTGCGCTCCCAGGCGACCGCCGAGCGCAGAAACCAGCCGCGCCCGACCGGCGGCACGTAAAGCGCTTCGCCCCAGCCGACGGGCGTGAACCAGGTCTCGCGCAGAAGATGGGTGAGCTGCGGGCGCGAATAGGGGCGGCCATGGCCGAACGGGGTCGTATCCATCCGCGCCCACAGCCCGCGCCGGTTCGGCACGACGGCGAGCAGGCGGCCCCCGCCGGCCATCACCCGCCAGACTTCGCGCAACAGCCCGACCGGATCGGTCGAATTTTCCAGTGCATGCACCAGAAGCACGCGGTCGACCGCCGAATCGGTCAGCGGCAAGTCGTCTTCTTCGACGAGCGCCGCCAGCGCCGGTTTGGACGAGGGCCAGCGCACGACGCCCTGCGGGGCCGGCATCATGGCGAGACAGCGCTCGGCTTCTTCGCGAAACAGGCCGAGATAGGGTGTCGCGTAGCCGATCCCCAGCACGCGCAAGCCGCTCGTGTCGGTCCAATGCGTGCGGATGCCACGGCCAATGAAACGCCGGGCCACAATGCCGAGCCGCTGAGCATAGAAGTTGCGCAGGTCAACGACGTCCATGACTGCAAATTAGCACGCCGTGGCGGAACGCGCGTGCATGCGCGAAGGCGGAATCGATGACCGGCGACTTGCGGTTAATAAGATCGAATGCCTACGTTAGGGCTTGGCTTATGGATGCCAGGCGGGCCGGCATGCGGCCTTCGCCCCGGAATGACGGAGTGGACATGCCGGCGCAGACCTATCTATTTCCCTGCCTTAAAGACAATTTTGGCGTTCTGCTGCACGATCCGGAAACCGGCGCGACCGCCTCGATCGATGCTCCGGAGGCCGCGCCGGTCGAGGCCGCGCTGCAAAAGACCGGCTGGCGGCTGACCGATATCCTTGTCACCCATCATCATGGCGACCACACCGCCGGCATCGGCGAGCTCAAAGCCAGGCACAAATGCCGGGTGGTCGCGCCGCGCAACGAAGCGCAACGCATCGCGCATGTGGACGAGACCGTGGGCGAGGGCGATGCCGTGAAGATCGGCGCGTTGCAAGGCCGCGTCATCGACACGCCCGGCCACACCGCCGGCCATGTCTCGTATTTCTTTCCGGCCGACAAGCTCGCCTTTGTCGGCGACACGCTGTTTTCGATCGGCTGCGGCCGCGTGATCGAAGGCGATCCGGAGATGATGTGGCAATCGCTGCTCAAGCTGCGCGGCCTGCCCGACGACACGAAATTCTATTGCGGCCACGAATATACCGACGCCAACATTCGCTTCGCCAAGACCATCGAGCCCAATAACAAGGCGCTGGCGGCGCGCGCCGAAGAGGTCGCGCGGCTTTTGTCCGCCGGCAAGCCCACCATTCCGGCGACGATCGGGGCGGAGAAGGCGGACAATCCCTTTCTGCGCGCCGACGTCGCCGAAGTCGCGCAGTCGGTCGGTCTTGCCGGCAGCCCCGCCTGGAAAGTGTTCGCGGAAATCCGCGAGCGCAAAAACCGCTTCTAAAGATCGACTTTGACGACGCTTCTGACCGCCGCCGACATTATCCGGCTTCTGGATCTCAAGCCGCATCCGGAAGGCGGTCACTACCGCCAAACGTTTCAGGATAGCAAAACGGTGGACGGCGTCCGGGCGGTCTCGACAGCGATCTATTTTCTCTTGGCGCGCGGCGAGCGTTCGCATTGGCATCGCGTCGACGCCGCCGAAATCTGGCACTGGCATGCCGGCGCGCCGCTCGAGCTTGAAGTCGCCTCGGCGCCCGGACATCGCGAGCGCATCATGCTTGGCAGCGCTCTCGCCGCCGGCCAACGCCCGCAAGGCATCGTTCCCGCTCATGCCTGGCAGGCAGCGCGCTCGCTCGGCGACTGGACGCTGGTCGGCTGCACGGTGGCGCCGGGTTTCGAATTCGCCAAATTCGAGCTGGCGCCGAGCGGCTGGGAGCCGGGATAAGATCGGCTCTTGCGGTCGCAATAGGCGCGGCCGATGACGCGCCAAAAGCGGTCGTGAACGTTAGCGAATATCGTTGGGCAGCGTGGCGGGATTGACCGGCGTGAATGTCGCGCCGGCTCCTGATCGGCCGGTAAAGGCGGTGAACCCTTCCTTGGTGGCGACGATATCGCCGGGCCGCAAAGTCGGATCGGTCTTGACGTCCAGCGGCGCAAGACCGAATGCGTCCTTGCCATTGCAAGTGCACTTGTCCACCAGCTGCTTGCGGTATGCAAAGGCCGTGTCGAGATCGGCATAGCGCTGGCCGTCCTGCGCAACCGCGCCGGCGACCTCGGCGCCGAAAAACACCTTGGTCTTGCTGTAGGGGCAAATCGCACGGCAGGTTTCGGCCGGCGTCGCCTTGACGATTTGTTCCATCGGAAAATGGTGGCCGTCGCACAGCCGCACGCAGAAAGCGACCCCATGGCCGGTGGTGCCGCCGCCTTCACTGACGCTCTCGCGTCCGAGCGGCGCCGGCGCGATCCGCCCCGGCACCGGCGCAGGCGCCGGCGGATGGTCGTACGAATGCGACGGCGGCTCCCACCGTCGCGAGCCGCCGAACAGAAAATCAAAAAATCCTTCCTCGGCGCTGGCTGCGCGTGAGGCCATCATCGCCGATGCGGTCATCACGATGCCGACGAGCACCGTCGCCGCGCGGTAGTTCGCGCCTCCGTGCCGGTTGTGACAGCCCTTGCGCATCGCAACACCAATTCGGCGGTAGCATTCAAAGTCGCGTCTGTCTGCTTGCAGATCCGTTTGCAGGCGCGGCGCCTCCGTTCAGATCTGACATTTTTGTTATTGTATCATCTTGGCGGCAATGTGCACCCCGTCCAAGGGCTAAGAACCGGCCAGCGAGGCTCGCGGAGTTTACCATCGGGCCGGCCACTTCAGGCCGGACTCGTCGGCTCGCGCCTCAGGATGACGGATCATAGACGAAGCGAAGCTAGGTAATATACTGGCCGCCATTGGCGGTGAGCGTCGAACCGGTGAGCAGGCCCGCATCGTCGGAGGCGAGAAACACCACGCAGCGTCCGATCTCTTCCGGTTCGCCGAGCCGGCCGATCGGAATCGTCGGCAGGATGCTCTTTTCCAGCACCTCTTTCGGCACCGCCTGCACCATCTCGGTGTTGATATAGCCCGGCGCGATCGCATTGACGGTAATGCCGACGCGCGCGCCTTCCTGCGCCAGCGCCTTGGTGAAGCCGATCTCGCCGGCCTTGGCCGCCGAATAATTGGTCTGGCCGAACTGGCCCTTCTGTCCGTTGATCGACGAAATGTTGATGATGCGGCCGAACTTGCGTTCGCGCATGCCTTCGATCACCTGGCGGGTCATGTTGAACAGCGAGCCGAGATTGGTGTTGATCACCGTCGTCCACTGCTCGGGCTTCATGCGATGAAGCTGCGCGTCGCGGGTAATGCCGGCATTGTTGACCAGCACGTCGACCGGCCCCAGATCGGCTTCGACCTGTTTCACGCCGGCGGCGCAGGCCTCGAACGAGGAAACGTCCCATTTGTAGACTGGGATGCCGGTCTCGGCCTTGAATTTCTGTGCCGCCTCGTCGTTGCCGGCGTAATTCGCCGCGACCTTGTATCCGGCGGCCTTCAGCGCCTTGGCGATGGCCGCGCCGATACCGCGGGTTCCCCCCGTCACGATTGCGACGCGTGGCATGATCTCCTCCCCTGATCTGTCCTCGTCATGCCCGGCTTCGCGAGCATCCACCTTGAATGTATTCCAAAATTACATGGCCGGGACAAACCCGGCCATGATGCAGGTCAATTGAGATGCGGCTTTTGCGCTTACCGCTCCACGCAGAGTGCGATGCCCATGCCGCCGCCGATGCAGAGCGTCGCCAGACCTTTCTTCGCGTTGCGCTTTTGCATCTCGTAGAGCAGCGTGACCAGCACGCGCGCGCCCGAGGCGCCGATCGGATGGCCGATGGCGATGGCGCCGCCATTGACGTTGACCTTGGCGGTGTCCCAGCCGAGATCCTTGTTTACGGCGCAAGCCTGCGCGGCAAAGGCCTCGTTGGCTTCGATGAGGTCGAGGTCGTTGACGCTCCAGCCGGCCTTTTTCAGCGCCGCGCGCGACGCCGGGATCGGGCCGGTGCCCATGATCTTCGGGTCGACGCCGGCCTGGGCCCAGGACACGATGCGCGCCATCGGCGTCTTGCCGAGCTTGGCGGCTTCGCTCGCGCGCATCAGCACCATGGCGGCGGCACCGTCATTGATGCCCGAGGCGTTCGCTGCCGTGACAGTGCCTTCCTTGTCGAAGGCGGGGCGGAGCTTGCTGATCGTTTCCAGCGTGGTGCCGTGCTTGGGATATTCGTCGGTATCGACGACGATGTCGCCTTTGCGGGTTTTCACCGTCACCGGCGCGATTTCGTCCTTGAACTTACCGGCTTTTTGCGCGGCTTCCGCCTTCTGCTGCGAACCAACGGCGAACTCGTCTTGCTGCTGACGGGTGATCTGCCACTGGCGCGCGACGTTTTCGGCGGTGTTGCCCATGTGATAGCCGTTAAAGATATCCCACAGGCCGTCCTTGATCATGGTGTCGACCATCTCGAAATTGCCCATCTTCACACCGTTGCGCAGATGCGCGCAGTGCGGGGAGAGGCTCATCGATTCCTGGCCGCCGACCACGGCGATGTCGGAATCGCCGTTGGCGATCGCCTGGTAACCGAGTGCGACCGTCCGCAATCCGGAGCCGCAGACCTGGTTGACGCCCCAGGCCGGCACTTCAATGGGAATGCCGGCCGCGATCGCGGCTTGGCGGGCCGGGTTCTGACCCTCACCGGCGGTGAGGATCTGCCCCATGATCACTTCGGACACCCGCGCGGGCTCGACGCCGGCGCGATCGATCGCCGCCTTGATGGCGACTTTCCCAAGTTCGTGGGCTGGCACGGTGCCAAATGCCCCGTTGAATGCGCCGACCGGCGTGCGTACCGCGCCAACGATCACAATATCGTCCTTCATGGGAGGTCCTTTCGGAGGGTCATGCAGGTGATTAACGCGGGGTTGCCGCGGCTGACTTGATATATGTCATAGGGACGCGACGGGCTGCCGACAAGCGGGGTAGGGCCGCATCGCAGCCATACGGCGACTGACCTGGCCCTTCGGCGCCTGGTGCCCAATTGGAAAGGCGCGTTCCGGGCCTCGCATAAAACGGTAGCCGTTCCGACAGAAAGCGCTTATTTTAGTTTCTGAAACGCGCGGTCAAAATGCCATGCCAGAACCAATGACCAAGCCCCAAACGATGAATAAACCCGTCGAACCCATCACGATCAAAAAGTACGCCAACCGGCGGCTCTACAATACCGGCACCAGCACCTACGTCACGCTCGAAGACCTCGCCGCCATGGTCAAGACCGGCGAAGACTTCATCGTCTTTGACGCCAAGACCAGCGAGGACATTACCCGATCGGTCCTCACGCAGATCATCTTCGAGCAGGAAAACAAAGAGGGGCAGAATCTTCTGCCCATCACCTTCCTGCGCCAGCTCATTCGCTTCTACGGCGACAGCATGCAGATGCTGGTGCCGCGTTATCTGGAAGTCTCAATCGAGTCGCTGACGCGCGAGCAGGAAAAATTCCGGCACCAGATGGCGCAAGCGTTTGGGGTCGGCGCCTTCACCTCGCTCGAGGAGCAGGTGCGGCGGAACATGGAAATGTTCGAGCGCACCTTCGCCATGTTCGCGCCGTTTGCCCGGCGTGAGGGTCAGGCTGCCGCCGAAGCTGAGGCGGAAGCGGGCAAGGCGGCCGCCGGCAAGGGCGGCGACATCGACGATCTCAAGAAGCAGCTCGAGGAAATGCAGAAAAAAGTCGACCGCTTGTCGGAAAAATAGCGGCGACTGATTGTGATAGCTGCTTGCCTGCCGCTCATTCCCGCGAAAGCGGGAATCCAGCAGGTCGCCGCTGATGCGAGCAGCGCAGGATCCCCGCCTACGCGGGGACGAGCGGAATTGAAATGGATCACATCGCCTTCGCCATTCCGCCGCTGAGCCACGGCCGTTCGGTCGAAGCCAGCCCCACCAGCACGCCCTGGATGTAATCGCAGCCCCAGGATTCCAAGAGCTTCGCGGTCTGTTCGTCCTGCACCCATTCGGCGACGGTTGAGAGCTGCAGCCGCTTGCCGAGATCGATGAGCGTGTGCACGAAGGCGCGATCGTCTTCCGAACGGATCATGTTCTGCACGAAAGCGCCGTCGACCTTGACGATGTCAACGCCGAGCTTGCGCAAGTTGCGGAACGACGTATAGCCGGCGCCGAAATCGTCGATCGCGATGCGGCAGCCGAAATCCTTCACGCGGGCGACAAAGCCGCGGGTCTCGTCGATATCGTGGATCGCGGCGCTCTCGGTGATCTCGATGATCAGACGTTCCGCGACGCCGCTATGCGCGCGCAGCAGCGAACCGAGCCCAGCCCACCAATTGGGATCGGTTGTGGAGCCGGGCGAGACATTCACGCTCGCCTGCAAGGACGGCGTCGCGACCATTTCGTCGATCACGAGTTCGAGAACGCGATGGTCGAGCAAACGCACCAGGCCAAGGCGTTCGGCCACCGGAATGACCTCGCTGGCGCCCAGAAGACTGCCGTCGCTGCGGCGCACCCGCATCAGGCATTCGTAAAAGGCCGGCCGGCGGTCGGCCGTCCTTGCCACGGTCTCATAGGCCAGAAAGATCCGCCGTTCGTTGAGCGCGGCCACGATCTCGTCGGTGGCCCGGATATTTTCCCGGCGCTGCGCGTCGCGCTCGACATTGGGGCGATAAGCGAGAAACGAGCCGCGGCGCTTTCCCCTCGCCGCGCTGAGGGCCTCCTGGGCGCGTGCCAGCACGTCGGCAACGGTGCGCGCGTGGCGTGGCGCCGTCACCCCGCCGATCGTTACCGTCACCGCCACCGGACCTGAACTCGGTCTGCACCAATTCATCGCGCACCCCGGCCAAGAGCCGCTCGGCGGCGACCGCCATGTCGTCGGGCGTGCAATCCTTCAGCACCACCCCGAATTTGTTGCCCGAATAACGCCCGAGCGTATCGCGGCCGCGCATCAGGCTGCGGAGGCGCTTACTGACCACGCAGATCACCTGGTCGGCCGTATCGTATCCGTAGGACTCGTTGATCCCTCCCAGATTATCGATGGCGACCAGAAGGAAGCCGCAAGAGGAGCGAAAGCGCACGGCTTCTTCGAGCGTCTTCTCCAAGATTTCGGTCAGGTGATAGCGGTTGAACTCGCCGGTGAGCTCGTCGCGGCGGGCGAGGTGTTCGAGCCGGCGTTCCCGCTCGTAACGCTCGTTGATGACATGGATCGTGCCGTGCGCGCGCGCAGGCTTGCCGTCGGACCCGGCGAACCAGCGGCCGGAATCCTCCACCCAAAGCCGGGTTTCCAAGCCCGGATCGGGGCGGATGGCGTATTGGATGCGATAGGTTATGCCCTGGCCTTGGTCGCGCTGGTCGGATTTGACGATCGCGTCGAACGGAGCCTGGCTGTTGTCGGGCTCGAGCAGCTGCGCGTAAGCGCGGCCGCTGGCGATCGCGCCGTTATCGCGGATGAGCAACACGTCGGCGGCGTTCGCGCTCCAGGTCAGAACGTCGCTTGCGATGTCCCAGCGGTACAGCACTTCGCCGACCGAGGCGAGAATCTCTGACGCGTCCAGTCGCGCCGGCGCTCGCTGTTCGCCGGCAGCGCCGACCGAGGCGTTCGTTCGATTGAGGTCGGCGGAAAGATGGGGATCGCGCGAAGCCTTGTCGTTCACCGTCGCCTCATTCTTACAGCTATGCGCGGCACATGTGCGAAGTCATCTGCGCGAAGTCATGCAAACCGCAGGAGCAAGGAAAGCGCGCTGCAATCCCCTGATCGCCAAATCCACGCCGCGGCGAAGCTCGGAATCGGACAGGTTATTCTTAACCTAACGCGCGAGCTTAAAGAATTCGGAAATCCAATGTTGGGTTTTGGCGATGTGCGGCGTGGCACGGGGTTTGCGCACCAAAGACCGAAACTGGCTTTGACGTCCCGCTTTTGGGCGGCGGCGTGTCATTTCGGTACAGGAAACGCAACAGGTGAGCACCGCCCTCGTCCCCGTCGCCATCCCCGTTGCCATGACCGATTCTCTAGCGCATCCCGGTTCCCCCAGCGGTCGGCCGCGCGCCGATTTCCTCGCGCAATTGATCGCGACCGTTGCGCAAGCGCCGCAGACGCGGACGCGCCGGCGCGCCGAGCCGGCGGAAGCGGTGGCCGCTTATGGTGAGATCGAGCGCCGCCCGGCGCCGCAACGTCACGCTTTTTCGCGCTCGCTCTAACAAAGAGCGTGCAGTGGCCAGGCGAACTGCCGCTGCGAAACGTTTGCCTTTCACCCCACCCCGCGCTCCCGCGGAGCGCGACCCTCCCCCTCCAGGGGAGGGTAAGCGAACGCTTCAGACCGCCCGGTCGGTCTCGATCTCGACCTGCCGCTGCGAGCTGCGGATGCTGACGATGAAGCCCACCAGGACGTCGACCAGGCCGATCATGGTCAGCAGAAAGAATGTCGACGTGCCGGCCTGACGCACCAGCAGAAACTCGACCAGCATCACGATGAACAGCGCCATCGCCAGGATGTGGTCGACGATCGAGCGCATCCCCATCCGCGTCGCTTTCATCATCTCGACCGCGAGCAAGAGGATGGCGAAGGCGATGAGCAGATCCTCCCAGGTCAGCACCCAGTCCTGACCCGACATCATCTGGATCGTCGCTACCGGCGTGGTCCAGCCGACGCCGGGGGTGAGAAACGCGATCATATTGTAAATAGCGAAGGGAATGAGAAGCAGAGGAAAGCCAAGAACAAACATGCCGCGCGCCTCGTATTCAAAGCCGCACTGAAATGTCCTTACCTCTCGCCAGTGCGGAGAGAGGCCGCCCCGGATGTGATCCGGGGTCGACGCCGGAGTTCAGCGAGGAAGAGGAAGTCGGAAACTGGGCGCGATCTGCCCGATCTGCCCGTGTGGTCCCTCTGTCCCCCGGCTTGCGCCGCCCCCTCGCAGCTTGTCCCGCGCGCGTCGCAGAAACGAAGTCCGAAAACGATCCCGGATCAGCGCTGCAGGATGTCGGCCGCAGCGCGTCCGGGAAACAAGCAATACTAGGCTTCCGCCTTCTTGCTGAGCACTTGGCGGCCGCGATACATGCCGGTCTTCAGATCGATATGGTGCGGCCGGCGCAGTTCGCCAGAATCCTTGTCCTCGACATAGGACGGGCGCTTGAGCGCGTCCGCCGACCGGCGCATGCCGCGTCGCGACGGTGATGTTTTTCTCTTCGGCACGGCCATGATGAAGGTCTCCTGATCCGGCTATCCTGGGATTGGCGGGCTTATAGAAGAACGGGCCGGCGGACGCAGTGCTCCGTTCGGATGTGACTGCCGCATCGGCTTTGCCTCACAATTATGTGGTGTCACGGTGCGTGCGGGATAATTTCCCTCGGCCTCAACTGGGGAAGGGGTATTCGTAGATGACGGGTGGCGCGAAATCTCTTCCTTGAACGTTTGATAGGGGCGACGGTGGTTTCGGTTTGTTGTCCCCGTTATTTACGTTTTGATCGTATGCAGTGCGATTTAGAGGGCTAGCAATGGTAGGAAACATTGTTTATGGTGTTTTTGTGCCCAAATCGGATGACTCCGTATGGAGCGAAAAAGCAGAGACTGGCAAGCTCTGGTTAAGGGCATTCTGAAGGCCGAACTTGCGCGCCGAGACCTGAGTTATGCTGACCTGGCTGAAAAGCTTGCGGAAGTCGGCGTGAAGGACAACAGACGCAATATCACAAATAAAGTTGGCCGCGGAAATTTCACTGCCGTGTTTTTCGTGCAATGCTTGCAAGCTATCGGCTGCGAGGCGATTCATTTGGAGGAGGGCCAATGAACGTGCAGTGGCCGGTCCCGGTAGTGGCTCCGGCGCTCCCAAAGGCCGACAATACATCGGCTGCGCTGGCCGCGCTCCAGGTCGCCAACCTCTACTATCGCAGCACCGCTTGGCCCGAGCCTTTCGACGCGACCACGCATCGCCTGCACAAGGGCGACGCTCGTGATCTGTCTTGGCTGTCGGACAACTCGGTTCATTTGGTCGTGACTTCGCCTCCCTACTGGACGCTGAAACAGTACGAAAAGCGCGGTGGCCAACTTGGCGACGTTGCGGATTACGAGTCCTTTCTTGATGAGCTCGACAAAGTGTGGCGGGAATGCACGCGGGTTCTCGTCGAAGGCGGCCGGATATGCTGTGTGGTCGGTGATGTCTGCATTCCTCGCAAACGCGATGGTCACCACCGGGTCATGCCGTAGCACGGTGACATTCAGGAGCGCGCCGCATTTCGCCCATCCGGCCGCCGACCTCGTCGGGGGGAAATTCCAGTGGGGAAGCCCAGCAAGCCTTGAAGCCCTTGAAGCGCTTCCGACGCTATCCTCGTCTAATGCCGGTTAGTCTCTCCGATGCGGTAGATGATCTTCTCCAGCGACCGACCCAAGATTCCGGGCGGCTCGACTTACTGGCGACCTTTTGCGCGCGAAGGGCTGCCTGGCGTTCGGGGCGGCAAGGCCAACGAAGTCGGCATTCGCGGTTTAGGGCGTCAAAAGGATTGGGACCTCGCCTACGTGCTGGCCGGAAAGCCGCGCCTGCTCATTTCGCTCAAATCCATCCTGAAAAACCTGTCGGGAGTGGTGCCAAATCGCCTTGATGACCTTATGGGCGAGGCCGCAAACGTGCAGCAATTATCGCCCGAAATCGTGATCGGTTACGTGGTCATCATGGACGAGCACGAGGACTCGATGCGCCGCGACGGCAAGGGAACTTGGAGCGACCATTTCGAAGGCAATCTGAGCAGGATCGCCATACGCCGCGCGCCGCTCTGGAATCAAGGCGTTATCGAAGGCGCATGGCTCATTCGGATCAATAGCAGCCGACCGCCAGGTCAGCGCGTGACCAATGCTATCGACATGGATGCGAAGGGAACGACGTTCTTTCGGGCGTTGCTTGACGAGCTTTATCTGCGGGAGCCGACCTTGCGGCCCGTCCAGGCCGCACCGCCTCCCGAAGCCCGTTGAGACAGCTAAATAATTTCGCATAATTCGGCAATCTGAAGCTCAAAATGCGCGCGCGACGGCGCGCGCGGGCGAATGCAGGCATCGAGGGCCGGATGGGCGGCGGCGCGGCGTTCGTAGAGGCCGGCGACCCGGCGCAACGGCTGGCTGGGCGTGCGCGCGCTGCGGTGAAGCGGGTTGGGAAGAACGGCCGCGAGTTCCGCCGATTCCCGGGGCGTCAGCTCGTGCGCCGACTTGCCGAATGCGTAGCGGGCGCCGGCCTCCGCCCCGAACTCGCCATTCGGGCCCCATTCGGCGATGTTGAGATAGATTTCAAGCACGCGGCGCTTGGGCAGCACCATGTAGATCCACAGCGCCAGCGGCACTTCCAGTGCCTTGCGCACGAAGCTGCGGCCCTGCCACAGGAAAAGGTTCTTGGCGGTCTGTTGGGTGATGGTGGAGCCGCCGCGCGCTTCCTGCAGATCTTCGTCGGCCTGCTGCAAGGCCTCGCGGATGGCGCCCAAGTCGATGCCGCGATTGCGGCAGAAACTGCCGTCCTCGGCGATGATCACGGTGAGCGGCAGACTCGGTGCCATGCGGCTGAGCGGCATATAGACGCGCTCGACCCGGCTGCCGGTGATAAAGCGCCACAGCATCGACGTCGAAACCGGCTCACCGAATCGGTAGAGCGGCACAATCAGATAAGGCAGCGCCAGCAGGATCAGAACGATAACCGCAATGGCCACAAGCATGCGGCGCAGACCTGCCGGCAGGGAGGGGCGCACTAGAGCGCATCCCGATCTGGGTGAATGTGCTCTCGATTCTTGCGTGGTCGCATGTCCTTTTCGGAAAACCGGTTTCCACTTTTCCGGGACATGCTTTAGTTGCGCGCATAGCCAATGAGCGGCTTCTTCTTGCGCCCGAGCAGGATCAGGATCATCGCGATGATGGCGAGCACGCCCCAGGCCGGCAGGTCGAAGGCCGTTTGCATATAGGGGTCCCAGGCCCAGGTCGCTTTCTGCCGAAGCCAGTTCTGCGCCAGGTTGAGGCTGTTCTGATCGACCATCGCCCAAACTTCCCCGAGTTTGGCATAGACCATGTGCTGGTTGGCGATCGACTTGGTCCCGTCATAGACAAACAGCACAAACGCTGTTGCCAACACGCAGAGGCCGATAAGGCGCAACAGAAATCTGATCATGGGCGGGGCAGCAATCTGCAGGCGGCGGGGCAGATGCAGGAATTACCCTGTCAAATCCTCGCGTTCAATGTCTGGTTTGTTCACTGTTCATTGTTTGGGCTCTCTTAATGTCCTTGCCTGATGAGTACGGCGCTTTTGGCACCGTTGCTATGCGCCGCGCGGCCATCCCTTGAGCAGGAGCCATGCCTTCCGCTAACGTTCCGCGCACCGCAAGGCTAAACTGCCGTCGCTTCTCACCAAGGAATTGAAATGGCTACGAAATCCGGCGGCCGCTCGCACCGGCCGACTTTTACCGATCAGGAGGCTTTGCTGTTTCACAGCCAAGGCCGGCCGGGAAAGCTCGAAGTCGTGGCCACCAAGCCCATGGCGACGCAGCGCGATCTGTCGCTCGCCTATTCGCCCGGTGTTGCCGTACCGGTGCTGGCGATCGCCGAGGATGAAAGCCGCGCCTACGACTATACGACCAAGGGCAATTTCGTCGCCGTGATCACCAACGGCACGGCGATTCTCGGGCTCGGCAATCGCGGCGCGCTCGCCGCCAAGCCGGTGATGGAAGGCAAGGCGGTGCTGTTCAAGCGCTTCGCCGACATCGATTCGATCGATCTCGAAGTCTCGACCGAGGATCCCGATGAATTCATCAACTGCGTCAAGGTGCTCGGCAAAAGCTGGGGCGGCATCAATCTCGAGGATATCAAGGCGCCGGAGTGCTTCATCATCGAGCAAAAGCTGCGCGAATTGCTCGACATTCCGGTCTTCCATGACGATCAGCACGGCACCGCCATCATCGCCGCGGCCGGGCTGATCAATGCGCTTGAACTCACCGGCCGCGAGATCAAAAACACCAAGGTCGTCTGCAACGGCGCCGGCGCCGCCGGCATCGCCTGTCTGGAGCTTCTGCGCGCCATCGGCTTTCGGCCGGAAAATCTCGTCCTCTGCGACACCAAGGGCGTGATTTACGAAGGCCGCACCGAGGGCATGAACCAGTGGAAGTCGGGGTTTGCAGTCAAGACCGACGCGCGCACCCTCACCGACGCCTTGGTCGGCGCCGACGTGTTCTTCGGCCTTTCGGCCAAGGGCGCGGTGACGCAGGACATGGTGAAGGGGATGGCGGAGAAGCCGATCATCTTCGCCATGGCCAATCCGGATCCGGAGATCACCGTTGAGGATGTGGCCGCCGTACGCTCGGACGCCATCATGGCCACCGGCCGCTCCGACTATCCGAACCAGATCAACAACGTGCTTGGCTTTCCCTACATCTTCCGCGGCGCGCTCGACGTGCGGGCGCGCGCGATCAACATGGAGATGAAGATCGCGGCCGCGCACGCGCTCGCTCAATTGGCGCGCGAGGACGTGCCCGACGAGGTCGCCGCCGCTTATGGCGCGCGGCCGAAATACGGGCCCGATTACATCATCCCGGTGCCGTTTGATCCCCGGCTCATCGCAACCATCCCGCCGGCGGTGGCGCAGGCGGCGATGGATTCGAAAGTCGCGCGCCGCCCGATCGTCGACATGGAAGCCTACCGGCAGCAATTACGCATGCGGCTCGATCCCATCGCCGGCGTGCTGCAGCGGGTGTTCCAGCGCCTGCGCCGGCAGCCCCGCCGCGTCGTCTTCGCCGAGGGCGAGGAGGAGCAGGTGATCCGCGCGGCCGCTTCGTTCGTGCAGCAGGGCCTTGGCAGCGCGTTGCTGGTCGGGCGCGAGGCGCGGGTGCGCGCGACCGCGGAGGCAACCGGCGTCGAGCTCGGCGGCGGCATCGAGATCATCAACGCGGCTCTGTCGTCGCGCAACGCGGCCTATGCCGCTTATCTGTACGAGCGGCTGCAGCGCCACGGCTATCTGCAGCGCGATTGCCAGCGGCTGGTGAATACCGATCGCAATCACTTCGCCGCCTGCATGGTGGCGCTCGGCGATGCCGATGCGATGGTGACCGGCGTCACCCGCAATTTCTCGGTCGCGCTCGAGGACGTGCAGCGCTGCATCGATCCGAAGCCGGGCCATCGCGTCATCGGCGTGTCGCTCGTTTTGGCGCGCGGGCGCACCGTTCTGGTTGCCGACACCGCCGTCACCGAAATGCCGGACGCCGCCGACATCGCCGATATCGCCGTCGAAGCGGCGCGGGTGGCGCGCGCGCTCGGCTACGAGCCGCGGCTCGCTTTGCTCGCCTTCTCGACCTTCGGCCATCCGCCGGGCGAGCGGTCGGAGCGCGTGCAGGAGGCCGTGCGCCTCCTCGACAAGCAGCGCGTGGATTTCGAGTATGACGGCGAGATGGCGGCCGACGTGGCGCTGAACATGGAGCTGCGCGAGGCCTATCCGTTCTGCCGGCTGTCCGGGCCCGCCAATGTGCTGATCATGCCGGCATTCCACTCGGCCTCGATCTCCACCAAGATGCTGCAGGAACTCGGCGGCGCCACGGTGATCGGCCCGCTGCTGGTCGGGCTCGACCGCTCGGTGCAGATCGTGCAGCTCGGCGCCAACGACTCCCAGCTGGTCAATATGGCGGCGCTCGCGGCCTATAATATCAGCGGATAGAGCATGATCCGGAAAAAGCCTGCCCCGGACTTGATCCGGGGTGGAAACCGGTTTTTCCGAAAAGATCATGCTCCACCAAAAAGTTAGAGCGCCAATCGTTTCGACCTGAAGAGATTGGCGCCCTGATGCCGCTTCCGCCAATCGCCGGAAATCGCGGCTGCCGATTTACGACCCCGAAACCAGTGTCGGATAAGACACATAGCCCGCGTATCCCGGCTTAGCAGTGCAGTGCTGCGCACCGCACCGCATCCGGGAAATGCGTGCGAGAAGTGCCTCAACCATGAAACACGAGCTCCCCCAGCCACCCCTAGCCCTCGAAGTCCGCGGGCTGGTCAAACGCTTCGACCGCCCCGCCGTCGACGGCCTCGAGCTCGCGGTCCGCACCGGCGAATTCTACGCGCTGCTCGGCCCCAATGGCGCCGGCAAGACCACCACCTTGCGCATGATCGCGGGTTTGCTGCGTCCCGATTCCGGCTCAATCCGCATCGCCGGCATCGACGCGCTCGCCGATCCGGTCGCCGCCAAGCGCGTGACCGCCTGGATTTCCGACGAGCCGATGACCTACGACAAGCTCACGCCCGAGGAATATCTGGAATTCGTCGCCGGACTCTGGGGCGTCGAGCCTTCGCTCGCCGAGGCGCGTGCGCGCGAGCTTTTGGACTGGCTCGGGCTATTGCCGCACGCGCGCGAGCGCTGCGAGACTTTCTCGAAAGGCATGCGCCAGAAAGTAGCGCTCGCTGGCGCGCTGGTGCACGAGCCGCGCCTGATCATCCTCGACGAGCCGCTCACCGGGCTCGACGCCGGCTCCGCGCGCCAGGTCAAGAACGTGCTGCGCGAGCGCGCGCGCTCGGGCGGCACCGTGCTGATGACGACGCACATCCTGGAAGTCGCCGAGCGCATGGCGGACCGCATCGGCGTCATCGCCCACGGCAAGCTCATCGCCGAAGGCACGCTCGAGGAATTGCGCCGGCAGGCGGGCAGCAACGGCACCGGCACTGGCGCCGGCGCGGTCGACGGCAATGCGAGCCTCGAGGACACGTTCCTCGCGCTCGTCGCCGAGGCGGCGGAAGCAGCGTGAAGCCGTTTCGGATCAATCCGGAAACCGCGTAGCGGCTATCCGGAATCATAACCACGATTGGTACGGAATTATCTACTCTCGTGGCTATGGATTCCGGTCGCGCTCGCGCGCCCGAACGCATGAGTCACCTCCCATGACCCAGCCCGGCACGGCCGTCTGGTTCGCCCGGCACGAATCGCGGCTCGCGTGGCGCGATTGGGTGGCGATGATGACCGCCGGAAAGGCGGCGCGTCGCCGCCGCGTCGCGCTCGGCATTCTCGCTTTCGTCATCGGCATGCATGCGGTCGCCTATTTCGTGGTCGGCGGTTTCGCCGCGGCCGCGCCCGACAAGCCCATGTTCATCGCCATCACCGCGACGGTTCTGCTGTCGTGGCTTCTGATGGTGTCGCAGGCGACGGAATCGATCACGCGCGCCTTCTACGCGCGCGCCGATCTCGATCTCATTCTCGCGTCGCCGGTCGCCGCGCAGGAATTATTCGCCGTGCGCATCGCGACCGTTGCGCTCGCGATCGCCGCGATGGCGCTGCCGCTCGCGGGGCCGTTCATCGACATGCTCGCCTTCCTTGGCGGCTGGCATTGGCTCGGCGCGTATGGCGTGATCCTCGCGATGGGCGCGGCGGCGACGGCGGTGGCGGTCGCGCTCACGGTGGCGCTGTTCCGCGCCATCGGGCCGAAGCGCACGCGGCTGGTCGCGCAGGTGCTGGCCGCGATCATCGGCGCCGCCTTCGTCATCGGCCTGCAGGTCGCGGCAATCCTCTCCTACGGCACGCTCTCGCGCAGCGACGTGCTGCAATCGAAAACGCTCGCGGCGCTCGCGCCCGGCCTCGACAGCGTCTTGTGGTGGCCGGCGCGCGCCGTGCTCGGCGATCTCACCGCGCTTGCCGGCGTCGTGGCCGCAAGCTTCATCCTCCTGGCCGCCGTCATTGCGCTCGTCGCGCCGCGCTTCGGCGATTACGCCATGGCCGCGTCCGGCGCCGGCGCCACGCCGGCGGTCGCGCGCCCGCGGTACGAGCGGCTTCCGGGTTGCATCGCCGCGTGCCGCGCTCCGCCGCAAGGAATGGCTTCTTCTTCGCCGCGATCCCTGGCTCGCCTCGCAGACGCTGATGCAGATGCTTTATCTGCTGCCGCCGGCGATCCTGCTCTGGAAGAGCTTCGAAGGCGGCGGCGGCGCGCTCAATCTGCTGGTGCCGGTCCTGGTGATGGCGGCGGGCCAGCTCGCCGGCGGCCTCGCCTGGCTGTCCATCTCCGGCGAGGACGCGCCCGATCTTGTCGCCACGGCGCCGATCCCACAGCGTTTCGTGCTGCGCGCCAAGGTCGAGGCGGTGATCGCGATCATCGCAGCGATCTTCGGCCCGCTGGTCGTGGTGATCGCCATCGCCTCGCTTTGGCATGCCGCCATCACCGCCGCCGGCATCGTCATTGCCGCATCGGCTGCGACCGCGATCCAGCTCTGGTTCCGCACCCAGGCCAAGCGCAGCCAATTCCGCCGCCGGCAGATTTCCTCACGCGTCGCCACTTTTGCGGAGGCCTTTTCCTCGATCGGCTGGGCCGCCACCGCCGCGGTCGCCGCGGTCAATCTCTGGCTCGCAATTCCGCCCGGCCTGATCGCGCTCGCCGTGCTCGTCGGCACGCGTATCCTGGCGCCGCGCGGGCGGGAGTAGTTCGTCATTGCGAGGAGCGAAGCGACGAAGCAATCCACAACCCGCGCCGTGAAACTGGATTGCTTCGCTTCGCTCGCAATGACGAAGACTACCGCAGCGCCACCAGCAGAATAACGATCTCGCTCACCTGCTCGACCGCGCCGAGCACGTCGCCGGTCTGGCCGCCGATCTGCCGCTGGCTGAGCCAGGCGAGCAGCGACACCGCGATCGCCAGCGCCACCACCGCGATCAGCGCATGCGCAAGCCCGAGGCAGAACAGCAGCGCCAGGAATCCGAGCGCAGCGGCGATCGCGACCCGCGTGCCCGAAGGCCGCCCCGCCGTGAACGCAAGCCCGTCCGTGCGCGCGGCCGGAAGAAAGAACATCACCAGCGGCATCACCGCGCGCGCGCCGGCATGCGCCGCGATCAGCGCCGGTGCCACCAGCACCGGATCGGTGAGGCTTGCGATCGCGTCGGCGCGCACGAGCAGCGACACGATCAGCGCGCACACGCCGTAGGTGCCGATCCGGCTGTCGCGCATGATTTCGAGCTTGCGTTCGCGGGTGTCGCCGCCGCCGAAGCCGTCGGCGGTGTCGGCGAGCCCGTCCTCATGCAGCGCGCCGGTGACAAGAAGCGTCGCGGCGACGGTGAGCGCCGCCGCCGGCCAGGCGAACATCACGAGGCGATGCGCCAGCGCATAGGCCAACGCGCCGATCAGGCCGATCACGAAGCCCGCGAGCGGAAACGCCCAGACGGCTTGCGCTAGATTCGTGTGCCCGGCAGCGCCGCCGGCCCCCTCATGCCGCGGCAGCGGCAGCCGCGTCAGAAACAGGATGCTGGCCGACAACTCGCCGACCGGCGCGGCCAGCCGCTCTCCCCATTCGCGCCATTCACCGGATGCCATCGTCCCCTCACCCCGGGCCATCACGGGAATGTTGGCCGGACTTGAACAGGTTTGCTACAGCATAATCCGAAACGAGCTGAGCTGTCTTTCGTACCATCCAAGTCGGCTGTTGCCGACTTGGAGACGTAAGCATTCTCGAAATCGGGTAAACCGATTTCGGTTCGCGCTTCGGCCGCATCCTTCGAGGCTCGCTTCGCCCGCACCTCAGGATGACGGACGACAGTCCGCGAGTGCCGCAAAGGATAATCGCCCCATGCCCGCCTTCGCCTCCTTCGCCGACCTGCGCGCCGTCTGCCTCGACCTGCCGAGCGGCCATCCCGCCGCGAGCCTTGCCGTCGCCATGCGCGAGGACACGCTGACCAAGCCGCCGAAAAGCCTCGGCCGGCTGGAGGAGCTCGTAGCCTTCCTCGCCCATTGGCAGGGCCACGCGCCGCCGCGGCTTGATCGCACCGAGGTGCTGGTCTTCGCCGGCAATCACGGTGTCACCAGACAGGGCGTCTCCGCCTATCCCGCCGAGGTCACCGCGCAGATGGTGGCGAATTTTTCGCACGGCGGCGCCGCCATCAACCAGCTCGCCGCGCGCCGCAGGTGCCGCGCTCCGCGTCATTCCGCTGCAACTCGACGCGCCCACCGCCGACTTTACGGAGAGCCCTGCGCTCACCGAAGCCGAATTCCTTGCCGCCGTCGCCGCCGGCCATGACGCCGTGTCGCCGGACAGCGATCTGATTTGCCTCGGCGAAATGGGCATCGGCAACACCACGGCGGCCGCGGCGCTCGCGGCCGCGTCCTTCGGCGGCGGCGGCGCGCGCTGGGCCGGCCGCGGCACCGGCGTCGACGACGACGGGCTTGCCAGAAAGCGCGACGTCATCGACCGCGCGCTCGATCGTCACTCCGGCCTGCTCGACGATCCGCTCCGCATCGCCGCGGCCTTCGGCGGCCGCGAGCTTGCCGCCATTCTCGGCGCCACGCTTGCCGCCCGCCGCCACAGCATTCCGGTGCTGCTCGACGGCTTTGTCTGCACGGCTGCTGTTGCGCCGCTCTACCGGCTGCGCACCGATACTCTTGCCCATGCAATTGCCGGCCACGTCTCGGCGGAAGCCGGCCACCGCATGCTGCTCGATGAGTTGAAATTGAAGCCGCTGCTCGATCTCGACATGCGGCTCGGCGAAGCCTCCGGCGCCGCCACGGCGTTGCTCATTCTGCGCGCCGCGCTCGCCTGCCACACCGGCATGGCGACGTTCGCCGAAGCCGGCGTCTCCGACAAGCCGGCCGACGAGAGCGCCGAGCCGAAGGCGGCGGGGTAGTTTCTTTTCTCCCCCCTTTAGGGGAGGAAAGATTTCGCGCGTCGACGCGGTTCACACGAACACGATTGAAGGCTTCTGGAGCATCTTCAAGCGTGGCGTGGTCGGCACGTCCCGCAAAATGAGCGCCAATATATGCCGCTGTACGTCGCAGAGTTTCAGCTCCGCTACAATATCCCGCAGTAACGCCAGTATGTTCGGAAGCGCGATAACAGGCTGCTGAGGCGTGGTCACCGGCGTCCGTTTCAGCTAAAGGAAAACGAGGCCAGCGGGCGGATGCAATCAGAGTTGCCGTTTGAGGATCATCGGCGATGTCTCCGACGCGGCTAAATCACAAGGGCAATTAGCTGTACGCAACCCGCGACTATCAGAATCGCCGTCTGCCAAAGATTGGTTGATCCTATGTCCACTGAGTTTTGGCTAAATAATTTAGAATCAGCCAAATGGGTATTTGTAGTCGCATATGTGGTTGCAACGATTGGCGTTACGATGATAGGGGTGCATTGGGAAGGTGAGCACTTCGCAAAACCAAAGCAGTCATTAGGGCATAGGCTGGTAGTTTGGTCACTTGCCGCAGATACGCTATTCACCATTCTCATATTTGCTACCGACGGATGGATTAGCCAAATCCAAAAATCCCAGATTGCCGAGGCTGTGAATCGAGCCGCCAAAGCTGAAGAGACTTTAGTTGCATATCGAAAGCAACGGTACTTAACCCAAGGCCAAAAGGATCGAATTGCTCGGGTAACTAAGGATTTTCCGTCCATTCCATTCGTGGCATTTACAGCGCTAGAATAAGAGAACTGGACTTTCGTATTGGATATAGCGTCTGCCCTCAGAGATGGCGGCTGGAATTGGATGGCGGTTCCGGGCGGATTGCAGGCAAGAGACCCGAGTCTTCCAAGTGAAGGAAAAACTATCGCCGACCATGTTGTCGTCATGGCCCCCAAAGGATTGGAAGAGGCAGGAAAAGCGCTAGTGAATGCCCTTACGGACCCGGCCGTTATCGACATGGATGTGGGTGAGGTCCAGTTAGAGCTTAATAGCAGCGTCATGACCATTGTCGTGGGCAACAAGAGATAGCGCTGCGTTAATGCAGCAAGCTACGCTGCGGCTGATCCCGGATTTCGCTACCGCTCAATCCGAGCTACTCGCCATCCCCGATTCGTCCGAATTTGTTGAGCCGCGAATCGGCCAGACGTCGGGCCAATCACTCAGCTTCAGCTAAGAAGGACCGCAATCATCCGGTATAGGCCGCAGGGTGCCTAATTGTCGCCGCCGCTGCGCTTGAGCAGCGTGGGGTCGTCCTTATGGATTTTGATGAGATCGATGAGATTTCTCGATTCCGAAGTCGGTGAAGGCCATCGCGCCATCGTCGCCGACCCGGTAGACCCATATCACGCCGGCTTCGACGTCCATTTCGTTGGCGACGTCGGATAGCCAGTCCTCGTTTTCGCCGAGGTCCTTGGCGAGGCGGTTAATCGTGGTGACGTGATGTACCTTATTGACGTGCATGATCAGGCGGCCTGAGCGGCAAAGGCTGATGCTCGCGGCGTCCAGTTCCACGGCAGCAACTCATCCAATCGATGCGCAGGATGAGTTGCGATACGGGCGAGCACGTCGGCGAGCCAGGCCTGAGGATCGACGTCGTTCAGCTTGGCCGTCACGATCAGCGTGGCCATGACCGCGGCGCGGTCGGCTCCGCGATCGGAGCCTGCGAACAGCCAGGATTTCCGCCCCAGCGCAAAGCCACGCAGGGCGCGCTCGGCCGCATTGTTGGTCAGGCAGACCCTGCCATCTCCGATGAAGCGGGCAAACCAGTCCCACCGCTTGAGCATGTAGTCGATCGGCCCGGCGACGAAGGCCGAGCGCGACATGCGGGAACGCTGTTCCCGTAGCCAGGTTTCCAGTTCGGCGAGAACAGGCGCACTCTGTTCCTTGCGGATACGCAGACGCTCATCGGCGGCAAGGCCGTTGATGCCGCGCTCGATGTCGAACAACACGTCAATACGCCTGACCGCCTCCAGTGCGACCGGCGAGATTGCCGCCGCGTTCTTGCCGCGCCGTGCATTGGCGGCAATGTCGGCCAGTTCGAAGAACTGCCGCCTGGCATGGGCCCAGCATAGTGCGGGCGTGATCGCCCTCGGCTTGCGCGATGGATCGTAGAGCGCGTTATAGCCGCCATAGGCGTCAGCCTGCAGGATACCGGTGAAGCCTTGAAGATGCCGCACGGGATGCTCGTGCCGCCGGTCGCGCGAGGCGTAATAGAGCGCCGCCGGCGGCGCATGGCCGCCAAAGGGACGATCGTCCCGGACGTAGGTCCAGATGTGCCCTTTGACCGTCTTGCCCTTCGCCAGGATCGGCACCGTGGTGTCGTCGCCGTGCAGCCGGTCGGCGACCAGGACATGGGCCTCGATCAGCGCATGGAGCGGCCGCAAGACCATAGCGCAGGCGCCGACCTGATCGGCCAGCGTCGAGACGCTGAGATCAATGCCCTCCCGGGCATAGCGCTCGCTCTGGCGGTTGAGCGGCTGGTGCTGCCCGAACTTCTCGAACAGGATCATGGCCAGCAGGTTCGGCCCGGCAAAGCCGCGCGGCGTCACATGGAAGGGTGCCGGCGGCTGCGTGATCGTCTCGCAACTCCGGCACGAGAACTTCTCCCGCACCGTCTGGATCACCTTCCACTGCCGCGGGATGACCTCCAGCGTCTCGGTGATGTCCTCACCCAGCTTGGACAGCTTCGCCGACCCGCAGCAGGGACAGCTCTCCGGCGCGGCCATCACCACGCGCTCGCGGGGCAGATGATCGGGAAACGGCTTGCGCGCAGGCCGCTTGCGCTCGAACGATTTGACCGTCTGGGTCCGGCCCGCCGCATTCTCGGCCGCCAACTCGTCCTCGGTCGCTGCCGCTTCCAGATCTTCGAGTTGAAGCTCCATCTGATCCAGCAGCCGCGCCGTGCGCTCCGAACGCGTCCCATAGAGCTCTCGCCGCAGTTTCTCGATCGCCAGCTTGAGATGGGCGATCAGGGCTTCGCTGCTGGAAAGATCCGCCTGTGCATTGGCCGCTTCGGCCTTGGCGACCGCGGCATTGGCCTCGGCAACTGCAGCATTGGCCTCAGCCTTGAGGCGCGCATGGCGCTCCGCGAGGATCATCGCATGCGCGGCGGCGAGATCGGACGGAAGCGATTCAGCAGCGTCTTTCATGAGAAGATGGAATCACATCCGCCGCGACCTGCAAGCAAAAACTGTCAGCCGACCGAGGTCGGACGCCAGGTTTCCTGCGGATGGCGCCAGTCGATCCCGGAGAGCAGGTAACCGAGCTGCGCGGAGGAGATTGTCACCGCACCGTCGGCCGCGCTCGGCCACAGGAAGCGGCCCCGCTCCAGCCGCTTGGTAAACAGGCACGCACCCTGGCCGTCATGCCAGATCACCTTCAAGAGACCGCCGCTGCGTCCACGAAAACAAAACAGCTGGCCACTCAAAGGATCGCGCTTCAATATCTCCTGCACCTGCAGCGACAGGCTCGCAAAGCCCTTCCTCATGTCGGTGTGGCCGGTCGCCAGCCAAACCCGAACCCCTGTCGGAAGTGCGATCATGGCAGCGTTTCAAGCCCGCGCAGGATCCGCAGCAGGACCTCCACCTCGACGTCGCGATCGACCATGACGCGCCGGCCGTTCGTGCTCACGATCTCGATCCGCCCACAGCCCGACCCGATATCCTTCGCAGGTGGCTCCGGAACGATCATCGCCGGCACAAACCCAGCGGCGCCAAGTCGCCCCGTGCGATAGGCCTTGCGCCAAGCGAACAGCAGCTGATTGGAAATCCCGTGCCGACGCGCCGTCGCCGAGGCCAGTCGTGGGCCCGACAGACTCTCCTCGACGATGCGAACCTTCGCCTCATCCGACCATCGACGGCGCCGACCCGTGTCAACAATCTCAAGACGACTGATTGCGCCAGTGTCAGTAAGGCTATCCATACCGACAGTCAGCTACATCCCGCCCAATTCGGCAAGGCGCCCTACACCGGATGAATACCCTACTTAGTATGCGGTTATTGATCCACCCTTCTGACGAAAATCAAAGCCCCGGCATCCTCCGGGGCTTTTTTTGGTACGTCGCGAATGTCCGCTAGGGGTCAAAGGCGGGAGTGACGCTCTAAAATTGGAATGTCGGTTATACCCCCGAAAGCAGAAATTGATCGGCGTTTCTCGCACGTCGGCTCCGGGCCAGAAGGAGACATTGCCCCGGTCGCTCGGAGTACCCTAAACTAGGGTACTTGAGGTGTTATATCCCCCGCCACATAACGCTCGGAAGGTTGCGGCTATTATTGCGGCGGAGACGGGCCAACTCCTGCTTCCCGTGTGGCGGAAAAACAGCGAGCCTTTTCGCCGATCGGCAAAGGCGGTGCCCGCTACGGCAACTCCTCGAGCAAGACTTTGGCATTTTTCAGATCGAGCATGTCGAAGAGTTCGGTGAATCAACCGTAGACCAGAGTGACGGCCGATCGCTTGCACGAAGGGGAGAAAAACGACAACATTCACGCCACTCACGGTTGGGAGTCATCTGGGGGTTCCCAATAAAAAAATTCGTTTTGTTATGGGCTGCGTTGTAATCGACGCCGGGCTCACCTGTCGGTTCAGGTCAAATCGATTTTTATGCGATCAGCCAAAGAGGCAGCGATCCGATGGATGCGGCATTCGAATTGGGGCTCTATACGTTCGGCGACCTCATGCCGGAAGCGCACGCAGGCAAGGCGGTCGGCGCCCAGCAACGCATGGCAGAAATCCTTGCGGCAGCTAAACTTGCCGATGCGTCGGGTCTCGATGTTTTCGCGGTCGGCGAACATCATCGGCTGGAAATGGTGGTCTCGGCCACGCCCGTCGTATTGGCGGCGATCGCGGCGGTGACCGAGCGCATCCGCCTAGCGAGCGCAGTCACCATCCTGAGCACCGCGGATCCGGTCTTGGTCTTCGAGGACTTTGCGACTATCGACCTTATCTCCGGCGGGCGCTCCGAGATCATCGCCGGACGAGGACTTTTCACCGAATCGTTTCCACTGTTCGGCTATGAGCTTGCCGATTCCGACGTTTTGTTTGCGGAAAAACTTGAGCTACTCATGCAGCTCAACAGCGCCGAGCGCGTCACTTGGCAAGGGCGCTTCCGCCCTCCCTTGAAAGATGCGCCTATTCCGCCGCGGCCGACACAAAATCGTTTGCCCATCTGGATTGGCACCGGGGGCACGCAGAGCAACATCGTGCGCGCCGGTGAGCTCGGTTTGCCGTTAGCTATCGCCAACATCAGCGTGCCGCCAGCGAAGCTTGCGCCACTCGCCGCTCTCTACCGGCGCACGGGAATACAAGCCGGGCATGCCGCTAACACGCTCAAGGTCAGCATAGCCACTCACATGCACATAAAGGAAAATTCGCAAGATGCTCTGAACGCGTTTTATCCTTACTATGCCGGCTATTTTTTCACACACACGCCCTCACACTGGCGTGCACTGGAGGTCACGCGGGCAGATTATGATGAACGCGCTGCCCCGCATGGCGCGATTTTCGTCGGCAGTCCGCAGCAAATCATCGACAAGATCCTGTATGAGCGGGAGCTTTTCGGCCACCAGCGTTTCCTGGCGCAAATCGACATCGGCGGCCTGCCATTTTTGGAAGTTGCCCGCGTGATCGAGCTATTCGCGACCAAGGTCGCGCCGGTCATTCGCGGTGCGGTCGGCAGGTAATAGGCGCAAAGCACCAAGCCAAAGTGCGGAGGTCAGAAGATTATTCGCGTCATTGTGATCCGCGTCCATTGCCTACGACGGGTCGTTTTAGGAGGAAAGACAGCTTTCCCCCTATCGCGTTGCAACGCGAGCAGAAAGCGGTATCTCGCGCCAGCCATCGGTTGATATGGACTGCGCATGCAGGTTATAGAAAACAGATCAGCCACAATGAAAAACGAGGGAGATGTGACGATGAAGCTTTACATGCACCCCATATCGACTGCTGCCCGTCCCGTACGGTTGCTCATTGCCGAGAACGGCATTAAATGCGACGAGGAGATGGTCGATATCCTCAAAGGCGACCACTATCAGGAGCCGTACGCTTCGCTCAATCCCAACCGGCTGGTGCCGATGCTCGAGGACGGAGATCTCCGCCTCACGGAGAGCTCGGCAATTCTAAAGTATCTCGGCGACAAGTACGACCTTCCAGCCTATCCGAAGGACCTAAAGAAGCGCGCTAAGATTAATGAAGCGATGGATTGGCTTAACACTCAGCTTTATCGTGACTTCGGCTACGGGCTGGTCTACCCACAGCTCTTTCCGCACCACAAGCGCCGTAGTGATGAGGCGCACGCCGGCGCCGTCGCTTGGGGACAGCAAGGCGCCAAAAATTGGCTGCAGATTTTCAACGACCATTGGATCGGGCCGAAAAATCAATATCTCTGCAACAATGAACTTAGCATTGCCGATTATTTCGGCGCTGGGGTCGTATCGATCGGGGAACTGATCGATATCGACTTCTCCGCTTATCCTAACATCAAGCGTTGGCTCGAAAACATGAAGAAACTAAAGTCATGGAATCAAGTCAACGAAGTGTTCAACGGCTTTGTGGCTGCCAATAAAGGCAAGAAGTTTGTGCACGCATGAGCGGGCCGTGACCTGCGGCAGCTTCATCGGAAGCC
>CAWHPH010000036.1:0-37036 GCA_963831135.1 uncultured Alphaproteobacteria bacterium
GAATGCTGAACGGATTGGGCAAGGTCGCGCATTTGTTCAATCAAAAGGTCGGCTTCAGTCGATTGGGCGTGGCGCTCAGCGTCACCATCATCATCATTGCCGGCTTCGTCCTCTACCACATTCTGCGCGATCTGGATCTCGACGGACTTATCGACGCGCTGGAGGCGACCGACTGGCGGACCCTCGTCATTGCAGGACTTTTTGTCGCGGCCGGCTACCTGACGCTGACATTTTACGATCTGTTCGCGCTGCGCACGATCGGCCGCTTCGAGGTGCCTTATCGCGCCGCCGCTCTGGGCAGCTTCACCAGCTACGCGGTTGGGCACAACGTCGGGGCCAGCGTCTTTTCCGGCGGCGCCGTGCGCTACCGGATTTATTCGACCTGGGGTTTGAGCGTCGTTGAAGTCACCAAGATCTGCTTTGTCGCCGGACTCACCTTCTGGCTAGGCAATGCCGCGATGCTCGGCATCGGCATTCTCTACGCGCCACAGCAGGCGAGCGACATTGACCGGTTGCCGGTTGGGCTCAACCGCATTCTTGCGATTGTGATTTTGATCTTGCTGGCAGCCTATATCGCGTGGGTTTGGGTGAAGCCGCGGGTTATCGGCCGCGAAGGCTGGCAAGTGTCTTTGCCGGGCGGGCCACTCACCCTGGTTCAAATCGTGATCGGCATTCTCGACCTTTCGTTCTGCGCGCTCGCGATGTACATGCTCGTGCCCGACGAGCCGCATCTCGGTTTCATTCCCGTGGCCGTCATCTTCGTTACCGCTACGCTTTTGGGCTTTGCGAGCCATGCCCCGGGCGGCCTCGGCGTATTCGATGCCACCATGATGGTTGCGCTTTGGCAATTCGACAAGGAAGACCTGCTGGCAGGCCTATTGCTGTTTCGCTTGCTCTACTACATCATTCCATTCGCGCTCTCGCTGCTGATCCTCGGAACGCGCGAGGTGCTGCATGGCCGTGCGGCGCGGCGCGTTGCGCGCCCGCTTGCGGCGCCATTGAGTCCGATCAGCGGCTTGACACGAGAAAAATCCGACATGGCTTGATCCGTCGGCAGAACGGGCGAGGATAGAATCCAAGAGCTTGCCCGAAAGGCTTGTCGATGAGCTTGAATGAAGTTCACCGCGCGCCGGCGAATAGCAAGTGGCGCTGTACCCGGGTCGTGATCGTCGCAGCCGCGATCGTGTTCGGGGGCTTCGTCGCGCTTGGCGCGCTCTCGTCCGGTTATGGGCTTCTCGGGTTTGTCGTTCTGGCGTCGGCCGCCTTGCTGGCCAGCCGCGCTACCGAGGAGGTCAGCCGGCTGACGCGACCGGTGGCCGTGGCCGAACGCGCAGGTGAGCCGCTCGAAGCCGTCATCGCCGGGCTGCCCGATCCTGTCATCGCTCTGGACAGAAACGGCCGGGTGCTGACGCTGAATGAGCGGGCGCGGTCGCTGGCGCCCGCTTTGCGGTTGAGTGAGCCCGTGTCGCTCGCGCTTCGCATGCCCGAGCTGATCGAGGCGATCGGCCGCGCCTACGCCACCGGCGAGGAGCAGCGCGTGGAATATTCCGAGCGCGTGCCGATCGACCGCTGGTTCGAAGTGATCGTCAAGCCGGTGAAGCGCGAGCCGAAGCTGCATATGCCCGATCTGGTGCTGATGACCTTCCACGATCTCACGCCGCTGCGGCGCGTCGAAGAGATGCGGGCTGATTTCGTTGCCAATGCCAGCCACGAACTGCGCACACCGCTCGCGGCCCTTTCCGGCTTCATCGAAACTTTGCAGGGATCGGCCCGGGATGACGCTAAGGCCCGCGAGCGCTTCCTTCCCATCATGCAAGAGCAGGCGAAGCGCATGGCGCGGCTGATCGACGATCTGTTGTCGCTCTCGCGCATTGAACTCAATGCGCATCGGCGCCCCGATACGCCGGTCGATCTTGTTCCGATTGTCCGCCAAGTGGCTGACGGGCTGCAAACGCTGGCGCGCGACCGGGGGGTGACGGTTCACGTCGATGCCGCGAACGCCTTGCGGGTGCCTGGTAACCGCGACGAGCTTGTCCGCGTCTTCGAAAACCTGGTGGAGAACGCGCTCAAATACGGCGCTGCGGGCAAGCGTGTCGACATTACCCTCACCCAGGGAGAGTCTCCGGAAGGCGAGCAGGAGGCGCGTATCGGCGTGCGGGACTATGGTCCTGGCATCGCGCCCGAGCACGTGCCGCGATTAACCGAGCGCTTCTATCGGGTGGATGTGCGCGAAAGCCGCGCGCAGGGCGGAACCGGGCTCGGATTGGCGCTGGTGAAGCACATTCTTAACCGGCACCAGGGACGCCTATCGATCGAGAGCTTGCCCGGTGCGGGCGCTACATTCACTGTTTACCTTCCACTGGCCGGCGCCGCGGCAACCGAGAAATCAACGTAAAATCAATATGATGAATTGTCATTTAATTGTCGTGCCGGCCTCATAGAACGGTGACGTGCCGAAAATAAGCATTCCGTCGTTGCGGGCCCCTTCGAGAGACCGAACCTCGCCGCAGCGCGTTGCTTAACGTCGAACAGAACGCAGAGTCCCAAACGGGACCGATAGCCGGCGCGGGTCGGGTCCGCGTCGCCACAAGATTCCGCTGACAGGAGCACCCAGTGAACCAGCTGAGAACCATAGCCGTCGCCGGCTTTCTAGCCGCGACCGTCCTTCCCGCCGCCGCCATGGATATTTCTGGCGCCGGTGCCACATTCCCTTACCCCATCTATGCCAAATGGGCAGACGCTTACAAAAAGGAGACCGGCAGCGGGCTCAATTATCAATCCATCGGTTCGGGCGGGGGAATCAAGCAGATCCAGGCGAAGACCGTGACTTTTGGCGCCTCCGATATGCCCTTGCTGCCTGCGGAATTGAAGAAGTGGAACATGGTTCAGTTCCCAACGGTGATTGGTGGTGACGTGCCAGTCGTCAATCTCGAGAGCATCAAGTCCAACGAACTGACACTCGACGGCGATACCCTGGCAAAAATCTTCCTTGGCGAGATCACCAAGTGGGACGATCCGGCGATCAAAAAGCTCAACCCGAACGCCAAGCTGCCCTCGCAGGCGATTGTCGTTGTCCACCGATCTGACGGTTCGGGCACGACGTTTATCTGGACCGACTATCTGTCTAAAGTGAGTGAGAAGTGGAAGTCGCAGGTGGGCGCAAATACCTCGGTTGAATGGCCCGCAGGCATTGGGGCCAAAGGCAATGAGGGCGTTTCCAACAATGTGAGCCAGACCAAGGGCTCGATCGGCTATGTGGAATACGCCTATGCGAAACAGAACGCCATGACGACGGTGGGCATGATCAACAAGGACGGCAAGACTGTCGTTCCTGACGCGGCCGCATTCCAAGCCGCCGCCGCCTACGCGGATTGGGAAAAGGCTGATAGCTTCTATGTTATCCTTACCAATCAGCCGGGCGCGGCCTCTTGGCCGATCGCAGGGGCAACATTTATTCTGATCTACAAGCAACCTCCGGAGCCGGCTGCCGCTGCGGAAGCCCTCAAGTTCTTTGCCTGGGCCTATGCCAAGGGCGACAAGATGGCCGAGGCGCTCGATTACGTTCCGATGCCGAAAAAGGTCGTCGATCAGATCGAGAGCATGTGGGCCAAAGAAATCACGGACAAAAGCGGCAAGCCGCTCCACACCACGATGGCGCATTAAGTCCGATGCAAACGGCGGGGCCCCGCAGCCGCTGCGCGGTGCCCCGCTCTTTAGTTCTTAACCGGCCCGTCGCGCGAGTATGTTGCGCGGCGGCCGGTAGATTGTTTGAGTAGGCGCTCCCAAATCTCTATCGGGGCGCTGGCGATGGAACCGGGAGCCCGGAGGCGATCTGTGGTTGACGTAGCGCTGCAGGAGGGGGCGATGGGGTCCGTCGAGGCGGGGATGCGAGCGAGAGTGCTCGACCGGCTTCGCCTTGGCGACATGGCTTTCCGCCACGTGACCCGTGCTGCGGCGTTCGGCGTGTTGTTGCTCCTCACCGGCGTGATCATTTCATTGATTGCCGGTTCGCTGCCGGCCTTCAGGGCTTTCGGCTTCGGGTTTCTCACCAGCGAACGGTGGAATCCGGTCACCGAAAATTTCGGTGCGTTGGCGCCGATCTACGGGACGCTCGTCACGTCGTTCATCGCCATGGTGATCGCGGTCCCGGTTGGGCTGATGATCGCGTTCTTCCTCACCGAACTCTGCCCGCAATGGCTGCGGCGGCCGATCGGCATAGCGATCGAGCTGCTGGCCGGTATCCCCAGCATCATCTACGGGATTTGGGGACTGTTCATCTTCGCCCCTTTCTTACAGGATACGTTGCAGCCATTCCTGATCAACACGCTCGGCAACGTGCCGGGCATTGCCCCGCTTTTCTCCGGCCCGCCCTATGGCATCGGCATGCTGACGGCGGGATTGATTCTGGCGATCATGGTGTTGCCGTTCGTGACGTCGATTTCGCGTGATGTGTTCGAGGCCGTGCCCGCCGTGCTTAAGGAGGCGGCTTATGGCGTCGGCTGCACGACATGGGAGGTGGCGCGCAATGTCGTGCTGCCTTACGCGCGGGTTGGCGTGATCGGCGGGGTGATGCTCGCTCTCGGCCGTGCGCTCGGCGAGACCATGGCCATTACCTTCGTCATCGGCAATGCCCACCGGGTCTCGGCATCCTTGCTTGCGCCCGGCACCACGATCTCCGCCACCATCGCCAACGAGTTCACCGAAGCCGTCGGCGATCTCTACACCTCCTCGCTGATCGCACTCGGACTGATTCTGTTCGTGATTACATTGATTGTCCTTGCCGCCGCGCGTTACCTACTGCTGCGCATCGACCGCCGGATCGGATAGCTTCATGACTGCTCGCTACGCCGCTCGTCGCCGAAACAACGTTGTAGCAATGGCGTTGTCGCTCGCCGCGACGGTGTTCGGGCTGGGCTGGCTCGTTATGATCCTAGGTGTGTTGCTGTGGAAGGGGTTCAGCGGACTGTCGCTTGCGGTTTTCACGCAAATGACACCGCCGCCTGGATCTAGCGGCGGACTGCTCAATCCGATCATCGGCAGCCTCATTCTGACCGTTCTGGCGGTTGCAATCGGCACTCCGATCGGTGTCCTGGCCGGCACCTATATGGCCGAATACGGCCGCTACGATCGCCTCAGCAGCGTGGTGCGCTTCATCAACGATATCCTGTTGAGCGCGCCCTCAATCGTTGTCGGCCTCTTCATCTACGAAGTGATGGTCGCGCCGATGGGTCATTTCTCCGGGTTGGCCGGCGGCGTCGCCCTTGCGGTCATCGTCATTCCGGTCGTGGTGCGCACTACCGAGGATATGCTGACGCTTGTCCCCAATGCGTTGCGCGAAGCGGCGACCTCGATCGGCTTGCCGCGCTCGATGTCGATAACGCGTATCTGTTACCGCGCGGCGCGCGCCGGCATGGTCACGGGCGTCCTGCTCGCGGTGGCGCGCATCAGCGGCGAGACCGCGCCGCTCTTGTTCACGTCGCTCAACAATCAGTTCTGGAGCACGAATCTCAACGCGCCGATGGCAAGCCTTCCGGTCATCATTTTCCAATTCGCGCTCAGTCCGTACAAGGACTGGCAGTCGCTCGCCTGGACCGGCGCCCTCATCATCACCCTGGCGGTCCTCGCCTTGAGTATCACCGCCCGTAGCCTCGTCTCATCAGGTAAGCAGTCATGAGCGTAACATCCGTTGCCGTTCCATCGGTTTCTGTCGCTCCCAGCGATCGCTCCGGACTGGTCGAGAAGGTCACGATCCGCGACCTGAATTTCTTCTATGGCGAGTCGAAGGCGCTGAAATCGATCAGCCTCCCGCTCTACGAGCATAAGGTCACCGCCTTTATCGGCCCGTCGGGATGCGGCAAGTCGACCTTGTTGCGCGTGCTCAATCGTATGTACGACCTCTATCCAAATCAACGCGCAACCGGCGACGTGATCCTCGACGGCGCCAACATTCTCTCCCCGAAACAAGACATCAATCTGCTGCGCGCGCGCATCGGCATGGTGTTTCAGAAGCCAACGCCGTTCCCCATGTCGATCTACGAAAACATCGCGTTCGGCATCAGGCTTTACGAGCGGTTGTCAAAATCCGAGCTCGACGGACGGGTGGAAACCTCGTTGCGGCGGGCGGCGCTATGGGACGAGGTGAAGGACAAGCTTGGAGCCAATGGCCAGAGCCTTTCCGGCGGCCAGCAGCAGCGGCTGTGCATTGCCCGCACCGTGGCGGTGCGCCCGGAAGTCATCCTGTTCGACGAACCGTGCTCGGCGCTCGATCCGATCTCCACCGCGAAGATCGAGGAACTGATCGACGAACTGACCGACGATTATACGATCGTGATCGTGACCCATAACATGCAGCAGGCGGCGCGCGTGTCGGAATTCACCGCCTTCATGTATCTGGGCGAACTGATCGAGTTCAATTCTACGAGCAAGATATTCACGGCGCCGCACGATCAACGGACGCAAGACTACATCACTGGCCGCTTCGGGTGACCACTATGACCGATACCAGCTCCAGAGTGGATCATACTACCAAGGCCTTTGACGTCGATCTGCAAGAGATCACGCGCAAGGTTGCCGAGATGGGAGGATTAGCGGAGCGGCAGATCGCCGATGCCACCCGCGCGCTGGTTGATCGCGACACCGATCTCGCCGAGCAAGTCATCGGCACCGATCTGACCATCGATGCGATGCAGCACGAGATCGAGGAGAAGGCGATTCTGACGATCGCGCGCCGGCAGCCGATGGCCGTCGATTTGCGCGAGATCGTGGGCGCCATGCGTGTATGCAATGACCTTGAGCGGATCGGCGATCACGCCAAGCACATCGGCAAGCGGGTCGTAGCACTCGATCTGGATTTGCATCCGCAAAAGCTGATCCGCGGCGTCGAGCACATGGCGACGCTGGTGGCGACTTTGCTCAAGCAGGTACTCGACGCCTATGCGAGTCACGACCTGGCAACCGCGCTGGTGGTGTGGAACGGCGACGAGGAAGTTGATGCGGTTTGCACCTCTCTCTTCCGCGAGCTCCTGACCTACATGATGGAAGACCCGCGTAACATCACTTTCTGTATGCATCTTATGTTTTGTGCGAAAGACATCGAGCGCATCGGCGATCACGCCACCAACATCGCAGAAACCGTTTATTACATGGTTGAGGGCCGTCCGATCACCGACCAGCGCCCGAAGGGAGATACCACGAGCTTTGGAGCAGCGCTGCTGCAGAAATAGATAGGAGAGTGGGATGGGTGCCAACATCCTGATCGTTGAAGACGAAGAGCCATTGACCACGTTGTTGCGCTACAATCTCGAAGCGGAGGGCTATGACGTTGACGCCGTGGCCCGGGGTGATGAGGCCGATACGCGGCTGCGCGAGACCGCGCCCGATCTGATCGTGCTTGACTGGATGCTGCCCGGTCTCTCGGGCATCGAGCTGTGCCGCCGGCTTCGCGCGCGGCCGCAGACCCAGACGCTCCCGATCATCATGCTGACGGCGCGCGGCGAGGAGAGCGAGCGGGTGCGAGGGTTGGCGACCGGCGCCGACGATTATCTGGTCAAGCCGTTTTCGGTGCCGGAGCTGCTGGCGCGAATTCGAGCATTGTTGCGCCGCGCGAGCCCGGAACGGGTGGCGACGGTGCTGATGATCGGCGATCTCGAGCTCGACCGTGAAAAGAAGCGGGTGTCGCGTTCAAGCCGGCCCGTGGACCTCGGACCGACCGAGTTTCGCCTGCTCGAATTCTTGATGGAACGCCCCGGCCGGGTTTTTTCGCGCGAGCAACTGCTCGACGGCGTGTGGGGCAGCGACGTCTACATCGATGAACGCACCGTCGATGTGCATGTCGGTCGTCTGCGCAAAGCGCTCAACCGTGGACACGGTGCCGATCCGATCCGCACGGTCCGTGGCGCGGGCTATTCGCTCGACGATCGCTTCGGCAAAGCAGGCTAATCGGCGTTATTGCCGCGGGTGAGGCGGCGATGCGGCCGCCGTTCACCTCTCAAGCTGCGGCGCCGCGCGCTGCGTGATGTAAACGCGCTAGCGCATCGGCGGGCGTCTGTCGCGGCGACGATCGGCTGCCGGTTGATAGGCAACACGCGAGTGGTAGGCGCAATAAGGCAGGCCGGCAATCGTGTTGCCGCCGCAGAAAAAGAAGTCCGTGCTGCCGGGATCGCCAATCGGCCAGCGGCAGGTCTGCTCGTTCAACTCAAGAATAGTGCGCCGCTGCCCGATCGGGATGACGTTCTCGACCAGTTCCGGGGTCGCTTCGACTTCGATCTCGTAAGCATGCGCAAGCGCGGTGTTGCCGCGGATCGCGCTGCGTCCAATCCGCAGCATGTGCGTCGATGAGCGCACTTTACGCGGCCGCGGCGCGGCGCTCGAAGCGCTTTTGGCGCGCCCGGAAAGGCCGAGACGATGCACCTTGCCAATGACCGCGTTGCGCGTGATACCGCCGAGTTCGGCCGCAATCTGACTGGCCGAGAGCCCGTCGGACCATAGTTTCTTTAGCAGTTCGACCCGCTCCTCAGTCCACGACATGCTCTATCCTCCTCCAGATGCGGGTGCAGCTTTGGCGGAATCGCCCCTCCGGGTCAGACGGCGCTTGCCGCCTAACACGCAACGCGAACCGACGCTGGGGAGGAACTGTCCGCCGCACGAGATGTCGTACTTGACAGGCAAAAGACTACAATATGGCGCGAGTCTGGCGCAAGAGTCGGTCCGCGCGCGTCCACACATTCCTGCCCAATGTGGACGAATGCGTGGACAACCCGGCCGATTGTGCGCTCCGTTAACGTGTTGACCGGCAGGCCGCGCGCAAATAAAATGTCAAAGTCGTGCCGCCCGCAGAGGCGGCACATTTTATTTCGGCCGCGCAGCCTGAAACTGCGCAGCGTGCGCGGGCGCAACCGTGACATCGCATTTGCTACCGACCTATGCGCGTGTGAACCTCGCTTTCGAGCGAGGCGAAGGCGTTTGGCTTGTTGCGACCAATGGCGACCGCTACCTCGATTTTACGTCCGGCGTGGCGGTCAACGCACTGGGGCACGCTCATCCGCATCTGGTCGCCGCGCTGACTGAACAGGCGCAAAAGGTCTGGCACGTGTCCAACCTGTACGAGGTGCCTGAGGCCGAACGCGTGGCGCAGCGGCTATGCGATGCAAGCTTCGCCGACGTGGTGTTCTTCTGTAATTCCGGCGCCGAGGCGATGGAATGCACCATCAAGATGGCGCGCAAATACCATTCGGCAAACGGCGCGCCGGAACGCTACCGCATCATTACATTTGAAGGCGCCTTTCACGGGCGCACCTTGGCGACGCTCGCCGCCGGCGGACAAAAGAAATACCTCGATGGCTTCGGTCCTGTGGTCGAGGGCTTCGACCAGGTGCCGTTCAGCGATCTTGAAGCGACCAAAGCCGCGATCACCCGGGAAACGGCCGCGATCCTGATTGAGCCCATCATGGGCGAAGGCGGGGTGCGCGTCGTCGAGCCATCCTTTCTGCGCGCGTTGCGCGAACTCTGCGATCAGCATGGCTTGCTGCTGCTCTTTGACGAAGTGCAGACCGGCATGGGCCGCACCGGCGAGTTGTTCGCCCACCAGCGCGTCGGCGTCGAGCCGGACATCATGGCGCTTGCCAAGGCGCTCGGCGGTGGATTCCCGGTGGGAGCATGTCTGGCCAAGCGCGAGGCGGCAAAAGGAATGACCACCGGTACGCATGGCTCTACCTTCGGCGGCAATCCGCTGGCCATGAGCGCGGCCAATGCGGTGCTCGACGTGATGCTGGAGCCCCGCTTCCTCGATCGCGTGCGGCGGACGGCGCTCTTCTTCAAACAGCGGCTGGCGGAGATTAAAGACCGCTATCCGTCCGTCATTGCCGAGGTTCGCGGCGAAGGCCTGCTGGTCGGCGTGCGCGCCGCGGTGCCTGTCGGAGAGCTCGTCGACGCGCTCCGCGCCGAAAAAATGATCGCGGTTGCGGCGGGCGACAATGTTGTGCGCCTGCTGCCGCCGCTTATTATCAGCGAGCAGGAAATCGCTGAAGGCATCGAGCGGCTCGACCGCGCCTGCGCGCGGCTCACCCAAGCCCACGAAGCCTCGCCCGAGCAAACGGCGGCACGATGACGACGGTCCGTCACTTCCTCGACCTGATCGACGTGCCGGCGGACGAGCTGCGCCGGATGATCGATCTGGCGCGCACCATGAAGGCCAAACGAACGCGTGGCGAACGGCCGCTCGCCGGCAAGACCCTGGCGATGATTTTCGAACGGCCCTCCACGCGTACGCGCGTGTCGTTTGAAGTCGCCATGCGCCAGCTTGGCGGTGACGTGATCATGCTGACCGCGGACGAAATGCAACTCGGCCGCGGCGAGACCATCGGCGATACCGCACGGGTGCTCTCCCGCTACGTCGATGCCATCATGATCCGGGCGCTCGACCCGGAGGCGGTCGCCGAGCTCGCGCGTTTCGCGACGGTGCCGGTAATCAACGGCCTTACGCGGCGCTCTCACCCGTGCCAGGTGATGGCCGACGTCATGACTTTCGAAGAGCATCGCGGCCCGATCCGCGGGCGCACGGTGGCCTGGAGCGGTGATGCCAATAACGTGCTGACCTCATGGATGCATGCCGCCGAGCGGTTTGCCTTCCGTATGCGCGTCGCAACCCCGTCGGAACTTGCGCCGAAAAAGCCGCTGGTCGACTGGATCAAATCCTCGGGCGCAATGATCACCCTCGGTACCGACCCGGAGGAGGCGGTCAAGGGCGCCGATTGCGTCGTGACCGACACCTGGGTGTCCATGGGCGACCGTAACGGCGCGCGCCGCCATAACCTGCTCAAGCATTATCAGGTCAACGCGCGGCTCATGGCGCGGGCCAAGCCGGACGCCCTTTTCATGCATTGCCTGCCCGCCCATCGCGGCGAGGAAGTGACCGATGAGGTGATGGACGGTCCGCATTCCGTCGTGTTCGACGAAGCCGAGAACCGGCTGCACGCGCAGAAGGGCATCCTGACCTGGTGCCTAGCCGGTGGGCAGTAGCACCAGCCCGAGCGGGTTCCAGAGGGCTCACAATTGCGCTATCGTTGCCTATATTCTGGGGCGATGAACAATCCGAATCTGAGCATTCCCGTACGCGCGCCGGCGCAAACCGGCGTTGACGACACGATCCTGCCTTTTGAGGTGTCCGCGCTTGATCTGCGCGGCCGCATCGTACGGCTGGGGCCGGCGGTCGATGCCATCTTGAGTGGCCACGATTATCCGTTGCCGATCGCGAAGCTGCTCGGCGAAGCGATCGTGCTCACGGTCATGCTTGGCTCCTCCGTGAAATTCGACGGACGGTTCATTCTGCAAACCCAGAGTGACGGCCCGGTCAGTATGCTGGTTGTCGATTTCACCTCGCCCGGCAAAGTGCGCGCCTGCGCGCGGTTTGATGCCGACCGGGTGGCGGCCGCGATCGCCGCCGGCGCAGCCAAGCCGGGCCAGCTTCTGGGGCGCGGCCATCTTGCGATGACCATCGACCAAGGGCCGGATATGAGCCGCTATCAGGGGCTCGTTCCGCTCGAGGGAAATGATCTGGAGCGCGCCGCGCATGAATATTTCATGCGTTCCGAGCAGATTCCGACCCGCGTGCGCCTGGCCGTCGCTGAGGAATTTCGCGGCGGCGAGAATGGCGGCGCGCGCCGCCGCTGGCGTGCCGGTGGAATTCTGCTGCAGTTCTTGCCCAAATCGCCCGAGCGCGCGCGGCAAGCGGATCTTCACCCTGGCGACGCTCCGCCCGGCACCGAGGCCTCTGTCCCGCCCGAAGACGATGCCTGGGTCGAAGGCCGCTCGCTAGTGGAAACGGTCGACGATATCGAGCTGATCGATCCGGCATTATCGAGCGAGCGGCTAGCCTACCGGTTGTTCCACGAACGGGGTGTACGCGTGTTCCGCGCGGCGCCGGTGCAGGCGCAGTGCTCGTGCTCGCGCCAAAGCGTGGAAAACATGCTGCAGAGCTTTCCGCAGGAAGACCGCGACGACATGGTCGAGGACGGAAAAATCACCGTCACCTGCGAATTTTGCAGCTCGACCTATGTTTTCGAGCCGGCAGAAATAGCATCGACGGATTCGGCTCTTTCGTAGGCCGCGGCTGCGCGCCAGATCGCCATCGGGTGGCGGCATCATTCGCTGCCGCCGCCTTCCGGTCGTTGTCGACATAAACGAACACCGCATGCCGCTCGGAGGAACGTTTCATTTTCGCGCCCGCCCGGCGCTGCGGCTGTCCTTGGTACCGGCGGCCGGCGGCTCCCAGCCAAAGACGCTCCGGCCGCCATTTTCATACGACCGCTCAAATTCATCGGAAATGAAATCCTCAAACGGCGGACCGTTCGCGGCGCGCTCAAGCCGCCGCGACTCCTGATCGAGCTTCTGCAGCGCAAACAGCATGTCCTCTTGGCCGAGCTTTGCTTTGTCGACGGCGGAACGGAGCACGCGGATCGTTTCGTCGTAGACCTTGAGAGGAACCGGGAAGGGATGCCGGTCCTTGCCGCCGTGCGCGAGCGAAAAACGCGCGGGATCGTCAAAGCGACACGGCGTGCCGTGCAGCACTTCGGCCACCAAGGCGAGTGCGCGGACGGTGCGGGCACCAACTCCGGGGGTGAGCAACAAATCCGGAAAGTCGATCGGGCCGCGCTCGGCTGCCGCGGCAAGATTGCCGTGAAGACGCCGCAGATGAACGTCGTCCGCTCGCACGTCGTGATGCGCGGGCAAAGCCAGATGCGGTAATGTCGCTTGCGCCGGCTGTTCACGCTCGGACGGCGCACGGCCGGCGAGATCGCGAGCCGGAGACAGCGCTGCCAATTCGCGGGTAATGCGGTCGGGCCCGAGCGTGGCAAGGAGTTCGACCTGCTTGCGACGGGAATTCTCGGCGCGCCGATCAGTGAGATTGATGATGTTGCCCTGGCTCGCGCCTTCGATGGCAGCGTGCGGCTCCTGGACAAAGCTCTTCAAGCCTTCCGAGAGCCAATGATAGCGGCGCGCTTGCTTGCGCTCGCCATTCATCCCTTGTTGCACGACTGCCCAGTGTCCGTCGTTGGTCACGACGAAGCCGTGCAAATAAAGCTCGAAGCCGTCCTGAATGGCGGCACTGTCGACCTTGGCGACCAGGCGGCTCGCGCTGGCAAGCGCGCCGCCGTCAAACCCGACGCGATCGCCGACGCTCAGCAACTCACGCGGCGTCAGGCGCGAATGCTTTCCGCGTCCGCCGCAAACGTGAAGGCCGAGTTCGCCGCTGAGCGGGGTCAGTCCCCGCTTGAGCGCTCCGAGCACGCTGGTCGTGATGCCGGAGGAATGCCAATCCATTCCCATCAGCGCGCCGAAGGATTGAAACCAGAAGGGATGCGCCAGCCGGCGTAAAAATTCGTCGCGTCCGTACTGATGAACGATGGCCTGCGTCATCACGGCGCCGAGCCGAGTCATGCGGTCGGCGAGCCACTTCGGCACGTGACCGCCGTGAAGAGGTAAATCGGCACTTCCAGATTTTCGCATGGCGCGGCTCCGGCTAATGCGGTGGATTTGAAGTTCCAAAGATCAAGCGGCGAACCAGGATAGGAACTTCAATCCGACAACCGCACTGGAATCATAATATTGCTAGGATGCTTGTTCTTATTTCGTTCTCGGTCGCCGAAAAGTCAATTGGAAGCATTGCCGTCGGGAAATGTTTCAGTTCAGCGTGCGTTTGCCGTCGCTCGCATCGAGCGAGAAGGCTGGAATTTCAATGTCAAAATGCTCGCCGCTTGCGCTCACCATGCCGTAGGTGCCGAACATGAATCCCGACGGTGTTTGCAGGGGTACGCCACTCGTGTATTCGAACGACTCTCCAGCCTTGAGAACCGGTTCCTCGCCGACGACACCGGCTCCGCGCACTTCCTGGCGCCGGCCGCTTGCATCGGTGATGTGCCAGTGGCGGGTCTTCAGCTGCACCGTGTCGCCGCTATTGTTGGTGATGGCGATCGTATAGGCCCAGAAGAAATAATTGTTATCCGGGGACGAACGATCCGGGACGAAACGAGGGGTCACCACGACCTCGATGTTCCGGGTGACGGCGCGATACATTTGCAATCCCAATCTCTGCCCTGATCGGTCGATGCTGCGGAACCGGCGCGGGTCAGACGGTGCCGCACGTTTCATCTCGCGTCAGTGAATCGCGTTGAGCCGCAACTTGCAACAACAACGTGAATACCGTCCTCAGGCGCGCCGCGATCGAGCGCTGGCGCGCGTCGCGATTGCTTGCGAACGCCGGAATCCGTGCATTACATTAGCGCGGGGCGGAACCGAATTTGGCTGCAGCGCAGCCGGGCAATGGTTGCAGATTCCATGACAATGGTTTCCCCGCCCCAGTCGGCCACGAGCGAGCGCGATCTGCGGCTCGATCTGTTCCGCGGCTTGGCCCTGTGGCTGATTTTCCTCGACCATATTCCGGAAAACATCGTGAATTGGTTCACGATCCGGAATTACGGTTTTAGCGACGCGACCGAGATCTTCATTTTCATATCGGGTTATACCGCCGCCTTCGTCTACGGGCGCACGATGCGCGAGCGCGGCTTCGTGCTGGCGAGCGCGCGTATCCTGCGCCGCGCCTGGCAAATCTATGTGGCGCACATTTTTCTGTTCACGATTTTCATGGCGGAGATCGCCTATGTCGCGGCTACATTCGAAAATCCGCTCTATGCAGAGGAAATGAAGATCCTCGATTTTCTCAAACAACCGGACATTACGATTTTTCAGGCTCTGCTGCTGAAATTCAAGCCGGTCAACATGGATGTGCTGCCGCTCTACATCGTGTTGTTACTATTATTTCCGCCGGTGCTGCTGCTATTGCTGCGCCATCCGAATGTGGCGCTTGGCGGGTCGGCTTTGGTTTATGCGCTCGCCTGGCGGTTCGATCTGAACCTGCCCGCCTATCCGAACGGCGTCTGGTTTTTCAATCCGTTTGCCTGGCAATTGCTGTTCGTATTCGGCGCCTGGTGCGCGCTCGGCGGCGCGCAAAAACTGGCGGGTGTTCTCCGCTCGCGCGTCGTGCTGGTTGTGGCGATCGCCTATCTGGTGTTCGCTTTTTTGGTCACGCTGACCTGGCATTTTGAATCGCTCGATCGCTTCGTGCCGGGCTGGCTGGCGGATTGGATGTATCCAATCGATAAGACCAATCTCGACGTTCTGCGGTTTGCGCATTTTCTGGCGCTTGCGGCGGTGACCGTGCGCTTCATACCGCGGCACTGGCCGGGCCTGAAATCGCCGCTTCTCTGGCCGGCCATTGTCTGCGGCCAGCATTCGTTGGAGATCTTCTGCCTTGGGGTGTTTTTGGCCTTTGCCGGCCAGTTCGTTATCGCCGAATCCTCGGGCGGCCCCCTGGTGCAAACGGGGATCAGCCTGTTAGGCATTATCGTCATGATCGCTACCGCGAAGCTCGTATCGTGGTACAAGCGGATGGAAGGGCGAAGCCCCCTGTCCCGCGGCAAATCAGCTGACGCGGACCTCGCGGGAGGCGAGGCATGAGGGTCATTTTTGCCGTTTTGGCCACCGCTCTGGTCGGAAGCGGCGCCCTCGCGGCGGAGCCGCCACCGCCCGATTGCAGCGTCCCAGAACGGCTGATACCTGCTGACAACGATCTGACCCGCGTCGGCGCTGAAATTAAGGATCGCCATCGGTTGGATATTACCGTGGTGGGCTCAGGGTCCTCGGCCCTATCCGGCCCGGACGGAGCCCGCTTTGCCTATCCGGCGCAACTGGAGCAGGCCCTCAAAGAGCGTTTGCCGGGCAACGAAATAAAGGTAACGGCGCACGTTCCCTCACGCCAGACGACCGCCGACATGGCCGCCGCCTTGCCCAAAATCCTGGCGGAGGACCATCCGGCCCTGGTGATCTGGCAGGCCGGCACCGTCGACGCATTGCGCGGGGTTGAGCCGGAGGATTTCCGCAACAGCCTCGACCAGGGGCTCGATGCCATCGCCGCCGCCGGGGCCGATGTCGTTATGATGAATATGCAATACAGCCCGCGCACTGAATCGATGCTTGGGGTCGCTCCCTTTGCAGATGTCATGCATTGGGTGGCCGAACAACGCGGCGTATTGTTGTTCGATCGTCTGGCGATCATGCATTATTGGAGCGACGAGGGAACTTTCGACCTCTATGCGGCTACGACCGGATATGCTATGGCCCGCAGAGTTCATGAATGCATTGGCCGGGCGCTGGCTTCTCAGATCATTAATGCCGCCCATCTCGACGCCGATAACATGCAGACGACGCGTTGATGTCAGCAAACAACAAATCTCCTGTTGCGTTTGTCGTGTACGGCGCAGCCGGCGTGTTCGCGCTTGCGATGGTCGCTTCGGCGCCCGCTGAAATGGCCGGATTCCCTCCGGCCGCATCGGCCCAGACGGCTGCCAATCAGCCGGTGGTTCCGGCGCCCGCCTGCAGCGCTCCCGTAGAGCTCACCCGTTTCGTCCATCCGCTGGCGCACACGGCGCGGCGTCTCGCGAGCGGCGCGCCCCTCGTGATCGTCGCCGTGGGTTCGTCATCCACGAATGGGGCCGGTGCAAGCTCGCCGGCGGCAAGCTATCCGAGCCGCCTCGCGGTGGAGCTCAAGCAACGCTTTCCCGCCCATGACATCACGGTGCTCAATCGCGGCGTCAACGGCGAAGAAACCGCGCAAATGATCGCGCGGTTCGCGACCGGCGTCATTGCCGCTCATCCCGACCTGGTGCTGTGGCAGGTCGGCACCAATTCGGTCATGCGGGATCATTCCCTTAAATTGCACGCCGTGTTGCTGCGCGAGGGGATCGATCAACTCAAGGAAGCCGGCGCTGACGTCGTGCTGATGGATATGCAATACGCGCCACGGGTCCTGGCCAAATCCGAGACGCAGGGCATGGAAGATCAGCTTGCGATCGCCGCCAAGCAAGAAAATATCGATCTGTTCCAGCGCTTCGCCGTCATGCGCAATTGGCACGAAGTCCAGCACATACCGTTCGACACATTTGTTGCGCCGGACCAATTGCACATGAACGACTGGGGCTATGGCTGCGTGGCCAAGCTTCTCGCCGATGCCATCGCCGAAGCCGCGACGCGGCCGGTGGCCTCCGCCGCGCATGCGGCGCATTGAAGGCCGCCAGAGTGCTTTAGACCGCCTCGAGCGCCGTCAGCACGTCCTCGACAATATCGTCGGGGTGTTCGAGCCCTACCGACAAACGCACCAATCCTTCGCTGATGCCGAGCTCGGCACGTTGCGCAGGCGCCAGACGCTGATGCGTGGTTGTCGCCGGATGGGTCACCAGGCTCTTGGCATCGCCGAGATTGTTGCTGATACGCACGAGCTTGAGCGCGTCTTGAAAGTGGAACGCAGCCTTCTTGCCGCCGGCGATCTCGAAGGCGACCAGGGTGGAGCCGCCGCGCATCTGCTTTTGTGCCACCTTGGCCTGCGGATGATCCGGCCGGCCCGGATAGATCAGCCGCGCGATCTTCGGGTGTTGGGCGAGCGCGACTGCAAGTGTCGCGGCGCTGTCGGTTTGCCGGCGCACGCGCACGGGCAGGGTTTCCAGTCCCTTGAGCAGCACCCAGGCGTTGAACGGCGACAGCGACGGCCCGGTCTGGCGAAGCAATACGTGGATATGCTTCTGGATGAATTCTTCCGAAGCGAGGACGATGCCGCCGAGGCAACGGCCCTGGCCGTCAATGTGTTTGGTCGCCGAATAAACGACGCAGTCGGCGCCGAGCGCGAGCGGTGACTGAAAAATCGGCGTCGCGAAAACGTTGTCGACTACGAGCGTCGCGCCGGCTTCATGCGCGATGTCCGCGACCGCGGCGATGTCGATGATTTCGAGCGTCGGATTGGTCGGCGTCTCCAGAAAAAATGTCTTGGTATTCGGCCGCACCGCATCGCGCCATTGATCGAGATCGGTGCCGTCGACCAGCGTCGAGGAAATTCCAAAGCGCGGCAGATAGTCTTCGACGATATAGCGGCAGGAGCCGAACAGCGCCTTTGCCCCGACCACGTGATCGCCGGCCTTGAGCTGGCCGGTGAGAGCGAGCGTCACGGCCGCCATGCCGGTCGCCGTTGCGCGCGCGGCTCCGGCGCCCTCGAACGCCGCCATGCGGGCCTCGAACATCGCGACGGTCGGATTGGCAAAGCGCGAATATTGAAAGCCCGGCTCTTCGTTCTTGAAGCGCCGCTCCGCTTGCGCGGCGTTTTCGTAGACGTAGCCCTGGGTCAGAAACAGCGCTTCGGACGTCTCGCCGAACTGCGAACGCAGCGTGCCGGAATGCACCAAACGTGTTTCAGGACGATAACGGTCTTGCTGGGACGCGGACATCTGGCCCTCCTCATCGGCCAAAACAAAAACCCGGCCGGGAGGACAAATCCTCAGGCCGGGCTCACGCGTCCCCGGCCTTTTAGCAAGTTGTTTTACGTGGCTGCAAGCCGGCCGGCTCAAATGACCACGGGATAAGCCCGCTTATACGGTACCCTTGTCTGCGCGTCAAACTGTACAACATGCTGCCTGAAACGGCATTGTGGAAACAGCGAACAAGGGGCAAATCGCCCAAAATCGGTTGCCGAGAAGGCGGTCGTGTGATTCAACCACAAAACCCCCAAAGCGCGGCGATTCCGAGGGCACACTTTCTTATGTTAAGCGTCCAACCCCAGTTAACTGGATTGCAGGTTGATCCCGTGCGGACGGAACAACGTAGTTTGCCCGTCAGTGAGAAACGGTCGAAGAGCGGTCTTCTGCCGCGTCAACGTATTCGTGCCATGCTTGAGCACAGAATGATCTTAGCGACGAGCGAGATCGAGGAGGCTCAACTCCAACCCGCAAGTCTGGACTTGAGACTTGGATCGCGCGCTTTTCGAATTCGAGCAAGCTTTCTCCCCGGGCCTGACAAGAAGGTCTCTGATCAACTCGCGAAATTGAAGTACGACGAGATTAAGCTGGACGACGGCGCGGTACTGGAGAAGGGCTGCGTGTATCTTGTAGAGTTGCAAGAGCACCTAAAGCTTCCGGATAGCATTGCCGCCGTCGCAAATCCGAAGAGTTCGACTGGCCGGTTGGATGTTTTTACCCGACTAATATCGAATTCAAGCGACGTATTTGACAGCGTGAAAGCAGGATACGAGGGTCCCTTATTCGCAGAAATTTCGCCTCGAAGCTTCAGCATAAAGGTTCGAAAGGGATCGAAGCTCAATCAAATTCGATTTCGGCGACTAAATTCGCAACACGAAGAGCATTTTGTTTTCCACGTCGATGATCGCGCCCTGCGAGAAAAGCACCAACAACATCCGCTGGTCGACGGCGATCTCACGCTTCGTCACGGTCTCGTCTTGAGGGTAGGCCTGTCCAGTGAATGCGCTACGAAGGGGATCATCGGCTATCGCGCTCAGAAGTTTACTGATTCCATAGATGTGGACAAAACCAACGCTTATGATGTTGCTGATTATTGGGAGCCAATATTTGCCGGAGACGACAATCAGTTGATATTGGATCCGCATCAATTTTACATACTTGCATCCGCAGAGCGATTGCATGTACCGCCCGATTTGGCCGCCGAAATGGTACCGATCGATCCGACGATGGGAGAGTTTCGAGTACACTACGCTGGTTTCTTTGATCCCGGGTTCGGATATACGGAACACGGGTATCCGGGAAGCCGCGCGGTCCTAGAAGTCCGCAGCCACGAAGTGCCGTTCATTCTTGAAGACCGACAAATCATTGGCCGCCTGGTGTTCGAAAGACTGTCCGAAATTCCAGACGTTCTTTACGGGCAGACGCCGACGTCCAATTACCAAGGACAGGGCCTGAAACTTTCGAAGCACTTTCTCGCATAGTCTTTAGAGCTTCAGCTAATTTTTGAACGAGTCCGCGTGTTTCCTTTGCCGCCACTCAGCTTTGAACTTTGTTATGGGTGTGGTGAAAAGGCCATATTTGGTTACTTCCCACTCCCGCTTCAGAATGGTGCGCGCCAGCGTAACGGTCGCCGCGACCTCACTTTGGTTCACAGCCTTACCTTGAACGGTCAGCCAGGATTCGAGCGATTTTTCCAATTCTTGATGAAGTGGCTCATTCATGTTCAACCGCATAAGAATCTTTCGATAGGCTAATAGGGCTTCGTTATGAGCCTTCTGCTGCCCCTCTAGTTGGCCGATTTCTCCCGTCTGCCGGATTATATCGATGGCAGTAAAGAACGCCGCGAGCTCATCCCTGAACCCGTTAATCCAAGCCTGACGATGATTGCTAACCATCACCGATCTCGCGATTAGAGCCGCGGTGACGGCGGCGATTAGGCCAAGGAAGGCTCCCATCACGGCTCTCCAATGCCGAGCAACGTCGTATCCACCAACACGATTCCGTCCGAGATCATGCCATAGCTAGTTGTCGTCACATGATATTAGCGATCGCGGCACTTCGGATGGGGCGCCCCTCATCCGTGCATTCGGCACACATGCCTGCGAATTCGCGCCTGAAAGCCAAAATTCTTGTGGCATTTCGGCGCAAAGGACGTTTTGCTGCGCGGCGGGGGCACGTGGCGAGGCAATGCAGAGCGGCGCATGCGCGTACGCATTCTTGTGCGCATCCTTGTATCCATCCTTGTACGCACCCTTGTACGCTCCCATTGGCTTTGCGGCCTTTCTCTCGGCCGCGGTGGCGGCTGGCGCAGTGCCGGCCTGTGCGCAATTGGGCTTCGACCGGCCGGGCGGCGATTACGCGAGCGCTCCCGTTCCGAGCGGCGATCCCGCTGTCTGCGCGGCCCGTTGTGAGCACGACAAGGCCTGCCGGTCATGGAGCTTCTCGTATCCCTCGGCATCCGGCGAGCAGGCCATGTGTTGGCTCAAGCGCGAAGTGGTGCCGCGGGCGAAGGCGAGTTGCTGCGTCTCCGGCGTGCGCGGCGGCGGGGTCGTTGAGCCGTCACTCGGCGAAACCGAATATTCGATCGATCGCATCGGCGGCGATTACCGCTCCTTCGAAACGGCGCCGGACCCGCGCGGCAAGGCATGTGCTGCCGCCTGCAAGGCAGACTCGCATTGCCGCGCCTGGACGTATCTGCGGCCCGGCTACGGTACCGCGGCCGCGCGGTGCTACCTGAAAGATGTGATCAAGCCGCCGCGCCGCAGCCCCTGTTGCGTCTCGGGCGTCGTGCGCTAACCGCGGCGCGCTCACGCCGGCGTCCCCGCTCACTGAACCGTCGTGAAGAACCGAGACAGCCGCAGGCCCGCCGGCCATGTCCAGATTGGCCGGCGGCGAACGGCGAGGTCCCACGATCCCACCAAGGCCTCGACCCGCCCGACCAGATCGGTGGTCGGCAACAAGCCCACGCCGCCGGCGTCAACCGCGATCCGGCTGTCCGCCGAGTTGTCGCGGTTATCGCCCATCACGAACAGATGGTCGGCCGGCACAACAACCTCAGTCATGTTGTCGAGATGGCCAATGCCGGCATGCTTGAAAATCGTGTGGCTGCGGTTGCCGGGCAGCGTCTCGACAAATCGGGCGGCAGGCTGCAGCGAGCCGTCGTCCGCTTCGACATCACCGGTGCCGTCGGCCTTGATCTCCACCGGCTTGCCGTTGATCCACAACCGGCCATTGCGCATCGCGATGCGATCGCCGGGGAGGCCGACCACGCGCTTCACCCAAATCTGCGAGCGGTCGCCCGGCCAGCGGAAGACGACGATGTCGCCGCGCTGCGGCAGCGCCGCCAGGATCCGCTGCGTGTCCGGAAGGTTGATGAAGGGCGGCAGCGAGGCGGAGCTGTAACCGTAAGGATATTTGGTCGCCAGGAGTTCGTCGCCGATTTGCAGCGTCGGTTCCATCGAGCCGGATGGAACATAATAAGGCTCGGCAATCGCCGTTTTTGCGGCCATGACGATCAGCACGATCGCAGCCGTATCGATGATCGGACTAGTCCAGCGGCGCATCCCAAACACCTCCAGCGTTGTGCATCCAGCGTTGTGCATCCAGCGTTGTGCAAATGTGAGCTTGGTCCAGAAGACTTCCGCAACACCCGACGAAAGAATCCGCTCAGCCGGTGCCGCCGACGGTGATGCGGTCGATGCGCAGGGTTGGCTGTCCGACGCCGACCGGCACGCCCTGGCCGTTCTTGCCGCAGGTGCCGATCCCGTCGTCGAGGGCGAGATCGTTGCCGATCATTGAAATGCGGTTGAGGTCGGTCGGCCCGTTGCCGATCAGCATGGCCCCTTTGATCGGCGCGCCCAGCTTGCCGTCCTCGATGCGATAAGCCTCGGTGCATTCGAACACGTATTTGCCCGAGGTGATATCGACCTGGCCGCCGCCGAAATGCACGGCATAGATGCCGTTCTTCACCGAGGCGATGATCTCGTTGGGATCGCGCGTGCCGGCGAGCATGTAGGTGTTGGTCATGCGCGGCATCGGTACGTGCGCGAAGCTTTCGCGCCGGCCGTTGCCGGTCGGCTTCATGCCCATGAGGCGCGCGTTCTGGCGGTCCTGCATGTAGCCGACCAGAATGCCGTCCTCGATCAGCACGGTGCGGTTGGTCGGCGTGCCTTCGTCGTCGATGGAGAGCGAGCCGCGGCGCAGGGCGATGGTGCCGTCGTCGACCACCGTGATGCCTTTGGCGGCGACGCGCTGTCCCATCAGCCCGGCAAATGCCGACGTCTTCTTGCGGTTGAAATCGCCTTCCAGCCCGTGGCCCACGGCCTCATGCAACATGACGCCCGGCCAGCCCGGGCCGAGCACCACGTCCATCTCGCCGGCCGGCGCCGGCACCGCATCGAGATTGGTCAGCGCCTGGCGCACCGCGCTGTCGGCGGCGTGCTGCCATTTGTCGGTGACGATGAAGCCTTCGTAGCCTTCACGGCCGCCATAGCCGGCGCTGCCGCTTTCCTGCCGGTCGCCGTCGCCGACCACTACCGAGACGTTGATGCGCACCAGTGGGCGGACGTCGCGGTAAGTCTCGCCGTCGGTGCGAACCACCTCCACGGCCTGCCAAGTGGCGCCCAGGCTGACGGAGACCTGGCGGACGCGCGGGTCCTTGGCCCGGGCATAGGCATCGATGGTCTCGAGAAGCCGGGCTTTGGCCTCGAAGCCCGGGGAGGCGAGGGGGCTGTCCTCGCTGTAAAGCTTTGCATTCGTCCGCGGCGGCGGCCCGGCATATTGCCCCGAATAGCCGCCTTTGACCGCGCGCACGGCGTCGGCGGCGCGGGCAATCGCCGCCTCGGACACGTCCGACGCATGGGCATAGCCGACGGCTTCATCCTTGACGGCGCGAAGCCCAAAACCCTGGGAGGTGTCGTAGGTCGCCTGTTTCAGCCGGCCATTGTCGAAGACCAGCATTTCGGCTTGCCGGTATTCGAGATAGAGCTCGCCGTCGTCGGCGCCTTCGAGGCCGCGCGAAATGATTTTGGCGAGCCGCGGCCGGTCGAGCCCGGCGCGATCGACGAGCGAGATGGGGGCGGACGTCATACGATCCTCCAACTTTATCTCTTTTGCGCGTTTTCGCCCTTACACATAAGCGATACCGCAGGATTTTGCAGTAGGGTCCAGAGGGTAGCGTGCTGCCCGCGGACCAAAGTTAATTCTGGGCCGCGAAACAATTCTTGGGCGCGAAACAATTCTCGGGCGCGAAACAATTCTCGGGCGCGAAACGGCCGAACCTGTGGCGGCGGCCCTCTCACGGCCGCTGGGATTGGCGCCGGCGCGGACCCAGAGTCACGAGACCTCTCGTTCGCGGGACCTGTTGCTTCTTTGTCCGGCATCGTGCTCCAATTCGTGGAGCCTTTTTCCCAATATCCCTCACGCGGGTGTCGGCATTGGATCTGAATCATTCAGCGCCGCAGCAATCCCGGGCGACCGCGCGGCATTGGATCCTGGTCCTGGCGATATTCACCGCAGCCGTGTTTACCAGCGCGCTGCTGTTGTTTGCGATGCAGCCCATGTTCACGCGCATGGTGTTGCCGCGGCTCGGTGGTTCTCCGTCGGTTTGGTCCGTGGCCATGGTGTTTTTCCAGACCATGCTGCTTGCCGGCTACGCCTACGCGCATGTCCTGATGCGGGCAGTGCGCCCGCCGGTCGTCGTCGCCGTCCATCTTGCGCTGCTTGTCGCGGCAGGGCTGACGTTGCCCTTGTCGGTCGCTCCGGGTTGGGGCGATCCGCCCGGCACTTGGGCGGCGCTCTGGCTGATCGGACTGTTCGCCGTCTCGATCGGGCTGCCGTTCTTCGCGCTCGCTGCCAACAATCCGCTGCTGCAGGCGTGGTTCGTCCGCACCGGACATCCCGCCGGCAAGGACCCGTACTTTCTCTACGCGGCCTCGAATGCCGGCAGTTTTCTCGCCTTGTTATCCTATCCTTTCGTCTTGGAGCCCACCCTTTCGCTGCGCCAGCATATCGGTTTGTGGAGCGGCGGATTTTGGCTGCTGTTCGCCCTGATCGTTGCGTGCGGTTATCTGTTGCTGCGCTCACCCGCGCGCGCCGACGTGGCCGCGTCCGCCGAGGCGCCGGCTTCGCCGGCTCCGTCATGGCTTACGCTCACCCGCTGGGGCTTCCTGGCTGCGGTCCCGTCCGGGCTGTTGGTCGCGGTGACCGCCTACATCTCGACCGACATCGCCGCGGCGCCGCTGCTTTGGGTTGTTCCGTTGTCGCTCTATCTCTTGACCTTCGTGCTTGTGTTCCAGTCGCGACCACTGCTGCCGCATCGCTGGATGCTCCGCCTGCAGCCCTTCGCGATCGCCGGCATCGTCGCACTGCTGCCATTCAACGACACGGACTATCTGCTCTTTGATCTCGGCGCGCATCTGCTGGCGTTTTTCATCATCGCCATGGCGAGCCATGGTGAGCTGGCGCGGCAGCGGCCGCCGCCGCAGCATCTGACGACTTTCTATCTGGCCATTTCCGCGGGCGGCATGGTCGGCGGCCTTTTCGCCGGCCTGATCGCGCCGGCCATCTTCTCCTGGGTTGCCGAGTACCCGATCCTCTTGGTGCTCGCCACATTCTGCCGGCCGCTGGGAAGGCTCGGCTGGGAACGGCGGGACCGTGTGTTTTGGGCGGCCGCGGCTGTGTTCGGATTGGCCGTGCTGCTGCCGGGCATCGTCTTTGGCTGGATGCCGCAGGGGAGGGTCGTCACCGCGGTCCTGGTCGCGATCGCCCTCATCGCGTTGGCGTCGGTGCTGCTGATGCGCCGTCCCTTCAAGGCCGCTTTCGCCATCGCCATTGCGCTCGCCATGGTTCGGCTCTATCCGGGCGACGAGGCGCGGACGCAGACGTTGCGCAGCTTTTTCGGCGTGCACAAAATCTACGATACGCCCAATGAAGCGTATCGTGTGCTGATGCATGGCACGACCGTCCACGGCGCCCAGAGGCTCGCCGACGACAAAGGCAAGCCGATCGTGGGCCGTCCCGAACCGCTGACCTACTATCACGCCAATTCGGCGATGGCTCAGGTCATCCGCGCAGTCCGCAAGCGCAAGGGAGCGCTGCGGGTTGCCGTGATCGGGCTCGGCTCCGGCACTCTCGCCTGCTATGTCGAGCCCGGCGACGAATGGCGGTTTTTCGAGATCGATCCTGCCATCGTCGCCATCGCCCGCGACCAGCCGCGCTTTGGCTTCGTCCGCGCCTGTGCGCCGCAGGTGCCGATCGTGCTCGGCGACGCGAGGCTTACGCTCGCCCGCGAGCCGGACCAAAGCTACGATCTGATCATCGTCGATGCCTATTCCTCCGACGCGATCCCGATCCATCTGGCGACCCGCGAAGCCATGGCGATCTACAAGTCGAAGATCGCGCCCGACGGCGTCGTCGCCCTGCACCTCTCCAACGCGAACCTTGCGCTCGACGACGTCGCCGTCGGCATTGCCGCGGCCAACGGCATGAAGACCTGGCTCTACGACGACAGCGCCGAAGAGGACGATGACGACGCTTTCATCTACCCTTCCGACGTGGCGATCGCGGTCAACAACACGGCAGACGCCGGCGAGCTTGCCGCGAGCAAGAACTGGAAGCTGACCGAGCCTGAGCCTTCGCAGCGCCCCTGGACCGACGATTATTCGAACATCCTCCGCGCCCTGATCAAAAAGCTCGAATGGCCCGGCTGGAATGTGTTCGTGCAATGACGCTTTCATCCTGCCCCGCGAAGCGGGGAAGGGGGACCGCGCGTTAGCGCGGTGGAAGGGGCGTCGGCCTCACGGCCAGCTTCAGCGCCGCATGCCCCCTCCACCATGCTTCGCATGGTCCCCCTCCCCCGCTCCGTTTCACTGCGCGGGGGCGGATAGCACAAATCGTTCTCGCGGCGCATCCGCGCCCGAGCCTTGCCAACCACAACGCCAAAATAGATTCGCCCCGGCACACGCATGATCCCGAAAAGTGGTGTCCGGTTTTCGGACGAGATCATGCGCACAAAAAGAGGGAGGCGAAGCGCCGAAAGGCGCATGCCAACCATTGCCGCTTGCGCGGCGGCGCGTCCTTGTCTCCTTCCTCTCCCGCTTGCGGGGGGAGGATAGGGAGGGGGCGCGCCCGCCTGTCGGCGCTCCGCCGCGGCACTCGCCACCGGCTACTACCCCGATGGCTCAGCCCCAGAACCGGGTTTCCCGAAGTCTCAGGCTCGCCGGGTGTTTTGCCCGCTTGCCTCTAGCCTTCGGTTAAGCACGCTCCGTGCAGACCGGTCCTTTTGCCGGCCGACCGGTGCCCAAGGGCCGCCCGGGTGCGGATTGGCAATTCCGCCCGCGGGGACCGCGCCTCGCTCCGCTTTTCAGGCATGCCTTCCGGAAAGGCGCCCTCGATGAGCGAGATGGTGGGCATGTAACCGATATGGGGACCAATGTCAAGCTCGATTGTCACCAAAACGGCGATGCTGGCTTTGACAGCCGATTGAGTGAGTGGCCTCTGCCGCTAGGTCGGCAGTTGCGGTATAGGACATCACTACCAGGGGAGGAGCAGATGCCCGAAGCGAGCGGACCAGGAAATAGCGTCTACATCGAGGGCGGAGTTTGGTGGGATGAGGCAAAGAACGAAATACACCTCACCGTTAAGGGCGTCCGCGGCTTTCATACGACCGTGAAAGCTGATCCCGCCAGCAAGCGCGGCCATCCAAATTTATTCCGGAAACTCGCGGCAATGCTAAGGGACGCCGGTGCGCCCCATCCGCATATCGCTGAACATGCCGGTGTTTAAAGACGCCTCCTAATTTGAATAAGAAACGGCCCGATGAAGAACGAAACGAGGGACCGCCATGAAGATTGCACCTGCATCGTTGACCATTAACCAATTATTCGGATCTAAAAACGAGCAGTACGTCGTTCCGACGTATCAAAGACGATACTCTTGGCACGAGCGACAAGTCGTTGAACTCATCGAGGATATAACTCTGCTTGAGGACGGCGACACCCATTTACTTGGCAGTATTGTTTGCCTCGCCGGACATCATACAGCCGGCTTAAATCGGCTGGAATTAGTGGATGGCCACTTAGACGGCACAAGCACTGACGCCTTCTTCAGATATTACTTAATGGCGATCGTCGGAACTCGAATTACCGCTTCTGAAGTCGCCTCAAGCTTCAAGGCGTTATTCATGCGGCAAGTGAATGAAGCTGCAATCCTGCCTGAGCGTCATCTTTATGCGGATGAAAACGAAACGGAGGAGGACGAGCCGGGCGATGCGACGGACCACTCAAATGGTAACTCGGGTGCAAAATTGCGGACAAGCGACGCCGACAAAGTCTCATTAACGTCGTTTCTTGCTCGCTTAGTCCAATACGCAAAGGTCTATGGCGAGCTCGTTTTAGGGAACACGAACGACCCACGTATCAATAGACATCTTCGCAACTTGCGAATGATAAAGGCTGTTCAGACCTATGGGTTCTTGATGCATCTTCGGGTCGGCGGCTGCCCTGATAAGCTTTTTCGAGATGTGCTGAAGCTAACGGAAAGTTTTGTGCTTCGCCGTCACGTGTGTCGTGAACGGGCAAATGAAACCGAAGCACTATTTGCCCGGCTCTGCGGCATTGACGCGAACGATCCCCTTCAATCTACCAAAGAGGCATATCGTGAGTTATGCCCCTCCGATAACAATTTCAGAGAGGATTTCGCTCATACAAGTTTTTCGGCTAATCTTATTGATCGCGCGCGATATTGCCTTGAGCGAACCGAGGCCGCGAAGCATGGCAATCATGACGAATTGCTGGTGCTTGGCGCGGACGATGTTCACGTTGAACATATAATGCCCCAGAAGATTAAAACCAAAAAGGCGAAAGACGAATTTGGAGATTGGGTAGCTTATCTTGGGAAGAATTCCGAAGACCTCCATCCAAAATACGTCGATCGTATTGGGAATCTCACGCTATTTGCCGGCTCCCTGAATATTGGCGCGTCGAACAATCCGTTTGGGCGGAAGAAGCGCGCATATAAAGAGTCGGCAATCCTGATCACCAAAGAGCTGGCGAGTAAGAGCAATTTCAAATTCAGAGACATCGATAAACGTTCAAAGAATCTCGCCGATAGCGCCGTGAAGCTGTGGCCAATCCCTTAATTTTCCCTCGGTAAATCTTCTTCGGCAGTCGCATTATTAGAGCCGTAGGCTCGTTTAAACACCTCCTTTGCTTACTTGGCGAGGCTCTCGGATTTCGTTTCACTCAATCCGGGCTACGCTCGCTGTCAAGCGCACGTCGGGTCTGCGTTAGAGAGACTATAGGCTTGTAAACCGTCATCCTGAGGTGCGAGCGCAGCGAGCCTCGAAGGATGTCGGTCCCAGCGCCTCGGCCGTCGCCCTTCGAGGCTCGGCGCTTTGCGCCGAGCGCCTCAGGGTGACGGGAAACTAAAACACGTCGCTGCCCGGTAAACGGCACGAGATCAGACCGCGAGGCGATTCGCGGAATCCTCTTTGCGTCACCACCGGGCTTGACCCGGTGGTCCATGTTGATTCGCGGCTCAGCATGGATTGCCGGATTTTCTGACACGCAGACGGCGCTTCGCGCCTTTTGTCCGGCAATGACGAATGAAATAACTAGGGCGTTGCCGGATTTATCCCGACAGCCGCTCGATGGCGGCGCCGCAGCGGTTGAGCTTGTCCTCCAGCCGCTCGAAGCCGCGGTCGAGGTGGTAGACGCGGTTGACGATGGTCTCGCCTTCGGCGGCGAGCGCCGCGATCACCAGCGATACCGAGGCGCGCAGGTCGGTCGCCATCACCGGCGCGCCCTTGAGCCGCTCGACGCCTTCGATGGTCGCGCGCTCGCCTTCGAGATGAATGCGGGCGCCAAGCCGCACCAGCTCCTGCACGTGCATGAAGCGGTTCTCGAACACCGTCTCGACAATATGCGAGGTGCCGCGCGCCCGCGTCATCAGCGCCATCAACTGCGCCTGCAGGTCGGTCGGGAAAGCCGGGAAGGGCGCGGTCGTCACCTCGACCGGCGCAAGATGCTCGCCATTGCGCGCGATGCGGATGCCCTGATTGGTGGGCGTCACCGTGACGCCGGTGGCCGCAACCACATCGAGGGCTGCTTGCAGCAATTCCGGGCGGGCATTCTGCAGCAGAATATCGCCGCCGGCCATGGCGACCGCCATGGCGTAGGTTCCGGTCTCGATGCGGTCGGGCAACACGCTATGTTGCGCGCCGTTGAGCCTGGCGACGCCTTCAACAACAATCTGTTCGGTGCCGGCGCCGGATATGCGCGCCCCCATCTTGTTGAGGCAAGTGGCGACGTCGACGATCTCGGGCTCGCGCGCGGCATTCTCGATCACCGTCGTGCCGTCGGCGAGCGACGCCGCCATGATGGCGGTGTGGGTGCCGCCGACGGTGACCTTAGGAAATACGATCTCGGCGCCTTTGAGCCCGTGCGGGGCGTGCGCCACGACATAGCCGGCGTCGATCTCAATCCGCGCGCCGAGCCGTTCCAGCGCCATGATCAGGAGATCGACCGGGCGCGTGCCGATGGCGCAGCCGCCGGGCAGCGACACGCGCGCCTGGCCCATGCGCGCTACCAGCGGCGCCACCACCCAGAAGCTCGCCCGCATTTTGGAGACGAGCTCATAAGGCGCGGTGGTGTCGACGATGTTGGCGGCGGAAATGTGCAGCGTCTGGCCGTGGTCGGCGGTTTCGCCGGCGCGCTTGCCGCCGACCGTGATGTCGACGCCGTGATTGCCAAGGATACGCTGCAACAGCGCGACGTCGGCGAGCCGCGGCACGTTATCCAGCGTCAAGGTCTGGTCGGTCAGGAGACTGGCGATCATCAGAGGAAGCGTGGCGTTCTTCGCCCCCGAGATCGGGATCGTGCCGTTGAGCCGACGTCCGCCGACGATGCGAATGCGATCCATAATGCATGCCCCCCGCAGCCCCGAATGTCGGGTCAAGCTGCTCGTGTGACGGATTCGAAGTTTCTACGATTGAGCGCCAAACTTGCCCAGCAACTTCAAATCCAGAAACTTCAAATCCAAAAACACTAGCAACGACACGTTGCCAGTTTCCTTCGATTCCGACATTCGCCTGCCAGGATGCGCCGGAAGTATGTGCGAACTTCAGTATCCCGGTAGTGCCGGGCATTACTCGCTGCCCCGATTGCGGCGAAAGTCGGGAGCTTCTGCCTCGGCGGCGGCCTTTCCGGGCGATGGCGCCTCCTTGACGTCCTGGCTCTGTTTGACGTCCTGGCTCTGTGCGCGGCCGCGCGCCTGCGCCTTGCGGCGCTTGAGGTTCTCCCGTAACGCCGCCGACAGCCGCGCCGCACGCGCCGCCTTTTTCTCCGCCTTGCCACGCGACATCATCGGAACCTCCACCGCACGTCATTCCGGGACGCCGCGAAAGCGGCGGGCCCGGAATCCATAACCACTGGTCAAGCAGGATTGGCGCGGAGAATCTTCTGCATCGTTCGTGATTATGGATTCCGGGCTCCTCGCTGACGCTCGGCCCCGGAATGACATTAGCGCGTTTAGAGCGAATGCAGCATATGCGGGGCTAAGACCCCGATCGCCATAATGGCGAGCCCACCGGCGCCAAGAAGGCCCGCCAGCCAGGCCAGCGCGATCATCTCGGTGATGACCGAGGCCGACGCGAGCACGATCCCGATCTGAAAGGCCGCGGACGCGATTTCGAAGGCGTGATACTTCGCCAGAAAGACATCGCGCTTCTCCTCCGCTTCCTTGGCGCGTTCGGCGAGCTCCTTGCGGCCTTCGTGGGTTTCCGGCTCGGAATCGTAGCGCGCCGCGGTTTTCTGCCAGGCCTCGATCTGTTTCCCCATGGCGGCGCGCACCGCCGGGTCGGAAGCGGATTCGGCGGTGAGTTTCATCTCTTCGGCGGCGGTGCGCACCGCGGTCATGCGCACGGTCTTGGCCTGGAAGAAAGCCCAGAGATTCGACGATTCGACGTTGGCGCCGATCGCCTCGGTCTGTGCGCTTTTTCCCAGCATCTCAGACAAAGAAAGAAACAGCGCCAGAATGGCGATCACCAGTGCGACTTTCCGATTCGAGTGCGCCGCGTGTTCGGCGTGCTCGGCATGCTCCATCGTTTCATGTGCTTCCGGCATGTGTTCAGTGCCCCCATTTGTCATTCCGGAGCGCTAGCGGCGAGTCCGGAATCCATAACCACCGTCAGCGAATATGGATTCCGGGCTCGCCACTGCGTGGCGCCCCGGAATGACGGTTGGTTAGCACGAAATGGGCTTACGCGCGCGGATGGGCGTTGCGATAGGCTTCGATCAGGCGCTCGGCGTCGACTTCAGTATAGATCTGCGTCGTTGCCAGCGAGGCATGGCCGAGCAATTCCTGGATCGCGCGCAGATCGCCGCCGCGCGCCAACAGGTGCGTGGCAAAGGAATGCCGCAGCGCGTGCGGCGTCGCGGTTTCGGGCAGGCCGAGCGCGCCGCGCAGCCGCGCCATCACGAGCTGCACGATCCGCGGCGACAGCGGACCGCCCTTGGCGCCGACGAAAAGCGGGCCGTCTTGGGGAAGATCGTAGGGACACAGCGCAACATAATCGGCGACAAGCTTCTGCACCTGCGGGAGCACCGGGACCATGCGCTGTTTGCGGCCTTTGCCGGTCACCGTGATGGCGTCGCGCGCGCAATTGCCGACATCGGCGCGCTTTAAGCCCAGCGCCTCCGAGATGCGCAGGCCGCTGCCATAGAGCAGCGCCAAGACGGCTGCGTCACGCGCATGCACCCATGGCGCGGCGTTCTCGTCGCCATGAAGGTCGGAATCCGCGATGCGGCGCGCGGCGGAAACCGGCAGCGGCCGCGGCAGCGTCTTGCCGATTTTCGGCGCGCGCACGGCGGCGAGCGCGCCGACCCTGCCCTTGCCGTTGCGCTCGAGGTAGCGGGCGAAGCCGCGGATGCCGGCCAGCGTGCGCATCAGCGAACGGCTGCCGATGCCCTCGGCGCGGCGCCTGGCCAGAAACGCGCGCACGTCCGCGGGCGTCAGCGCGGTGAGGTCTTTGAGGGACGGCGGACCGCCCAGGTGTTCGACCAGGAAATCGAGGAATTGCCGCACATCGCGCCGATAGGCTTCCAGCGTCTTGGGCGAATAGCGCCGCTCGGCCCCGAGATGCGTGAGCCAGTGCTCGATCTCGGCGGCGATTTTGGGGGACTGAACTCCTCCCCCGTGAAACGGGGGAGGGGGACCGCCCGCAGGGCGGTGGTGGGGGCGTTGAATGCCCGAACGCTCTCTTTGCCGCACGGACGACATCTTGCTACGAGCCCCCTCCACCATGCTTCGCATGGTCCCCCTCCCCCGCTCCGCGGGGGAGGATAAACTTGGCTCCCTTTCCCCTTCCTAAACCCCCAGGAGCTTCCTAAGGGTCAAGAATCGGGACACCCTGAGCGTGATGCGGGAAAGCGGAAGCCGGTTTTCCGAAAAAGATCATGCTCCGATAAAGAACCTTCTTTATGGCCAAACGTGTTGTCGATGTTCTGGTCCCTGTGGCGCTCGACCGGGCCTATTCCTACCGGGTGCCGGAGACGCTTGCGCTCGCCCCGGGCGACATCGTTTCCGTGCCGCTCGGCGCGCGCGATGCGACCGCCGTGGTGTGGGCGGAAAATCCGAGGCCCAATCCGCGGCTCGACAACCGGCTCAGGGACGTCGAGGAAAAACTCGATCTGCCGCCGCTGCGCCCCGAATTGCGCAGCTTTGTCGACTGGGTGGCGAATTACACGGTGAGCTCGCGCGGCATGGTGCTGCGCATGTGTCTGCGCATGGGCGAGCATCTCGGCCCCGAGCGCGAGCGCGTCGGCGTTCGCCTTCTCGGTCCGCCGCCGCAGCGCCTGACCAGCGGCGCGCGAACGGGTGCTGGCGCTGCTCGCCGACGGCATGGTGCGCGGCAAGGGCGATGCCGCGCGCGAAGCCGGCGTGAGCGGCGGCGTCATCGACGGTCTGATCGATGAAGGCACGCTGGAGACCGTGGTGCTGCCGCCGGAGCCCGTGGCGGAAAAGCCCGATCCGGATTTCACGGCGACCGATTTCTCCGGCGACCAGCAGGCCGCTGCCGCGGAATTGAAAGCCACGGTCGCCAAGGGCGGCTATTCGGTGACCTTGCTCGACGGCGTCACCGGCTCAGGCAAGACCGAGGTCTATTTCGAGGCGGTGGCGGATATGATCCGCCGCGGCCGGCAAAGCCTCATCCTGATGCCGGAGATTGCGCTGACCGCGCAATTCCTCGACCGCTTTGCTGCACGCTTTGGAACGCGCCCGGCGGAATGGCATTCGGAGCTTTCGCCGCGCAAACGCGCGCGCACATGGCGCGCCGTCGCCGACGGCGACGTTGCTGTCGTGGTCGGCGCGCGCTCGGCGTTGTTCCTGCCCTATGCCGATCTCGGCCTGATCGTGGTCGATGAGGAGCACGACCAGGCCTACAAGCAGGAGGACGGCGTGCATTATCACGCCCGCGATATGGCGGTGGTGCGCGGGCATATCGCGCATATCCCGGTGGTGCTGTCGTCGGCGACGCCGTCGCTCGAGACCGAAGTCAACGCGCGCCGCGGCCGCTACCGCCGCCTTGCCTTGCCGGAGCGCTTCGGTGGCCAGCGCATGCCGTCGGTCGAGGCGATCGATCTGCGGCGCGAGCGGCCGCCGCCGGGCCGCTTCATTGCGCCGACGCTCGCCGGCGCGGCGAAGACGGCGATCGAGCGCGGCGAGCAGGCGCTGTTCTTTCTCAACCGCCGCGGCTACGCGCCGCTGACACTGTGCCGCGCCTGCGGCTTCCGCTTCTCCTGCCCGAATTGCGACGCCTGGCTGGTCGATCACCGCTTTCGCAAACAGCTCGTCTGCCACCATTGCGGCTTCGCCATGCCGCACCCGGCGGAATGTCCGAAATGCTCCGCGGCGAATTCCTTCGTCGCCGTCGGGCCCGGCGTCGAGCGCCTGGAAGAAGAAGTGCGCGAATTGTTTCCGCAGGCGCGCTTGCTGGTCCTCTCCAGCGATCTTGTCGCCACCGTCGAGCGGCTGCGCGAAGAGCTCGACGACGTCGCCGCCGGCCGCTTCGACATCGTCATCGGCACGCAGCTTGTCGCCAAGGGTCATCATTTCCCGAAGCTCAATCTGGTCGGCGTCATCGATGCCGATCTCGGCTTGAGCAATGGCGATCCGCGCGCCGCCGAGCGCACGTTCCAGCTTCTGCATCAGGTGGTCGGGCGCGCCGGCCGCGATGCCGGTGTCGGTTACGGCTATCTGCAAACGCATCAGCCCGAGCATCCGGTGATGCGCGCGCTGATCGCGGCCGACCGCGAAGCCTTTTATGACGCCGAGATCGAAGCGCGCGAGCGCAGCGCCTATCCGCCGTTCGGCCGGCTCGCAAGCCTTGTCGTCTCGGGAGAGGATAAGCACGACACGCAAAGTTTCGCGCGGGCGCTGGCGCGCGCCGCACCTCTTGATGAAGCCGTGCGCATTCTCGGGCCGGCGGAGGCGCCGCTTGCGCTCATTCGCGGCCGGCATCGCTTGCGTTTGCTGATCAAGGCGCCGCGCGGCTACGATCTCTCCGCTTACCTGCGCGATTGGCTCTCGGCCGGGCCGAAGCCCAAGGGCTCGATCAAGCTCGACATCGACGTCGATCCGCAGAGTTTTTTGTAGGTTGTCATTCCGGGCTCGCGGCTTGCAGCCGCGCCTCGGAATGACGGGAACTTCGCATTGTCATTCCGGATCGCCGCGTAGCGGCGAGTCCGAAATCCATAGTCGCTGACGGTGAAAAAACGCACTGTGCGTCGATGCTGGCTGACGGACCTGTGGTTATGGATTCCGGGCTCGCGGCTTGCAGCCGCGCCCCGGAATGACGGGCCGCGTAGCGGCGAGCCCAGAATCCATAATCACTGACTTTGCGGGACAAACGCAGTTCCCATCCTCGATGACCTGTGGTTATGGATTCCGGGTCCGGCCTTTTGGGCCGCCCCGGAATGACGGTGCAAATTGGCGTCGATTTGCAGATATTTTTGCAAGGCCCTGTCTCTCTTTGAAATCTTGCGCCCGATAATCGAACTGGCCATGTCAGGATATCCATGACGGCGACCATCCAGACATTCCTCCTTCTCCTCGCGGTGCTGGTGGTCGTCGCCGTGGTGGCGCGCCGCCTCAACATCGCGTCGTCCATTCTTCTGGTCATTGCCGGTATTGCGCTGGCGCTCATTCCCGGACTGCCGCGCATTAGGCTGGCGCCGGAACTGGTGCTGCTCGGCATCCTGCCGCCGCTGATCTATTCGGCCGGCGTCGCCATGAGCTGGCGCGAATTCCGGTTCAACTTGCGGCCGATCGCGCTGCTCGCCTTCGGCTGCGTGATCTTCACCGCCGGCGCGGTGGCCGCGGTCGCCCATTATCTGCTCGGCATGCCGCTTGCCGTCGGTTTCGTGCTCGGCGCCATCGTGGCGCCGACCGACGCGGTCGCTCCGCTCGCCATTGTCGGCCGTCTCGGCCTGCCGCGCCGGCTGGTCGTCGTGCTCGAAGGCGAGGGCCTCGCCAACGACGCCACCGCCCTCATTCTCTATCGCTTTGCCGTCGCCGCCGTCGGCACCGGCCTGTTCTCTCTCAGCACCGCTGTCGGCGAATTCGCGCTCATCGTGATCGGCGAAATCGCCTACGGCATCGGCATCGGCTGGTTCAGTCTGCGGCTGCGCCGCTGGGCGGGCGATCCGCGCGTCGAGATCACGTTGTCGTTGATGACACCGTACGCCGCGTTTCTGTTGCCGGCGCATCTCGGCGGCTCGGGCGTGCTGGCAACTGTCGCCGCCGGCCTGTATGTGAGCTGGAACGGGCCGCTGCTCATTCCAGCGGCGACCCGGCTGCAGGGCATCTTCTTCTGGGATTTGCTGATCTATCTGCTCGAAGGATTGCTGTTTCTGGTCACCGGCATGCAGTTGCGGACGCTGCTCGACCGCTCCGACGCGGCGTTGCTGCACCAGCTGGCGCTGGCGGTGCCGCTCACCGTCGCCGTCGTCCTGCTCGCGCGCTTCATCTGGGTCTACCCGGCGGCCTATCTGCCGCGCTGGCTGAGTCAGTCGCTGACGCGCCGCGATCCGGTGCCGTCATGGCAGTTTCTCTTCATGCTCGGCTTCACCGGCGTGCGCGGCGTCGTCTCGCTTGCCGCGGCGCTCGCCATTCCGCTGGCCACCGGCACCGGCGCCGCGTTCCCGGATCGCGATCTTATTCTGTTCGTCACCTTCGGCGTCATTGTTGTCACACTCATCGGCGAGGGCATCGTGTTGCCGCCGGTGGTGCGCTGGCTCGCCTTGCCGCACGACGCCGAAGATGAGCGCAAACGCGAGAACGAGGCCGAGCTCAAGGCGCGGCTGCAAACCCTGAAGGTGGCGCAGAGCCAGCTGGAGCGGCTGGCCGCCGATGGCGACACCGAGCCCGACGTGCTTGCGCTGCTGCGCGCGCGCCAGGAGCATCGTGCCGTGCAATTGCCGCGCGACGCCGACGGCAAGGAGGCCGTGGCGGCGGCGCTGGCGCTGCGCGCCGAATTGATCAACGCCGAGCGCGAATACGTCTACCGGCTCTTGCAGGAGGGCCAGATCACCGACGAAGCCCGCCGCCGCATCGAACGCGAGCTCGATCTGGAAGAGGCGGCATCGCGCTGAAGAGAGAAGACGAGGACGACCCGCCGTTGTAGGCGG
>CAWHPH010000037.1:0-97174 GCA_963831135.1 uncultured Alphaproteobacteria bacterium
CGACCCCCGGCATCTCCGCCTAACAATCGACGGGCTACTTGACAGGCACATGCGGGGAGCGACCCCGTGCATCAAGGATCGTCCGCGTCGCAAGGTTAGACCTACCCGTGTGCGGGCGTGGCCAATAGACAGACATTTTATGGGCAAATTGGGACGGCCGCTAGATTCCTGGCAACAAAGGCTGGAATCTGCCAAGCCTCGGCTCCGTCGCTTGCTGGGAGACGACATTTTCGTGAACCCCCTCCCGGCTCTTGGCTCCGTCCCCACATAACCGGCGATTGCGCATGCCAAGGAGAGCCGCAATGACTCCGCAGGAACAAGCGTTAGTCGATGAATTGTTCGACCGGTTGGCGAAACTGGAAAATACCCCGCGCGACCCGGAGGCCGAACGCGTGATCCTCGATGGCCTGAGACGCGCGCCACATGCCGTCTACGCGCTGGTGCAGACGGCACTGGTCCAGGACGAGGCGCTCAAGCGGGCCAATGCGCGCATCGAAGAATTGCAGGCGCAGCTCGGCGCCGGCGAGCAAGAGCAACGGCCGGGCGGTTTCCTCGACAGTATGCGCGAGGCCGTGCTCGGTCCGCGCGAGCCGCGCGGCTCAGTGCCTACCGTGCGCTCGCCCGCAACCCAAACCTCGCCGATGGCGCCCCCGCCCTACCCGCCACAAGCCGGCTACCCGGGCCAGATGCCGACCGGCGCGGCTTTTGGCTCGGGCGGATCGTTTCTCGGGACGGCTGCATCGACCGCTGCCGGCGTGATTGGCGGCGCACTCCTGATGGGCGGCATCCGCTCGATGTTCGGCCAACACTCCGGCTCGAGCGGCACCACTCACAGCGCGTTTGGAAGTTTAGATGACGACCGGGCGCCGATCCGAAGCGGCAGCGCGGCTGATAGCGATATCGCCCGCGAGGCCGGAATCAAAGACATCGGGCACGGCGCGACGGATAGCCAAGCCGACGCTGATTTGGCTGACACGTCCGATGAGTGGAATACGGCTGAAGACTTCGGCGACGATGACGGCGGTTCCGGCGGCGACGATAGCGACTTTGCCTGAACGGCAGACGAAACCGATGCGCCGCCCGGCGGGCGTTTCATCGACCGCGCACCGCGAGAGATGACAACACCGGCAGTGAGCCCAAAGTACGGAACGCTTGGCTCTCAGTAGCAGCAGCCGGGAGCCACACCATAATAGTAGTAAGCCGGCAGGGGATAGGAATAATAGTAATAGGAGGGGTATGCCGGGACGGGATAGTAATAGTAGGGGGCGGCTAACCCTGCGCCGATGATCGCGCCGGCGACGCCGCCGCCGACTCCCCAACCCCAGCCGCGGTAGCCCCAACCACCGTAGTGATAGCCACCATGATAACCCCAGCCGCCATAGCCCCAGCGAGCGTCTGCGGTGGCGGATGTTGCTATCACCGCCGCGCCGCAAAGCGCCGCGGCCACAGCCACATTCAAAATCTTTTTCATGTCCCAGCTCCCTATTGTTATTCGGCAAGCTACGCAAAGTTCATAGCGACCGTCTCTTTAACCTGATTGTTCCAGATTAAAAAACGTTCCTCACAACCGCGGTTAGCATTTGTGCGCGCCAGCCACTAGAAAAAGAGAAATTATTGAAACATTATCATTATCTGTTTTCTTCGGCGGGAGCTTTGCCGACTCGCAATAAGCGACCAGACCTGAGAACGCCGAGCGCCGGCTTCGGATCGGCCGGAGGGAGTTTGCGGCGTTGGGGGTGTCGTGCAAGCCTCAATGCGTGCACTTTTATTGCTTATCCTCCCATGATGAATGACTCGCAGATCGCGGGACAATGAGGAAGGCTGCAACCATGTCACCTTCGCTTAACTACGCGGTGATCGCGCGGATCGTGATGGCGTTGGTGGTTATCATGCTCAGCACCGCATACGGCTTTGCAGGTTCGGGCGACCGAAAGTCTGTCGTTGTCGTGCATCCTCGTCACGCCCCTTACGCGCCCGTCTCTCCTTATGCTCCGTACTACTATTCTCGCTGGAACCCCTATTCTCTCTACTCGATTTACGACCATCTAAGCGGCGGCAGGCAGCTGTGCCATTTGCCGAGCGAATCTTGCGACAACGAGCACCGCGTGCAGAATTAAAGGCAGCTCGTCCGGACGGCGGCCGCACATCTTTGCGCACGCAGATTGCCGGACAGCATCCGGGCCCGGCCTCGGCTCGATCGCTCGCGCTACGGACCAACCGCGTGCGTCGGCGACGCGGACCGCACGCCGTCGGCCGCAGGCGCCACTAGAGCGCTATCGTTTCAGATTGAATCGATTGTCGCTCTAAGTTTTGGTGGAGCATGATCTTTTCGGAAAACCGGTTTCCACTTTTCCGGATCATGCTTTAGCTTTTCCTTGCGCCGACGGTTTGCCAATCGCGGGCTCGCTCGAAGGCGTCGGCGACGCGATACGGCGGCAATTCCTGCCAGTGTTTGGCGATCAGCATCAAGCCGATCGGCCGGCCGCTTGTCATCGGAATCGCGGCTGCATTCAAGTTTTTGAAGCGATCACGCCACATCGGCGGCCGAGCCGCGCTGCAGCTGGATCAATGCGGCGATACCAGTTGCCGGTAGCGGCTGGCTGAAGAAATAGCCTTGCATTTCGTCGCATCCAGCCGCCAGCAAAAGTCTTTGTTGACCGGCCGTCTCCACCCCCTCGGCGGTCGTTTTCATTTTGAGGCTGGAGGCCAAGCTCAGAATTGCATGCACGATGGCCACCGCGTCATTGCCATCGAGCAGGTCGGCGATGAACGAGCGGTCGATCTTGATCCGATCGAATGGAAAGCTTCGCAAATAGGATAGCGACGAATAGCCTGTGCCGAAATCGTCCAGCGCGATGCGCACGCCCAAGTCGCGAAGCTGGTGCAACATAAGGAGTGAGGCCTCGTCATTTTGCATGAGCACCGATTCCGTTATCTCAAGTTCGAGACGCTGGGTCGGCAAGCCGGACTCCACCAGGGCGGCGACGACCATGAGCGGCAAAGCCGTATTTCGGAATTGAGCCGGTGAGACGTTCACGGCAACCCTCACGGAACTGGGCCACGTCATTGCGTCCGAACAGGCTTGCTTGAGAACCCACTCACCGATGCTGTTGATCAATCCGGTCTCTTCCGCCACCGGGATGAACTCCGCCGGCAGAACCATTCCTCGCAGGGGATGCTGCCAGCGCAGCAAGGCCTCGCAGCCGGTGATTGTTCCGTTCTCGAGATCGAGAATGGGCTGGTAATGAAGAACGAACTCGCTCTTCAGCAGCGCCGATCGCAAGTCGAGTTCCAACGAACGCCGCCGCTTCATACGCGCGTTCATCTCCGGCTCGTAATACCGATAGCTGCCACGCCCTTCGGCCTTGGCTCCGTAAAGCGCCAGATCGGCGTGATTCAAAAGCTCATCGATTTCGATGCCGTCTTCGGGGGCCAAGGCAATTCCGATGCTCAAATCGCTTGCCGTTTCGTGGCCGTGCAAATTGAAGGTGCGACCCGCAACGGCATCCCGCAGCTGCTGAGCGAAAACTTCCGCCTCTTTTGGTTCCTGCAGCCCCGTCCGTACGATCGCAAATTCATCGCCGCCCAGGCGCGCGATCAAATCGCCCTCGTTGAGACAGTCGCGAATTCGTTGCGCCACTTCCCTCAAAAGCTCGTCGCCGGCGCGATGGCCGAGCGTGTCATTGATGCTTTTGAAATAGTCGAGATCGAGATAAAGCACCGCGAGCCTTACGCCGCGCCGGACAAGTGAGAGTTCCCGCTCAAGCTGCTCGCGAAACAGCGTGCGATTGGGGACCTCGGTTAGCGGGTCATAGTGCGCCAGCCGCGCAATCCTTGCTTCCGCCGCCTTCCTTTCGGTCACGTCGTCGACCACGCCGAGAATGTACAGAGCTTGGTCGCGTTGATCCCGAAACGTAATGCGGCGTGCGAATATCGTGTGCGGCTCCCCATCGGCCGTCGTAATCTCCCGCTCGTCAAACAGAGGCTGAGAAAGCTGCAGAAGCTCTTTCTCACGCTCTTCAATCTTGGCCGCCTCCTCTGCCGGAAACACTTCCCAGGAGGTTTTCCCTATTATTCCCTCGCGGGATTTTCCCCAAAATCGCTCGCCCGCTCCGTTGACAAGCACATATCTGCGATCTTCGACACGTTTTACGAAGATGGCGGACGGGACGTTATCGATGATCAGATCCAAGAATGCACGGTTCTGGTCGCGTTCTTGTTCGGCCTGACGCTGTTCGGTGATGTCTTCGAAGGTCGCAACCCAGCCTCCTCCCTCAATCGGATGGCGCACAACGCGGAGAATTCGGTTGCCCGCTCCTGCTGCCTCTACCGTACCGATTTCACCGGCGCGCACGCTTGCCAGAATCGAGGCGACATGCGCCTCCGGATCGGGCATTGACCAGTGGGCGGCCGCGTGGCGTCGAAACAGGTCAAGAAGTGAAAGACCCGGTAGGTCTTTTTCGTCCTGGCCCATGAATTCGCAATAGCGGCGGTTGAAGAGAACAATGCGGCCCTCCGCATCGTACAGACAGAGACCATGGGCCATGTTGTTAAGCGCCGCGTCCAGCTGCGCCGACTTTTCGCGCGCAATGGCCTCCGCCCGCTCGCGGAACTCCAGCAATTGCTGCCGCTCAGTCACATCCTCATGGGTCGCTACCCAGCCACCGTCCCTCAACGGCTCGCTGACGATCCGTATCATCCGGCCGTTCTTGGCCGGCCGAATGATGCTATGACTTCTGTCCTTTGGCGAGGCTCTCGTTTACTCGATCGAGAATTTCGTCCACGTCGTCGACAAGCGAGCCGGCCTCCTTTCGGAGGATCAGCAGGTCGCGAAAGGAAAGGCCGGACTTCACGATTTCGGGGGCAAGGCCGTACAACTCGCAATAGCGGCGATTGCGCAGGGCGACGCGGTGTGACGCATCGAACATCACCAGCCCTTGGGACATGTGGCTGATTGCCGTGTCCAGCCTGCTCTTTTCCTCGTTGATTATCTGCTGATATTGATCCCGCCGGAGCGACTGATGCCGCAACACCAACAGCGCCAGCCCAACAAACACTACGAATCCGATAAACAGGTCGATGACAACGTCCTCTATCGCGGTAAGCTCCCGCCCTTCGACAATCAAGGCGTTCAATAACGGAATCATACTAATTGCCGCTATCGCGATAGCGACTAAAGCAGCATAGAAGATCGTTCGAACCTTTAGCGCGCGCAACATTCTGACCAACTGAGCCGTTGGGTTTGGCGTGATGATGAACAGAACAGCAGAGCGCGTATCGAACGGATGGCGTGAGCCATTTTCAAAGATACGATCAACGGCCAACTAATAACTTTCGTTGAATTATCCATTTTTGGTGAACACAGCCTCTCGCCGCCGCAAACGGGGCCAATGCGGGTCAAATAAACATCTTTGGCAATCATTCACGGCCGGAGACTGGCCCATCGGGGTTTGCAGCGAGCATCCGTCGGACGCCGCCTGCTGAGCCGATCGCGCTTACGCCGGCGGCGCCCAAGCGGCGGCGGTGCCAATGATGCCGTAACGCATCATCCGCTCGCCTTGCTGCGGCGCGCACGTTGCGACACGCGCGGCAGCGACAACCCCGGCGCGTTGCGCGGCTGCACACGAAGTCTTCCCGCCGGAGCACAACGCAAATTCGGCGACGCAGGACCGGGACAAAGGTTCGGCGGCCGTCCCTTTACACCCTGCCCCGTTCACTTCTATATGCCGGCGGTCGTCGGCGCGGTACCTGGCGCCGCAGCCGCCAGCGCTTTCGCCTGACGCATCTTCCGTCCAAAAGGCTTCGTCACCATTTATCCGCGCATGGCCACGACGCCTAATCTCCCTGCAAAAAGGCGGAAAGGAGTTGCGATGCCCAAAATTCTTTGGCTGCTTTTCTTGCTGCTATTCGGCGGCTTCGCGGCCGCGCCCGCCAGGGCGGCCGACGAGCCGGATCTGATCTTCAAGCGCTCGACCGTGTTCAAGCTGCTGACGCCGAACGACAAGCTCGCGACCTACGGCCTCGACGACCCGGACGTCGAGGGCGTCGCCTGCCACTTCACGGTCCCCGAGCGCGGCGGCGTGAAAGGATGGCTTGGCGTTGCCGAAGAGGTTTCGGATATTTCGCTTGCTTGCCGGCAGATCGGGCCCATCCGCTTCAAGGCCAAATTCGCACAGGGCGATGATGTGTTTCGCAAACGCCGTTCGCTTTTCTTCAAGAAGATGCAGATCGTGCGCGGCTGCGACGCCAAACGCAACGTGCTGGTCTATATGGTCTACTCCGACCGCCTGATCGAAGGTTCGCCGAAGAACTCGACCTCTTCGGTGCCGATCATGCCATGGGGACAGAACGACCAGATACAGAAGTGCGAGGACTTCATCGAGAAATAGCGGGGACAGGATGGGCGCGCGGATGCTGATGCCGAAAATCGCCGTGTGCGTCAGCGAGCGCCAATCGTCCGAACGGCAAGCGCGGCCGCGGATGTGCGATTTTCCACGCCGAGCTTGGCGTAAATCTGCTCGAGATGCTTGTTGACGGTGCGCGGACTGAGTTCGAGAATCTCGGCGATGTCGCGGTTCGATTTGCCGCGCGCGATCCATAGCAGCACCTCGGCCTCGCGTTCTGTCACCATCAGCTTCTGCTTGAGCAATGCGCGGTCGTCGCCAATCTTGCCTTCGATGAGCCGCAGCAAGTGCTCGTCGGGACCGATGCGGGCAACGTAAACGAGGCGCATCAGAATCGATGACTTCCGGCTCTTGAGGTCGATGGACGGCGGCTCGGCGCTCGGTAAAGCCGCGGCGCATTGCGCGATCCAGGCCTGAATGTTTTGCGGCAGTGTGTAGTTCTCGCGGTTGAAATCCACGAACGCCAAGTCAAGCAGCTTGGCCGCTTGAGGCGTGTACCACAGGATATTGCCGGCATTGCTCGCTGCCAGAAGAAAACGTCCGAAAGCATCAAGCGCCGTGCGCGCGCTGTGCGCTATGCGGGCATTGGCGAGGTGGACGCGAATGCGCGCCAAAAGCTCGCCGGGGACGATCGGCTTGGTGACGTAGTCGACCCCACCGGCCTCCAATCCTTCGATGATGTGCTCGGTGTCGGAGAGGCCGGTCATGAAGATGATCGGCACGTGTGCGAGCGCCTTGTTTTGCCTGAGCCGGCGGCAGGTCTCGAACCCGTTGGCGCCCGGCATCACCGCGTCCATGAGGATGACATCGGGCGACACTCTTTCCACGATCGACAAGGCATGGGCCCCTTCACGCGCGACCAGAACGGTCATACCGGCGTCTTCCAACGCGTCGGTCAGCATTCGCAATGTCTCGGGCGAGTCGTCGACCACCAGCACGATGTCCCGCGTCTCGCTCCTATGCATGAGCGCCACGGACCTCCTCCAGCGCGACGGCATACCGCTCGAGGTCGAATGCATTCACGATCGCGCGGATGCGCGCGACGAAATCGCCGCATTCCGGCGCGGCGCCTTCGATCTCGTTCAGCTTTTCGAAGATCGCGCGCACATGGCCGATCTCGCCCAAGCGGATGAGTTCCGCGATGTCGGCGGCGGCGGGAAGCATCGATGCCGACGGCGATCGAGCAATGGCCGGCACGGACGCCACCGCAGTGTCCGTTTCATAAAGCCATTCGATGTCGAGCAGAGTGTGAATTTTCTTCAGCAACTGCCGCCAATCGACAGGCTTCATCAGCGCGTCATCATGGAGCTGCTCCACCTCCAGCCCGTCTTGGGCGTCGATGGCATTGGCCGAGAGAACAAGGATGGCCGCGCGTTTACGGGGCAGGCGGCGCAAGTGCTGCGCCACCTCCCAGCCATCCATCTCGGGCATGGCGATGTCGAGCAAAATAAGGTTCGGGTTGATCTCTTCGGCCAGCGCCAGACACTCGCGTCCGGTGGCAGCGCCCACGACGTTGAAGCCGAGCGGCGACAGCAATTCGCGGATGAGTTCGCGCTGCACCTCGTTGTCATCGACGACCAGTATCGTCTGTCGCGGTCCGGCATAACCGCGCACGCGGTATTCCATGGTCGAAGCCATCCGCGGACGCGCCACCGTCGACAAATATAGTTTGACGCGGAAGGTACTGCCGTTGCCGACCTCGCTCCGCACCGCGATATCGCCGCCCATGACTTTGATGAGAAGGCTGGTAATCGTCAGGCCCAATCCGGTGCCGACGGTCGCTTTGGCGCCGGCGGTACGCGCGCGCTCGAAGGGCTGGAAGATCCGTTCGAGATCGTTCTTGTGAATCCCGACGCCGGTGTCCGCCACGGCAAATTCGGCGACCTGATGCCGATAATCGACCTGGAAAGTCACATGGCCGGCGTCGGTGAACTTGATCGCGTTCGAGAGAAGATTGATCAGGATTTGCCGTAGTCGATTCTCATCGGTCTGCACGACAGCCGGCAGCCGATCGGCGCGGACGTAGCGAAACTCGATGCCTTTGGCGGTGGCTTGCAGGCGGAACATATTGACGATCTCGTCGAGGAAGTCGCAGATGTGCACCTCGTCGCGCGTCAGATGCAGCCTGCCCGCCTCGATCTTGGAAATGTCGAGCAGGCCGTCGATCAGGCCGGACAGATGTTCGGCGCTGCGGCGCACCACTTTGATGGCGTTGAGTCGCGGCTGCGGGATAGCGGGATCGCGCTCCATGAGCTGCGCATAGCCGAGAATGGCGTTGAGCGGCGTACGCAATTCGTGGCTCAGCCCAACGACATGGCGGCTCTTGGCCTTGCTCGCAGCTTCGGCCACTTCCTTGGCCTTCTGGAGCTCGGCGTCGGTGCGCTTGTGCGCCTCGATCTCGTTCATCAGCAGATCGGTCTGCCGCCGTGTCTCCTCCTCCGCCACCTGCCGGCTTTCCTGGGCCAGCACGAACAGCCAAGCGGCGACCCCGGCAATGATGGTGAGAATGAAAAAGGCGGTCCACAATGCGGACGCCAGCACGCTGCGCGGACCTTCCATGTCGAGCGAGATCAAGAAATAGACGAGCGAGAGGACAGCGCCGATCACGCCGACAAAAAGCAGCAGAACACCCAGATAACGGCCCACATGGGTATCGAGAAGCCTCACCGCCCGCTCCGGCAATGCCTCGCCAAACCAGCCGAGGAGCTGGTTCGAGATCCGCGCCTGCGGCTTGCAGAAGTCGCGGCAACGCGTCTCCAGCGAGCAGCACAGCGAGCAGATGGCGCCCGAATAGGCCGGACAATGGGCCATGTCCTCGGCCTCGAAATGATGCTCGCAAATCGAGCAGCGGATTACCTCCTGGCCATTCCAACTCTGTCGCGGCGCGCGCGCGACATAGAAACGGCCTTGCGTCGCCCAGGCGATCAACGGTGCCATGACGAAAGCGACGCAAAGCGCAAAGAACGCCGACAAAGATTGCATCGTCGTTCCGAGAACGCCGGAAAACGCCGCGATGCCGGCGACAGTCGCGGCGAACATCGCGCCGACGCCGACCGGATTGATGTCGTAAAGGTGTGCGCGCTTGAACTCGATCCCCGCTGGGCTTAGGCCCAGCGGCTTGTTGATGACAAGGTCGGCAACCAGCGCGCTGACCCACGACACCGCAACGATCGAATAAAGGCCGAGCGCGTGCTCGAGCATCTTGAAAATGCCGAGCTCCATCAGCATCAGCGCGATGGTCACATTGAATACCAGCCAGACGACGCGGCCGGGATGGCTATGCGTGAGGCGCGAAAAGAAATTCGACCAGGCGATCGAGCCGGCATAAGCGTTGGTCACGTTGATCTTGAGCTGGGAGATGACGACGAACGCGCCGGTGAAAGCGAGCGCCATCTGCGGCGACGAGAACACGTACTCGAAAGCGACGAGATACATCCGCGTCGGCTCAACCGCCTTCGGCAGCGGGACGAAATGTTCGACGGCGAGGAAGGCCAGAAACGATCCGGCCAATAGCTTCAGCATGCCGGGAATGATCCAGCCCGGGCCGGCGGCCAGGTAGGCCGCCCACCATGCCCTTTTGTTCGCCTCACCGCGCGCCGGCAGAAATCGCAGGAAATCGACCTGTTCGCCGATTTGCGCGATCAGCGAGAACACAACCGTCGCCGCGGTTCCAAACAGAATGAGGTTGAACGACTGTCCCTCGGCGCCGGCAAGCCCTGAGAAGTTCGTCCAGCGTTCGAACGCTGTGCTGTCGGCGGTCGCGATAAAGAAGAATGGAATGAGATGCAGCACGATCCATACCGGCTGCGTCCAGGATTGAAAGCGGCTGATGAAAGTAATGCCGTGCGTGACCAGCGGAATGACGATCAACGAACTCAGCACGTAACCGAGGAATAGAGGGATGCCGAAACACATTTCGAACGCTAGCGACATGATCGCCGCTTCGATGGCGAAGAACAGGAAGGTGAATGAGGCGTAGATCAGCGAGGTGATTGTCGAGCCGAGATAGCCAAAGCCGGCGCCGCGGGTGAGCAGATCGATATCGACCCCATAGGTCGCCGCGTAGTAGGCAATCGGAAGGCTGGTGAGCAGGATCAGCGCGCCGACGACCAGAATGGCGGCGGAGCTGTTGACGAAGCCATAATTGACGGTGATCGATCCGCCGATCGCCTCCAGCGCTAGAAACGACACCGCTCCGATCGCGGTGTTGGCGACGCGCAGGCTCGACCAGCGGCGCGCGGTCTTGGCAGTGAAGCGGAGCGCGTAATCCTCGAGCGTCTGGTTCGCGACCCATTGATTGTAGTTACGCCGGACGCGAACGATGCGTTGTTGCGCTGTCATGAGCGGCTCTACCTCGAATTCATGCTCTGGCGCCCGCGCTCTCCTTGTGCTTGGTGTTTTTCCCTAGCCCATCGCCGTTTTTCGCCTCGTTGTACGCACGGCAACAAAGTCTAACGGCGCGCACCGGCTCGTCAGTGACGAAACTTCAAGCAGTGTGCGGTGCAAAAGAATAAATACGAGGCAGTGTTCGTGTTTTGGGCGCATCTTGCAACGAATTTCCGTGTTAATTCCCAGTATGATACGGCGTTCGACGTAGGCATATACGTCAATCGACGTATGCTGCACTGCAATATATCGGTGCAAGCTTCGATTCAAGGAGCGAGGTCCGCTCGCCCCGATGGCCAACAACCATTGCTGAATCGAGGCGTCGTATGTCTTCGGAAAAGACCACTGGAAATCTGCTCACTCCAACCCGCCGCGGGCTACTGACCGGCGCAGCAAGCCTGTCGGCCGCGGCGATGCTGCCGCAATTCGCCCGCGCCGAAGCCCCACCGACCGCGCAAGTGAACACGACCGGGCTCGCCGTCACCGACACCGAGGTGACCGTCGGCATCCTGCATTCGGTCACCGGCACCATGGCGATCAGCGAGACCGGCTCGGTGGAGGCGGAAAAGCTCGCGATCGAGCAGATCAACGCGCAAGGCGGCGTGCTCGGCCGCAAGATCAAATTCATTCAGGAAGACGGCGCCAGCGACTGGCCGACCTTCGCCGAGAAGGCCAAGAAGCTTCTGGTGCAGGACAAGTGCGCCTCCGTGATGGGCTGCTGGACCTCAGCTTCGCGCAAGGCGGTGTTGCCGGTCTTCGAACAGTACAACGGCATGCTTTACTACCCGACCTTCTATGAAGGACTTGAGCAATCCAAGAACGTCATCTACACCGGCCAGGAAGCGACCCAGCAGATCCTCGCCGGCTTGAATTGGGTGACCAAGGAGAAAGGGGCCAAGACCTTCTATCTGCTTGGTTCCGATTACATCTGGCCGCGCACCTCCAACAAGATCGCGCGCAAGCACCTCGAAAACTTCCTCAAGCTCAAGGTCGTCGGCGAGGAATATTTCCCGCTCGGCAGCACGCAATTCAACTCGGTCATCAACAAGATGAAGCTGGTGAAGCCGGACGTGATCTACGCGATCATCGTCGGCGGCTCCAACGTCGCATTCTACAAGCAGCTGAAAGCGGCGGGCATCGACCTCACCAAGCAGACCCTGATGACCATCTCGGTGACCGAGGACGAAATCCTCGGCATCGGCGGTGAGAATATCGTCGGCGCCTATGCCTGCATGAAATATTTCCAATCGCTCGACAATCCCAACAACAAGGCCTTCGTTCCGGCGTTCAAGAAGATGTGGGGCGAGAAGACCGTCATCGGCGACGTCACCCAGGCCGCTTATCTCGGACCCTGGCTGTGGAAGCTGACCGCGGAAAAGGCCGGCAGCTTCGACATCGACAAGATCGCCGCGGCTTCGCCCGGGGTGGAATTCAAGGGCGCCCCGGAAGGATATGTCCGCATCCACGAAAACCATCACCTGTGGAGCAAGACGCGGGTCGGCCGCGCCCGCAATGATGGCCAATATGACGTGATCTACGAAACAGCGGAGCTGATGGAGCCCAATCCCTTCCCCAAGGGCTACCAGTAAACGCATGAGCGTGCCTCGACGACCCCCACCGTCGAGGCACGTTCTTTGCATCAGCGTGTTTTGCTTCCGCCTGTTTGTCTTCAATCCGGCCGCAGGGCAGCGCGATGTTTGGCTATTCGTTTGGTGAACTCGGCTCGATTCTGGCGATGCAGGGCTTCGCCGGACTGATTTTATTCTCGGTCTACCTCCTCATGGCGCTCGGGCTGGCGATCATCTTCGGCCAGATGGGCGTGATCAACATGGCGCACGGAGAGTTCATGATCCTCGGCGCCTACATGACCTATTTCTGCTCGCACCTGTTCGCGAGCTATCTGCCGGCGCTCTACGGCGGATATTTCTTTGTCGCGATGATCGTCGCTTTCATCGTCTCCGGAACGGTCGGGCTTTTGGTCGAATGGGCGTTGATCCAGCGCCTCTATAGGCGTCCGCTTGATACCCTTTTGGCGACCTGGGGATTGAGCCTGATCATGCAGCAGGCCTTCCGCTCGGGCTTCGGCGCGCGCGAAGTCGGCGTCGAGTTGCCGCCCTGGATGATGGGCTCGCTGCAGGTTACCGACACGATCGAAGTGCAGATCAACGGCTTGTTCGTCATGGGCTTGACGCTGCTCATCACCGCCGCCGTCGCGCTTCTGCTGTTCCGGTCGCGCTGGGGATTGCAGGTGCGCAGCGTAGTCGCCAATCGCACCATGGCCGGAGCGGTCGGCATCGATACGCGGCGCATCGACCGCTTCACCTTCGGTCTGGGCTGCGGCATTGCCGGCATCGCCGGCAGCGCTTTCACCATGATCGGCTCGACCGGGCCGACTGCCGGCCAGCTCTATATCGTCGATACGTTTCTGGTCGTGGTGTTTGGCGGTGCGCAGAGCCTGCTCGGCACCATCGCTTCGGCGCTGACCATTTCGCAGTCCCAGTCGACGCTCGAATTCTTCCTCACTGGATCAATGGCGAAGGTGCTTACACTGCTGATCGTCATCGGCATCCTGATGCTGCGCCCGCAGGGACTGTTTGCCCTCAAGGTGAGAAGGTAAGCACCGATGTCCGCTACGTCCGCAAACCGCCTCGATCCGCGCCGGCTTGAACTGATCGGTATTGTGTTGGTTGCGGCGCTCATCCTGATCCTTTTGCCGCTTGCTCTCGATATTTTTCGGCTCAATCTGGTCGGCAAGTATTTGACTTACGCGTTCGTCGCCATCGGCTTGGTCCTGTGCTGGGGACAAACCGGCATTCTCAGCCTCGGCCAGGGACTGTTCTTCGGGCTTGGCGGCTATTGCATGGCGGCCTTTCTCAAGCTCGAGGCGTCGAGCGTCGCCAATACCAAGATCCAGTCGACGCCCGGCATCCCCGACTTCATGGATTGGAATCAGCTGACGGCCCTGCCGTTCTTCTGGGTCCCGTTCAAGTGGCTGCCGTTCGCGCTCATCGCCGTCATCGTCGTGCCGACGATCCTCGCCTTTATTCTCGGCGCCGCGCTGTTCAAGCGGCGGGTGGGCGGCGTCTATTTTGCCATCATCACTCAGGCGCTGGCGTTGGTGATGAGCATCCTTATCGTCGGCCAGCAGGGCTATACCGGCGGCATTAACGGCATCACCGATCTGCGCACGCTGCTGGGCTGGGACATCCGAACGGACAGCGCCAAATACATCCTCTATTTCGTCTGCTGCGTGCTGCTCCTGGGCACGATGTTCGTGGCGCGCTTCGTGCTCGCCAGCAAGCTTGGCCGCATCCTTGTCGCCGTCCGCGACAAGGAGGATCGTGTCCGCTTCTCCGGCTACGACGTGGCCAACTACAAGATTTTCGTGTTCTGCTTGGCGTCCGCCATGGCGGGCATCGGCGGGGCCATGTTCACCCTGCAAGTCGGCTTCATGTCGCCGTCCTTCGTCGGCATCGTGCCGTCCATCGATATGGTCATCTTCTGTGCAGTCGGCGGCCGCAATTCCATCGTCGGCGCGGTCGCCGGAACGCTGTTGGTGAACTGGGCCAAGACCATGTTCTCCGAACAATTTCCGGAGCTATGGCTGTTCGCGATGGGCGGCTTGTTCATCGCCGTTGTCGTTTTCTTCCCGCGCGGCATTGCCGGACTGATGACCGACCAGATCATTCCAAAGCTCGGCTTTTGGAAGAGTGCCTCAAGCGGGGAGCGAGGCCCGGCGCCGGCGCCGAGCCCGGCACCGGCTGAGTAGGGAAAGCGATCACGATGGCCTCCAGCACCGATTTCCTGCTCGCGCTCGAATCTGTCTCCGTATCGTTCGACGGCTTCAAGGCGGTGAACGATCTCAACCTCTATATCGACTACGGCGAGTTGCGCGTCATCATCGGGCCAAACGGCGCCGGCAAGACGACCGTGCTCGATCTCATCTGCGGCCGCACCAGAGTCTCCGACGGCTCGATCAAATTCAAGGATCAGGAAATCACCAGCTGCAAGGAACAGGAGATCGTTCGCCGCGGCATTGGCCGCAAATTCCAGACGCCGACCATTTATGAGGACCTTACGGTATTCGAGAATCTCGAATTGTCGGTACCGCGCGGCCGTGACGTCGTCGGCGCGCTGTTCTGGAAGCGCACCGATGACGTCATCAAGCGTGTCCGCGAGATTGCCGCGATGATCTTTTTGGAGGAGCAGCTGCAGCGGCCGGCCGAAACGCTCAGCCATGGCCAGAAGCAATGGCTGGAGATCGGCATGCTGCTCATCCAGGATCCCGAGCTCCTCATGCTTGACGAGCCGGTCGCCGGAATGAGCGTGTCCGAGCGCGCCAAGACTGCCGAACTGCTCAAGGAAATCATCAAGAACCGCTCGGTGATCGTCATCGAGCATGACATGAAATTCGTCGAAAGCATCGCGCACCGGGTAACGGTGATGCATCAGGGCAAGGTGCTGGCCGAGGGGGACATGCAGTCGGTGCAGAACAACCCGAAGGTCAAGGAAGTTTATCTCGGACATTAGGACGGGCAGGATGTTTGAAGTTCACAACCTTTCCGCGGCCTACGGGCAAAGCGAAGTCCTGCATTCAATCGATCTATCGGCGCGCGCCGGCGAAATCGTTGCCCTTGTCGGGCGCAACGGCATGGGCAAATCCACGCTGATGAAATCGCTGATCGGCGTCATGCCGGCGCGCTCGGGCCAGATTATCGTCGACGGCGCCGACCTCACCGGCCTGCCGAGCTTCCAACGCGTGGCGCGTGGGCTCGCTTACGTGCCGCAGGGCCGGCAGATATTCGGCACCATGACGGTCAAAGAAAACATCGAGACCGGCCTCGTCGTGACCGGAAAAAGCGAAATCCCCGAGGAGATTTTCGACCTCTTTCCCATATTGGCCGACTTTGCCAAGCGGCGCGGCGGCAATCTTTCCGGCGGCCAGCAGCAGCAATTGGCCATTGCGCGGGCGCTCGCCAGCGACCCGAAGGTGCTATTATTGGATGAGCCGACCGAAGGTATCCAACCGTCGATCATCAAGGATCTGGGGCGCGTGCTGCGCGACATCCGCAGCATCCGCAACATCTGCATCGTCGTCTGCGAGCAAGTGTTGAGCTTCGTTCTCGATGTGGCCGACCGTATCCTGGTCATGGAAGGCGGCCGTATCGTGCATTCCGACACCCGCGAGCATGTCGACGAGGCGACGATCGCCCGCTTCCTCGCGGTGTGAACCTTGCACCGCTGGGACCCGGCTGGTCCAAAGTCACCAAATTGCGCTGAAGGAGGTATCATGCCCAAGACGATCGTGAAGATTGACCTGAAGGACTCTCCCTACAAAAACGAGATGATCCATAACCGGTGGCATCCGGACGTTCCGATCATCGAGTGGGTGAAGCCTGGCGAAGACTTCGTCATGGAGACCTACGATTGGACGGGAGGATTCATCAAGAACAATGAATCCGCCGACGATGTCCGCGACATCGATCTGTCGATCGTGCACTTTCTATCGGGGCCGATCGGCGTTCACGGCGCCGAGCCCGGCGATCTCCTGGTGGTCGATATCCTCGATATCGGAATCCTCCCTGAGAGCCCTTGGGGCTTCAACGGCTTCTTTTCCAAGAAGAACGGCGGCGGCTTTCTCACCGACCACTTCCCGCTGGCACAGAAGTCGATCTGGGATATTTCCGGCCTTTACACGCATTCCCGTCACGTTCCGGGAGTCAACTTCGCCGGTCTCGTTCACCCGGGCCTGATCGGCTGTCTGCCCGATCAGAAAATGCTGGAGGCCTGGAACGCGCGCGAGCAGGCGCTCATCGACACCAATCCGACCCGCGTGCCGCCGCTGGCCAATCCGCCGTTTGCCGCCACCGCGCATTGCGGCACTGCCAAGGGCGATGTCAAAAACAAAATCGCCGCCGAGGGCGCCCGCACGGTACCGCCGCGTGAGCACGGCGGCAATTGCGATATCAAGGACTTGTCGCGCGGCTCGAAAATCTACTTCCCGGTCTATGTGAAGGGAGGCGGACTCTCGATGGGCGACCTGCATTTCAGCCAGGGCGATGGTGAAATCACCTTCTGCGGCGCCATCGAGATGGCGGGTTGGCTGCATCTCAAGGTCGACATCTTGAAGGGCGGCATGGCCAAATATGGAATCAAGAATCCGATCTTCAAGCCGTCGCCGATCGTACCGACCTATAATGACTATCTGATTTTCGAAGGCATCTCGGTCGACGAGCAGGGCACGCAGCACTATCTCGACGTTCACATTGCCTATCGGCAGGCTTGCCTGAACGCGATCGAATATCTGACTAAGTTCGGCTATTCGCGCGCCCAGGCTTACGCCATTCTCGGAACGGCGCCCGTTCAAGGTCACATTTCCGGCGTGGTCGATATCCCCAATGCCTGCGCCACCCTTTGGCTGCCGACGGACATCTTCGCGTTCGACGTGATGCCCGGCGCGGATGGTCCGATCAAGCATATCAAGGGCGGCATCGACATTCCAATGTCGCCTGACAAATGAAAGCCTGCCGGACAAGCGATGTCCTGTCCGGCGCCGTGCGGGGGCGGCCTCTCCCTCACCGCCCCCCAATTCTGCAATGACGCAAAGCTGACGAGGAAAACCGATGCCGGTCTATGATTATCTCTGCGTGCGATGCGGTCCCTTCACCGAGATGAGGCCGATGATCGAATCGGATCTGCCGCATGCCTGTCCGAAATGCGGGCAAGAGGCTCCACGGGCATTTCTGACGGCGCCCTACTTTGCGACCATGTCGGCGGAGCGCCGGCTCGCGCATGCGACCAATGAGCGAAGCGCGTCGGCGCCGAGAACGCTGTCGGGCTCCGCGCACGGCAATGGATGCGGTTGCTGTTCGGCACGAGGGCTTCGGTCCAGCGCACAGCGCCGCGCTGGGACGAGCCGAGCCGGCGCCAAAAGCTTTCCCAAGCGCCGCCCCTGGATGCTCTCTCATTGACGAGAAGGCCGACGGAAACGGAATTCGCTGAGGTATGCCGGCCGGCGGCGCGCACCCGGCGGCAACGACCCGGCGCCCTCAAGCCACTCGCGGCAGATAGCGTTTGAGGATCGAGGCGCCGAGGGTGTATTTCGGGTCGACCATGTTGCCGAGCCGAACCCGGCCAGCCTGGGTCAGCAGAAAGTACGCTTCGTAGACATCGAACCCGTAGTCTTCCTCCAGCCAACGGACGAGTTCACGATAGGCGATGCGGGCGGCATCTTCCATCGGACGCGTGCTGCCGATCACCATGATGAAGTCCTCGGTCTCAAGCCTTGGCCAGGCAATGCGCCAGTTCTTGATCAGATCGACTTGCACCACCGTTGTTGAATCCATCTCCACCGCGACGCCACACAATTCGCCATCCCCCTGGGTTGCGTGACAATCGCCGAGATAGAGGTAGGCATCGGTATGGTGGACCGGAAAATAGACGATGGCCCCCGGAGCCACGTCAGGCAGATCCATATTGCCACCGTAGTAATCCGGCTGGAGCGAGGTGATGGCCTCGATTTCGGGTGACACCCCAAGCGTTCCGATGAATGGTTCGTACGGCAGCGTGATCGAGGCGTTGAATTTGATGCCCTGCTCGGTCACTTCCATCTTCTTCACGCGCTCCGGCAACGGCGGATTGAGCAACGCCGTGTTGTTGGTTGCGACCAGACCACCGAACTCCGGGATCAGGGCAGTTGTCCCGACTGGCTGCGGACCACGGGGCTTGATCGAGTGAATATGGACGCAAAGAACGTCGCCCTTAACGGCGCCCTCAACGGCAATCGGCCCGCACTGCGGATTGAGAAACGGGATATGCAGAAGCTTCGTCGGGCTGTCGGACTCCGACTTGATCTTGCTCTCGAACGCGTCCTTGGTTTCCGCAACCACAATATCGCCAGGAGCGATCCGCAACACAGGTTCCGCATACGGACCATAAACGTAGTGATAGGTCCCCTGCTTCGCCTCGGTAAGCTCGTGACGCTGCCCCGGCACGCCTTGCGCAACGCCCTTTCGGCCCATGTAGGATTGCGACAACCAGCTTGTCATGATCTCTCTCCTCCTCGTCCGCGATTAAACTGCCAGGTACGAAGCCAATAATTCAGTGTTGAGCAGCTCTTCCCTTCCAATCGCGGCAACGACACGGCCCTTGTCCATGACGTAGGCCCGCTGCGCCGCGCGCTGCATGAGCTCGATATTCTGTTCGACGATGAGCACCCCGAGCGGCCGCTCTTCGACCAGACGAACGATGAAGTTGCCGATATCGTGCACGATGCTTGGCTGGACGCCGTCGCTCGGCTCATCGAGCAGCAGCAGGTCCGGCCCGGCGACCAGCGCACGAGCGATCGCCAGCATCTCCTGCTGCCCGCCGCTCAGCGTGCCGGCGCGCTGACGCGACCTCTCCCGTAAGAAAGGAAAATAGCCGTAGACGTTGTCGGGCGTGAATTCGCGCGTGCGATTAATGAACTGTCCCATGCGGAGATTGTCCAACACCGACATGTGCGCAAAGACTTCCCGTCCCTGCGGCACGTAGCCGATCCCGAGGGTGGCGCGGCGGTTGGCGGGCCGCCGTGTGATATCCTCGCCGCGATAAACGATGGAGCCGCCGCGCGCCGGCAAGAGACCCATGAGCGCGCGCATCAATGTGCTTTTGCCCACGCCATTGCGGCCCAGCACGCCGACTATTTCACCGACGCCGACCTCGACGCTCACGTCCTGGAGCACGTCGCCAGTGGCGTAGCCCGCGCGCAGCTTCGTGGTGGCGATCAACGGCTTCATGGTTTAGGCCTGACCCAGATAGATGCGGCGCACATCTGCATGCTCGGTGATCTCATCGACGGTCCCCTCGGCGAACACGCGGCCCTGATGCACCACCGTAATGCGCTGGGCCACGTCGCGGACGAAAGCGACATCGTGCTCGACGACCACGATGGTCAAGCCGCTTGAATTGAGATGCTTGAGAACCGCCCCGGTCTGCAGCGTCTCGTCCGTCGACATGCCGGCGGTCGGTTCGTCAAGCAGGACGATATCGGGCCCCGCCGCCAGCACCATCGCGATCTCCAGCCATTGCAGCCGATGATGCGGGAGCTCCTTGGCGGGCATTTCGCTGTCCGCATCGAGGCCGAACCGATCGAGCGCGAAGCGATAGCGCTCGTCGGCATCGGCCGGCCGATCGGCTCTGGATATCTGCAGGACAGCGCTGAGATTTTGGCGCACGGAAAGGCGGTGAAAGGCGCGATTGGTCTGGAACGTCAGACCAATCCCGCGCCGCACGCGCTGAAATGCCAGCAGCCGCGTGACGTCCTCGCCTTTAAGGAATACGCGGCCAGAGTCGGGGCGATGAATGCCGCACAGAAGCGAGAACAGAGTGGATTTTCCAGCCCCATTCGGACCGATAATGCAGCGCAGTTCGCCGCGCGGAACGCTGATACTCACCTCGTTCGTCGCCACAACGCCATCGAAGTGTTTGCTGAGACTTTCAGTGCGCAAAATGGGCTCGCTCATTTAGCGCTTCCTTCGCGCCAGCCCAGCAGCGCGCGCAAGCCGCGCTTCGGCAGTTCGCGCGCCAGCGTTACAACGATGCCATCCGGAAAGAACACCATCACCGCCACGAGCAGCGCCCCGATAATGATCAAGGCGTATTGGTAGCCTTCCGACGACAAGGTGTAGTTGAGCCAATTGAGCGCGCATGTCGACAACAGCACCGCGAGCAAGCTCTCGCGCCCTCCGACTGCGACCCAGATCACCGGCAACGAAGCCTGCAGCAGTCCGACCTGCGACGGCGTTATGTAATTTCCCCACTGCACGTAGAGGAGGCCCGAGATGCCGGCGAGGATTGCGGCAAGCACGAACACGACCAGCTGCCGCGCGCGGATGTCGTAACCGAGCAGTTCGGTTCTGATCGCGTCCTCGCGGATCGCGAGCAGCACCTTTCCGTGGCGGGAATTTACCAACACACGCAGGGCCAGATAGATGACCACGACTGCGATCAACACGTAGTAATAGAAGCTGTAACCAGTCACTATGTACTGGCCGAGCTGGAACGCTGGGATGCCGGTCATGCCGTTGTAGCCCCCGAGCTGAACCGTCCCAACCCGCCATTGATAGCCGGCGGTCTGTCCCAGAAAGGTTTCGAGCAGCAGCGTGAGAACGAGGGTAAGAATCGGCACGATCCAGTTCTGCACCCGGCCGTAGAAAACGAAATATCCAAAGATTGCCGCCACCAGTGCACAAACCGCCAGGCCGCAAAGCGATCCCACGATCGGGCCGGCGGCATAGCCGATCATGTTGCCGGCGACGATTCCGTAGACGTAGCCGGCGATGCCGAAATAGGCGACTTGACCAAAGCTCAAGACGCCACAATAGCCCCACAAGAGAGCGAGCCCGAGTGCGATCGGCACATTGAGCAGGTAATAGGCGTAGTTGGTAGCTTCGAACTCGCTCAGCCAGAACGGATAGATGAGTAAAAGAATGCACACCGCGATGAAAGCGGCCCAGAACCAGCGCGAGCGACCGATGTCCTCGGGCCCGGCCAACAGACTAAGCAGATGCGGCAAACGGGACACCTCACGCGAACCGGTTGCGTCGATCGATCCGGCGTTGCATCACCGCCGAAACTCCATCGGGCATCAGACGAATGATGACGAGGGCGGCGAGCAACAGCGCCACGGTGCCGACGAATGCACCAAAAACAAAGCCGATCGGTGTTTTGACCAATGACAGCAAGAGACTGCTGCCGACAGCGCCGGTGATGACGTTGGCGCCGCCACCGACAACGACGGTGATGAAGGCCGGCGCCACAAATTGCTGACCCATGAAGGGCGCGATCGACACCGTCGGAGCGAACAGCGCGCCGGAAAACCCCGCGAGCCCTGCGCCGAGGCTGAAGGTAAGCATGTAGATACGCCCGGTATCGACGCCCAGCGCCTTCGCCATTGCGGCATTCTGCATTGCTGCACGCGCCTGCAAACCGAAGGTCGTATGATTGTAGAGGGTCCAAAGGCCGGCGATCAGCAGGCAGGCGAGGGCGATGACCATCAACCAGTAAACGGAGAATGAGTATTGCCCGACCGCAACCGAGCCACCGGGTATCGGGATTGCCGGCAGGAACGGGCCGAAGACCGCCAGTGCGCCCTGGCTCAAGATCAGGCTGATCCCCCACGTGACGACAAGCGCGCCGAGTTCTCGCCCATAAAAGCGCCGGACGATCGTTCGTTCGAGCAGCGCACCGAACAAACCGACCACCAGAAACGCGAGAATGGCACAGAGCCAGAAAGGCACACCGCGATGCCACGCTATACTTGCGGTGTAGGCGCCCATCATCATCAGCTCGCCATGGGCGAGATTGATGATGTTCATCATGCCGAGGATGACAATCAAGCCGAGCGCGGAGAGCAGAAGAAACGCGCCGTTGGTCGCAAATTGATAAAGTATGCTGACGATCGTAGCGAAACTGTCCATGCGCGAAGATCCGTTCTGCTCTCTCGACGCAGTGCGGGCCGGGCAACCTGCTGGAGCCCGACCCCAGTGCGGTGCTGCGTCGCCCGTGCTTTATGACTTCTTCAAGAACATCTTGAAGTACGGATCCTCGTCCGGAGTGTATTGCTTGTACTCTGGATTGCGGATCAGGTTGACGCCGAGCCGTTGCAGCCACCAGGCCTGGATGCTTGGCCAGTCGCGCACGAACTTGACATTGTGATTTTCGTCGCACACGGCGAGCCGTATGTAGTGAGCGCAGTGATGCGTCCCGGGCTCGAGGAACACCGAACCCTCCGGCGCCTCGATGCTCCAGCCGAGCTCCAGCGCCTTTTTCAGCGTCGCTTGATCCGTCGTACCGGCGAGGCGCGCCGCTTTGGCATAAAGATGGATGGTGAAATACGTGTTCTGAGCCATCTCGCCGATATACTGATCCTTCGGGAACATCGCCATCCAGCGTTTGACAAACGCGCGATTGCGCGCCGTCGGTACTTCGAGCTGATATTGGATTGCGTTGTGCATGTTGGCGAGTGACGGCGGCTTGAACCTCTTATGCTCATAGCCCTGGGCCATGTTGACGGTCGATGCCATCGGGAACTTCAACCCGGCGGCGGCGGCCTGCGGATAGTAGTTTTGCTGATTCTGGCCGACCAGCAGAGTCATCACCCAATCCGGCTTGGCCTGCTGCACGCGCGCTATAACCTGGCTGAATTCGGACACCGAGAGCGGCACGAATTCTTCGGCGATGATCTGGCCGCCGACGAGAGGGGCGAAGGCTTTGGTCCAGGCCGCTGTCAGCTGACCGAAATTGTAGTCCGCGGCAAGCGTATAGCCGCGCGGGCCAAACTTCTCGACCATGTACTGGACCACCGGAATGACCTGTTGCTCACACACCGGCCCGGTGCAAAAGGTGTTGGCGTCGGCGACGCCGCCTTCATATTGGTTCGTGTAGAAATAGAGCTGCTTGAACTGATCCACGATCGGCCGGATCGCCTCGCGCTCGGCGGAAGCGAAGCCAGCCACCAGAACGTCAACGTTGTCCTGCTGAATGAGACGCCGTGCAAGCTGCTGCCATAAGGCGTTGTTGCTCTGCCCGTCCACGGAGAGGAGGCTGACCTCACGGCCCAGGATACCCTTGTCGCCGGAGTCGATGAGAACTTCTCCGTCCTCGTCGAATACCACCTCGGTTGTGCTCTTCTCTCCGCCGGCGTTGACAATATCGAGAGCGACGCCTTCCTTGCTGATGGTCGGCGGGTTTTTGGCAACGCTCCCCAGTGTGCCGAGACCGCCCGCCCCGATATCAGGGCCGCCTTTGAGCGTCTTGCCTTCGTTGATCTCCTTGACGGCAAGTTGCGCGGCATGAAGCTTTTGGATGCCGTAGACTGAAAGGTTTCCGGACTCGTCCTCGATGAAGCCGACCTTCACCGGCGAACTGCCTTGAGCTTGAACCGAGCGCGTGTACTCGAAGCCCCGCAGATAGGTGGCGCCCAAGCCCGGTGCCGCGACGCCGGCACTGGCGGCCCCCATCAACTTCAGCACTCTTCGCCGATCCGCTGCGGTGCGGCCCGACGCATCGGACGGATTGGATACTGGATCGACTGCTAATTGACGGTCTTGTTTCGGCTGATCGCTCATTGCCTTCCCCTTTGCTCGCCCGGTGTCACATTGCTCAGGCTTTGTGTGCCTTTTTCACGGATTCGCGCGGATCCGCGGCCAAATGCACCGCGTATTCCTCGATGGTCAGTCTCCGCCGCATGCTTTCCTTTCGCAGCAGCCGGAAGGCCTCCTCGTCATCAATGCCGCGGTCTTGCATCAAATGGAGGATTGCGCGGGTGACGAACCGCCGGCTTCGGTGCCGTCCCTCGAGAAGCTGCATTTTCAGCGCGAGCTCCTGGCGACGACGTTGCTCGTTGGTCGCGAAGAACAATGCCGAATAGATGCCGGTCGAGCGCAACGGCTTGTAGAGAAAAGCCGACGGCTCGAGCTCAAATGCGCGTTGCAATCGGCCCGGAGCCTCGAGGCCAACAATGGCAATAACCGGCACCGTGATCCGCTCGCCGGTCCACGCAAGCGCCACGGCTTCAGCCATGTCGGTGTCGAAAACGACGATTTCGGCCTCATCCAGCGCGCCGCGGATCGCCAATGCATCTGACGGATCGGCTATGTGAATTTTCAGGCCAAGCCTCGTCAGCGTTTCCGTCAGGACGGTGCGGTTGCGATCCTCGCCGTGGATCACCAGCGCATTAACCCCGCGGAAATTCTGAATAAGGCGTCTTGTCACTTGACGACCCTCAGATTGGGGGGCCGCATTCCGGCGCTCTTGAACTCCTGCCAAACCAAGTAAGGATCCGGCCGAACGGGGCGAGCGGCTTCGTAGATGATGTCGAACCCGCCGGCGGCGTTCGATACGCCAATACGCGGCGTCAGGTAGCAATGTCTGTTGTCGCGGTCGACGCGCACCTCGCCCTGCGGGGCATCGATAACAACGTGAGGGAGCGCGGCCCGCACAGCGAACGGATCGGCCGAACGAGCGCGCCGCATGGCTCGGGCGAGCAGATGCACTGCGAGATAGGAAGCTTCGGCGTCAGCCGACGTCGGCCCCGCTTTCGGGAAGCGCCGTCCATAGGATGCGACGAACGCCTGATTGGTCGCAGTTTTGATACTTTCGAAATAGACGCTCGAGCTCACATGACCTGCGCTCGCTGCGGGTCCTATTTCGACCAACTCGGGTTCCGCCAGACTGCAACTGGCGATTGGAAGCACGCGCGGCTGATCGATGCCGCGCGCCTCGACCGCGCGCCGGAATGCGCGGAAGAAGGCGTAAGCCGAGACGCCGATCAGTGTGTTGAAGACGAAACTCGGCCGCGCTTCGATGATCTGCTCGATCACCGCATCGAAGTCGAGCTCGCCAACCGCGAAATAGCGCTCCGCGAGTACCACTCCGCCTGCGCCATAGACGGCCTCGCGCATGATCTTGTTGTTTTCCCACGCCCAGATGTAGTTCGATCCGATACAGAAGGCGCGCGTCCCGCGGTTCTTCAAAAGATAGTCGGCGAGCGGGACAATATGCTGATTGGGTGCAGCGCCCGTGTAGATGACGTGCTCGCTGCTCTCGAAGCCCTCATAGTGGGACGGGTACCAAAGAAGGCCGTCATACTTCTCGAAATAGGGCAGGACTTCCTTCCGGCTCGACGAGGTATAGCAACCAACGACGTGCACAAGGCGTTCCGCAGTCAACATGCGGCATGCCATTTCGGCATAATTGGCGTTGCGTCCTTCGGGATTGGCCTCGAGAGGGTCGAGCGTAAACGGGAATCGTGGATCGGCGTTGATCTCGTCGATCGCAAGTATCGACCCGTTCCGCATGGCGCAGCCGATCGTGGCGTACGGCCCGGTCGTGGAGAACAACAAGCCAATGCGGATAGTGCCGCGTTCGGTCACGTCGCTGCCCTACAAACAAAAAAAGCCCGCCGGCTTTCGCCGAGGGCTTCGTCGCCATTTCCGCAACTCTGTATTAGCAGTGCAAGTGAACTAAAAACGCAAGTGAGGGAGCCACAGCGGAGGCGCGCCTCGAGCTACATTGCTCTTGGTTAACACTCGCGCCACGGCCTTATGCTGTCAAGCCCTGGATTTAGGCATTGACTGGCCAAAGTAGCGTCAAAGGCCCTCAACAAGATGTTGGACGAAAACAGTAGCGAGTAAGAGTATAAAAAGCCTCCTCTGTCATCGCTACGCCGCGCCGCGCAGAAGTCGCTGCGCAAGCGCTGCGCCGCGCAGGATCGACGAATAGCTGGTGCAACGGCACAGGTTCCCTCCCAGCGCCGTCCGCATCTCGCTCTCATCGGCATCCGGCCGCCGCCGCAACAACGCGGTCAGCGCCACGGTAAAACCCGGCGCGCAATAGCCGCACTGAAAGGCGACTTCCGCGGTCAGCGCTTCGCGCACCGCGCGTCCCTCAGGGAAGGCGGCAATCCCCTCGGCTGAAACGATATCAGCGCTATCGATCTGCCAGGCCATGAGCAGACAGGAATTCACGGCGTGGCCGTTCATCGCGCGCTGGCAAAGCCTGCCGGAATGACCCATAAGAAAACGAGACCAACGGGAGCTTTACGCTTGTCCGGGATGGCCAAAACGCGGCTGTACGTGGCCAGAACGCTGGACGATGCCGTCGCTGTGCTGGCCGAGCGGGGACGAGATGGAGCGCCGCTCGCCGGCGCCACTTGGATCATGCGTGCCGCGCTGCGGCATGAAAGGCACGACTTGTTTTATGTCGCACAAACGCCATCGGCCGGCCCGTTCAGGAATTGCCATTGACCCCGCCGCGCGTTCTGGAACTCATTCTCGGCAATGACCGCCCGTTGAAGTTTCACCACATCGCCGATGTCTGGCGCGACAACGTGCTCACTCAGCATCCTACCGCGTCGTGACGAATGCCGATGCCGGCCATCACCTGTCCGGCCCAAGGTGACGAGGCAATCGACAATCGCCGGCGCAGCTTTGACTGTTGATGCGATGACCTTCGAAAATTGATGGATGACGACGGCTTATCGTCGCGCCCGGAGCCACGACCGGCCTCCAGCCCTGCGGAACCGGCCGCATTGATGACGCCGTCGTCCGAAGCGATGCGACATCCGCGTGTTTTGTTAATCGACATTATTGCCTTAGCTATGAACAATTCCGCTGGGCTCAGTGTTTCGAATCAGTTGCACTCCTTCGACGTTAAAACGTGTGCCTGAGCAACCTCTGATCACGGAATGAAAATGCCCGGCCCAAATCGTGTTTGATTGAGACTTCCTGCCGGACCATGGATTGGATCAAGCCAGAAGTCTTGGATCAAGCCGCTGCTGTCCCCGGCAACTGAGCGAATCGCAGAATCGTACGCATGACTCGCTTCAGCATTAATCTTCGTGACCTGGTGGTCCTGGTTGCCGACCCAAGTTCCTATATGTCTATGCTCATTCACAGCATGCTTCGCGGTTTCGGCAGCAACAAGGTGCTGGAGGCCAGAAGCACCACGACTGTTCTTCAGACGCTCACAAATCAAAAGATCGACATCCTGATCTGCGACTCGCGGCTTCCGCCTCATGGCGGCCTGCCGTTGGCGCGCGCTATTCGCAATAAGCAGGATAATGCCAACCGTACAATTCCAATTCTGATCATGACCAGCGACGGCCGCGAATCGACGGTGAAGCTCGCGCGCGACGCGGGCGCCAACATGGTGATTGCCAAGCCGATGTCGCCGGGAGCGCTTTACGACCGCCTGGCCTGGATGGCGTTCAATCCGCGGCAGTTCGTCGATACGCCAACATATTTTGGGCCGGACCGCAGGTTCAAGATCGAAGGATATCCGAACGGCGTCGGCCGCCGAAAAGGCGACAAGATAGTGGAGATCGCTGAAGAAGCCGGGCCTGCGCTCGCGCAGGGCGATATCGACAGCCTCTTTAGCGCCGTGCAGACCGGCCAAGACACATGACCAAGACACATGACGAAGACACATGACCAAGACACATGACGAAGACACATGACGAAGACACCCAACGAAAGTCCGACAATGACAACCCACACGCCAGCGCGGATATTTAACGTCGAAACTCAGTTCCAGAAAATGGCGCGAAGATCGGGCGGGATTTCCCGCGAACGCGCGATTGAAAGAGCGGAGATCGAAATCGAGGAGGTCAAGGTCCAGTTTGACGAGTGGCTCGATCAGGAACTGGCAGGAATCGCGACGGCGATTGAAGCGGCGCGGCTTGGGCCGGACAATCCAGAGTGGCTCGCCGACGCAGCCGGCTGCAGCCGGCGCGTTCGCGACGCAAGCGCGACCATGCGGTTCGAGCTGCTGTCGTTCGTTGCCAATTCCCTGTGCGATCTGTTGGATTCGATTGCAACCGACACCGAATACGCGATCGACTCGGTCGTCTGTCATCTGGAAGCCCTGAACTTGTCGCGTCGGCCGGAATACCGCCACCTGCGGCCGGACGAAGTGCCGGAACTGACCAAAGGCCTGCGCCGCGTCGTCACGCACGCAAGCGCATAGGGCCGGGCAGCGGCGCCCGGACGGGCGTGCCGCGGCTTCGCTTTCCTGGCGTGATCTTGAAGCTAGAGCATGATCCGGAAAAAGCCTGCCCCGGACTTGATCCGGGGTGGAAACCGGTTTTCCGAAAAGATCATGCTCCACCAAAAGCTTAGAGCGACATTCGATTCAATCTGAAACGATTGCGCTCTAGAAGACGGCCTCGGCAGCGTCCTGCTCGTCCGCACCAAGGCTGCGAAGGAGGCGTAGCTTCAAGTCGTTCAGCGGTATCTTCGCGATCGCGTCTTCCGCCGGATGACCGCCTGCGGCGGTTCGCCGCCAGGATTCCGGCGCCTTAGCCGCGGCCATGGCGAACACGTCCGCGAAGCTCACAAATTCCTGCTGCAGACGGTCGAAATCCTGCAGGGCGACCACAAGATCCCAGTCCGGCCGACCGGCACGCAAAGCGGTCAGCTCGGTCACACGAACAGTAGTCCTTTCAAGTTTGAGGATCGTCTCGTGCAGTTCCGTCGCCATGACGGTAAGAAACGTTTTGATTTCCTCGAGGCCGGGTATTTCAATGCTCCCGCTCCGCGGCTGATCCATTAAGACAATCTCCCCATCACCTGCTCGATCTTCTGACGCAATATTTCGGCGGTGAACGGCTTGATCAGATAATTGTTGGCGCCCGCCTGCGCCGCCTTCACGACCAGCTCGCGATCGCTCCGACCGGTCAACAGGATAAACGGCAACTTGCGCGCGGCCGGATGTCCTCGCACCGCCCGCAGCAAAGCCAAGCCGTCCATCTCCGGCATGTTGTAGTCGGAGATTATCAAGTCGAGCGGCTGCAGCGCGGCCGTATCCATCGCCTGCTTTCCGTTCTCCGCTTCGTGAATGTGCCGGATCCCGATCTGTTCGAGGGTGATACGCGTCATTTGACGGACGCTGTTCTGGTCATCGACCACGAGGACCTTAAGGACGGCTGCCGCTGGCATTGGCATCACTCCTGATGAATGCCTCCCGCCTCGGCGGGAAGGACATGTTGATCAACTTTGGACCGCAGCCGCAGCATCGGCGTATGGTGCGGCGGCGCTCGGCATATTTTGACCGGCGAGATCGGAAAGCTTCTCGATATCGAGAATGAAGGCGACGCGCCCGTTGCCGAGAATGGTGGCGCCCGCAATGCCGGGAACCGGGCCGTAGCTCTCCTCGATACTCTTGACCACCACTTGCTGGTGGCCGAGCAACTCGTCGACGACGATGCCGAAGCGAGCCCCGTCGCCGGCGTCGCTGATAATGACGACCCGCTCGGCCGAGGCCGTATTCGTTGTCCCGATATCGAGCAGTTCGCAGAGATGGACGAGCGGAACAAGATTGCCGCGCAACTGCAGTATGCCGCGAGTGCCGAGCAAGCTGTGAATATCCGATGCCGGCGGCCGCAGGCATTCGACGATCGAAGACATTTGCATCACGTAGGTCTCCTGGGCGACCCGAACGACCATGCCGTCCATCACCGCCAGTGTCAGCGGCAGCGCCAGCTGGATCGTCATGCCGCGGCCGCGTTCCGATTTCACGGTAATGCGTCCGCCCAGGTCCTGAATGTTGCGCCGAACCACGTCCATTCCGACGCCACGACCTGAGATGTCGGAAACACTCTCCGCGGTGGAGAAGCCCGGCAGAAAAATGAGATTGTTGATCTCGTCCTCGGTGAGCGTCCCCTCGCCGCTGACCAAGCCGCGGTCGCGCGCTTTTTTCAGAACGCGCTCGGGATTGATTCCCGCGCCGTCGTCGCTCACTTCGATGACGATCCGTCCGCCGCGATGCTCGGCGGCAAGCCTGACCGTTCCTTCTTCGGGCTTGCCGGCGGCCGCTCGAATCTCCGGCGCCTCGATCCCGTGATCGACAGCATTGCGAATGATGTGAGTGAGCGGATCGCCCAGCCGCTCGATAATCGAGCGGTCGACCTCGGTATTTTCGCCGAGCATCTCGAGGCGGGCCTTTTTTCCAGTCTTGGCGGCCAATTCCCTCACCAGGCGCGGCATGCGCTGAAACACGGCGCTCACCTGCTGGGCGCGCATCGACATGACGCTGTCTTTTAGTTCGCGGGTGTGATGCACCACCTCTTCAAGGACCTGGACGAGCCGCCCACTGACGTCTTCCGGTAAGCTGTGAACCACCTGGCCGAGCATGGCCTGGGCGATGACCAGTTCGCCAACCATATTGACGACGCGGTCGATCTTCTCCAGCTCGACCCGCGTCGTCGTCGCACCGCCGGCCGTGGAAGACTTCGACGGCGCGGAGCGCGGCTGCGGCGCCGCTTCGGGGGCTTCGGCCTCCAAATTCGGCGCAATTGGCGGGCTGCTCGTCATCGTCTCAGGCACCGCTGCGGCAACGCCCCCATCATCGCTCGAGGCTGGCAACGGACCGGGCGGAACAATCATATCTGCTGGCGTATCCGGCAGCGGCTCAGCGTCGGCGGCCTCGACGGCGCTAATCTCGAGTTCGCAATCGTCGAGGACGAACTCAAACACCTCCTGGATCTGCGCCTGTGATGCCGGAGTGCGTAAAGTTCCGTTCCAGCCCAAATACGGCGTATCGGGCTCGAGAGCGTCCAATAGCGGCAGCCGGTCGGTCTCGACGCCGAGGTCGAGCGCGCCAAGCTTGCGCAGCTCGCGCAGGATATAGAGCGGCTCGTTTGCCTTCTTCAGCAAGTCGGACTTTGGCCGAAAAACGATCCGATACTTCTGGTCGCCCGGCTGCTCTTCCGGCGCATCGAACTCCTCGGCACGGACAGGCACGAAGTCGAGCCCTTCGAAATCGGCGGGAGCCGGCGATCCGTCATCTCCCAAATCATCGCCGGTCGCATTGGCATGCAGAATACGCTCGAGCCCGGCGCGGCATTCGGCCCCATAGTCGGCGGGAATTGCTTCGCCGGATCGCGACATACCGATCAGATCCGAAAGGATGTCGTTCGCCTGCAAAAGCGTATCGACGATTTCCTGCGTGCTCGCCAACTTGCCGCCGCGCATGGCGTCGAGCACGGTTTCGAAAACATGCGCAAACTTGACGAGATCATCGAAACCGAAAATCCCGGCGCCGCCTTTCACCGAGTGAACGGAGCGAAACACCGCGTTTATGGTGTCGTCCGAGGCGGTTCCCTCGCGCAGGTCGGAAAGGCCCAATTCGATCTGCTGCAGGGCCTCGCTGCATTCGTCAAAAAACGTGCCCTTCAATTGATCCAAGCTGGCCATGGGCGGCGCTCCTCGAGCGTGATCGGCGTTACGGAGCGACCTTGTTGATGGTGGCGATCAGCCGCTCCGGATCGAAAGGCTTGACCATCCACCCGGTAGCGCCGGCCACGCGGGCAAGGTTCTTCTTGTCGGCTTCGCTTTCGGTCGTCAGTACCAGGATCGGCGTCGATTTGTGCGTCGAATTTCTGCGCAACTGCCGGATCACTTCGTAGCCGTCCATCCGCGGCATGTTGATGTCGGTGATGACGACGTCGACTTGCTCCTTGTCCAAGACGTCCAGACCGTCCTGACCGTCGACTGCCTGCAGAACCTCGAAACCGGCCTCAGCCAGTGTGAGCATGAGCATGTCGCGGATCGTCTTTGAATTGTCGATAGTCAGGATGCGTTTACTCATGGAAGACTCCTCGATCTGCAGAGGGGGGATGGCAGCGGCGCCGTCAGTGATGCTCTGCGGTGCCGGCTCGGCGGTTTCACTCATGGATTGCTTGCTGCAATCGATTCCCAGGTCACGAAAAGCATTGATGTATTCCTCGGACGGACGCTCTATCGAGATCTGGTCATAGGTTTGCAGCGCGGACAGCATGATTTGAATGCATGGTACCGTCAGGATTTCGACTTCGGAGGCATCCACGCGGAGCCGGGGATTCTCCTGCAGACGGCACCGTATCGTTTCGAGAAAGCCTTCGGCGGCTGCGAGATCGAGCGTGCTCGGCAGCTTCAGTGCGGCGTTATTTGCATCTTCATTCATGGCGACGGCCGATTGCGTTCGTTTGTTTCCGGTCAGAATGGTCAGGCAGCGGTCGCGTCGGCGCCGGACCGCGCGTCGCTGTCACAGGCATCAAGAATGGCGTCGGACATCCGCAACAAAGAAGATTGCCGCATCACCGCGCCGCGCTCGAACGCCGCCCGCGGCATTCCGTAGATGAGAGCGGATTCCTCATCTTGGCCGAGCGTCACCCCGCCCGCGCGGCGCAATTCGAGCAGACCTTCGGCACCGTCCTTGCCCATTCCGGTCAGAATGACGCCGATGGCCGACTTTGCGCAGACACGAGCGGCCGAGCGAAACAGGACGTCGACAGACGGGCGATGGCCGCTGACAGGCGGACCATCCGACAGCCGACAAATGTGCCGGTTGCCGGCGCGGACGATTTCGAGATGATGCGACCCGGGCGCGATATAGATGTGCCCCGGCTCTATGACGTCGCCGTCGGCCGCCTCTGAAACCCTCATCGGACATTCGCGGTTGAGCCGCTCGGCAAAGCCCGTCGTGAACCGCGGCGGCATGTGCTGAGTCACCAGGGTCGGCGGGCAATCTTCCGGCAGCCCCATCAGCAACACTTTGAGCGCCTCGACGCCGCCGGTCGAAGCGCCGACAAAGACAATCTTTCCGGTCGAGCGCCGAAGCAGCTCCCGCCGCGGCAAGCTCGGCGGCGCGGCGCGGCGCACAGTGACACGCACCTGCGCGGCGGCTTTGACCTTCTGCTGCAGTTCTTCGGCCAGCTCCGCCAGGCGGTCGGCGTGCTCGTGCGCCGGCTTGGCAATAAAATCGACCGCGCCGATTTCAAGCGCTTCCAGGGTCGTGTCGGCGCCGCTCTGGGTGAGCGTCGAAATCATCACCACCGGCATCGGCCGCAGCGTCATTATCTTGCGGAGAAAGGTGAGGCCGTCCATGTGCGGCATCTCGACGTCGAGCGTGATGACGTCGGGATTGAGCGTTTTGATGCGCTCCCGCGCGATGTAGGGATCGGCGGCCGTCCCCACGACGATGATTTCCGGATCAGCTTCGAGCAGGCTCGACAGCAATTGCCGCATGACCGCGGAATCGTCGACAATCAAGACGCGGACTGGTGTCTTGCGGTTTTTCATTCACCTTCCCCAAAGAGCTCTATTTCGCCTGCAGGCTGCTGCTGCTGCAGGCGGTTGCCGTAATCGTGTTCTTCGCGATCGATCGAATAGCGCTCGCTGCTGCCAAGCAGCCGGCGCACGACACGTCCGGTGGCGGGATAATAGTGAATACGTCGAGGCAGCGTGCCGCCGAGATCGCTCGCAGCGCACCGCAACCCTTCGGCCTTGAGATAGTGCAAAATAAATTCGGCATTGTCGCTGCCGACGGCGTTGCTGGTGTCGGTGACATTGCCGCCGCCGAAAACCTTGATTTCCATTCGCTCGCGCACGCATCCGGCCTTGATGAGCTCGTTAATGAGCTTCTCCATCGCGAAATTGCCGAAACGCGTTGACTTAAGATCGTTGCCCCAGGCGCCCGATTTGTGTTGCGGAAGCATGAAATGATTCATTCCCCCGATGCCTGCAATCGGATCGCGAATACAAGCCGACACGCACGATCCCAGGACTGTCACGAGCACCTCGTCCGTCTCCTTGGTGACGTAGAACTCACCCGGAAAAACCTTCATCATCCAAGCGGCGCTTGCAGCGTCGAAGAAGCGCCGACCGGCAGCGGCCTGAATCTTGGCGACGAGCGGACCGCCGGAATGAGCAAGAGCTGCCGCGTCAGTCATTGAATCCGTCGATAAGTCGTGCGGCCGACAAGGTCGAGCCACGGATGCGATCCGACCAGCGATTCCGAATGGCCGATATAGAGCCAGCCGTCCGGATGCAGTTGTTGGGCGAAGCGGTCGACCAGCGCCGATTTCGTCGGGCCATCGAAATAAATCATCACGTTGCGGCAAAAGATGGCGTCGAATTTTCCGCTGAACGGCCAAGCCTCCATCAGATTGAGGCGCCGGAAGACGATCAGCGACCGGAATTCCTCGCCCATGACAATGGTCGCGGATTTGCCGCTCGACCCTTGCTGGAAGAATTCCCGATAGGCGCGCGGCACGTCGTCGAGCGAGGACGGCGGATATTCACCGCGCGCGCCTCTCGCGATCACCTCGGTGTCGATGTCGGTCGCCAGAATGCGGACATCGTATCGCCGAACGTCCGGAATTTCGCGCTTGAGCACCGCAGCTATGGTGTAAGGCTCTTCGCCGGTCGAGCAACCTGCCGACCAGATCCGCAGACGCGCTGCCGGCTTGCGGCCCGCGGTTTGTGCAAACGCAGTGGCGACGTGTGTGCGCAAATGCTCGAAGTGATGCGCCTCGCGGAAGAATTTCGTGAGGTTGGTCGAGATCGCGTTGATGAAGCTTTCCAACTCGGCGCTGGTGGCGGCGAGGTAGTCGCGGTATTCCTGGAACGAGCCTAACCCGAGCGCCCGCAAGCGGCGCGACAGGCGGCTATAAACGAGGTTGCGCTTGCTCTCCGCAAGAGAAATGCCGGCGTGCTCGTGGGCGAGTTTCACCAGCGACTGGAAGTCCGCATCGGTGAAATCGAACTCGCGTTCCGTATCGGTAGCTGTGGGCGCGACAGAGGCGAGCGCCACTGCCGCGCTATTGCGACTGTGCGACATCTGCGGCTCGCTGTGTCTTAGAATTCCTGCCAGTCCGGATCGTTGCGCACAGCGGTGGCAAGGGCGGCCTGCATCCGTCCGACCGGGCCACCATTCACGGCCGTCCGCTTGGGCGTCGCCGGCTTGGGCATCGCCGGCCTGGCGGCGGGCTTGGCGGCGACGGCGATCGGACGTTTCTGCACCGCCGGCCGCTCCGGCTGAGCCTCGTCGACGTTGAACACGCCGACCTCGTCGCTCATGGCCTTGGCTTGCTGCTCGAGCGTTTTCGCGGTCGCGGCGTTCTCCTCCACCAGCGCTGAGTTCTGCTGCGTGACCTCATCCATTTGAGTGAGCGCCTTGTTGACCTGCTCGATCCCGGTCGCTTGCTCGGCACTCGCCGCCGCTATGTCGGAAATGACGACGGCCACTTTCTTGATCGACTCGACGATTTCGTTCAGCGCGGTGCCGGCTCTGTTGACGAGATCGACGCCGTCTTTGACCTGATTGTTGCTGTTGGTGATCAGATCCTTGATGTCTTTTGCGGCCTGCGACGAGCGCTGCGCCAAGCTGCGGACTTCCGAGGCAACGACCGCAAAGCCGCGGCCCGCCTCCCCCGCGCGAGCCGCTTCCACGGCGGCGTTCAACGCGAGCAAATTGGTCTGCCGCGCGATCTCGTCGATGACACCGATGATGTCCGAGATCTTGCGCGACGATTCCTCGATGCGCGCCATGGCCTCAACCGCCTTGGCAACCACCTGACCGCCGCGGTCGGCAACATCGCGCGTAGCGCCGGCCGATTGGTTGGCCTGCTGCGCGTTATCGGCGTTCTTCTTGACGGTGGCCGACATCTCCTCCATCGAGGCGGATGTTTCCTCCAGGCTCGCGGCTTGCTCTTCGGTGCGCTGCGAAAGATCGGTGGTGCTAGCCGCGATCTCCGCCGATGCACTTGTTACTTCGCGCGCCGAACCACGGATTTTCACCACCACGTTCATCATGGTGTCGATCAGACCGTTCACGCCAGCGCACAACGCGCCGATCTCGCCAGTCTTTCCGTCAAGTGGCACCCGATCCGTCAGATCGTTGTTCTTGGCGGATTCGACGACCGCCTGCACTTGCTGCACCGCCTCCTGCAGAGCCTGACTGGCCTTGACGCTGGCGGTGATGTCGGTCGCATATTTTACGACCTTGAACGGCTTGCCGTTGGCGTCGAGGATCGGATTGTAACTTGCCTGAATCCAGATCTCGGTGCCGCCCTTGCCGATGCGTTTGTATTGCGCGGCGTCATACTCGCCGCGTCCGAGCTTTTCCCAAAACATGCGGTATTCCGGGCTCTGGCGGTAGCTCGGCTCAATGAATAGCGAGTGGTGCTTACCTTTGATCTCGTCAAGTCGATACCCCAGCGCCTTCAGGAAATTCTCGTTAGCGTCCTGAACTACGCCGTCGAGCGAGAATTCGATAACAGCTTGCGCCTTGTTGATGGCATCGATCATGCCGGTATTCAATCGATCGGCGGTGACGTCTCGCCATTCAAGCATGTTACCGACATGATCGCCCTTGCCGTTGAAGAGACCGTTCACGAGCAACGCGATCTTGAGTTCACCAATGGTGATCTCCGTGCGGATCGGAAGACGCTTCGGATCGGCCAGCATTTGCCGTTGATGCGCTGGGTTCTTGTGAAAGGTGTCGATGCATGTACCGACAATCTTATCGGCGTTGAAACCCGGCCAAATGGATCGAAATGCCGTTTCGTTTCTCTTGAGCAATTCGCGGGTCGGTTCGTTCACATAGGTCACGATGAAATCGCGGTCGATCGTCATGATCGCCGACGAAAGCCTGTCGACGATCTGTGATTTGATCTGCGCATCTTGATGGTCAACCGCACGACCGCTCACTTTCGATCTGCTAAAAGAAAGCATGACGATCTCCATTGATGAGATTCGCGCTTGAAGGCGCAGCTTCTACTCGACGGCAAGGGACAAAAGATTGGACAGATCGATGAGCGCGATCATGGCGCCTTCGACCGTTACTAGGCCGGAGAGAAATTCCACGCGGGAGGCTTGCGCAATCCGCGGCACCGGTTGGATTTGAGAATCGTCAAGTGACACGATATCGAGAACGCGATCGGCCAGAAGGCCGATCGGCTTCGCCCCGATCTGCACGATGATGACGATGTGAAGCGGCGTCGCCTCGGTCAGGCCCTGACCAAATCGGCACCGCAGATCGATGATTGGGACAATGACCCCGCGTAGATTGAGCACGCCGCGAACATAATCGGGCTGCTTCGGCAAGTGCGTAATCTCGGTCCAACCCTTAATCTCCCGCACCGCCATGATGTCGACGCCGTATTGGTCGTCGCCGATGGCAAAGCTGATGAGTTGCGTCGGGGCATTCGTTGCAGACATGGCGGCAGCAGCTACCGCCGGGCTGAACTGCATGGGCTCTGTCGCGGATGAAACGGCCGATCCAGTCATGATACGCATTGCCCTCGTGTTGGTGATTTCAACCCGCACCGGCATTGTGAGCGACCTTCGCCACTTGCGGTGAATCGCTGCGCACGCCGCGATTTCATGGGATTTACTTCAAAGCCCCCAAAATTCCCCTCAGTTGAAATAAACGAACGCCAACTACAAATTGGTTAACGTCTGAATATATAGCTCGCTAACTTCTATATTGAGTTCCCGCAATATTTGTGGATGCTATGCTGCATTAAGCAAACAGCTGATGTTCCCAAGTCAAAATCGATGCCTGCCTGCCCGGTCGTCGCGCCCCGGCCGCCTCGACAATTTTCCGCTGCTTCCCCAAGCCCAGAACGCCGGACACGGCGCCGCTAGAGCATGATCCGGAAAAGTGGAATCCGGTTTTCCGAAAAGATCATGCTCCACCAAAACGTTAGAGCGCCAATCGATTCAATCTGAAGCGATTGCGCTCCAGCCACAACGCCCGCTTGCTAGAATTCCTTCCAGTCATCATCGTTGATGGCCGAGGCGATGGCTGTCCGCATACGGCCGACCGGGCCGCCGCCGCCATTCGCGCCGGCAGCCACGCGCTTCGGCGCGGCGACTGCCCGTTTTTGCGCCGCGACCGGCAGCGACTTGGCGGCGGCAGCAACAGCTTTCGGCGGCGCCGCAACCGAGCGCCGTCCAAGTACCGGCGATGTCGCGGTCCCGGCATTGCCGATGCGGAACGCGGCGACGCGCTCGTCCATCATCTTGCTTTGCTGCTCGAGCGTCCTCGACGTCGCCGCATTTTCCTCGACCAGCGCCGAATTCTGCTGCGTGACCTCGTCCATTTGCGTGAGAGCCTTGTTGATCTCTTCCAGACCGGTCGCCTGCTCGATGCTGGCATTGGCGATATCGGAAACCATGTGGACGACGTCCTTGATGGAATCGACGATCTCGCGCAGCGCCGCTCCGGCGCGGTTGACCAGGTCGACTCCGTCCTTCACCTGATTGTTGCTGTTGGTGATGAGGTCCTTGATGTCCTTGGCGGCTTGTGACGAGCGCTGCGCCAGGCTGCGCACTTCCGAGGCGACTACCGCAAATCCGCGGCCCGCTTCGCCGGCGCGCGCGGCCTCGACCGCAGCATTGAGCGCCAGCAAATTGGTCTGCCGGGCGATTTCGTCGATAACCCCGATGATGTCGGAGATTTTGCGCGAAGATTCCTCGATGCGCGCCATGGCATCAACCGCCTTCGCCGCTACCTGACCGCCGCGGTCGGCGACTTCGCGGGTATTGTTCGCCGACTGATTGGCCTGCTGTGCGTTCTCTGCATTCTTTCGCACGGTCGCCGATATTTCCTCCATTGATGCCGAGGTCTGCTCCAAACTGGCCGCCTGCTCCTCCGTGCGCTGCGAAAGGTCGGTCGTGCTGCCGGACAATTCGGCCGAAGCATTCGCGATCTCCCGCGTCGCCACCACGATCGAGCCGATGGTTTGCTGCAGCCGCTCCGCCATGGCGTTGAAGTCGTCCTTGATCTGGCGGTAGCTATCGGTAAAGCCTTCGCCCAGACGGTGGGTCAAGTCGCCCTCGGCCATCCTCACCAGGCCTTCGGCCAGCAACCGCACGATTCTGGCTTGTTCCTCGGCGGCTTGAGCCTGCGCCTCGGCCAATTTCCGCTGATCAGCCGCGACTTTGGCCTGCACCTCCATTTGGGCCTGCTGACGCTGCACGGCTTCATCCGTTTCGCGGCGCGCCTTCTCAATCGCCAGCACCTTGAATTGCTCGACGGCATTGGCCATTGCCCCGACTTCGTCTTTGCGCTCGAGCCCCGGCAACACCACCGCGAAGTCGCCGCCGGCGAGCTTACGCATCGCTTCGCTCAGCTTCTGCAGCGGAATGGTCACTCGCCTGGTCACCAGCAACATGGCGCCGACGAACAGCGCGATGGCAGCCAATAGCAGAACAAGCTGCATGATCAACTCATGGAGCGCGCTTGAGTATTGACTCGCTGCGTGCTCCCTCGCCGTATTGAGCGCCGCCTCGGCAACCCCTACCAGCGGCGCCAGCCGCGTCATTCCCATCGCCGTCCATTGGTCGACAGTCAGGCCTGGCGTCTGGCCGGCGACCGCATCCTTCAAGGCCTTCATTCCGATCTCGATGTAATCAGACCCGAAATAATCGCGGTTCACCTTGTCCCGAACCTGCGCGAAACTCGCGGGCAGCGGCAAGCCGTTGGCCAGATCCTCAAGTATCGCCCAGGTCGAGCGGATCTTGCTGAGCTTGGCGATATAATCTTCGATCGCAGCCGCGGTCTGCGGCCGCCCTTCCAGCGCGAAGGACACTTCAACGGCTGCATCGCCTGCCGCGTTACGTACCACCCAGGCGACCTGCTTGAGTTCCATCAATTGATCGACGTATGGATCCTGAAGCTTGATCGACAATGTCAGCTGCGTCGACACCTTATCGATGAACTTGATCAGCTCGTCGGTCTCCTTGAAAATGTCCTCGACAATTCCCGGACGTCGCGCCGCCTTCGACTGCTGCATCGCGGCAGCGGTTTCTTCGTGCAATGCGGACAGCCGCTTAACGTGCTCGTCGAGCGCGGCGACAATCGCTTTCTGGTCGGCAACATCGACTCGCTGCAGCGCCGCCAAAGCCGCTTTCAGCGCCGGCATTTCGTTGGCTCGCGCATCGCGAAGCACCGGGTTCATCGCCGTCGCCGGTTTTTCGGCGAGTAGCTCAGTGCGTGACACCGCACGATCGAAGCGCAGATTATGCAGTGCCGTAAACAGGTAAGCCGAAGCATCGGCCACCGCGGCCGCACGACTTGCCGTGCCGAGCCGATTCCAGGAAGTCCACGCACTGAGCGACAGCATGATCACGACGGCCGCGCCAAGCACGGCGATGACGGTTCTTAGAAGTGCGTTGATCGTCATTCGGTTTAGCATGGGACTTCCTTAAGGTAGGCGCAGTTCGCCTGCATTCCTCGATGGCCGGGATACTGGGATCGCGGGCGCAGCACGGCCAAGCCGCCCCCGCTTGGACTCGAGGGCAGCAGATTCTGCGGAACGCTGGGCGGGGATCCTGGTGCTTCCGATCGTCAGAAGCTCTGAGGGAAACCCCCGCTGCGCAGTACCTGCATCGGCATTGTGCGCGAAGCCGAAAAAAACCGTGGTCGCCGCTGACGCCGCGCGGGAGTTCATGGGATAGACTTCACAGCCCCAAATCTCTTCTGTTGAAATATTCGAGTGCCTGCTACAAATTAGTTAATGGGCGAATGTATACCTTACAAACCTCTATATTGGCGTTTGACAATATTTCCGATTGCCATCCTGCATTAAGACGACAGCTTGCAGCCTAAAAATCGGTCGGGAGACATCTCCGCGGCAGCTTGCGCCCAGTCGGGTCATCGCGTTAGGCATTCGCAGCTTCGGGGACAACCTCTATGACCGCCTTGCTTGCCGTGAACGCGCCCCGGCCGCTCGACAATTTTCCGCTGCTTCGCTCGGCCGATGTTGAAGAAGTGCGGGAAGCATTGGCTCGCGTTTACGCCGGACCGGCCTTGATCTCCACGCAGCGTACGGGAAGCTTGAACGCCGTCATCAACAATTGTCGTTTGCGATGTGTCGAACTCGCCTTCGCCGCCTTCGGCGTGGAAGTTGGGCTCGACTTTCCGACTTCCGGCTTCGTGGTGCAGCTCTTTCCGCTGCAGGGAAGAGGAAAGATCACATGCGGAACGACTTCCATTGAAGTGGCGGCGGGCTCCGGCTGCCTGCTTTCTTCGGACGCTCCTCATCGGATGAATTACAGCGCCGACTATGCGCAACTTATATTGCGCGTCGATGCGCGCGTGCTGGCCGAGAAACTGAGATCGATGATAGGTGCGCCGCTCAAGGAGCCTCTGCGCATCGACACCCAAAAGCATCCGAACGGACCCGCCGCGCGGATGCTGCAGCACTATCTGCCTCTTCTGATCGAAACGATCAGCCAGAACGATCCGCCTTTTCCTGACGGATGGATCGCACAGACCGAGCAGCTTCTCCTCACGCTTCTTCTTTGCGGCTATCGGCACAACTACAGCCACGTGCTGGAGCAATTGGCGGCGGACGCGGCGCCGCCGGAAGTGCAGCTGGCGGAGGAATATATCGAGGGGAATGCAGGACGGGCGATTACCTTAGAGGAACTCGCGGAAGCTGCCGGCACGAATGCATTCGGCTTGTTCAGTGCTTTCAAACGGTATCGCGGGTACTCGCCGCTCACATTTCTCTCGCAGGTGCGATGGAAAGGCGGGGGCCTGCGGAAATGAAGCGGAGCCAGCCGCTCAAGTGCTTCACGATCGTCGGAACCGACGAAGCGGACCGATTGCGTGCGTCCTACGACCGCACAGGCCTGCAGCAGCTCGCTGAAATTCTATCCACGACAGAATTACGACATACGGCAGCCGCCAATCGACACAATGACGGCGCTCTGCCTCTGCTCCATCGACCGCAGCTGCGGATGTTCACCAATGAGACGTTTGGCACGCGCCCGCCGCTGACCCTGCGACGCGGATCGAAGCGATTGGCGCGCTCGGGTCGCGCCGGCCTGTGCTTAAGCGACTGAGCGAAGCGATGTGGTTGCGGATCGGGCAATGGTCTTGGCGCGGCATTGAATTGCCCAGTTAAGCGGCATCTTGGTCAAATTATTGCGATGCAACCAGAAGGTGTTGACGCATAGACATTGTGTATTATGGTAGTAGAGACAACGCTAAGGCAGTATAGCCGAGATTATTCACGCGGTTGGCGAGTACTTAAACCTGGGGATGTAGGGATTGCATTTCGGTATTAAAGTATATTAACCTTCTAGATGTGAAAGAAAGGTGCTGCGGCTCATACGTAGTATCGCTTACCGTTCATGCTCACAGGCGATTCGCGTAATTCTTGTGTGAGGTTACCCCACGAAAGAATAAGAGACATGCCGAGCCTGGAAAGCTTAGAAGATTCTTTCCTCAGCGCCCTGAACTCTGAAATGCACATTCTACACCGTCGGCAGGACACGCGAAGATCGTGCCGCCGTATCGTATATCGGTGCTTCAGGCGCTTTGGGCCGTTTGGCAGGCGATTGATTGCCCGGGCATGAAAGCACCCGAACCATCGCGGCCGGACGATATTACGTGCACAGCTTGTGATGCTTACGGCCTGAGCTTGTGCGGGGTTACCAGGGCGCTCTCGCCAGGCCCCCCCAATCACATTCAAATTCACCAGACCAGTCGCACCGTGCCAGCCCGGCGCATCATCTGCCGCGAGCACGATTTGCATGACGCGGTACCCATCGTCTGCGGCGGCTGGGCGGCTTCAGTCGTTATGCTGTCGGACGCCAGCCGGCAAATACTGTCGTTCCTGCTGCCCGGAGACTTGGTCTCGACCGTATTGTTGTTTGAACCGCGGTCGCATTGCCTGGTCGAGGCTATCACCGACGTCGTGTATTGCACCTTCAAACGCACCGATCTGAAAGCCACCCTGCTCAAGCATCCCGAGATGTTTGACAAGCTCTCGAAGGCATGGATCGAGGAAAGGGATCGGGCGGATCAGCTCATCGTCGATCTGGGGAGGCGCACGGCCGACGAGCGAATTGCACGGCTTGTGCTGAATCTGGCAGAACGACTCTCCCAGCGCGGCATGACCCGAACAACCGAGAGCTCCGCCATCGAAATGGAGTTCCCGCTTCGTCAGCATCACATCGCCGATGCCACCGGCCTGACGCCCGTTCATGTGAGCAAGGTGCTATCCGAGTTTCGTCGCAGCGGACTGATCAAGATCAGCGACCGCTCGCTGACTATCCTCAACTCCGCAGGATTCCGGCGCCTCGCGCATATGAGGTGATAAGCGCGGCCATCGCGTTCGGTGTCCCTCCGCCGCGCGGGCCGTATATTGGTCGGCTGGTCCCCGAGACGTTGTGCGTCCGCCGATCGCGATCCGTGCACTGAGATTTTCTAAGATTTTCTAGAAAGTGCAAGCTGCGCATTCAAAGAGTGGCCGGTCGATCTCCGGTCACGCCACCGCGCCGGTTCGAAAGCCGGTCGCGTTGAGAAGTTCGGCCGGCGGCACGGGCCGGCTGAACAAGTACCCTTGCACGAGCGAGCAACCCGCGGCGCGCAAAAGCTTATATTGGTCGTGCGTTTCCACGCCCTCTGCCGTTGTCGCGATGTTGAGCGTCCGGGCCAAGCTTGTGATCGCACATACGATCGCCGCGCAATCCGAACGGGTGGACAGTTCTTTGACAAAGGAGCGATCGATTTTGATCTTGTCAAACGGGAAGACCCGGAGATAGCTCAGCGAGGAATAGCCGGTGCCGAAATCGTCGAGCACGATCGACACACCGAGACTCTTGAGCGCCGCCAAGGTCGAGATGTTCTCTTCATTGTTGTGCAGCAGCACCAACTCGGTAATTTCCAGCTCGAGCCGCTGCGGAGGGAAGCCGGACTCCGAAAGCGCGCGCGCAACCGTACCGACCAGATCGCCTTTGCCGAACTGCACCGGCGACAAATTGACCGCGACCTTAATGTTCGACGGAAGAGACTGACCGTCGCGGCATACCTGGTGCACGATCCATTCCCCGAGGGGAACGATCAGTCCCGTTTCCTCGGCAAGGGGTATGAATTCGCCGGGCGGGACAATGCCCCGCTGCGGCTGCTTCCAGCGGACCAGCGCCTCCACGCCGGACGGACGGCCGCTCGCCACATCAAATATCGATTGGTAATGCATCTCGAATTCGCCGCGGGCGATCGCTTGGCGCAAATCGCACTCCAGCGCATGGCGCGCATGCGCCTCCTTTTCCATCGACGCGTCGAATGCGCAGTAGCGGTTGCGGCCGGCCGATTTGGCCTGATAGAGCGCCAAATCGGCATTTTTCATCAGTTGATCCACGTCGGTGCCATGCAGCGGGGCGAAGGCTACGCCGATGCTTGTGCCGGTAACGACCTGATGCCCGTCGATATCAAAGGTCGAGGCGAGCAGGTCGAGCACACAATTCGCAAGCGTGATCGCGTCCTCCCGCTGGTCACCTCTACAAATCTGCAGAATGGCAAATTCATCGCCGCCCAACCGAGCAACGAGATCTTCCTTACGCAAGCATCCCTGCAGCCTTTGCGCCACGCTCTTGAGCAGTCCGTCGCCGACCGGATGCCCGAGCGAATCGTTGACCGACTTGAAACGATCGAGATCGAGAAGCATGACGACGAACCGTTCACCGAAGGCCGACAGCCGAGCCAGAGCTTCGCCGATCCTTTCCGCGAACAGCACGCGGTTTGCTAATCCGGTCAATGCGTCATGGTGGGCCTGATGGGACAGCCGGCTTTCGGCGCGAACGCGTTCCGTGACATCTACAATGATCGATAGCAGATAGTCCGCCTCGCCATCAGCGTCGCGCACGATCAGCTTCTTGGTCAACACTCTCTGCGAATCGTCGCCGGCCAGGTGGAACGGTGCGGACTCGTATCCCAACGGCGTCGGCAGGCCGAGCGCAGCCCGATCATGCTCATCAATAGTCCTCGCCGCCTCAGGCGGAAAGATCTCATACGCTACTTTGCCGATGATATCCTGCTTGGTGCGACCGATAAATTCCTCGCCCTTCTTGTTGACGAGCAGGTAGCGAAACGTCCTTGCATCCTTGACGACAATCGTCGCCGGCACGTTGTCAATGACCGTGTCGAAAAAGTTCTTGGTGCGACGCAACTCCTTAACGGCCTTCACATGGCAGGTTACATCCTCATGCGTCGCCATCCAGCCACCGCCCGCAAGCGGCGTGGTGACGATCGAGATGACCGTGCCGTCGAGCCATTGATCGACATTCCTGGACGTCTCGCCCTTGCCAACTACCGCGCCGATGCGATCGACGGCGTAATCGAGGTCCCCGAAAAAGGTGCCCGCCTTGATCTTGAATTCGAGCAATTGCCGCAAAGTGCAGCGGCTCTGGGGCACTTCGGGTCTAAGCTTGTACATGCTCAGATACGGCTTGTTGCATAACAGGAGCCGCGACGAGGCATCGAACACGGAGACCCCAACAGTCATGTTATCGATGACCTGCAGCAGCAGATTTGCCGGCTTAAGAGCAAACGTATCGATCGGCACGGAAATCGGCGCGCAGCCGTCCGCGAGAGCGGCTGAAGCTTCGTCCGGTTTCGATCTTTTGAGTCGGAGTCGTATCAGCATTGATGGTCGAAGCATTAACGAGCCGGAAGCCGGAGTTCGGTGGCGCCGCCTCGTCGCGGCGGGAGAGGGCTGTGCACGCGCCGCAGCGAGCCGGCGCGACTCACCAGATGGAAGCTATTCCCGCATATTCAGGCCGTGCGATTTTGAACATAAGCCGCCTCTTTCATGATTCCGGCAACCGTCCTGAACGCCTCGGTCCAGGCGTCGCACAGTTCGAGGGTGAATTGAGCGCCGAGCCGCTTCTTCAACGATCGCAGCAGAGCATTGCCGACGTAAGTATAGTGTTCCACTCTGACGCCATAATCGACGTGCTTTTTTGCAAGGCTTTCTACGTTGCAGAGAAGCTCGTGCGGCGCATGGAGCGAACGCACGATGTAGTTGAGCGCCGCAAACAACTTTGTGTTTTGATCGCGCATATCACCTGAGAACATGGCGCGAAGCGAAGGATCGATCGCAAACAGCTCGGCGTAAAAGAGCTCCGCTATCTCGGAACCGAGCGCCGCTCTTTCAAAGCTTTCCTGCACGAGCGCGATCTTGCGAGCGTCCATGACACGCAGCCAATTCAACACTTCGCCGACAGCCTCTAAAGTTACAAATTGCGCTTTAAGCCTTTCTGAAGAGAACAGCCAATGTGGATTGCTATTTCAGAATAGCATTCCTCGACGCTCGGCTTACCTCCCGCGGGAAATTGGCTGAGCTAAAACCGATACTGTACGATCTGATGCGTCGCCATCGTTCGGCAGCATTTTACGGCGACAATGTTGCCGCCATCGAAAGCTCGGCAACCGTTCGATCGCTCAGTTCCGTCCCACGCGAGCCTTGGCTGCACCACGGTCTTGGCAAGGCCGAATGCTCCGCCGTGAACGACGCCAGCAGCAGCGATACATTGATTGAACGATACCGCTTGCGCAAAAAAACGCGTTGCCGTCACGGACGGGCAGCGCACATGTCGCCTACGGCCGATAACCGACAATAAAAAATTGCGGCGGGACTTTCGCCCCGCCGCCTTTGTAGACCCGCCAGAGGGGTACCTTGCAGGCCTGCTCAGAACAACTACGGGAACAATTTGAGCACGGACTGATTCGCCTGGTTGGCGATCGACAGCGCCGAAATTTCCAACTGCTGCTGCGTTTGCAGGGTCAGCAGGTTGGCGCTTTCCTGGTTCTGGTCAGCCAGAACGAGGTTGCTGGCGCCGGTCTGCAGCGTGTTGATCATGTTCTGCTCGAACGACTGACGGGTCTGGATCGTCGAGGAGTTCGTGCCGAACGTTTCGGTCTGGGCGCGCACGGTGTTGATCGCGGCATTGATGGCGCTTTCCGCCCCGGTGATGGTTGTGCTGCTCTGGAACCCGCCCGCCGCGATGTCCGAAAGGCCAAGTCCGGCGCTGTTGAAGTTCACGCCAGCGATGTTCAGCGAGCTCGTCCCGTTCTCGTTGAAGAGCACTTGCAGATTATTTCCTGCCAGCAGGTTGACGCCATTGTAGGAAGCGTCGCCAGCCAGCTGATCAATCTGGGTGAGCAGAGCGTTGTAGTTGCCCTGCAACGTGTTGCGCGTGGTGCTCGTTCCAGTGACGGCGGTGCCGGAAAGACCGAACGCCGATTGGTCTGCGCCGGAGAGCGTGAAGCTGGTGTTGGGGCTGGTGCCGGTGAGGACCAGATGACCGCTGCCGTCGTCGGTTGCGGTCACGGCGCCCGAGCTGCCAAGCCCTGCGGTGCTGTTGATCGCCGATTCGATCGTGCTCAACGCGGCGCTCGCCGCAATCGATACGGTATAGGTGGTTCCGCCGGTCGCGATCAGAAGGTTGCCGGCCGCCGCGGTGTTGCTGGAGAGGTCGACGGTGCCGGTGGTGGTGCCGGCGGTATCGTTGGACGCCTGCTGGGCCTGCTGCACAGTCGACAGGGCCTGCTCGAGCAGGCTGGTCAAGCCGGTGAGGCCGTTGTTGGCGGCATCAAGCGTTTGCGCGCCTTGTCCAATCTGATCGAGCAGAGCGCTCAGGTCGCTGGCGCGGTTGTTCAACGACTGCGACTCGAAGTAGCTGGTCGGATTATCGAAGGCGGTATTGACCTTCTTGCCGGTGGCAAGATGCTCTTGCGTCGTCGTCAAGTTGGCGGCCGTATTCTGCAGTGAAAGCAGGTTTTGCCGAATTCCTTGACTCAAGGTGATGTCAGACATGTTACCAGTACCTTTCTAGGCAGAACTACCGGCTCACACTTCCATGGGCGCTATTGTACGTGATCGTACTTTGTTATCCTTAATGATGGGTAAAATCGGCTACGGGCTCCTAAGACGTGGCCTTTCCGACGGCCGCGCACGGTCAATGATCCCGGCGGTGGAGGGCCCCAAGCCTCCCGACGCCTGAAGCAATCGTGAGAAGGAGTTCTTTTCTCGGAGGTTCCCAATGATCTTTCGCCAGCTTTTCGACAGCATTTCCGGCACCTACACCTATCTTGCCGCCAGCCGGCATGGTGGCGAAGCGCTGATCATCGATCCGGTGTTGGAAAAGGTCGACCGTTATCTACAGCTCGTGCGCGAACTTGATCTCAAGCTGGTCAAGGCTGTCGATACACATTTGCACGCCGACCACGTTACCGGGCTCGGCGCGCTCCGTGATCGCACCCATTGCATCACTGTCATGGGCGAACAGACGCAAGCTGACGTCGTCTCCATGCGTGTCACGGAAGGCGACCGCATCGACATCGAAGGTTTAAGCCTCGACGTCCTATACACGCCCGGCCACACTGACGATTCCTATTCCTATCTCTTGGGCGGCCGTGTGTTCACTGGCGACACGCTGCTTATCCGCGGGACCGGCCGCACCGATTTCCAAAACGGCAGCGCGCGCGCGCAATTCGATTCCATTTTCAACAAGTTGCTCAAATTGCCGAACGAGACGCTCGTTTATCCGGCACATGATTATAAGGGCGATACCGTTTCAACGATTGGCGAAGAGAAGCTGTTCAACCCGCGCCTCCAGGTCAAATCGGTCGACGAATACGTAGATCTGATGAATAATCTGAAGCTGCCAAATCCGAAGATGATGGATGTGGCCGTACCGGCGAACATGCATGTCGGTCTTCACCAGGACGAAATCGCGCGCAAAGGGTGGGCCATCTCGGCGGTCGAGGCGCTGGCGTTGTGCGGCAAGCCCGATATTGCGATCGTTGACCTACGCGAGAAGAGCGAGCGCCAGAGGCACGGAGTAATTCCGGGCTCATTGCACGCACCCTATCCAAACCTGCGGGACGAGATCAGTCCCGGCGGCATGCTCCACGAATTGGCCGCGGCGACCGGCAAGCGCATCTTGTTCTATTGCGCATTCGGCGAACGCTCGGCGATGGCGGTGCAGGCCGCGCAAGATGCCGGACTCACGACCGCCCGTCATATTGCCGGCGGCATCGACGCGTGGAAGAAGGCAAGCGGGTCGATCACGCGGTAAATCATAGACAGCAATTTGATTTCGTCCGGAGGATTCTCGGCTCTTTATTTCAAACAATCGATTTGCATCTGCCCAAATAGCCCGTTATTCGATCCGACCGAAGCGGTTTTTGCGGCGTTGCGCATCGCCATGAGCCCCGCTCCCGCCGGCTGATGCGTCGTGCTCGCGCGCCTGGATCTATTCAAAGCCGTCACGTTGCCATCACGTAGTGAGGCCGGTTCTAGATCACCTCCGCGGTTTCCTCCGCGAATAAGGTGCCGGCTTGAGCGTGACGCTCGAAGATTTCGGCGTCGAGCGCATGCACGTCATTTTGCCGGGTCGTCGCCAACATGGCCGCAATCCGCTCGTGCGCCTCGTCGAGCTTATGGCGTTCCAGCGCGCCGGAACGGCGTCCGTCGACAATCCCTTGCGCAAGCGACCTGGCGCGCTCGGTATCCGTCCAATGGGCGCAGATCATCAGCATATCGTTGCCAGCGGCCATGAACCGCAGGCCCGCATCGGCGCTATCGAACATGCTGCTCACCGCCCGCATCCCGATATCGTCTGAAATGATCACGCCTTTGAAGCCCATATCCGCGCGCAAGAGGTCGTGGGTGAGCCGCCTGGACAAAGTGACCGGGTACTTATCGTCCACCGCCTTGAAAAGAATATGTGCGGTCATGATCATTCCGATGCCGGATTCGATCGCCGCGGCAAACGGCTTGAGCTCGCGCGCGCGCAAGGAATCGAGCGTCGAGGTAATGGTCGGAAGCTCGTAGTGAGAATCGACTTGCGTATCGCCGTGTCCTGGAAAATGCTTGCCGCAGGCACGCACGCCGTTTCGCTCCATCGCCTCGGCAAAGGCGCATGCCCTCGTCCCGACGGCTTCGGCCGTTCGGCCGAAAGAGCGAGCCGCGATGACCGGATTCTGCGGATTGCTGTCGATATCCAAAACCGGCGCAAAGTTCAGGTTGACGCCAAGCGAGGCGAGTTCCACGCCCATGGCCGCGCCGACTTCGGCGGACCGTTCGGCCCACGCGCGGGCATAAGCATATCGCGTGATCGGCCTGGGTGTGCGGCAGACGCGCCCGCCCTCATGATCGATGGCAACGAACATACGGTCACGGCCGACCGTCTCGCAAATCTGCGCGATCAAGGCGCCGTGGCTCGACAGCCATTCCTGGTACGGACGATCGTGATGAAAATTGCTCTTGTAAAGAATCACGCCGGCAGGGCGCAGGTCGCGCAACAGCAGCCGATCGTGCGCATCGAGCGTCGTGCCCGGCCGCAACCCGAGCATGAAATGTTGGCCGACACTTGCTAGGTCCGTCGCTGACATGGGCTGGCTCCGCCGTCACATAGGCACATCGGATCGCACAATTGATATCGCCGGGCAATATATGCGGCTTAGGGATCTCCCACGCTGTGGCCGCTGTACTCCAAGCCGAATTGTGTCACATCGCGGATAATTCATCCCCCCGCTGCAAACCGCCTCTCGATCTGTTTCATCAGCGGGCGGATCAGTCCTGCCTTTCGGAGTTCGGCAAAATCTTCAACGACAGCGATCTCCCACGGCCCCCCTTTCTGCACATTTCTCTCACTGTGATAGCGAAGATAGAGTGCCGGCGCGCCTCATCGGTTATGAAATCCCGCGTTCGGGTGTGGGGCTAACAAAAACGTGTCGACTCAGATCGATCGTCTCGGGCGTCGGGGGAAGTTTAAGAACGCCGCAGTCTACTGGGCCAATACCGCGCGCGCGACCGCGTCACGCCAACCCCGATAGCGGTGATTACGGCTGGTTTCCGACATCGTTGGCTTAAAGCTGCGGTCAAGCCGCCAGGTCTGGGAAAAACGATCGGGCGCCGAGTACACGCCGGCCTGCCAGCCGGCCAGCAAAGCAACACCGAGCACCGTCGTCTCGCGGATCGTGGGCCGATCCACCTGCACATCAAGCACGTCCGAAAGAAATTGCATTGTCCAATCGCTCGCCGACATCCCGCCGTCGACACGGATAACCCGCTTTGATCCCGGCGTCTGGATATCGCCCGCGTCGGCATACATGGCCGCTAGGAGATCGCAGGTCTGATATCCGACGCTTTCCAGCACGGCGCGGGCCAATTCTTTTCGCGTCGTCCCATGCGTCAGGCCGGTGATTGTGCCGCGAGCGTTGCTGTTCCAATAGGGCGCGCCGAGCCCGACAAAGGCGGGCACGAAATAAACCGGCTGTTCGGGGTCGGCTTGCGCGGCGAGTTCGCCAGCCTGTGCCGACGAGGCAACGATCCCGAGCGCATCCCGCAGCCATTTGACCGCCGCTCCGGCGACAAAGATTGATCCTTCGAGGGCATAGTGGCGGGTGCCTTGCCACTGATAGGCGATTGTCGTCACCAGGCGATGGCGCGAGCGGACGGGCGTCGGCCCGGTGTTGAGGAGGATGAAGCCGCCAGTTCCGTAGGTTGCCTTCACCATTCCCGGTTCGAGGCAGGCTTGTCCGACGAGCGCCGCTTGTTGATCGCCGGCGACGGCGAGAACCGGAAGCTCTTTGCCGAGATGCTTGGCGGCGGCGACGCCGAACTCCCCGGCCGTGTCGCGTACGTCTGGCAGCAAGGACCGCGGCACGTCGAACAGCCGCAGCAACTCCTCATCCCAGGCCCCGGTCCGAATGTTGAAGAGGAGGGTACGGGATGCATTGGTCGCATCCGTTACGTGCACCGCGCCGCGCGTCAGCCGCCAAAGCAGATAAGTGTCGACGGTGCCAAAGGCCAATTCGCCGTTTTCCGCACGCCGACGCGCACCGGGCACATTGTCCAGTATCCATCGAATTTTCGTTGCCGAGAAATATGAATCGAGCAAAAGCCCCGTGCGCTCGGCGACCATTTCTTCGCAACCGTCCGCAGCCAGGCGCGCGCAAAAGTCCGCGGTGCGGCGATCCTGCCAGACAATGGCGTTGCAGATCGGTTCGCCGGTTTCGCGGCTCCAAACGAGTGTGGTTTCGCGCTGATTGGTGATACCGATGGCCGCAATGTCTCCGACAGCGACGGCGGATTTCTCCAACGCCGCGCGCATGGTCGCCAGCGTTGTTTGCCAGATATCGCTCGGATCGTGCTCTATCCATCCCGGATGGGGGTATATCTGCTTGAACTCCTCCTGCGCGACCGACACAGGAGCGCCATCCGGTCCGAAAACCATGGTGCGCGTCGAGGTGGTGCCCTGATCGACCGCAAGCACATATTTCATTCGGTGTACTCCAAGATGGGACATCTCTCAAAATGCGCAGGCGCCGCAAAGTGCGGCGCCTCTTGAAGAGCAGGGCCATTGCCGGCCCTGCCTCGATCGCGTTTGAGTTTCAGCCTTTCGGCTTCTCAGCCTTCCACGACTTAATTAACTCGTCGTAGTCGACCGTGATTCCCGGCGGCTTCTCGTTGGCAAGCTTGCGCTGCGGAGCGAGATTACCGTCCTTCTCCGCCTTTTCGTACCAGTATTCGGCGGGCTTTTCTTCGTTCAACTTGGGACCGAGCTTGCCTTGAACACCTGACTTCTCAAGGCGCGCCAGGATGGCGTCCTGGTCGCGCGCGAGACCGTCCATGGCTTGCTGCGGAGTCTGCTCGCCGGAGATCGCCTTCGACACGTTCTGCCACCACACCTGTGCCAGCTTGCCGTATTCGGGCACATTGACGCCGGTCGGCGTCCACAGCTTGCGCGCCGGGCTGCGGTAGAACTCGACCCACCCGCCGACTTTCGGGGCGAGCGCCGTAATCGCATCGCTCTGGATGTCGCTCTCCCGGATCACGTGAAGCGTCGCGACAGCCTTCTTGAGCGTGACGGTCTTCGATACGCAGAACTGGCAGTAAAACCACCCGGCCTTGATCTTTTCCATCGGCGCATATTTGAGCAAGGTCCAGCAGCCCTGGTCCTGATATCCAAGCTTCATTCCCTCCTTCCAATAGGCGCCGTGCGGGCTCGGAGCCATGCGCCATTTAGGCGTACCGTCGGGGTTCATTACTGGAAGATCCGGCTTGCTCAGCGCGTGGGTGAACGCGGTGTACCAGAAGATCTGTTGCGCGACATGTCCTTGGCCCGGCACTGCGCCCGCTTCAAGGAAGTCCATGCCCGCCGCTTCCGGTGGAGCGTATTTCTTGAGCCACTCGACGAATTTGGTCAGCGCATAGACGGCAGCCGGACCGTTAGCGTCACCGCCGCGAGTAACGGACGATCCACGTGGAATGCCGTCTTCTGCACGAATGCCCCATTCGTCAACCGGACGGCCGTTGGGCAACCCGCGATCCCCATTCCCGGCCATCGAGAGCCAAGCGTCGGTGAAGCGCCAGCCAAGCGAAGGATCTTTCTTGCCATAATCCATGTGGCCGTAGACGCGCTGGCCGTCGATCTCCTTGATGGTGTTCGTGAAGAACTCGGCGATGTCCTCGTAGGCAGACCAGTTGACCGGCACGCCGAGCTCGTAGCCGAACTGTTTCTTAAACCGTTCCTTGAAATCAGGCCGCGAGAACCAATCATAGCGGAACCAGTACAGGTTCGCGAACTGCTGGTCGGGAAGCTGATACAGCTTGCCGTCCGTAAATGTGGCAAAGGACAGGCCGATGAAATCCTTCAGATCCAGGTTCGGATTGGTGATTTCCTTACCTTCCCCAGCCATGAAATCGGTGAGCGAGCCGCCGACGATGTCGTTGTAGCGCGGATGCGTCCCGATGAAATCGGAATCGTTCATCCAGAAATCGTAGATCGGCCGGCCGGACTGAATCTCGACTTCGATTTTGTCGACGATGAGCCCTTCATCCATCATCTCGTGGTTGACCTGAATGCCGGTGATGTCGGCAAAAGCCTTGGTCAGCGTCTTCGACTCGTACTCGTGAATGCTGATGATTTCCGAGGCGCAGCTGACCTTCATCCCTTTGAACGGCTGAGAGGCCTTGATGAACCATTCCATTTCGGCCATCTGCTGATCTTTGCTCAGCGTCGAGGGTTGGAACTCCGTGTCCACCCACTTTTTCGCCGCATCCAATTGCTGCGCGTAGCTCGGTGTCGGCGTCAGCAACGCCGGCGCTCCGACGGCAACGGCTGCGGTGGTCGCGGCCGCTCCCTTCAACACGTCTCGTCGTTTCACGTCCATGGTCCTTCCCTCCACTACAATTCCCCGCGCTCCATGCGCGTGGGCTTTTGCGCCCTTTCAGGCAAACCGGAACATCGCCGCGCCGAACATGACGGACAGCCCGAGCGGGTACCACAACGCGCCGCCGTCGAAGCGCATCCACAAAATGAAAATGAAAGCCGCGCCGATCAGCGACACGAAGAAACGATCGCCACGCTGTGTTGGAAAACCGAGAATGCCCCGCCGCGGCGGCTGCGGCCGGAAGATCGCCAGCAGCGTCAAGATGATGAGAGCCAAGGCGATCAGGCCGAAGAAGATCCCTGTTTGCCAGGTCCACGCCATCCACGCGAACATGAGGCGGCCTCCCTCTTAGACCCGGCCCAGGGCAAAGCCCTTGGCGATATGATTGCGCACGAACCAGATCACGACGGCGCCGGGGATCATGGTCAACACACCGGCTGCCGCGAGCAACGACCAATCCATTCCGGCCACCGAATAACTGCGCGTCATCACGGCCGCGAAAGGCAGCGCATCGGTAGCGGTCAAAGTCGTCGCCAGCAGTTGTTCCACCCACGAGAACATGAAGCAAAAGAACGCGGTGACGCCTACACCGTTGGCGATCAGCGGCAGGAAGATGCGGATAAAGAAACGGGGGAATGAATAGCCGTCGATCGCCGCCATCTCGTCGATCTCGCGCGGCACGCCGGCGACGAAGCCCTCAAGAATCCAGACTGCGACCGGCACATTGAAAAGGCAGTGCGCCAGGGCCACTGCCCAGACCGTGTCGAACAGGCCGATCGCATAATAGAGATTGAAGAACGGCATGGCGTACACGGCTGCCGGCGCCATCAGAAGAGAAAGCAACCAGAAGAACAAATACTTGTCGCCAATAAAATGATAGCGATTGAAGGCATAGGCGGCAGGCAACGCCACCGTCACGGAGATGACGGTGTTTATCGCCACGTAGGTGAGCGATACCAGGAAGGCATGGGTCCAGGTCGGATCACTCAGGATGAAGACGTATTTCTCCAGCGAAGGATGGTGCGGCCAAAACGCAAGACGAGACGTGATGTCCTCGTTGCTGCGAAGACTCATGCTCACGAGCCAGTAGATTGGCAGCATCAGCGCAAGCAGATAGACGGCAAAGCCGAGCTTCGGCAATAAGCCCGAAACTCGTCCCGTGGCGATGCGCTGGGTACGGCCGCGAACCTCAGCCATGCCGGCGTCGGAGACGATGTCGGCACCCATCAGGCGTACCTCCGACGGTCCAACTGCGTCATGATGGTGAAGAAAACCCAGCAGAGCGTGAGCGTAATAAGGTTGTAGACGAGCGACATCGCCGCAGCGCTTCCGAGATCGACCTGCCCAAGAGCGATCTTGACCAGATCGATCGACAGAAAGGTCGTCGCGCTGCCCGGTCCACCGCCCGTGACGACGAACGGCTCGGTGTAAATCATGAATGTTTCCATGAAGCGCAGCAGCACCGCGATGACCAGAACCTTCTGCAGCTTCGGCAATTCGATATTAGCGAATGTCGCCCACCGGCTCGCGGCATCGATGCGCGCCGCCTGATAGTAAGCGTCCGGAATGGCGCGCAAGCCCGCATAGACCAGCAAAATAACGAGCGGGGTCCAATGCCAAACATCGATGACGACGATCGTGCACCATGCCGAGATTGGCTCTTGCGTGACGTTGTAGTGCAGCCCCAAGCCGGTCAAAGCGGCGCCAAAAAGGCCGATGTCCGCGCGTGAAAAGATTTGCCAGATCGTGCCGACCACGTTCCACGGGATCAGCATCGGCAACGCGATGATAACCAGCAACGGCCCGATCGCCCAGCCGCGGCGCGGCAGGCAAAGCGCCACGGCGATGCCGAGCGGAATTTCAATCGCCAACGCGACCAGCGAGAAGGTCAGATTCCGCAGCAGCGCATCGGCAAAGCGTGCACCGATCTCCGTGGATGGGTTGAGGAGATCGCGAAACCAGCCGTCGCCGTTCCAAAAGAACTGATTTTGTCCCAGAGAATCCTGGACCGAATAGTTGACCACGGTCATCATCGGCAACAGCGCGGAAAACAGCACCAGGGCAAAAACCGGCGCGACCATCAGCCAGGCGCGATTGTTGTACGGCTTTTCCATCAGCGACGATCTCCTGCGACGAGTTCGTCGTTGACGTAAACGAAGAGCCGATCCTGCCGGATCGTCAGTCCGGCTTGGTCGCCGGCGATCGGCGTGTCCGGGGGTAAGGTGGCGAAAATTTCGTGCGGGCCGAGCGCTACCCGCGCCAGCCGGCGGCGCCCGAGATCTTCCAGCCGCCGGATTTGTACGGGAATGCCGCCGTCCGGAACCAGCGAGGCATAATCGGGGCGGAATCCGAGAACCGTGGATTTGTCCGGCAGGGAGGGATAGCGGCCGGCCAGCTCGATGGCGTGGCCAGCCACGTGCGCGACGTTGTCGGCGACGTTTGCAGCCACCAAATTCATTCCCGGCGAGCCGATGAAGTAACCGACGAAGGTGTGCTCCGGCTGCTCGAACAGCCGTGCCGGTGTCGCGACCTGAAGCACGCGGCCGTCCTTCATAACGACGACCTCGTCGGCGAATGTCAGCGCTTCGACCTGATCGTGCGTGACATAGATCATCAACAGGTCGAGCGCGCGGTGCACGGCCTTCAGATTCGAGCGAAGTTGCCACTTGAGCGATGGATCGATGACGGTCAGGGGTTCATCGAAAAGAATGGCGGCGACATCGGCCCGCACGAGCCCTCGCCCCAGCGAAATCCTCTGTTTGGTTTCAGCAGTCGTTCCCCGCGCGCGGCGCGATAAATGCTCGGTAAGGCCAAGCAGAGCGGCGATCTCAGCGACCCGCGACTTGATTGCGCCGCGCTCAACGCCGCGATTCTTCAGCGGGAACGCCAAATTCCCGGCAACGGTCATGGTGTCGTAGATGACGGGGAACTGAAACACCTGGGCGATGTTGCGTTGCTCGGTTGGAAGGTGCGTGACGTCCCTTCCATCAAACAATACGCGCCCTTGCGATGGCGTGATGAGGCCGGAAATGATGTTCAGCAACGTCGTCTTGCCGCACCCGGAGGGACCGAGCAGTGCATAGGCACGGCCCTGCTCCCACACATGATCGAGCCGCTGCAGCGCGTCCGGGGACCGGGCATCGTAGCTGTGAGCGATACCGTCGAGCGTGATGCGCGCCATGCTCAGCTCCGATCCAGCCCGACGCCGACCGGCTGCCCGGCGCGATCGAACACGAACATGCGGGTTGCATCGACGTGCAGCACCGCGGCCTGCTCCGGCTGTCGTGCGCTCACGCCGCGTTCCACGCACACGAAGGTGCCAAGCGCCGTTTCGATGTGGACGAAGCTTTCCGAGCCGCTAATCTCCGCGAGCCTAACGCGACCGGGAAGACTGATGGAGGCCGGCCAGGGCGCTTCCAGCCGCGCCATGTCACCGCGGAAACCGAGCGTGTAGATTCCGTCTGCAGACTTCGTGAGCGCGCCGGCGGTCGGAACGGCCAGATCATCCGCAAGACGAAGCATGCCGCCCTGCTTGGTTGCTACAATCTCGTTGAGCGGTGGATCGGAAAATACCCGCGCCGATTCGATCTGCGCCGGACGCTGATAAACCTGCAGTGTCGATCCGCACTGGATCATTCGACCTTTGGACAGCGTTGCGGTGACCCCGCCGAGCACGAGGGCTTCGAGCGGCTCGGCGGTTGCGTAGACTAGTATCGCACCGGACTGCTTGAGAATGGAGGGAAGCTCTTCGCGCAATTCCTCGCGCAGCTTGTAGTCGAGATTGGCGAGCGGCTCGTCGAGCAATACCAGATCAGCGCGCTTCACGATCGCTCGGGCAATAGCCGTGCGTTGCTGTTGGCCGCCCGACAGCTGATGCGGCAGACGGTCGAGCATGGATTGCAGGCCAAGCAGGCGCGCGACGCGCTGCACGCGCTCCTGGATCTCATCGTTTTTCAATCTGGCGACGCGCAGCGGCGAAGCGATGTTTTCGAAGACCGAGAGCGATGGGTAGTTCATGAACTGCTGGTAAACCATCGCCACGGACCGCTCGCGCACGGGAATGCCGGTCACATTGTTGCCGTCGACCAGAATGCGGCCGGAGCTCGGCGCATCCAGACCCGCCATCAACCGCATGATCGTGGTCTTGCCGGCCAGCGTCGGTCCGAGCAGGACGTTCATCGTTCCTCGTTCGACGGTGAGCGAGACGTCATCAATGATGCTCTGCCCCATCGAAACCATGCTGACGCTCTCAAGCGTGATGCTCATGCGCTCCCGGCCGGCGGGCCGGGCATTTCGGCCGATAGATGAAGTTGAGCGAAAGGTTGATCGTGCAGGGCATGCGCGCTGATGGTGGCGCCCACTGCAGCGTGCAACCCTTCGCAGCTGCATAGCAGCGGCGGCGCCAAGCTATTGGCTGGGTCGCAAGCGGCGTGCACCCGCAATCCCCCCTGTTGCAGCGTTCGCTCGTCCGGCGAACTAAATTTGCATTCGAACTCAATTTCGAGCATAAACGCTCAAAACGAAAATGAAAAGAGAAATTCGAGCTTTCGCAAAATACTCACCGGTCATCGTGGAGGTGGCCTCGGAACGGGCGACCTTTCCATCGACCGAAGGAGCTATCGGGCCTCAGCGCATGCAACCACTTAGCGATCGGCAGAATACCATTGTCGGTTTGGCGCGGTCGGTCGGCCGGGTCACAGTGGAAGAGCTTGCGGCACGCTTCGATGTCAGTCCGCAAACGATACGGCGCGATCTCAATGAGCTTTGCGACCTTCGGGTGCTCTCGCGGACCCACGGCGGCGCAGTCATTGCTTCGACCGTCGAGAATTTGTCGTACGAGGCGCGGCGCTTCATCGCCGCTGCAGAGAAACGCGCGATCGGCGCCGCAGCAGCAGCGCTTATCCCGAACGAATGTTCCCTCTTCATCAACATCGGCACGACGACTGAAGAGGTCGCCACTGCGCTCACGAACCACCAAAATCTCCTTGTCATCACCAACAACCTCAACGTCGCAATGGCGCTTTACCGTCATCCGACCATTGAAGTCATCGTAGCCGGCGGCCCGGTGCGACGCTCCGACGGGGCCGTTGTCGGCAGCTCGGCGGTCGACCTCATCCGGCAGTTCAAGGTGGACATGGCGGTGATCGGCGCTTCTGCGCTCGACGACGACGGATCGCTTCTCGATTACGATCCGCGCGAGGTCAACGTCTCCCGAGCCATTATCGACAATGCGCGGCGCGTGCTTCTCGTTTGCGATCAGACGAAACTTGAACGCGCAGCTCCGGTCCGCGTTGGCCATATGTCCGAAATCGATGCCTTCGTCACGGATCGGCTGACCTCGGCCAGGCTCCGCGACGTCTGCACCACCCACGGCGTCAAAGTGATCGAAACTGCCAGCGAGAGCGCAGGCGTAACGCCGATAAAGCTTGCCGAGCCTGCGGGCTAATCCCCGCAATTGTCTCCGGCACAGACGACCCTGACCCTCACGCACCACGGACTTTCGTTTCAAATTTCGAAATGCGCGCTTGTGCCAGAATTATTATTCGCTTACCGTCGAGGCGACCATAAAATGAATATACCGACCTGACTGGCGGGGAAGCGCGGTGGCGGACCACACCTACGATGTCGCGATCATCGGAGGAGGAATCAACGGTTGCGGCATCGCTCGGGATGCGGCCGGTCGCGGCTTATCGGTCTATCTTTGCGAGCAAGCGGATTTAGCCAGCGGCACCTCTTCGGCCGCGACCAAGCTGATCCACGGCGGGCTTCGTTATCTCGAATATCTGGAATTCCGCTTAGTGCGGGAAGCGCTGATGGAGCGCGAGGTGCTCTGGCGGATGGCTCCCCATATCATCTGGCCGCTGCGCTTCGTGCTGCCCTACCACAAGGGATTGCGGCCGGCATGGCTGCTTCGGCTCGGGCTCTTTCTTTATGACCATCTCGGGGGACGCGAACTCCTTCCACCCACTTCAACTCTTGATCTGACGAAGGATGTGGTTGGTGAAGCGCTCGAGCCCGGCCAATATTCGCTTGGCTTCGAATATTCCGACTGCTGGGTGGACGATGCCCGCCTTGTCGTTCTCAATGCGCGGGATGCGGCCAATCGTGGCGCAAAAATCCGCACCCGCACCAAGGCCGTTGCAGCGGAGCGCCACACCGACATATGGCATCTGACCACCATCGACCGTCGCTCGGGCGGAGCTATAGAAACGGTGCGCGCCAAGATTTTGATCAACGCGGCCGGGCCGTGGGTTGGCGACGTTCTCGCCGCCGCCAAGCGACGCAACGCCCCCGCAAGCATTCGGCTGGTGCAAGGCTCGCACATCATCGTTCCCAAGCTGTATGCCCACGACCGCTGCTACATTTTCCAGAACGCCGACAAGCGCATCATCTTCGCGATTCCCTACGAAGGTGATTTCACGCTGATTGGCACGACGGAACGTGATTATGTCGGCGATCCGAGCGATGTCAGGACCACCGCGGAAGAAATCGATTATCTTTGCCACGCGGCGAACCAATATTTCAAAACTGCGATTAGCCAGGCGGAGATTGTTTGGACGTATTCAGGCGTCCGACCGCTCTACGACGACGGTGCAAGCGAAGCGCAGGCAGCCACGCGGGACTATGTGCTGGAACTGGATGAAGCCGGCGCGCCGATGCTTTCCATATTTGGCGGAAAAATCACGACTTACCGGCGCCTCGCCCAACACGCGCTCGACAAGCTCGGACGATTTTTGCCGGCCGCCGTCCGCGTCCGCGGCGATTGGTCGGGCCATGAGCCCCTCCCGGGTGGCGATTTTCCCGTGCAGGGCTTCGACGCCCTGGTCGCAGAGATCGGTCGCGAGTATCCCTGGCTCGAGGCGCATCACTGCCGTCGCCTCGTTCGCGCTTATGGTACGAGAACGCGTGTTATTCTTGATCGGGCGACCTGCTGGGCCGCGTTGGGCCGAGACTTCGGAAGTGGCCTTACCGAGGCGGAGGTGATTTATCTGATGCGTGAAGAATGGGCGCAGGAAACCGACGATGTTATTTGGCGGCGTTCCAAACTTGGCCTCCGACTGTCCGTAGCACAGGTCGCGGAACTTGAGAGTTTCATGGTCCAACATCGCGCTAAATCTTTTACACAATGGAACCGGGCTGTCTGATTCAGGGAAACGCCGATGGCCGGCATTGAGATTCAGGTCAAGGGGCTGTTTGCGACGCCGGTTGCGGCGGTCATTCTGCCCGGCGCCGAGGCGCGCAATGCCGAATTACAGGAAATCATTCTGCGCCGTCGGGCCGAGCATCCCAGCATCGGCGCTTCCAATATCGGGGGCTGGCATTCGACGCGAGATTTTGCCGAATGGGGCGGCAAGCGAGCCGAAGAAGTTTTGGCGTTCGGGCGCGACTTGGCGACGAAGCTGACGACCGACCGTGAAGGGCGTGCGGTGCGGCCGGAATGGACGACGGAGGCGTGGGCCAATGTCAGCGGCGCCGGTGACTCGAACGCCTGCCATTATCATCCCGGGTCGTTCTGGTCGGGAAGCTATTATGTCAGCGACGGCGGTTGCGCTGACGATCCATCGCTGGGCGGCGAATTTGAGATGTTCGATCCGCGCGGGCCGGCGCCGATGATGCATGCGCCCGCGCTCAAGTTCGGCGGCGAAGATGGCCTGTCGGCTGGGAGCGCCGAGACCATTCGTCCACGCCCCGGGCTGATGTTTCTCTTTCCGTCCTTTCTGCTGCATGCGGTGCGGCCTTATCGGGGAAATGGCTTGCGCATTTCCGTAGCGTTCAATTTTGGTCTCTATCGAGGCGTCTGAGCCGAGAAGGCCATGCGTATCGTGTTTCGCTGCGATCCCGCTCTCTACGACCGGCTGCCTCGGCCGGTCGCGGCGCGCGGCGCGTTGCCGGAATGGTTGCGCAACATGCCTGCGTCGGCGTTTTCCGAACTGCACGGCCAGCAGATCCGCACGGTCAAGCAATGCCCGCCTTTCGTCGATGCGATGGCGCACGGGTTTATCATCCCGCTGCCGTGTGATGTCACCGTCTGCGACGGCAAATTCTCCTGGTCGTGGGATCTGCCGCCGCTTGCAGTTGAAGCGCATCCGCGCTCACCGTTGAGCTTTCACGTGCCTGCGCAGGTTATGGGAACGCCATTTCACGACCCTGCACGGGCCGTGATCAAGTTCAACAGCTTCTGGACGATCGAACTCGAAGCGGGGCTTTCGCTGTTCGCCACGCATCCGGTGAACCGGGCCGACTTGCCGTTCCGTTTGCTCACAGGACTGGTCGACTCTGATCGCTTCAGCGACGTCGGCATTCTATTTCCAGCGGTCTGGACAGATCCGAGCTTTAGCGGTGTCTTGCCGGCCGGCACGCCAGTAGCGCAATGTTTTCCGGTGGCACGCGACGTTGCAGAGTTGGTTTTCGAGCCCCTCTCGAAACAGGCACAACGGCGTTATGACGAGACCGGCGCTGCTTTGCTGTCGAAACCGGGTGTCTATCGCCGACAGTACCGGGCTCGGCGCCGTCGCGGATCAACGGGCGAGTGAATTGCGCAACGCCGCAATGTCGAGCCAAATCTCACCCTTGGGCGCCGCCGCCAAGGCTTGCGCAATGCGGCCAAATGTGTCCGGCCGCAGCCGCAACGCAAGCCGATAGGCCGCTTTGGCTGCGGCAATATCTCCAATCTCCTGGAGAGACGTCCCGAGATTGACCGCCGCTTCCACGAAATCGGCACGGATCTCAAGTGCGCGCCGGTAAGCGTCGGCCGCAGCTCTAAAGTCGTGCCTGTCTTGTTCGACGAGCCCCAGTGCGAACCAAGCGTCACTGTTGCTTGGAGCTAACGCGACGGCACGCGAAACGGCCGTGGCAGCGCGCTCGGCGTTGCCGGTCCGACGCTCGCAGAGACCAAGCTTGAGCATCGCCACTCCGCTGTCCGGCGCGAGAGCTGCTGCAGTTCGATGCGCGTCGACGGCCTCGGCCAGTCGTCCAAGAGATTCCAGCAACGCGCCACGCTGTAAGTGCAACGCAACCGACGGCTCAGCATGCGCCGCACGCGTGAAGGCGATGAGCGCCGCCTCGAGCTGGCCGGCGCGTTGCAACGCGGCCCCCAAAAGGCCCCACCCCTCGGGGTCATTTGCGAATTGATCGAGCAGCCAAGGAAGTAGCGCCTGCGCCTCAGGATCGCCGCGTTCGAGCAAGGTCACGCAGGTTAGGAACGCGGCATCGGCCCGATGGGGTGCGAGCATCATCGCACGGCGAAAGAAGGCCAACGCGGCAGCGAGATCGTTTGACGCACGGGCTGCGCGGCCGGCGATGATAAGAGTGGGTACATGGTCGGAACGTCGCGCAAGGCTCGCGGCCGCCAAGCGCAAAGCCTGCAGAGACTCCCCCCGTTGCAACGCGATGACCGCAGCTAGCTGATAAACGGCCGGTTCTTCGGGCCCATCCGCAAAGAGACGTCGCGCGATCGCCTCCGCCCCGTCCAGGTCGCCTTCACGTAACGCCAAAAGCGCTGTGCTCAGGTCCGGCCCGTTCGTGTCAGATGCGGAACTCATCGCGCTTCTCGCTTATTCCACCAGGCTATTCTAACGCGGTTCACGCTCAAAATTTCCGTCTCACGCGAGCGGCCTTCATCCACCGAGCACTTTCGTCAGCCGACGATGGCGGACCGAGCGCTATGTAAGACGCTACGTCCAATCCCGCATCCCACGGACCGCCCGGAAGGATCGATACTCGGGGACGTTGACGGAATTGTCCAACTTTGGTTTGACGATATGGACGGCTTCAGGGCGTTTTATAATTCGCGTTCGTACAAGAACGTCATCAAGCCGGACGAGGAAAGGTTCGCGGCCGTTCTCGTTTGATCAGCGCAGCATCGGCGTGCGCGTCCGCCTATATTGACGGCTTTATGATTTCTTGGTTTCGTCGTCATCGGCGCCGGCCGCGTATATTGTTGTTGCGCAGCCGGTGCTCACGTCTGCTACCAGGCCCGCGACGAGACGATCTAGCGGCTTTGGCGGGATTTTCCATCGACGAGCGCGAAAGAGTTCCCTCCGAATCGAACTTACGGCAGAGCGACGAGGCGGCAATGTGGAGCAAAGGTGAGGCCAGACGGCGCTCTGGAAAATTTTGGAATGGCGTTCATAAAGCGGCCAGCAGTCTTGAGGCCGTGGCTGGGAAAAGCCGCGTGTCAATGGCGACTGCCCTGATCGTGCCGGCGTCCTTGCTTCTGATGATGCCGACCAGAATGGAGGTCGCCATGGCGGATCCCGTCATGACTCAGCGAGTGTTGCAGATCGAACACGTTAAGATCGAGTTGGGGAAAACATTCGCTGAAGTCGAGGCCGCGCTTGATCGCGCCCTGCCTCGGCTGGACCCGGCGATCGCCGCGGCGCTCACCGCGGGTGATGAACAGCGTGCGCAGGAGATTGAGCGGGGCGCGAAGCTTTTCATCTTCCTGAAGCGCGATCACGGTGCGCTGCTACGAAGCGCGGGCTGGTCACGCAAGGCCCTGCAGTACGAAATCGGCAATCCGCTGACTGCAACGAGGATGACGCGGCATCAAATACCGGCGGCACTGTATGCGCCGCTGCGGGTGGTGTTATACGAGAACGCGGCGGGAGGCGCGACTTTCGAATACGACAGGCCTTCGACGCTCTTCGGGCAATTTGGCGACGAGCAGGTGACCGCGGTTGGCCGCGAACTCGACGCCGAACTCGAACGCGCCTTGCGGCGCGCCGCGGAATGAACGTTGACGCGCCGCGCCTCTTTACCGATCAGTCACATCATCCCGGATGGCCAGGTCATCCGAATGTCAGTCACCCTGACGCGCAGTCTCTTCGTCGCGCGGGTGAAGCCAATTGTCCAAAATAATAGCTGCAAGTAGGACTATTCCGCGGATAATGTTTTGAACCTCACTATTCACGTCCATGATGGTGAAGGCATTGAGCAGCGTGCCGATGAGCGCGCAGCCGACGATGACGCTGAACACGCCACCGCGGCCTCCTGCCAAGCTGATGCCGCCGAGCACAACCACGAGAATCACGTCAAAGATTTGTGTGCCCTGCACGATGGTCATCTGCATACTTCCGGTCTGGCCGATCCAGACCAGCCCGGCAAGCCAGGCCATAGCCGCCACCAGCACATGCTCGAGCACGGCTAACGGACGCAGCGCAATGCCGGAATAGCGCGCCGCTTCCGGATTGTCGCCCTGCGCATAGATAAAACGGCCAATCGAGGTTCGCGTCAGAAACGCGTAAACCAGTAGCGCGGCCGCCGCAAAAATGAAGATCGGCATCGGTATACCGAACAGAGCACCGCGGCCAGCGAACAGCAGGCCCGGCGCTTCTTGCGGAGCATAGACGACATAGACCGGCGCGATCCAATAGGCGACGCCATACACTACAAATGTCGTGGCCAGCGTCACGAACAACGCAGGCACCTCCACGAAGGCTACTACGACGCCGTTTACGACGCCGATACCGGTTGCGATCGCCAGTGCCAGGATGGCAGTCCAGAACGGCGGGAGTCCGTGCCGATTGGCGATGAGCGCCACACACCAGGACCCTGCCATGATCGCGACCTCGCTTAAGTCAATGCCGCGGCTGATAACAATCAGCCCCATACCGAGGCCGAGAATGCCGAGAATTGAAATGCTGCGCACAAGCCCAAGAATATTCGACGGAGCGGCAAATCCCGGCAGAGAAACTGCGAAGACAAGCAACAGAAGCACGACGATGATCGCGACCACCTGTTCTTGGCCAAGCCGGTTGAGGCTACCCCGGAGCGTCAGCTTACCGTTCGCGGTTGTCACAGCAGCCATATCGCAGTTCCCCCTTTTGCCACGATCGGTCGGAACTTCATCTAATGGATGGCGGCGTACATGATTTTGTCTTCGGTGGCGGTTGCTCCATCGAATTCCGCGACGATGCGGCCAAGCCGGGCAACCAGGATACGATCCGAAACAGCCAGGATTTCCGGCAGATACGAGGAGATCACCACGACGGCCTTGCCTTCGTCAGCAAGCCGGCGGATCTGCGCATGAATTTCGGGGATGGTCCCGACGTCAACCCCGCGAGTGGGCTCGTCAAAAATTATGATCGAAGGTTCCTGAACCAGCGATTTTGCGATAACGACCTTCTGCTGATTGCCGCCGGACAGCTCGACGATGCGCACTTTGCGCCGGAGCGCCGCAATCTTCAACCGCTCTACCCAATAATTGGCGAGCTTATTGCGCGTGGCACGCGACAGCAAAAAGGTAAAGCCCAGCCTGGTTGCGAGCTTGCTCACGTAGATATTGTCGTCGATACGCATTGTCTCGAAGAAGCCATTAAGCTTACGGTCTTCGGTGATGTAGCAAATGCCGTCGTTAATCGCCTGCTTCGGCACGCGGTAGCGGATCGGCCGGCCGCGCAGATAAATCATGCCGCCATTGATGAGATTACGCTTCAGCGCGCCATAGATGATTTTCGCGATCTCCGTGCGCCCTGAGCCGATCAGGCCGGCGATGCCGACAATCTCGCCTGCATAGACCGAGAACGACATATTCTTCACGAGCGCGCCCATTGTGACGTTCTCGACCGTAAGGACTTTTTCATTCGAGTGACGCGCGCCGTCCGTGTTTCGACGCCTGCCATAATAGGTCTGCGCAATGTCGCGCCCCACCATGTAGCGCACCAGCTTCTCGCGGGTTACATCCGTAGTGTTGGCCGTGATAACAAGCTTGCCATCGCGCAACACGGTAATTCGGTCGGAGATATTCAGCAATTCCTCGAGCGCGTGCGAAATATAGATGACTGCCACCCCGCGCGAGCGAAGGTCTCGCACCAGATTAAAGAAATGAATGATTTCTTCGGGCGTGAGGCTGGCAGTGGGTTCGTCGAAGATGATGATGCGTGCTTTATTGTAGATGGCGCGCGCGATCTCCACCATCTGCCGCTTAGCCGTGCCCAGAAGTGCCACTGGAGTGGCAGGGTCGACGTGGAAGTTAAGAGATTGCAGAAGCTGCTGCGCTTGAATGTTGAGCGTGCGAAAGCGCGTCAGCAGCCTTTCGTTTCCGAGTTCGATATTCTGCGCCGCCGTCATGGTCGGCACCAAACTGGTCTCCTGATAGACCATGCAGATACCGGCGGTGAGCGCGTCGCGCGGCGATTGGAAATCGACCGGCTTGCCATCGAGGCAATAAGTGCCAGACGTGAGCCTGATGGCGCCGGCGATCGCCTTGCAGAGCGTCGACTTGCCGGCGCCGTTCTCGCCCACTAGGGCGTGAACCTCACCTGCGTAAAGGTCGAAATCCACGACCTCGATCGCGTGAACGCCGCCATAGATTTTGCAGCCCTTGCTGATGCTCAGCACCGGTTTGCGCAACATTTCCGACCGCGAATTTTCGATTGGACGGCCGGGGATCGTCATTTCGTTCATGGCCGCGCATCCCGTTTGTGAAGCAGCACGCGGCCACTTCCTTTGGACACGACAACGACGCCCTGAGCGGTTTCGATCGCTGCGGTGACGCCATGATAGCGGCCGCCGACTCGGCTGTGAAGAGTCTCTACAACTTCGCCGTTTGGATTGAGCCGCGCCACCAGTCCGTAGGACCGCGGGGGCGCCCAAGGCTTCTGGATCCCGAGCGCCTTGATGCCACCGAACTGCATAGGCTCAAGGCAATCACCGCCATTCGCAAACGCCGGCGCGACCCAATATTCCCGCGGAATGACACGCATCATCTCCTCGCGAAAATCGTCCTCGCGCAGGACGAACTCGATCAAATGCGTGCGCACGCCAAAGAGGCTGAGCCAGAAGCCGTCGCTGCTGCGAGCAAGGCGGCACGGATAACCTGGCATGTTGCGGATCACGATCTGCGGCGCGCCGATAGTGCCGTCGGGAGAGATCGCCGCGCGACTCAGCCGATGAGCAAAGCTCTCGCTGAACCAGAGGCTGCCGTCGGCCACCGCAAGGCCGGCCGGATAGCTCAGACCGCGCAGCAGCACGCGAGCGTTCCGTAAGGAGGAGTCGATGGCGACAATGCGGCCGAGGTTATTGCGTTCCATCAAATCGACGCACCAATCGCTCGCTGGATGGCGCGCGCTGCCATCGCTGGCAAAGATGCTGCCATCGGATGCGACGGCTATGGCGGTTAAGCAGCGCAGTGGCTCTCCTTCGGCTTCACTGAGAAATGTCGCGCGACCTACTCGCTGGCTCGATCGCGGCAAGGCCATGCGCGGTACAGGCAAGGAGGCGGCCGTCGGGATGAAACGCCAATGCGCCGACATCAAGGTCGAACTCTGCGAAGACGGCGCGGTTTGCAGTATCGGCACCACTCAACCGCCACACCCTTTTTCCGGCCGAGACACAGATCGTGCCGTCCGCGGCTTCTGCAATGCCATCGGCTCCGGGAATCGCATCGCCGATCGGCGTTGCTTCGTCGAGGCGATCGTTTGGGCTGAAGGGACCATCCATCGACGGAATGGCGTGCGGATCGCGATCAGGAAACAGGATCTGCTCGAGGTCACGCCATAGGAACGTCGTAATGCCCATCAGATCACATCCTCGGCTTGCTACCCCAATACGCCTCAAAGGTTGTCCAGGTCGGATCGGCGTCCGTCAAATGAATGCGGCCGATCCGATTATTCTCCAGTCCACCCAAATAGAGGTAGCCCTTGTGCTCGCGCATCGACGTCACCGTCGAATGCGAGATGCCGGTGGGATCCCAATAAGATTCGAGCACGTCGCCAGCTTCGTCGAACTTCAGTACGCAGCCGTGATTGAGGCCAGGCGCGAGCCATTCGTCAGTCGGCACTTGTTTGACCATGCGCCGCCGAAACGCCGCTTTGCGCGAGGCAAGATCGTAGGTCGGGGTACGGATACCAACGAGCGCCAGCCAATAATTGCCGTCCGATGCGCGGTTTATGTTGTCCGGCAGGCCCGGCAATTCGTCGATGAAGATCTCGGTCTTACCGCTATTGGGGCCTTTGATCCAATGGCGAAAGATACGGCAGGCCGAGGTTGATGCGACGAAGAAGGAGCGCCCGTCGTGCGCAACGCACACCCCATTGGGAAAATAGAACCGTTTGATGACGGTGGTCGATTTTCCGGTTGCCGGATCGAAACAAAGGACCCGGCCATTCGGCCGCCCCTCGATGATGTCCAGAGTATTGGTCGTCAGCTCATAACGGGTGGTGCAATCGCTGAAATAAATCTTCCCATCCGGCCCGATGTCGAGATCGTCGGCCATTCGAATACGCGAATCGTCGTTGAGTTTGGTCCAGGTGCGATTTGTTTCATCGGTTACCTTAAACACCTCGCCGCTTGGTTTGACACCGTACACACCCATGCCAGCGACGCAGACAATCAGGTTCTCGTCCTTGTCGAATTGCATTCCGAGTGGACGGCCGCCGATGTGGGCGAACACTTCGCGGCGCTCAAATCGCGCGCCTGAGAAACGGATGATGTTGCCGTCGCGCGTACTACCGTAAAGTCGATCCTGTCTATCGAGGATCACGTCTTCGGGCCCCTCGACCTGATCGAGGCCGATGGGCTCAGCGTCTACGAGCCGGTCGTTCGGTGCGAATGGCGACCCCTTATCCTTGAGCGAGGGCGCCGGGGCCAAGGGAACAACAGCCGGATTCACGTAGATCTTCTGGATCAGTTTCCCGCGGTTCTTTGCCCATTTGACGTCGACACCGACGGCCAGGAGCAGAATGACGCCGATGACCGCCGAGGTAATGTAGCCGGGGACACCCGTGCGCACGAGACCGTTCGTCATGATGAAGATGATGAGCGCGCCAAGCGTTGCTCGCCACACGGTACCGCGGCCGCCAAGCACTGAAGCTCCACCGATGATCACTGCGGTCAACGCCTGGAATTCCCAGCCGACGCCAGTGCTCGAGTCGGTGCTGCCCTGGCGCGCCGCATAGAAAATACCGCCGGCGGCGCAGAGCACGCCCGACAGAGTATACGTCACGAGCAGCATGCGGCTGACGCGGATACCGGCGTGCCGGGCAGCCTTGCGGCTGGCGCCAATGGCGGTGAGATGCCAGCCGTAGCGGGACCGACTGAGAAAGATATGGCCGACAAGGAGAACGACGATCAGGGCCGCAGCATTGACCGGCAATCCGAGGATGGTACCCTCGCCGAGAAAGTCCCAAACATCGTTGTCCACCGAGTTGGTAGCGAAGACTGCGGCAAAGCGCTCGTTCAGCAAATTCACGCATGCCCGCAGAATGATCAGGGTCACCAGCGTCGTGAGGAACGGCCGCGCTTTAAGGTAGCCGATCAAAATGCCATTCCCGGCGCCGACGATGGCGCCCGTCAGCAAGGTTCCAAGCACCACCAGCCAAGCCGGCAGGCCAAGAACGAACAGGCAAAAGAGCGCGGTGAAGTTACAGAGCGCGAAAATCGCACCGACGCTGAGGTCGATGCCCCCGGAGATCAGGCTAAAGACCATGCCGAGCGCGACAAAGCCAAATTCGGCAAACAGCCGCATCAGCGACAGCGCATTTGCAAGTGTACCGTAATCTTTAATGGCGACCGAGAAATAGATGACCAGCGCGATCATAACCGTGAACGGGATGATCGGCTCAAACCATTGTTTGAGAAGGAGCTCGGATAGGAAGAGGCGCGGCGACCAGGAGTATCGCAGCCGACTCGTCCGAGCGTTAGGCGGGTGCAAGCTGATTGTCGACATCTAAAACTCTACGCGGCGCACCGCTCCCGTGTGGGGACGGGAGCGGTGATTTCGACCGCCAAACGGAGCCAGGTCCGTGACTAGTTCGACGCGGTCGATGTCGGAGGCTTTGGCACCGCGTAGCAATTGGCACCGCTGGCGTTGCTCTTATCGAGCCATACTGGCCGTGTGTAATATTCTTGATGCTTGGTGCCCGGCTTCTCGCCACTTTGCAGCAGCGTCTCCGCGGCAACGAAGGCGTCGTGGCCTTGTTCGGTCGCCGTATAGCTCAGGAACTTGTAGAAATTCCCCTGCATGACTTGATCGCAATCGAGCTGCGAGCCTTCGCCGGAGGCATAGACTTTTACTCTGTCGATTTTGCCGGCATTCTTGATGGCTTGAGCCGCCCCCGATTCCATTATGCCCCAGAAACCGATGCTGGCACACAGATTGGGATGCTGCTGGATGACAGTCGCGGTGATCTCGAGTGCCTTGTTGGCATCCCACAGCGCCGCCTGGTTGGAGACGACCTTGATCGCCTTGTCCTTGTTTAGCACGTCCATAACGCCGGCGATCTGATCGACACTCGCAGCGGCCGTTAGTTCGCCCTGAATGATCTGCACCTCGCCGGAAGTTCCACTTCCAGTACCGCAGGCCTTCACCACATCCTCGGCAAGCAGGCGTCCGACCTCGTACCAATCGGCGCCGACGAAAGCATCCGACTTGTAGTTGGATGACATGTTCATCTGGATGACGTGGATGCCTTGCGCTTCCGCCCGCTTAAGCTCCTTCATCAACAGCGTCACGCTCGGGTTCTGAACGACGAGTACGTCAGGTTTCTCGTCGATGAGCGCAGTCAGCGCCTGCTGCATGGCCGCCGGATTGAGGGCCGGATCGCGTATGATGAACTTCATGCCGCGCCACTCAGCCTCGGTCTTGATCACCCGCCCCCATTCATCCATCAGTGGCACGCCAGTGGCGATGGGGAGAAAGGCCACGGTCTTGCCTTTGAGACTCTTTTCGTACTCGGCACGCAATTCATGCGCCGTTTTGGTGCCGCCTTCCTCTTGTGCGAACGCGGCGCCATGCACGCCCCAAACGGCGAACGCCGTCAACGAAACTGCAATTCCCGCCCACGAAAATCTTCCGGTCATGGCCCGTTCCTCCCTGGTTGAAGTAATGTTTCCCGAATTTTTTCCGGGTACTTTTTTGCGCGATTATAGCGTCAGCATTCCGCGAGGCAAAATCAGTGATGAAGGCCGCTTTGTTTTCACGGTCCAGAGCGCCGGTGGCAGCGCCAAACCGAACAGCGGCATGAATATCGTGGGGGCAAAATAAAATTCTCGCCCGAATTTCCCCGCGAGACCATGCCGAGCCTCCACTCCGTCGGCTTCCATCCGCCCTCCCTGACATACGTCCGGCCGCGATCTGAGCCGCGTTGATCTCTCATAGCATATTGGATCAGTCGTTCCAAGTCCAATCTGGAGTGACTGTTCCATATCTCGGGCGCCGGCGCGGCCTGCGTCGTATTCGCTATCCGAAGCCGGCGCCTGGTCCGAATCGTAAAAGTGCGCCGGACCGTTGCTGCTTTGCCGGCCCCATCAAGCCCGGGCTCTGCGACTTTCAGCAATGCCGGCGCTGCCGCGTGCGGAGGCGAGCCCTCGGCTTTGCAAAAACCTACAGCACGCTAAATTGGCATCCAGAAGCGGTCCGAACATGGGCAGACCTCTTCGTGAGGGAGGAAGTGGCGTCATGGCACGTTCGGGCAAAAAGAAAAGGCCGCCGCTAAATCTTGTCGACTCACGATACAAGGTCGGGGCGGAAATCGTTGGTCCGGTTACCCCGCCGCCCCTTCGATATAAGAAATCGGCCGATATTCAGAAGAAATTGCTGGATACAGCCGAGTATTTGTTCGCCCGATGGGGCTATGCCGCGGTTTCGATCCGTGACGTGACTTCGGTGGCGAAAATGCGCGTTGCGAATGTGAGTTATTATTTCGGCAGCAAACAGAACCTCTATTACGAGGTGCTACGTCGTCGCTCCGAGCCGCTATCGCGGATGCGTCTTGAACGGATCAAGGACGTTCGGGCACGGAGGCTGAGCCGGAATCAAAAGCTGAAAGCTTTGATCGCCGCCTACGCGGATCCGCCGCTTGAGCTGAGCCAGAGCGGCGACGCAGGTTGGAAGAACTTCTTTTCATTGATCGGGCAGGTAACCTTCACTGGCTTTGCCGCACCGCAAATTGCCGAATTTTTCAACGAACCGGCGCGGCAGCTTATGGCAACGCTTCACGAACTGTATCCTTCAGCTCCGACCAGCGAAATTCAAGCGGCAGCACTGCTGCTGATCGGGCCTTATATCATGGTGATTGCTGAAACCGGTCGAATAGAGACTTTTCCTGAGAGAGCGTTTTCGTCGGGCGATCTGGCTCTGCTCGGCCCCCTCATGAAGGATTTTATCGCAGGCGGTATCCGTGGAATGCTGGAATCTCGTCCGGCCCGAAAAACGCGCACACCGAGAAAGATGCGCGTTCGCAGCAAGCGGTTGATCAAACAGGCTTCTCCTGTAACGGCCGTTCCAAGTTGACGAAAAGTGGAACGCACGATACATTTCTCAAAATAGCTGAGGCGCCGTGTGGGCGTCGGCCTAGCTAGGGAGGACGATGATGCCGCGCAGAACCGCACATCTTGCCGTCGACAAGTCAGTGGCGCGCAAGTCAATTGGTCCCGCCCCGCCGCGCCGCCGTGATTGTTGATCGTGGGTCACCGCAAAGGGAAAGCGCTTGGCCCAGCTTCCGACCAAACAGATGGCTCTGATCGACCGGCTCGATGCTTTGGACGAAATCCACGGCCGGGAAATCGCACAAAGCTATATCGGCTCCGGTGATCCGGACGACGAACCGCGCGAGTTGACGTTCTCGGAATTCGTTGCGCAGGTGCGCCGCCGCTCGAATGCGTTCGCCGCTCTCGGCATCGGTTCGCAAGAGGTGATAGCGTTTGCCGCGCCGCTGTCGGAAACGTCGTATCCGACGATGGTCGCGGGAATGCTTACCGCCACGTTGGCGCCCATTAACTACTTCCTGGAGACTGACGCGCTCATCGCCATTGTCAGGGCGAGCGGTGCAACAGTTTTTCTGATTCATCGCAGCTTTGATGACGGCGCGGAAATCATCAGCAAGCTCAAGCGGGTGCATGCGGCGCTTCCAAGCCTGCGTTTCATTTGCTTCGGCATCGGCCCGGAGATCGAAGGTGCGGCGGACCTGGAATTGTTAGTTCCCTCTCAATCGGCCTCCACCTGGAATGCACCGGCGCGCTGCTGCTCGGGAGATCGCATAGCCGCCCTGCTGCATACTGGCGGCACGACAGGTCGGCCGAAGCTCGTGCCGCATACCGAAGCGATGTACCAGGCAATGATCGAAAGTTGCGGGGCCGGTGAAGGTACCGCACCGGGCGAATTGATCATGGCCGGACTTCCTCTTTTTCACACCAGCGGTGCGCTTCAGGTCGGGCTCGTCCCGTTGTTAAATGGCACTCGCGTCGTGATCCCCTCCTCCCGCGGCTTCCGCGACCCGAAAGTCATTCCAAATTATTGGCGCTTCGTGCGCCGCTACGGAATCAGCATCGGCGCCGGCGTGCCTACCGTGCTGGCCGCCGTGAGCGCCATTGAACCCGACAGCCCGGTCAGGTCCATCAAACGTTTCGTGGTCGGCGGCGCGCCGATCTCCCGGACGACGCTAGCGAAGGTCCGCGAAATTACCGGAGGTGCGGAGGTTATCGAGGGCTGGGGAATGACCGAGACCTGCGGCTTTTCCGTTATGAACCCGCATGGCCGCGCAAAGATCGGATCGGTCGGACTGCCCTTTCCTGGCGTCCAGGTCGAAATCAGACGCTTTGCCGGCAACGATGCGGCAGGGCGAGTTTGCGAGACCGACGTAATCGGGGAAGTGGTCGCTCGCGGCAATATCGTTATCAATAGCTACGTCGACAACCGTCCTGACTCGTTCACCGCTGACGGCTGGCTCAGGACCGGTGATCTCGGCCGCATCGACGCGGACGGATACCTATGGATCACCGGTCGCTTGAAGGACCTGATCATCCGCGGCGGTCATAATATCGATCCCGCAATCATCGAAGAGCCCGCCTACCAACATCCAGCCGTCCAATTTGCCGCGGCCGTCGGCAAGCCGGACAAATATGCCGGCGAACTTCCGATCCTGTACGTCCAGCTTAAGCCGGGAGCAGGAGCGTCCGAGCAAGAGCTGGAGGAGTTCTTGCGTGAACGAATCGTTGAGCGCGCTGCGTTTCCCAAGTCGGTCGTCATCCTTTCTGAAATTCCATTGAGCGGTCCTGGCAAGATCTCAAAGCTGCTGCTGCGCCGCCGCGCAATCGACGGGGTGTTCCAGGAGGAACTGGATCAGCTCGCACTCTCCGAACTCGAGATCCAAGCTGTGACCATGGACGATGCCCTTTCCGGGGAAATTGTCGTGCTTCGCACTTTCGGTGCTAAGCCGAGTTCGCAAGATTTATGGCGAGTAGCCGCCACGCTAAGCCACTTCTCAATTCCTTACCGATGGGCAGAAACCGAAACGACGCCACCCCCCACGGCGCAAGCATGAGCCGGCTGGCCGGAAAAGTGGCACTCGTAACCGGCGGAGGTCGCGGCATCGGCCTCAGCCTGGTGCGCCGGCTGGCGGCGGACGGAGCGCGCGTACTGGTCAATGACCTTGATGCCGAAGAAGCCGAAGCCGCGGTGCTTGCAATCCGAGAGGCCGGTGGCGTGGCAAAAGCTTATCCGGGCAGCGTCACTGGGGCCGATTTTCCGGATCGCTTTATTCGCGCCGCCGTACGAGAGTTCGGTGACGTCCACATTCTTATCAACAATGCCGGCTACATTTGGAATGGGCCGTTGCACAAAATCACCGACGAGCAATGGGATGCCATCCAGGACGTGCATCTCAAGGCGCCGTTCCGTATTCTTCGCGCGTTACGCGACTTTCTGGATGAGCGCGTCGCCGAGGAGCGCAGGTCGGGCGTGGTCATTCACCGTAAGGTGGTGAATGTCTCATCGGTTTCGGCGACCCGCGGCGCCGCCGGACAGGCGAATTATGCCGCCGCGAAAGCCGGCCTTCACGGCCTCACGCGCTCCCTGGCAAAGGAATGGGGCTCGCTCGCCGTCAATGTGAATTGCGTAGCCTTCGGCTACATCGAAACACGACTGACGCAGGAAATCGCCGGCGAAACTGCCGTGATGATCGAGGGCGTGCGGCGCCGCGTCGGTCTAACGCGTCCGATGATTGAGGCAATCAAACAGAGCACCGCCCTTGGTCGAGCCGGCACCGCTGATGAGGCGGCGGGCGGCATCATGCTGTTCTGCCTTCCGGAGTCCGATTATGTCACCGGCCAGATTTTGGAGGTTAGTGGTGGACTCGCCAGCTGAGAACAAGGCTTAGCCTTAGATCCATCCTTCTCGGAGTACCGCCGCCATGAATATGCAGACGCGATCGGGTGTGCCGTTGCAGCCTACCTATACCGCCGCCGCAAACGCCGCAGGAGAACGGCCGGGCGAGTTTCCCTTTACACGCGGGCGGCTAGCGAACGCGCATCGCCGTACGACTTGGATCCAGCGCGAGCTGTCCGGCGAAGGCGACGGACAACGATCAAACGAGCAAATACATTATCTTCTGGAGCACGGCCAAACCGGCATCGACGTGATCGGCGACGCGCCAACCCAGTCGCTGCTTGATCCGGATCATGCCCTGGCGCGAGAAGCCGTCGGCACGCAAGGTGTTTCCCTCTGCAGAAAACAGGATTTCCTCGATCTGTTCAGCGGCGTGCCATTCGATCGGGTTTCAATCTCGAGCTCGGTCCCGTCTTTCTTCGCTTTATCGGGCTTGGTGCTAGCAGCCCGCGAGGCGGGATTTCCGCCGGAGCTCTTGCGCGGCTCCGTGTTGCACGGCCCACTGTACACCGAAGATTGTTCCTACGCATGGCATCTTCCGGTCGAATTTCGGGTGCGGCTCGCGCTCAACTCGACGGAATATTGCTCGCAGCACATGCCGAAATTCCATGCCTACCTCGAGGACACTTACTTCTTCAGCGAAACCGGTCTTGCGCCAATCGATGAAATGGCGTTGGGCTTTGTTCAGTTGAGACATCTTATCCGCAAGCTTGTCGCACGCGGTATTGCCATCGACTCGTTTGCTCCGCGTATTGCGTTCCTGGTCAATTGCGGCATGGATTTCTTCGAAGAGATCGCCAAAATCCGCGCCACACGCCGCCTCTATGCCAAGATGATGCGCGACGATTTCGGCGCATCAAATCCGCGCTCGATGTCGGCGACTATCACGAGCCATACGTCCGGCCTCTCGTTAACCGCGCAGCAGCCAGTCAACAATGTGGTTCGCGGCACTATTCAAGCGTTGGCTCTGGTCCTGGCAGGCGTGCAGGCACTGGAAATCTCCGCGTTTGATGAGGCCTACCGCACGCCGAGCAAGGACGCACATATCGTGGGCCTTCGCACCCAGCAAATCCTCGATCTCGAGGCCGGCGTCGCCAAAGTTCTGGATCCGCTGGGCGGTTCGTATTTCGTCGAATCGCTCACCGATGAACTTGAACGGCGGATCCGCGCACGTATCGAGGAAATCGAAGCAATGGGCGATCCGGAAACGCTGTCTGCCCGAGGCTTTTTTCGCGAGCTGTTTCAGCAGGCGATGGAAGACGCCCATCGCAGCGTGGAAAAAGGCGATGTCCCTCTGGTTGGCGTCAATGTGCATGGGGTTGCCGACAAGGACGATACGTTGCTTCGGCAAGTTGCCAAGTCGAAGATTGAGACATGGCGCCGTCATACGGAGAAGATTGAGCACTTCAAGCGTGAGCGAGATATCTCAAGATTGTGCGGCACGCTCGATCGCGTGGCCAGCGCTGTCGCCAGCTCCGCAAACTTGATTCCAAGTGTCATCGAAGCGCTCGATGCTTCGGCAACAATCGGCGAGATCGTGACTACAATGCGGTCAGCGCTCGGGATGCCGCGGGACATTTTCGATCACCCATTGCCCGGTCGTGCCATCGGAGACCGACATGTCGCGTGAATTTGTTGCGCTGGCCATCATGGGTATTGACCAGCACGAGAACGGAGCAGTTGCGGTGGCGCGCGTGCTCCGCGAGGCGCAGATGAAGGTCGAATATTTCGGCAAATTTCACACACCGGCTTCGGTTGCAGAGAAGGCGATCAAGGATGGGGCCGATGTGCTCGGGATCAGCTGTCATTCTTGGGAGTACATCCACTTGGTTCCTCAACTGATAGAAGAGCTGAGGGAGCGCGGCTCGGATATCCCGGTGATCATCGGGGGTTCTGTAATCACGCCAGAAGACGCGGAGAAGATGCGGCAATCGGGTGTGGCCGCTGTATTTACCAGCGCCACGGATACCGACACGCTGATCGAATATGTGCGTGCATTGAGAGCCTCCCGGCTTTGTTGTCGATGAGATAGTTGGCGTCGTAAGCGAAAAAAGGATCAGTGTTCTTCCTTGCAACCCAAGCCGCCTGTGGATCGGTCAGCGAGACCTGTTTTGGCGGCTTGCCTCTGTTGCCACTGCCCGAGCCACCGTCATCGGCGCCGGTCTCCTCGTCATGGTGGGCGGCATCGAGAGCAGCGAGGTACTCGCGAACCGCGCGCGACGCCTCCTCCGCCCGCGGCCAGGGAATTGGCTGATCGCCTGGAAGCCGCTTCTTCTTGCCTGCATCAGCTCTGATCAGGCTCGCATCAAATCGAAAATCCCTCGCCGCCAACCCGGCCAGCCGCAATGCACTTCGCCACCACGCCCTCAAATACCCGGCGTAACGCGTCGCTCCGGCGAAAGCGATCATGCCGGGCACGGCTGAACACCGAATGGTCGGGTACCCCATCCTCGATGCCCAGCCTGCAAAACCACCGATATGCCAGATTGACCTGCACCTCAGAGCACAGCGCGCGTTCCGAGCGGATGGCGAACACGTAACCGACGATGAGCATCCGGATCATCAGCACCGGATCGATCGACGGTCGTCCGGTATGAGAATAGTGCGGCGTCAGCGCGGCCCGAACCCACGACAGATCAAGAACGCCAGCAATGGTGCGCACCAAGTGATCGTCCGGCACCACTGCTTCGAGGTTGAACGAATAAAAGAGCTGCCTTTGATCCTGGCTTATCCGCCCCATCATCGCGCAGCCCCGCCAATGTTCGTGTCAGTACGACAGAATCACTGTTCGGACCCGACTTCAAATGACTTTCGCAACAAAATCGGCCATAAGCCAAACTCATGCGCTGCAGCAAATTCGGGGAGGTTGTACGGCCCATCCAACCCGCTCGTCTTTGCGGAACCTGACGAGCGATGCCGAGAACCGTTTGGGGGCATTCCTTCGATTGTGGAACAGAGTCACGTAAGCGCGGCGGGGCTTTGACCAGAGCCCCATCTCACGTTTAACTGGAGTTTGCAGCGGGCGGCGGATGAAGCGATAGTGTCGGTCCTACGTTTTTCGGCTATCGGCGGTCTGGCGTTCGTGCAGGTGGAGCGGCGGCAAGCACATTTGTGTCAGGGGAGCGGCTTTCGCCGTGTGAATTCAGCATGACTGACTATTTCCAGCGCCAACTTGCGTATTACGCGGATGCGCATCGCGATCCGGTCAACTCCGTCATGCACATGATCGGCAATCCGATCCTGTTCGTGGCTGTGGTACTGCCGCTCTGTCTGCTGCCCGTCAAAGTGTTGGGCGTCCAGATCAGCGCCGCTCCGCTTCTGGTCATTCCGGCGCTGATGCTGTGGACGGTGTGGGATATCGCCATCGGTCTGGCTATCGTCGTTACCTCCATTCCTCTTCTTTTTGCCGCGAGTGCGATTGCCGGCAAAGTCAGCGTTCTCTGGGTCTGGGTCATAGCGGTTGGACTATTTATTCTTGGTTGGGCTTTGCAGATCGTTGGACACCAGCTGTTCGAGGGCAAGCGGCCAACTTTGCTCGACAATCCTGTTCAGATGCTGATCAGCCCAATGTACATCTTCGCCAAGCTTTTCATTACGCTCGGCATCCGGCCCGATCTTGAGGCTATTTTGCAAAAGTCATCCCAACAAACGCCGCTTGGCCAACCAATTTGGCCGGTCGGAGGTGCGGATGTAGGCAAAACTTCGTGACGCAAACGCTCGTTACGGGCGGCAGCGGCTTTATCGGGCAGCACTTGGTGGCTGCCCTTCTCGCGCAAGGTAGTCGGGTGCGGATTCTCGATCTGCGTCCGCCGTCATATGCCGGCGCGGGCGCGCAATATGTCAAAGGCTCGATTCTCGACGCGGAATTAGTGCGTAAGGCGCTGGATGATGTCGCGGAGGTTTACCACCTTGCGGCGCTACCAGGCATGTGGACGCCATGCAAGGACGACTTTCATGCCGTCAATTGCCGTGGCACGGAAATCGTGCTGGAGGCGGCGCGCGAGCGCGGTGTCTCGCGATTTTTGCACTGCTCGACCGAATCTATTCTTTTCGGCCCTCCGCCGGGGAAATCGTTCGCTATCGAACACATCCCCACTGTGCCCGACGAAATGCCTGGAGTGTACACACGCTCGAAATTGCTGGCGGAACAGCGAGCTTTACAAGCTGCGGCATCTGGATTTCCCGTGGTAATTGCCAATCCGACGATGCCGATCGGGCCACATTATGGAAATCTAACGCCTCCAACCTTGATGCTACGGTATTTTCTCAACCGTCGCATTCAGTTCTACTTCGATTTCGTGTTGAACCTGGTTGACGTGCGCGACGTCGCGGCCGGTCTGCTTCTGGCGATGGAGCGCGGGCAGAGCGGGCACCGTTACATTCTTGGTGGGGAAGCCGTCTCGCTGGGTAAGGTGCTCGATGCAATTGGAGCCATCAGCGGTCGCAAAGCTTTGCGCGTTCCGATCCCTGCCAAGATCGCGCAGACCACCGCCGCAGTTATGGAATTCGTCGCGGATCATGTTACGCACCGCCCGCCGGCGGGCACAGTGGAGGGAGTGTGCATTGCGTTGCGCTCCCAATCGCTCTCGATTGAAAAATCGCGGCGTGACCTCGGCTATGCGCCTAACCCGATATGGCCCGCTTTGCGTGAAGCGGTCGCATCGCTTGTGGGGAAGACTTGGTAAATTTCGACAAGCTGGTTGGGTGCGCTGTGATGAGCGAACTTTAAGACTGGCGTGCCGGCACCTTGTATTATGGAGCGTCAGGATCATGACGATTCAGGCAAATCAGGTGCTCGAAATAATCTGGATCGGCTGGTTGATCAGCTGGGTGGCGGCGTCATTTTGGTCAGGTCACACCCAAAAGCGCGCCTCGACGCTGGAAACCTGGACCTATCGTGCCGCAATGATAGCCGGAGGCATTCTGCTCGTACCTTGGACAGGACCGATGCTGGGGGAGAAGGCGATCTGGGAAGTCAGCCAGGCGGGCATCTATGTGCTCGCGGCCGTGATGTTGGCGGGCCTTTCGCTGACTTGGTGGGCGCGTATTTATCTCGGACCATTGTGGTCAAGCGTTATCACCCGCAAGGAAAATCATAAGATCGTAGATACCGGCCCTTATGCGTTCGTGCGCCACCCGATCTATAGCGGGCTCATCATCGCGCTCCTGGCGACAGCCGCCGCGGAGGGAAGAGTGACAGGGCTGTTCGGCGCCGCGCTCATCGTCCTTGGTGTGTGGTTGAAGGCCCGCACGGAGGAGCGCTTTTTACTGACCGAACTTGGCCCGGAGATGTATAGTGCCTACTCTCGCCGCGTTCCGATGCTGATTCCCTTTTTGCCTCACCGGCGCTAGCGCATCATCAGTCGATGGAAGCTGGCTACCGAATATCTAGGCAAGCAAAATATGATGAGCATTCCTTTTTTTCTTGTTGTAGCAGCTCTGGCTACAGCATGGTTAGGGCACCGCCAAACTTCGTTGGCCTTGTGCGCCGCAAGTCTCCTCACTTTGTTGATGCTGTTTCGCATGCACGCGGCGGATGCACTCGACATCGCATTGTGAGCGGATTGTACATGACACCCGCGTTGTCTCTGCGCTTGAATGCACTTGGATTATTCTCGATCAGTGCGGTGTTACTTTTTGCTTTCGTCGATCAGTTTGTACTGAACGACCTGCCGCGCCCGCTCTGCATTCTGCAGCGCGCGGGCTTTGTCGTGACAGGATTCGGTCTTGCGCTCAATCTGCGGTTCGGGCCGCGGACGAGTCATTACGCCGTCACCGCGTCGCAAGGGTATCAACCCAAATTATTCTAATCAGAAGCGGTTTATCCGATCAGGCAAATCAACATTAGGAAAAACCATGGCCAGAGACGATAAGAGAACTAGCCCCGTGCCCAAAAATGGCGCCGCCGAAAAAAAAGAGGTCGCTGCGAAAAACGACGAGGGCCAGCCAAAGGACAAGACCACGCCAGATGCAGACCGATCGAAGGCTGAGAGCGGTGAGAAAGCTGCCAGCTCGCCCTCAGGTTATAGTCGGGGCGAGGGCCAAAAACCGGTTTCGAAAGCATATAGGGATAACTGGAACGCGATTTACGCGAAAAAGAAAAAGAAGAAGCGGTAATTGCATCAATGGAGCAGGTATCGCTGTATCTCAGCGAACCTAAAGCAGACTTCACGCTAAATTACGAAAGCGTCGCTGTGAAGCTTTCCCTCGATCAGAGCATCGAAGAAGCCCACGAACCCAATCTGTCAAGTCCTAGTGAGTGAAAGCGGTCGCTGATCAATCCGGTCGCTGATCAATGAAGCCTGAAAACGCCATCCACTGTTTTGATCTCGACCGGTTCGATAAGGTGGGAATGCGCAACCATGACCGAATGCAGAACACCTTCGAGAGATTTCTGCCAAAACTCCAAAAAACTCTGCAGCTCAGGGAAATCTGGGTAGAGGTCGTAGTTCTGCCAGACGTAGCTTTGCAGCAGCCAGGGGTGGTCAGGGCACCGGTACAGGATGTTCGCCGTGGTTAGGCCGTACCCCTCGACCTGCTTCTGAAAATCTTGCGTGGTCACGAGAATCCCCAGGTCCTTGATGGTCTAAGTTTTTCATCGTACCTCGGCTATGGCAACCTCGGAAAATAAATATTGCACTTAGATTCAAGGCGTTAGCCGCATTACGGCGGAGTTGCTGACGACGAGTTGGCAGTCGCACTTGACGAGTGCTAAAAGCACGCCAGTTAACGAAGAGCGGACTGCATTCGTCTTGCGACCGCCGCGGGCCTCTTCTCCGTCAGAAGACTCAACATGAACAGCCTCTTAGGGAGATTGATATGAAGTTTCGGCCGCTTCACGACCGCGTCGTAGTTACGCGCATCGACGCCGACGATAAGACCGCAGGCGGAATCATTATTCCGGATACCGCCAAAGAGAAGCCTTCTGAGGGAGAGGTGATCGCCGTCGGCCCAGGAGGTCGCGACGAGGCTGGGAAAATCATTCCGATCGACCTCAAGGTCGGCGACCGCGTGCTGTTTGGCAAATGGTCAGGCACGGAGATCAAGCTCGACGGGGTCGAATATTTGATCATGAAAGAGAGCGACATCATGGGCGTGATCGAACAGACCGTCGCCCGCAAGAAGGCTGCCTAAGAGCTGTCGCATCAAACATAAGGGAGAATAAAAATGGCTGCTAAAGACGTAAAATTCGGCGTTGATGCGCGCGACAGGATGTTGCACGGCGTCGATATTCTCGCCAATGCGGTTCGCGTGACGCTCGGCCCCAAAGGGCGGAATGTCGTGTTGGACAAGTCGTACGGCGCACCGCGCGTGACCAAGGATGGCGTGACCGTCGCCAAAGAGATCGAACTCGAAGACAAGTTCGAGAATATGGGCGCGCAGATGGTGCGCGAGGTTGCGTCAAAGTCATCCGACTTCGCCGGTGACGGCACCACAACCGCAACGGTTCTGGCGCAAGCGATCGTGAAGGAAGGCTCGAAGGCAGTGGCCGCGGGCATGAACCCGATGGATCTCAAACGCGGCATCGACCTTGCGGTCGAAGCGGTGGTCGCGGATCTGAAGAAGAACTCGAAGAACGTGACCTCCAACGAAGAGATCGCCCAGGTCGGCACGATTTCCGCCAATGGCGATGTTGAGATCGGCAAGTTTCTCGCCGACGCGATGAAGAAAGTTGGCAACGAGGGCGTAATCACGGTCGAGGAAGCAAAGTCGCTCGAGACCGAGCTTGAGGTGGTCGAGGGTATGCAGTTCGATCGCGGCTACATCTCCCCCTACTTCGTCACCAACGCCGAAAAGATGCGCGTTGAGATGGAAGACCCCTACATCCTGATCTATGAGAAGAAGCTGTCCGGCCTGCAGGAACTGCTGCCGCTGCTCGAAGCCGTGGTGCAGACTGGGAAACCGCTGCTGATCTTGGCTGAGGACGTCGAAGGCGAGGCGTTGGCGACCCTGGTGGTGAACAAGCTGCGCGGCGGGCTCAAGGTCGCTGCCGTGAAGGCTCCCGGCTTCGGTGATCGCCGCAAGGCTATGCTGCAGGACATCGCAATCCTCACAGGGGGCCAGGCGATCTCGGAAGATCTCGGCATCAAGCTCGATAAAGTCACCATTGATATGCTTGGCCGTGCCAAGAAGGTGACGATCGACAAGGAAAACACCACCATTGTCAACGGTGCCGGCAAGAAACAAGACATTCAAGCACGGATCGCCCAGATCAAGGCGGAGATCGAAGAGACCACTTCCGACTACGATAAGGAGAAGCTGCAGGAACGCCTCGCTAAGCTCGCGGGCGGCGTCGCGGTGATCCGCGTCGGTGGTGCGACCGAAGTCGAGGTGAAGGAGCGCAAGGATCGCGTTGATGACGCGATGCACGCGACCCGCGCGGCTGTCGAAGAAGGTATCCTGCCGGGCGGTGGCGTCGCCTTGCTCCGCGCCGCAGAAGCGTTAAAGCGCGTGCGCACGCAGAACGACGACCAGAAGACCGGCGTCGACATCGTCCGCAAGGCACTCTCCTGGCCAGCTCGCCAGATCGCGATTAACGCAGGGGAGGACGGCTCCATCATCGTCGGCAAGATCCTGGAAAAGGATCAATATGCTTTCGGCTTCGACGCCCAAAACGGCGAATACGTGAACCTCGTCACCAAGGGCATCATTGACCCGACCAAAGTTGTTCGGGCGGCCCTGCAGAATGCAGCGTCGATCGCTGGGCTTCTGATCACCACCGAAGCCATGGTCGCCGAAAGGCCAAAGAAGGACAGCGGGGCCCCGGCTATGCCTGGCGGTGGCATGGGCGGTATGGGCGGTATGGACTACTAAATCCGCCCTCAACTGAAACGACGAAAGCCCGGGATTTCGTCCGGGCTTTTTCTTGTGCCCCCCCTCGCGGCGCGGTTCCTTTCGCGCCACACGACGCTAGGTTGTCCTGACCCGTGCTAACGCTGTTTCGCGATCCTGGAATGTGCGAGCCACTTCCGCAGTACCCCGAAAACCGACGTTTTGTTGCCGCACGTCGTTTGTCGCGAAGGGCCATGAACGGACTCACGCCCTGCCACGGCGCGCGCATCGCCGTTTCTGCGCAATTGAGCAACGACGAATTCTACGATTGCGGCGTCCATTCCTCGGCGCTGGCGCCAGCGAGCGACTGCACGCGTACCTCGTCGGCGGCGAGTTCCCGAGCCGGACCGGAATAGACGACCTGGCCGTTATCGAGCACATAGGCACGGTCGGCGATTTCCAAGCTCATGCGCACGTTCTGCTCGACCAGCAACACGGAGATTCCCTCCGTGCGCATCTGCGCCACGATACGAAAGACTTCGCGCGTGATCAGGGGCGCCAGCCCCTGGGAGGGCTCGTCGAGAATGAGAAGCTTGGGATTGACAAGCAGTGCACGGGCGATCGAGAGCATTTCCTGCTCGCCGCCGGACAGCTGCCGGCCGCGGCTGAACCTGCGTTCCGCGAGTCGGGGGAAAAGCCGATAGATACTTTCCGGGGTCCACGGACCGGGCCGCTCAAGCGGCACCAAGAGATTTTCGTGGACCGTAAGATTGGAAAAAATCCTACGTCCCTCCGGGACGTAACCGACGCCGAGCGCGGCGACGCGGAAGGGCGGCCAGCGCGTGGTCTCCCGGCCAAGGATGGTGACGCGACCCTCGCGCGGGGCCGTCAATCCCATCAGGCTCCGCAGCGTCGTGGTCTTGCCGGCACCATTGCGGCCAAGGAGGGCCGTCACTTGGCCTTCGGTGACCTCAAGGCTGACGCCATGCAGGATGTGGCTCTTGCCGTAATAGGTATGGAGACGGTCGGCGGTGAGTGCGGCGCTCATGCTGCTTGGCCAAGATACGCAGTCTGTACCGCGACGTTCGCCGCGATCTCCGACGGCGTGCCTTCGGCGAGAAAACTGCCCTGATCGAGCACCGTGATGCGGTCGGCAAGATGGAAGACGACACGCATGTCGTGCTCAATCAGCACTATCGTGAGCCTGGCGTCCTTATGCAGGCGGCGGATAAGCTGCGTAATCCCATAGGTCTCCTGATCGCCCATGCCGGCCGTCGGCTCGTCAAGCAGCAGCAGGCGCGGCTTGAGCGCAAGAGCCATCATGATTTCGGTTGCGCGCTGATCGCCGTGGGCAAGCTCCCCGACGAGGCGATGCGCCTTGCCGGCGAGGCTTCCCATGTCGAGCAGTTCGGAGACCCGGGCCCGGACCACTGCATCGGCACGTCGCGACAGCCACGGCCGCAAGCGAAATCCCGAAGCGACTTCGACCGGTATGCGCAAATTCTCCCACACGGTGAGTTCAGGAAAGACCTCGGTGACCTGAAAGGTGCGGGCGATGCCGCGCCACACTCGGCGCGCCGGTAACAGACCGGTGACGTCCTCGCCGTCGAAAATGACGCGGCCCGCAGTCGGCTGCAGGAATCCACTGATCAGGTTGAAGAACGTGGTTTTGCCGGCGCCGTTGGGGCCAATAATGGCGCGCAGCTCGCCGGGATCGACCGTCATCGACACATCGTTGACGGCGATCAGACTGCCGAAACTCTTTGAAACCCCCTCGACATGCAACAAGCTCATGGCGTCGCTTTCCGCCGGACGATTCCGAGGACGCCGCGCGGAAAGAACAAGACCACAAGCACGAAGAACAGGCCGATAAATGACATCCAGTTCTGCGTCTCGCTCGATACGTAGTCCTGCAGCACGACGAAGATTGCAGCGCCGATGAGCGGACCCCAGAAGCTGCGCATGCCGCCGAGCACCGCCATGATCACGAAATCGCCGGACTGATCCCAGCGCAGATCGTGCGGATCCGCGAAATTGTTAAGCAAGGCATAGAGCGTGCCGGCGAGGCTGACGAACGTACAGGAAGTGAGCCACGACAACCAGATGTGGCGATCAACGGGAATGCCGAGGAAGCGCGCGCGACGCTCGTTCTCGCGAATCGCCAAAAGCGTGCGGCCGAATGGCGAGCGTAGCAGTGCGGCCATGATGGCAACGCTGACGGCGAAGCACACAAACACCAGGTAGTAGAACGCCTTTTGGTTATGCAGGATGTCGATGGCGGTAAAACCCAAATCGATCGGCTGGCGACTCCAGCCGGACAGGCCGTCGTCGCCGCCGGTGACGTTGTTCCATCGATAGGCGATAAAGTAGAAGACTTGACCGAAGGCGATAGTGACCATCGCGAAATAGATGCCGCGCAGGTGAACGATCAGCAAACCGATGATCGCGGCGGCAGCCGCGCCGGCAAGCACGCCCGCCGCCATGCCGGCAAACGTACTCGGCACCAGATATTTGATGGTGAGCCCCATGCCATAGACGCCCAGTCCGAAATAGGCGGCGTGGCCGAACGAGAGCACGCCGGTATAGCCGAGCAGGAAATTCAGGGACATAGCGGCCAGCGCCATGATCAGGACGCGGCTGCCGAGCTGAGTGTAGCCGCCGACCGCGTCGAGCCAATAGGGCATGGTCAGCAGCAGCAGCCAGATCGCCACGTCCGCGGCGCGCTTGGCGTGAGGTGTCTCCATCAAAAGCGCCCCTCTTCACCCAATAGACCGCGCGGCCGCACCAGAAGCACAAGACCCATCATGATGTAGATTACCGCCTCGCTCGCCGAGGGAAAGAACACGGTGGTCACGCCGGAGGCAACGCCAATGAGAAGGCCACCCAGGAGCGTCCCCGGTAAGCTGCCGAGGCCGCCGATAATGATGGCCACAAAACTCGGCATGATCAGATCGCTGCCGATAGTGGGTTGCAGCCCCAGCATGCCGGCGGCGAGCACGCCGGCGAGCCCGGCGAGATAGATTCCCAGCCCAAAGTTGAGGCTGCGCAGTAGGCGCACGTTGACGCCAAGCACCGAGACCGTCTCGAGATCGAGCGTGCCGGCGCGAATGCGCACGCCGAGCCGCGTGTAGTTCAGGAGCACGAACAGCGCGATCACCGTCACGGAGACCAAAAGCACCATGAACAGCCGGTACCCGGTGAGGAAAAAGAATTCGTCGCTGAGCGGGCTCGATAACCAGGCTGGGATCGAGAATGGCAGAGTCTGCGGGCCCCAGATGAAGCGCGTGCCATCCTCGAGCATGAACGCCAGGCCGAAGGTCAAGAGTAAGCTATACAGCGGATCGCGGCCGTAAAGCCGGCGGATCAAAACGCGCTCGATGACCAGTCCAAAAACAGCGGTCAGGATTGGAGATAGCACCAACGCGCCCCAGAAGCCGACATAAGGAACCAGCGCGAACGCGAGATAGGCGCCGACCGCCAAAAACCCGCCGTGCGCGAAGTTGATGACTCCCGAAAGATTCAAAATAAGCGACAGGCCAAGCGCCATCAGGGCATAGAACGCCCCGATAATGAGGCCGTTGAAGACATTATAAAGAACAAGCTGGGTCATAAGCAGGCTGGTTTCACGCCGGCCGGGTCGATCAGCCGAACATACGATAGATCGAGATCAGAATGCCGCCATACCGTGCGACGGTCCACATCATTAGACCTTTTTTGCTGAAGGGACCGCCGAAGACTTTTTGCTGAAGGGACCGCCGAGCGCGGCAATTCCGGCCGCGCCCGGCATCGATCCCGCGCTTCAGGCCGGCCACTTCATCTTGCATCCGGTCTCGGCGACCGGCAGCGCTGCATCGACGCCCTTCACCTCGTTGTCGATGGCGAAGAGATCCTCGGGGCCGTCCTTGCCCTGCTCTTGCGCATGGCCGACATAGAGCGTCGGCATGAGCTGATTGTCGCCTTCGCGGTAGAACGGCTCATTCGGCATCAGCGCGACTTCCGGCGGCAACCTCCAGTTTTGCAGGAACCTCGCCATCTTGGCTGCATCGAGCGACTTCGAGCCGTTGGCGGCGTGTGCGCACGTCCAGGCCGAAACGTAGCCGAACCAATGCCGCGCCGTCGGCACTTTGCCGCCGTTGAGCTTGCGGATATCGGCGATGAACTCCCCGATGTGCGGAACGTTAGGCTGCTTCCAGTACCATTCAAACACCCAGGTGCCGATCCGCGCCTCGGGCGGCAGGCCTTCAAGAACCTCCAGCTCCTGCTGGGCACCGGCAATGTGATATTTTTTGTTGAGGCCGAACTGCACCGCTTGTTTCAACGCATTGACTGCGTCTTGCCCAGCCACCAGGAAAATGATGACTTCAGGATTCGCCGCCTGCGCCTTGATCAGGTATGACGAAAAGTCGTTGGTGCCAAGCGGCGTTAGCGAGGCACCGACCTCAGTGCCGCCGAACTGTTTGAGCGACGCCTCGAAGCCCTGCTGCAACGTGTGGCCGAAAGCGTAGTCAGGGGTGATGAAGTACCATCGCTTGCCGTACTTATCGAACAGCGTCTTCGAAACCGAATTGGTTTCCATGCGCGTGGTGTTGCAGACGCGGAATACGTTCCAATGGCAATCCGTGCCGGTGACCGCATCGGTGTGGCCGCCGGTGACGATGTGGAGGATGCCGGCCTGATTCGACACCTCGCCGGTTGCCAAAGCCATCGCCGAGTTGACGTTGCCCAGCAGAAAATTGACCTTGTCGCGATCGATCAGCTTATGTGCCTTCTGCACCGCGGTTCCGGTGTCTGTGCTGGTCGAATCCTCGGAGAGGAGCTGGACCTCGCGGCCGAGAATGCCGCCTTTGGCATTGATCTGGTCGATTGCCAATTGGCATCCGATCTGTTCGTTCTTGCCGAACTGGGCATACGTGCCGGTGAACGGATCGTTGAGCCCCATCTTGACCGGCTCCTCACCGAAGGCCTTCACCAGGAATGGGCTCGCGACCTGCATGGCGCCGATCGCAAGACCAGCCTTAAGCAACGTTCGGCGCCGCACAGGGCGGCCGATAAGATCCTTGGACATCGTGCTCTCCCTTTGGGTGTCGCTGTTTCGCTGCGACTTGCACCCTTTAGTTCAGTCAGACGGAATTTGACATCTTAAGACAAATATGGCGAAAGAAATTGAGAATGCGAAGTGCGCTCGGCGCGGAATGCACCGCCCATTTCAATTGATCCGCCCAGGACACCTGTCGATCGCGTAAATTGTTCCACACGCGGCGCGGCTCGGCGAGGTCCTCGTCAAGCGGTGAGACAAAGAGCCGCTGCATCGCCCAATTCAAACTCGACTCGGGCGCTTAGGGTCGCCAGGTCTGCTCCGGGTCAATCTCGTCAGTCGGAATGGGGCGCGGTACTTTCGCTTGAGCTTTGATCGCAGAGATTTGGCGGCATCTGCAGCAGCGGACGCGAAGGGTCAATTGCGCCCGCAACCGGCCGGGCGCCGCCGCAGATCGACGACCTCGACCTAAATCTAAGCGCCGAACAAAAAAATAAGCTCTCTTCTAAGTTTGTATCGCCCGATCGGCAGCATTGATCTAGTCGGCTCTGAGGGGACAGTTGTATGGGCGACGTTCTCAGGAAATTACCCGATCGAGCATCGCACAGGCGAAATAGCGCGCCTTCATGTTCAGTCTAGAGCCATGGCACCCGACGCCCTCGCAATGCTGGAACGGTTCGGACCAATGCGGGGTTGGAACTGTCTCGATATTGGCTGTGGACCGGGCGGCATTACCGACCTTCTTGGTCCTCGCGTAGGACCTGCTGGCCGAGTGATCGGGCTCGATATGGACGAAGAGTTTCTGGAGCATGCGCGCCGAAAAGCGCCGAGCAATGTAGAATTTCAGCTCGGCGACGCCTATGGGTCGGACTTACCTGCCGGCACCTTTGACTTAGTCCACATGCGCTTTGTCGCAAGTACGGCAGGAAATCCTGAGCGGCTACTCAAGGAGGCGATCCGTCTGGTGCGACCGGGAGGCCTCGTCGCGCTCCAGGAACCGGATGGATCGACGTTGAACTGTTATCCGCCGCATCCGGCGTGGGACCGGCTAAAATCTGCGCTGATGGCCGCATTCAAAGGGGTTGGCGCCGATCTCGAACTGGCAAGAAAGCTATATTTCTTGGTGCAGCAGGCAGGCCTCTGCGATGTGCAATACCGGACCGCCTTGCTGGGCGTTCGCTCGACCGATCCGATGGTCGATTATCTACCATCGACAGTCGAATCACTGCGACCGGCAATCCTCAAGCTCGATCTCCTCAATGAGAGCGATCTTGCCACCGCTTTGAAGGAGTGCCGCCAGCATCTCGCGAAACCTGGAACCGCATTCACGATGTACACGCTCGCCCAGGTATGGGGCCGCGCAACATAGAAACTTGCTCGTTGCTCCGTTCCGCTTCAAAGACACAAAGTCGCCTTTGGGTCAATCGCATCACTTTCACGATGTCCGCGTTATGTCCGATTCACCCCCAAGACCAGACATTCGTTTGATAGTTCGGCACGGCAGCGAAGGGCCACCAAGCGACATGGCCCGATGCCCCCTTGGAAGGTTGCCTTAGGGTTTGTCTGAATGGTGCTACTGGTAGCGGTACAGTTCGAAATCCCAACTCGCCGACTTGCGGTGCACGTAACGGAGATCGGAGGAAAACACTATGACGCAACAAGAGATCGAAGATGAACTCAAGAGTTTTCGCGAGCAAGAACAAGCGCGACGGAAGAATTGGCGTTCTATCAGAAGATCAGCAGCGTTTGGCGCCATTGTGTTTGTGATGGGCGGAATAGGGCTCCTCGCATTTTCCATAGCTTCTCCGGGCACTCGGCATGAGACGTTCTTGGCAGCCATGATGTTCATGATGTTGTCTTTGCCTATGAGCCTTCTCAGCCAGGCTCTTCGCGATCCCATCCCTCCGCAGTTGTAAGCCTATGCCGTAGGCCCAACCCATAGAGGGTGGTTTATCAAGTGCGATCTCTTTGCCTCTAAAATGGCGCTATGGGTTATTTTCGACCGAGGCAGCGGGCTCTGCCGCCCGGCCCACTTCCGCTTCGCCCCCGAAAGCTGACGTCAGGTCCTAATGAGAAACTGGTCATGTCGGGCCAGAAGGCGACATGGGATCAGGCTGCTGCTGACCGCCACACCGCGCTCGTGCGGCTATTCCTGCACCGCCTATTGCGGCCGTGGTGGCCGTGCGTTAGCGATTGCTACCTGGCGCCCCCATGAAATCAGGTCGGCCGAGCAATCGTCACGATCGATGACGCATTCGATCAGGGTTGGCCCGTCACGGTTCGCGACTGCCACTTTGATGGCCTCCTCCAGCTCTCCAATATTGGTCGCGCGCAAGCCGCGGCCATGACCGTCCTGGGCGTTGAACGCCTGTATCAACCCGGCATAGTCCCAGTTCTTAATATTGTTGTAGGGGCCGTCATGGATCTCGACCTCGATCGTGTATCCGTGATTGTTGATAAGAAAGATGATCACCGGCAGTTTCCGCCGGATCATCTGAGCTACCTCTTGCGCGGTCAGCTGAAATGAGCCGTCCCCAATCAAGGCGATAGTGCGCCGGCTCGACGCGCCAACCGCGTAGCCGAACGTGGCGGGCACGGCCCATCCGATGGAGCCCCACTGCATCTCGATCTCGAAGCGCGCCCCGCCCGGCAGTCTCAGTGCCATGCCGTTGAACCAGGAATCGCCTGTCTCGGCGATCACGGTGGTATCGGCGTTAATGAGGGCCTGAACCTGGCGGAAAATTTCGGTGCGCTTCAGCTTCGTGTCTAACTTTGCCGGTTCTTGGGGCCGCGGCTGCAGGCGGATGCGCTGATACTCGACCATAGTGGCGGGGCGCTTCTGCACTTCGCGGGCTAGGCCCGAAAGGAAGTCCCGCAAATGGATGCGACCAAAGTCGTGCCCCTCCAGATAGACTCGGTGCTGATCCGCCGTCAGCACGCCTGCGCCGCTCGGCATCGCAGTCCAGCCGACGGTCGAGTAGTCGTTAAAAATAGTGCCGATGCAGACTACGCTGTCCGCCCAGTCGAAAATCTCGCGTGCGCCCGGAGCACTGACCTCGCCCCAGTAGACGCCTGCGAATTGGGGATGATCCTCCGGAAAGAAGCTCTTCGCGGCGGCCATAACGGTGACGGCAGAACCGAGTGCCTCGGCCAATTCGATCGCCTGCTTTTCCGCGCCCGCCGCCCGCAGCTTGCTACCGATCAGCAGAATTGGTTTCTGCTTGGCCTGCAGAAATTCAGCAGCAGCAGCAATGGCTGCACGCAACGTCTCGGGGTCGCTTGGCTCCTCGCCAAGGATCGCGCTGATCGGGCCGGGCGCGGCACAAGGAGCCGACGCAACGTTGCATGCGATTTCGATATAGGCCGGCTTCTTCTCGCGCAGCGCGTTGCGGATCGCGCGGTCGATTTGGTGAGGCGCCTCGGTAGCGGACGTGATTGAGACCGCTGCACATGTGAGCTTCTTGGCGATTTCGAACTGGTACGACCAATCGTGCGTCGCGAGCGTATGATGTATCAGATGCTCTGTCGCGCGGTCGTTGCTGTTGGGCGCGCCCGACACCAGGATGACCGGTAGATTCTCGGCATAGGCGCCACCGATCGCGTTAATGGCGGAAAGCCCGCCGACGCTGAACGTGACTACGGCAGCGGCCGCCCCACACGCGCGTGCGTAGCCCTCAGCGCTATAGCCACAGTTCAGCTCATTGCAGCAATAGACTTGCTCGAGTTCCTTGATGGTCAGCAACTGGTCGAGCAGCACGAGATTAAAGTCACCGGCGACGGCAAAATGGTGCTTTAGTCCGATTTGCTGGAGACGCTTCGCAAGATAGCTGCCGACTGTGTAAGTCATAGCACTCTCTCCTTCAAAGGTTGTCTTGAGGCCGTAACTTGAGCTTCAGCTTGGCGTTGCCCCGAAACCCGATTTCCTGCTCAGCGAACGCCTTGCTGGTCGCTTCCAGCGCACCCCAGCCGCCAGTCGGGCTTTTGTAGGGACGGATGCGTGGCTTCGAACTTCACATGGGACGAACATTCCGCCGCCCAGCCTCCTTCGCGGCGTATCGAGTTCCTCTTTTGCGTAAACCTGCGATCAATTTCTTTTCTGACTTTGCTCGGTATCAGCGATATTTGACACACTCAACGGGTAAAATCGGTCGCGCTAGATCTAACACATCACACCCTGGCTGTCCGCCACGTCCGCTCCGGGTCATGTACGTCGTTTCAGGCGTGGGTCAGTGACTTCTGCTCTCGCCTCATAAGGCGACATTTTTCTTGCCGCCTTTTGCCGCGCATCGTCTATCGCGTTGGGTCAAAGTGCGACGTAGCGGTTTATCCGCAATGAGCCCAATAATCCCTCAATGGCAGACATGAACCAAATAACGCGTGTGCCACTCTTGACAGTTTGCATTTAGAAAATATCGGCGGGTCGCTTTACCTATTGCGCCAGACTTCTCGATTTCCGGGGGGAATGTCGGATCAATGTGCTAACTTGCCCGGCAAGGAGGCCGAACGGGCCTCCATAACAAGCGGAGGACTGCCCATGAGCCAACGCCTACGCTTCGGCATTTTTCTCGCGCCGTTCCACAAGCCCGGCATCAATCCGACGCTGGCCCTGCAAAGCGATCTCGAGCTGATCCAATGGCTCGACCGCTGCGGCTACGACGAGGCGTGGCTCGGCGAACACCACTCCGCCGGCACCGAGCTTTCCGCCTCGCCGGAAATCATGATGGCCACCGCAGCCGAGCGCACCCGGCACATCAGGCTTGGCACCGGCGTCGTGAGCGTCTCGTACCACAATCCGCTGTGGGTGGCGGAGCGCATCGTGCTGCTCGACCATCTGACGCGCGGGCGGGTGATGCTCGGCCTCGGCCCGGGCTCGCTGCCAACCGACGGCATAATGATCGGACTGCAGCAGAGCCAGACGCGCGGATTGCTGGAAGACGGGGTCAGCATCATCACCAAGCTGCTCGCTGGCGACGAGCCCGTCACGTTCAAGAATGAGCGCTGGGACTTGCGCGAAGCGCGGCTGCATCTGCGGCCGTATTCCAACCCGGTGTTCGACGTCGCCGTCGCGGCCGTCGCCTCGCCCACGGGCGCAAAGCTCGCCGGTCGGCATGGCCTAGGCATGCTGTCGGTGGGCGCAACCACTGCAGCCGGCTTCGATGCGCTAGCGCTACATTGGGATGTGCTGACGGCCGAGGCAAAAGCGCATGGCAAAACCGCCGATCGTAGCAAGTGGCGGCTTGTGGGCCTGTGCCACGTAGCGGAGACCAAGGATCAGGCGTATCGCGACGTGGAGTACGGCATCGAGCACTGGTTCCGCTACTTCCAGCAGGTTGCCGCGTTCCCGCAAATGGCGGTGGTCGGCAATTCGGTGGGCGAAATGATCGAGTTCATCAACGGCTCCGGCCTCGGCGCCATCGGTACGCCAGAGGCGTGCGCGGCGCAGATCGAGCGGCTGTGGCAGCAATCCAACGGCGGATTCGGCGCCTATCTCATGCTGGCGCACAACTGGGCGAACCCGCTGGCCACACTACGCAGCTATGAACTGATCGCACGCGAAGTGATGCCGCAGTTCCAGGGCCACGCGCAGCCCACGCTCGATGCCGCGCGCCGCGCCAAGGAAGTCCGCGAGGACCTCGCGGCAGCGCAGTCGCAAGCCGTGGAAGACGCACGGGCACGCTATGGGGCGGAGGTGGCCAAGCGCGCCTGAATAGTTTCTCTCAGCATTTCCAGCAGTTGTCATTGTCCTTGCGTCCGCCGGCGCAGATACTTGGCGGCCGCGAATATGTAACGGGTTTCATAAAGTGTTCGGTTCGGGTCTTCAACGTCGGTTTGAGCGTGCGTCAGCCACTTCCGCTCTCGCCTCACAAACCGACATTTTGTTGCCGCACATGTCTGTCGCTAAGGGCCAATCGCGCCATTTTGCTTTGCAGCAAACAGCGAGCGGTCCTGCGATGACTATCATGAGATTCTCCAGCGAGCGCCGAATTCGATTCAACCTCACTTGGCGAAAGCCGATATCTCGGTTTGTGCTCCACGACGTGCCATGGAAGGTTTCTGAACGAACGATCATAGGAGGTCGGAATCCCCGGATGGGTTCAGCGGCACCCAGGCTGGTCACTCCTCTCTAAGTAAAAAGTGTACGTCTCGCAGTCATTCGCCGCTGGCAGACGCGCGATAGGCACTGTGCGGTTTACCGGCGGTAACAACCTCACGTATGCGACGATCGCGCGCAAATCCTCCTCGTCGAGGTTGGAAAACTGGTCCCAGGTCATGCCCTGCCAGTGAAGTTGCCTACCGTCTCGGCTAACGCCGCTGCGAATCGCGCGCTTCAATTCTGCGTCTGTCCAGGCGCCGACGCCGGCTTGGGGATGCGCGGTGATGTTGCGCGTCCACAACGTACCGAACGGCTTCCAACTGATCGACGTTCCGCCGCCGCCGTCAGTGCCGTGACAGATGGTGCAGCTCACTGAATACAAGTAGTGGCCGCGCTCAATCATGCGTGCGCTCTCGACGGGCATATTGTGAGTATCCGGCTTGACATCGCCAAGGTTCACAGCCTTCACGAGGGGGTCGGGCGGCATGTTGCGGATGCTTGGCCACTGCGACAATACGTAAACGAGTGCGCCGCCGACCGTGAGCGCCAGCACACCCCCAATCACTGACAATATCCTGGGACGCGGGCCGGCGCGTACAAACAGAATGAGTCCTAGTGCTAGCACTATCCACTGCGCATCGACGAGCAAAGTTTGAATGCGCTCCGGCGAGCCCCTCGCGGAGTCGATGGCGAAGTTGCCATCGGCATAGGTCAACTCCTTCGGAGTGGTTGCCGGCAGCGGGCGCGTGAACTTCATTGCAATGGTTTCCACGAGCCCATAGCTCAGCTTCGGCGGGATGGGGTTATGCACTGGCCGCGATCCGGTCTTAAGGAAGGTCGCGATGGCAGACGCATCGTCGTCGGTGAAGTTGTGGAAATTGGCCCACAACATCGCGAACGGATTGAGCGCCCGGTCCGGGGCTTGGCCGTCGCGCAGCGCTCGCACGATCTGTGGCGCGCTCCACTTGCCCAGACCCGTCTCAATATCCGACGTCAGATTGCGGCTCACCGAGTAGCCGTGCGGATAGTAGCCGACGCGCATGCCACCGGCGAGGAACGCCCCGTCGACGTTGTAAATCCCAGTGCGGTCG
>CAWHPH010000038.1:0-101912 GCA_963831135.1 uncultured Alphaproteobacteria bacterium
GGCGGCACGGCGGTGTTCAGGTTTCCACATCGGGCGCTCCCCAGGAGAATCAAGCGCCTGGTAAGGAATCACATCTGATTCATTCGACTCAAGAAGTTTTGGATTGGCTCTTAGAGGCCAAAATAGTCTGACATCACCTTTAAATATGCGTAGTCAGACGTACCCTCAACGACCAAGTTATTTTCCGACACGAAAAGGTGCTGCACTAAATCGTACCCGAGCGCCCCCTGTAACGGAAATAGCGTGTCGCGGTCACGGGTCAGTACATCGCTACGATCGCGCTCCATCTTCAGTGCCGTGGTCTTCGACGAGTTGCACACGTTCCAGCTCCCCGGTTGCACTCTCGATGAAGGGCGAGTGCGTCGTGTAAATGACTTGGCAGCGTCTAGTCAGACGCTCCTCTATGAAACGCAGAAAGTCGGCTTGGGCCTTCGCGTGCAATCCGACCGCTGGTTCATCTAACAAAATTACTACCGGAGGATCGCCGTGCTCATAAACAGAGAATGCCGCTAGGAAGGAGAAGAACCACTGAAATCCGGCTGAATGCTCTGTGAAGGGCAGTGACAGCGAGTGGCGATTGTCCCAAATTCGAATTTTTAGCTCATCAAGAACCGAGTGCTGCCCTGTATTGCGTTGCTCGGTACGTTGAGTAATGTCAGGCTGTACTCGGAGTTCGTTATTTTGGCTCCAGTACTTCTTAACATCATCCGTTAGAACGTTTGCAACATTCTCAAGCTCGCGTTTCCGCCGCTCATAGTCGGGGTTCAACATATATTGATCTTCGGTGCCGCCCAAATTGAGCAAGGCGCGTGCGGTCGCTTCCGACTCGTCGAGGTCGTCCTCTTTTAGCACGCGAGAAATTTTCACGCTGTATGGTAATTTGCTGTAGTCCGCAAAATAAAGTAATTCGGGCAGGCGGGTGGTCGCCAGCTCCCAAGTGGCGGTTCCAAACGTTCCCTGCTTCCCGAGCAAAGTTTTTAGGGCCGCCTGCGCATTCGTTATGCCGGCTAGTACGTCTGGGGATTCAGTGTGTCGTGCAGCATCATCAGCGAGCTTCGCGGCTAGCGAGGCGAAATCCTCGACCTCAGAATAGGTATTTGTTTCAGAACTTGGCAGCTGTTGTCTCTCAACAAAATTTCTTACCGCTTGTTGTTCGTCGCAGCCGCTGTGCCACCGAAAATTGTTGTCGTAGGTTTTGTATAGTCGTAGAGCGTCACCGGCCTTCACGACACCAGCCCCAAATCTTTCTTCGATGACCTTTACGTCGGCTGACTCCCATTCAAGATGGGCCTCGATCGGAGTTACCTCATCGAGATTCTTGCCTTCATTGCGGTGTCGTTTTTCAAGCCACGCTGGATAGTGGTCCGGGATAGAGAATTTTGGGGTTCTACGGGCTGGCCTGAGTTCGCCAAAGTGCGTGCAGAAATGCACTTTTACCGGACTTATTTTTGCCAACTAGGCAAGTGACCTTGTTATCAATTTTAACTTCTGTCGAATCCAGGATGTTTCTAAACATGCGTACATGAACTGACTTGAGTCTCACGGCGTCCTCCTAGGCCGTTGGGGTCCGCAAACTATTTGTCGTAGTTCTTGCGAAAATCGCTGAGCGACTTGGCGCCCGTCTCTTTGAGAAGATTTTCAAGTTTCATGTCGCTGCGACGGCCTTTCGCAAAATCATCCCCGTAGGTTTCGCGCAAGGTGCCGATCTTTGTGTCCCCATCTTCTGATGGATCTCTCCGTCCTCATTGCGGTGGCGTCCATCCAACCCTGGTTGTTTCGACATAAGCCCCTCCAAGAATACCTATTTGATAGTCGCGTACTCGATTTGTTCCCTCAAGTAAAGGGCGGCCTTTCGGCCGCCCACAACTTTTTAGCTACACCCCGTCGTTGATCCGCACGTATCGCACTTCATGCAGGTGCCGTTGCGCACCAGAGTGAAGTTGCCGCACTCGCCGCAGGCTTCGCCTTCGTAGCCTTTGGCGCGGGCTTCGGCGCGTTTCTCCGCCGCGGCCTGCTTGGCGTGCGCGCGCGCATCGCTCCAGGCGAGATGCTCGAGCGCCTGCGCCGGCGAGAGTTTCTGCTCGGGCTCGGACTTGAGCGCGGCGCTGCCGGCGGTTTCCGCGCGGGCGTTGGAAGAGGTGAAGGCGGTGACGTTGGACGTCACCCCACCACGGCCGCCTTCGGCAGCCGACCCTCCCCCGGCAGGGGAGGGTAAAGCGGCGTCGCGGTCGACACTTCCCTGGCCGCCCTGCATCACTTTCAGCCGGTCGGTGCGCGAGCGGGTCAGCCCCTTCGACACGTAGCGCGTCTCGGTGGGCTTGCCTTCCTCGACGCCCTTGCCGAGCGCGTCGAATCCTTCGCCGCTCGGATCGACGTGGGCGAGGTCGAAGCGCTCCAGATAGCTCACCGCCAGCTCGCGGAACACATAGTCGAGGATCGAGGTGGCGTATTTGATCGAGTCGTTGCCCTGCACCGGGCCGGACGGCTCGAAGCGGGTGAAGGTGAAGGCGTCGACATATTCGTCGAGCGGCACGCCGTATTGCAGGCCGAGCGACACCGCGATGGCGAAGTTGTTGAGCAGCGAGCGCAGCGCCGCGCCCTCCTTGTGCATGTCGATGAAAATCTCGCCGATGCGGCCGTCGTCGTACTCGCCGGTGCGCAGATACACTTTATGTCCGCCGACTACGGCCTTCTGCGTGTAGCCCTTGCGGCGGTCGGGCATGCGCTCGCGTTCGCGCATGATCACGATGCGCTCGACGACTTTCTCGACCACCTTTTCCGCAAGTCCCGCGGCGCGGGCGGCGGCCGGCTTTTCGAGGAACGCCTCGATGACGTCGTCGTCCTCTTCCTCGTCGGCGATGAGCTGGCTCTGCAGCGGCTGCGAGAGCTTCGAGCCGTCGCGATAGAGCGCATTGGCCTTGAGCCCGAGCCTCCAGGAGAGCAGATACGCCTCCTTGCAATGCTCGACCGTCGCCTCGTTCGGCATGTTGATGGTCTTGGAGATGGCGCCGGAGATGAAGGGCTGCGCCGCCGCCAGCATGCGGATGTGGCTGTCGACCGAGAGGTAGCGCTTGCCGGTGCGGCCGCACGGATTGGCGCAGTCGAACACGGCATAATGCTCGGACTTCAGGTGCGGCGCGCCTTCGACCGTCATGGCGCCGCAGACATGGATATTGGCCGCCTCGATCTCGCGCTTGGTGAAGCCGAGCCAGGAGAGAAGATCGAAGTTCGGCGCGGCGAGGTCTTCCAGATCGACGCCAAGCTCGTCGCGCAAGAGTTCGGCGCCCAGCGTCCATTTGTTGAAAACGAACTTGATGTCGAAGGCGGTCGGCAGCGCCTTTTCCACCTTCTCGATCGCCTCCGGCGTGAAGCCTTTGGCCTTGAGCGTGCCGTGATTGATCGCCGGCGCCTGGCCGAGCGAGCCACTGCCCCCCGAACCATGGCCGACGGCATAGGCGATGATCTCGGCGATCTGGCTCTCGCTGTAGCCGAGCACGCGCAGAGCCTCCGGCACCGCGCGGTTGATGATCTTGAAATAGCCGCCGCCGGCGAGCTTCTTGAACTTCACCAGCGCGAAGTCGGGCTCGATGCCGGTGGTGTCGCAGTCCATCACCAGGCCGATCGTGCCGGTCGGCGCCACGACCGTCGCCTGCGCGTTGCGATAGCCGTGCGCTTCGCCGAGCGTGAGCGCGCGGTCCCAGGCGGTCTTGGCATGCGCCGCCAGTTTCTGATCGGGGAGGGCGGCGTGATCGAGCGGCACCGGCGGGGTGGTCATCTGCTCATAGCCCGAGCGCTGGCCGTTCGCGGCGCGGCGATGATTGCGGATCACCCGCAGCATCACTTCGCGGTTTTCGGCAAAGCGCGGGAAGGGGCCAAGCTCCGCCGCCATTTCCGCAGACGTTGCGTAGCAGATGCCGGTCATGATCGCCGAGAGCGCGGCGCAGATGGCGCGGCCGGCTTCGGAATCATAGGGAATGCCGGACGACATCAGAAGCCCGCCGACATTGGCGTAGCCCAAGCCCAGGGTGCGGAAGTCATAGGAACGCTGCGCGATCTCGCGCGAGGGGAACTGCGCCATCAGCACCGAGATTTCGAGCACGATGGTCCAGAGCCGCACCGCATGCTCGTAGCCTTCGATGTCGTAGAGCCCCCTCCCTAACCCTCCCCCGCTTGCGGGGGAGGGTGGGGTGGGGGCATGGAACGACAGCAGGTTCAACGAGGCGAGATTGCAGGCCGTGTCGTCGAGGAACATGTATTCCGAGCACGGATTGGAGGCGAGGATCGGCCCCGACGCCGCGCAGGTGTGCCAGTCGTTGATGGTGGTGTGGAATTGCAGGCCGGGATCGGCGCTCGCCCAGGCGGCATGGCCGATCTTCTCCCACAGCTCGCGCGCCTTCACGGTCTTGGCGATTTTTCCGGGCTTGGTGCGCCAGAACAGGTCCCAGTCGCGGTCGGCCTCGACCGCTTTGAGGAATTCGTCGGTGACCCGCACGGTGTTGTTGGAATTCTGGCCGGAGACCGTGAGATAGGCCTCCGAATCCCAGTCGGTGTCATAGACCGGAAATTCGATGTCCTTATAGCCCTGCTTGGCGAACTGGATCACGCGCCGGATGTAATTGTCGGGCACATGATTCTTGCGCGCCGCCTTGATCTCACGGCGCAGCACGGGATTCTTTTCCGGATCGAAGCAATCGTCGCCCGAGCCTGCGCAATTCACGCACGCTTTGAGGATCGCGCGCAGATGCCGCTGGTTGATCTTCGAGCCGGTGACGAGGTTGGCGACCTTCTGCTCTTCCTTCACTTTCCAGTCGATGAATTGCTCGACGTCGGGATGGTCGGCATCGAGGATGACCATCTTCGCCGCGCGGCGCGTGGTGCCGCCCGATTTGATGGCGCCTGCGGCGCGGTCGCCGATCTTGAGAAAGCTCATCAGGCCGGACGACTTGCCGCCGCCGGAAAGCTTCTCGCCTTCGCCGCGCAGCTTGGAAAAATTCGTGCCGGTGCCGGAGCCGTACTTGAACAGCCGCGCCTCGCGCACCCAGAGATCCATGATGCCGCCCTCGTTGACGAGGTCGTCGGAGATCGACTGGATGAAGCAGGCATGCGGCTGCGGATGCTCGTAGGCGGTGGCCGACTGGACGAGCTTGCCGGTTTTGAAATCGACGTAGAAATGGCCCTGGCTCGGCCCGTCGATGCCATAGGCCCAATGCAGGCCGGTATTGAACCATTGCGGCGAGTTGGGCGCCACCATCTGCATCGCGAGCATGTAGCGATGCTCATCGAAGAAGGCTTGCGCGTCAGCCTCGGAGGAAAAGTAGCCACCCTTCCAGCCCCAATAGGTCCAGGTGCCGGCGAGCCGGTCGAAGACCTGCTTGCACGAGGTCTCGCCGACAAAGCGTTCCTTCTCCGGCAGTTCGGCGAGCGCTTCCTCGTCGGCGACGCTGCGCCACAGCCAGGAGGGAATGGTCTCCTCCTCGACCTTCTTGAGGCGAGCGGGCACGCCAGCCTTGCGGAAATATTTTTGCGCGAGCACGTCGGAGGCGACCTGCGACCATTGCTCGGGCACTTCGACGTTGTCGGCGTGGAAGACCACGGAGCCGTCCGGATTGCGGATTTCGCTCACGGTGAGGCGGAAAGCGATGTCCGCGTATGGTGACTGTCCCTCTTTGGTGTAGCGCCGCTCGATCCGCATTCTCTGCCCCTTTTCAGTTCTCTTTTGACGCCGGCATCCTGCGGAAGCACACCCGCTCAATATATAAGATGCCGACACGTTACCCGCGACGCGGCAAAGCAAACTCCGCCGCGCCCGACCTCACCCCCGTCACTCTGCGCCGACCCCTGCAGCGGTTCCGGTTGCGCCGGAAACTCGTTGCGCCACGTCCAGATCTCTCACGTTCAGGTCTCTCGAGGCGACAAAACTCCTGCCTCGCGCTGATGGGCAGCGCGCTGCCGTCCCGCAAACCCCTTTTTGGAGAGCCCGGCGGACTTCGTTACGCGCGCGCCGAACTTTGAAAGGCTAGGCCAAGCCGGTCGCGCGCGTCAAGACTTAGTACGAGAATCTGAATCAACTACTAAATGTGGGGATAGTGGGGAAGAATCGCGAGGAGGATGCACAAGTATCGGATATCCCAATCAGATTCGGAAGGCTCCCGGATGGGCCGATCCCCGTTTTCCCTCGGTGAGGCGCCGCAGATGGAGCCCGAGCCAGTCCCTCCTATCGTCGCCGATAGCCGGAGCCACGCCCTCCCGGAACTCCAAAGCCCGTCGCTCAGTCACCGATCCGTCACGTAATGACGGGCTTTTCCGGCCGATTCTGAGTGAAACAGGCCGGAAAATCAGGGGTCTTGCCGCCGGTCGCGGGCCGCTTAGCCTTAGGGCATTGAAGCGACGAGGGGAATTGGCCGACCCGCATGTTGTCGCCCTGACGCTTGGCCATTCTCCGCCCGATTGCGGCCCGGCGACTCACCCCTTGGGCGTCCGGCGAGCGGAATGATGCCGCCAAACGGCCGTAAATTGCGCCCGCAACGCCATTAACCTCAAAGCAAAACCGCCTTGGGCGGGGGCCGCGCTTGCTTGACGCAGCCGGAGGGAAGCGCGGATAAACGAGGTTAATGGTGGCGGGGCGGTTGTTGCAGCGTTTCAGTAACGCAGGGCGCGTCATTGCGTGTTCAGCCCTGTTGGTGGCTTGCGCCCAGGTTATCCATAACGACCCCATTAACCAGCCACTCCTTCAAGGCACCGCGCCCTCGGCGGAACTCGGCAGCGGGGTCGAGACCTATTACGACGATACGGTCGTCGCGCTCTCATTCTCCGGCGGCGGAACCCGCGCGGCGGCCTTCTCCTACGGCGTTCTGACCGCATTCGACGAGACGCCGACCCCCGGCCGCTCGACCTCGCTGCTCAATCGCATCGATTTCGTCACCGGCGTTTCCGGCGGCTCGGTGCTTGCCGCCTATTACGGCCTGAAGAAGCGCGCGGCGCTCGCCGACTTCAAGCAGCGTTTTCTTCTGCGCAACGCCGAAGAAAATCTGCAGATGAATCTCAATCTGTTGAGCATCGCGAAGGGGCTGCAGGGCGGCATCAACGACCCGAACCTGTTCCCGAAATGGCTCGACGACAATCTGTTCGAACACGCGACCTTCAAGACTCTCTTGTATCAGCGGCGACCGTATATCTGGATCAATGCCTCGGATATCTACGACCGCACGCCGTTTGTGTTCGGCCGCGTTCTGTTCGGCGCGTTGTGCAGCGATCTTGCCAATTATCCGATTTCGATGGCGGTGGCTGCATCCGCAGCCGTGCCGGTGGTCTTCGCGCCGGTGGTCATTCAGGGCTACCCCGGCGGCTGCGCGGTGCCATTGCCCGATTGGGTGCACCGCGTGCGGCGGGACCCGAATGCTCCACCGCTGCTCAGAAACTTTGCCGACGCCATGTACCGCTATCACTCCGGCGAGGTCCGCTATGTGAAGCTGCTCGACGGCGGGATCGTGGACAATTACGGGCTCGCCGGCTTCACGATCGCCCGGCTTGCCTCCAGCACCCCCTACGGCCCGCTGCAGCCGGAAGAGGCCGTCAAATTGCGGCGAATGCTGTTTGTGGTCGTCGATGCCGGCCGCGCGCCGTCGGGGACATGGTCGCAGACCGTGGAAGGCCCTTCCGGCGCCAACCTGATCACGGCCGCTTCCGATACCGCAACCGAATCCGGCGCGGTCGGCAGCTACTCGTCGTTCCAGAATACCATGAGCGATTGGCAAGGAGCGCTGGTCGACTGGCGTTGCAAGCTCTCGACCGCCGATCGTCACCGCTACGGCGCACCGCCCGGGTGGAATTGCCGCGATGTGAAGATCTTCGTGGGCCGCGTCGCCTTCGATCAACTGGATCCGCAGCGCGCGGCAGCGCTCAACGCCGTGGAGACGTCATTCAAGCTTCCGCCCGAGCAGGTGGAGATGGTCATTTCGGCGGGCCACGATGCGCTCAAGAGCAACACGATGTTCCGCTCCTTCCTCGGTTCGCTCGGCGCACGGCCGCACAACGTGCCGGTAGCTGCACCCGCCGCAAGTCCCGGAATTCCGCAGGAAGCCTCGGTGCAATAAGACGATCGGCCGGCGGTTCGCGCCGCTATGCCAGAAGGTGCGTTTCGATCTCCCGAACGGGATGGTTGGTCAGGTCCTTGCCGACTTCGGCGACGATCCGCTTTTTCACGTCGGCATGAAAGGCCCGGCGCAAATCGGCCAGCGTTCGCGGCGGCGCCGCAATGACGAGGGCGCGCACCCCGCGGTTACGCACCACGTCTTCCAACGCGGCGGCGACGCGTTCGACGAAACGATGCTCCTCGAGGTGATGCCAGTCGGTGTCGCCCACGCTGGCGCGGCGGTGCGATCCCGCATGCGCAAAGGCGACGCCCGGCCGGTCGGTGCCTTGCTCGTGAGTCGGCGGGTTTTCCTCGGCGAAGACCTGCTCGGTCTTCAGGTTGGGAAACTTTTCGTCGCCGTCGTTTCGCAGGAACAAGGCCTTGCGGCCATCACCGACGAAAATCATGGCGTCGTGGGGGATTGCGAGTTTATTCACAGCTAACTCCTCAAGCGGCGCTCGCGCCGCATTCGGCGGCCCCGTCGCGCATGCACCATCAACGCCGGACACGGCTTTTCGGCCTTGACGCCGATCAAATCGGATCGAAAGCCTCGTAACGCCTATTCCGCCGCGACGCGGGTATGGCCGAGCCGCCGGTTGAGCGTGTCGAGAAGCGACTCGGCGGCTTCCGCGATCACCGTGCCGGGCGGAAAGATCGCCTCGGCGCCGGCGGCTTTGAGCGCATCGTAATCCTGCGGCGGAACAACGCCGCCGACCACGACCATGATGTCCGGGCGGCCGTGCTTTTCGAGCTCGGCCTTGAGCTCCGGCACCAGCGTCAGATGCGCGCCGGCGAGCGAAGAGATGCCGAGAATATGCACGTCGTTCTCGACCGCTTGGCGTGCCGCTTCCGCCGGCGTCGCGAAGAGCGGCCCGATATCGACGTCGAAACCGATATCGGCGAAGGCGGACGCGATCACCTTCTGGCCGCGGTCGTGGCCATCCTGGCCGATCTTGGCGACCAGGATGCGCGGCCGGCGGCCTTCATTCTCCTCGAATTCGGCAACGCGTTTCTGCACCCGCTCGACAGTGTCCGACATGCCGACCTCCCGCCGATAAACGCCTGAGATCGACTTGATCTCGGCCCGATGGCGGCCAAAAACCTGTTCCAGCGCCATTGATATCTCGCCGACCGTCGCCTTGGCGCGCGCGGCATCGATCGCCAGCGCCAGGAGGTTGGCGTTGCCGCCCGCGGCGTTGCGGGTGAGTGCGGCGAGCGCCTCAGCGACAGCCTGGGGATCGCGCTCGCGCTTGAGCCGCGTGAGCTTGTCGATCTGCAACTGGCGCACAGCGCCGTTATCCACTTTCAGGATTTCGATCGGCGCCTCGTCCTGCGGGCGGTATTTGTTGACGCCGATCACCGCCTGGGCGCCGGAATCGATGCGCGCCTGCGTGCGGGCGGCGGCCTCCTCGATGCGAAGCTTCGGCAGCGCGGCCTCGATCGCCCGCGTCATGCCGCCGAGCTCTTCCACCTCGCGGATATGCGTCCAGGCCTGAGCCGCGAGATCATGCGTCAGCCGCTCGACATAATAAGAGCCGCCCCAGGGATCGATCATGCGCGTGGTGCCGCTCTCGCGCTGCAGGACGATCTGCGTATTGCGCGCGATGCGGGCGGAAAAGTCCGTCGGCAAGGCGAGCGCCTCGTCGAGCGCGTTGGTGTGCAGCGATTGCGTGCCGCCTTGCGTCGCCGCCATCGCCTCGACGCAGGTGCGCGCGACGTTGTTGAACACATCCTGCGCGGAGAGCGACCAGCCTGAGGTCTGGCAGTGGGTGCGCAGCGACAGCGAGCGGGCATCGCGCGGATTGAATTCCTTCATCAGCTTCGCCCAGAGCACGCGCGCGGCGCGCAGCTTCGCCACCTCCATGAAAAAGTTCATGCCGATGCCGAAGAAGAACGAAAGCCGCGGCGCGAAACGATCGACATCAAGCGAGGCAGCCAAGCCCGCGCGCACATACTCCACGCCGTCGGCGAGCGTATAGGCGAGCTCGAGATCGGCGGTCGCGCCGGCCTCCTGCATGTGATAGCCGGAGATCGAGATCGAATTGAATTTCGGCATATGCGCCGAGGTGTAGGCGAAAATGTCGGAGATGATGCGCAGCGACGGCTTCGGCGGATAGATGTAGGTGTTGCGCACCATGAACTCTTTGAGGATGTCGTTCTGGATGGTGCCGGCGAGCTTTTCCGGCGGCACGCCTTGCTCCTCGGCGGCAACGACATAGAGCGCGAGCACCGGCAGCACGGCGCCGTTCATGGTCATCGACACCGACATCCGGTCGAGCGGAATGCCGGCGAACAGCGTGCGCATGTCGTAGATCGAGTCGATCGCCACGCCCGCCATGCCGACATCGCCGGCGACGCGCGGATGATCGGAATCGTAGCCGCGATGGGTGGCGAGATCGAAGGCGATCGACAGGCCTTTCTGCCCGGCGGCGAGATTGCGCCGATAGAAGGCATTGGAATCCTCGGCCGTGGAGAAGCCGGCATATTGCCGGATCGTCCAGGGCTGGGTGACATACATGGTGGGGTAGGGGCCGCGCAGATAGGGCGCGATGCCGGGATAAGTGTCGAGCGCGTCGAGGCCCTTGAGCGCGTCGGCGGCGTAGACGCTCTCTACCGGAATGCCTTCGGGCGTCAGCCAGGCCGGACCCTCGGCTGCTGCCGCGACCGGCGGCACATCGGCAAAATCAATCTGCGAAAAATCCGGGATTTGGGTCATTTCATTACCCGATGTGGACACCAAGCATATCGTACGTGTTCCTCAGTGTCGCCAGGGCGTCGCAGCCTTCGTAAATGAACGATTGCACGCCGGCGGCCTTCAAAGCGGGTTCCTGTTCGCGCGGCCGTCCCGCAAGATAGATGTGTCGCGCTCCGGCCGCCGTGAGCGCTTGCGCAGCCCTCACTGCGTCTTTCTCATAGATCTTGTCGGATGAGCAGAGGCAGGCGAGCGCGGCGCCTGATGCTTCAAAGGTTCCCGCGAGGGCGGCAGTCTCGATCGTCTCGCCGCCGACCGCTTCGATGCCGCCGGCCTCGAAGAAATTCTTGGCAAAGGTGGCGCGCGGCGAGAACTCAGCTTGCGTGCCGAGCGCGGCCAGAAAAATCTTTGGCCGCGTTCCGGTGGCTGCGAGCAAACCATCTGCGGCGTCGCGCAAAGCCTCGAATGGTTCCGCCAGCCGGATCGGGTTCAGCCCGCCGGGTGACGACGGCCGCGACGGCATCGGCAAGTCGACCTTCGCTTCCGCTTCGGCAAGATTGGGAAATATGCTCACGCCGGTCAGCGCATCCTGCCGGCGCGCGATGGAGGCCGCGCGTTTGGCGCGGATGTCCGCGACTTTTTGCTCAACAAGACCATTCGCGAGCGCGGCGGCGATACCGCCGGCCGCTTCAATCGCGCGGAATAAACTCCACGCCGCTCGGCAAAGCTGGTCGGTCAAATCTTCGACGGCACCCGAGCCCGTGGCCGGATCGCCAACCTTGCCGAGATTGGACTCCTCGAGAAGAACGAGCTGCGTATTGCGTGCGATGCGGCGTGCAAAGCGGTCGGGCAAGCCGAGCGCGGCGGTGAACGGCACGACCGTGATCGCGTCGGCGCCGCCGAGCGCAGCCGCGAAGGCGGCAATCGTCGCCCGCAGAATATTCACGTGCGGATCGCGTCGCGCCATCATGCGCCAAGCGGTTTCGGCGGACACGAAGGCCGGCTCGGGGCTAAGCCCGCAGGCGGCCTCGATCCGCGCCCACAATTTTCGCAGCGCGCGGAATTTCGCGATGGTGAGAAATTGATCTGCATCGGCCGAAAGGCGGAAGAAGATCACGCGCCGCGCGACATCGAGGGAGATGCCTCCGGCTTCGAGCGCGCGCAGATAGGCGAGCGCGACGGCAAGCACAAAGGCCAATTCCTGCGCTTCCGAGCCGCCGGCATTGTGAATAATGCGGCCGTCGGCAACGGCGAGCTTGCCGCGGAAGCCCTCGCGGGCGAGCGCCGCTGATCGCCGGGCGAAGTGTGGCGCTTCCTCGCTCCACGGCCGCGCCACGTTTGCGTTCATCGCGATCGCGCCGATCGGATCGTGGCCTACGCGGATCCCAAGGCCTCGTTGCGAAGACGCAAAGCCCTTCGCCAGCATCGCATCGATGACGGCGCCTGCCTGCGGCGAGAGATCAAACTCGACCGCGGCGCCGGCGCTGAAGTCGAAAGCTTCGAGCACGCGCGCCACCGCGGCCTCGCTTGCCGGCAATCCGAAGCCATATTCGCCGACGGCGCCGGTAAAGATGAGCGCCAAGCCGCCGGCGCCGGCATTGAGCTCGCGCAGCGAAATTTCGTTGCCAAGCGCCGGGTCGGGATGATCGATCCGCGCCAATATCTCCCATGCGGCGGCGCCGGCATGCGCCACGACAGGCCGGGCGTCGGAGCGCCGCTGCGCCAGCGGCGCGATGGAAAGGCCGTCATAGGTGGCGCCGATCAAACGTTCGAAAGGCGCGCCTTTGAGCACTTGATCGACAAGGCTGCGCCACTCTTCCGCAGTGGCAGGGGGAAAGCCGGCGGCGAGCAACAGGTTTTCGGTGTCTGTCATGCCGCAAAATGCCATGCCGGACGCGCGGGGCCAATATCTCCTGACACGATGGACGAACCGCCAAACCGGACTATTGTGGCGGCAGTTTGCCGATGCCGCTCGAATCGACACGCGCCAGCGCATCTTTGACCTTCATCCCTGCGATCAATCGATCGGGTGCAATCTCCGCCAGCGGCACGAGCACAAAGGCGCGCTCCAGCATGCGCGGGTGAGGCAAGACGAGATCCTGATCGGTCAGTACCAGATCGTCGTAGGCCAGGAGATCGATGTCGATCGTGCGCGGTCCCCAGCGGCGTTCGCGTGCGCGGTTGCGGCCGAGCATTTGCTCGCATTCTTGCGTCCGCGCCAAAAGGCCATGCGGCGTCAAAGATGTCGCGACGGCGATGACGGCGTTGATGAAGGGCGGTTGATCGGTCACGCCCCAGGGCGGCGTCCGGTAATCCGAGGAACGGGCCACGAGCCGCACGGACTCATCCCGGCACAATCCGGCGATGGCCCGATCGAAGGTCGCGCGCACGTCGCCGACATTGCCGCCCAGCGCGATAAAGGCTTCGGCCATGAATGTTATGCGCGCCAAAGTTATGCGCGCCGTTTGCGCGTGATGATCACGCCGACATCGTCGAAGGTCGCCGCAATGGGCGCATGCGGCTTGCGCACGGTGATGCGGATGCTGCGGACCAGCGGATAACGATCAAGCACGGTGTCGGCGACTGCGCCGGCGGCGGCTTCCACCAGGCGATAGCGCCGCGCGCAAAAGGCCTCGCTCGCGGTCTTGACCAGCAACTCGTAGGACACCGTGTGCCTGAGCTTGTCGGTACGGGAAGCCTCGGTGAGATCGATGTCGAGCAGGAAATCGAGCACGAAAGGCTGCCCGACCTTGCCCTCGTGCGGCATCACGCCGTGATAGGCGTGCAGAACAAGGCCATTGACGAAGATCGCATCACTCATCGCGCTTGCCTGATGGCGGCCGCCACCGCCAATGCCTGAACGGTCGGCGCCACGTCATGAACGCGTACGATCGCCGCGCCGTTCTCGACGGCCAAAAGATGCGCGGCGAGCGAGCCGCCCAGCCGCTGCATCGGTTCCGAAGGCGTGACGGTATGGATGAAGCGTTTGCGCGAGGCGCCGACCAGCAGCGGCAAGCCGAAATTCCGCCACGCATCGAGCCGCGCGATGCAGGTCATGCTCTGCTGCGGCGTTTTGCCAAAGCCGATGCCCGGATCGAGCACGATCCGCTCGCGCGCGATGCCGGCGCGTGCGGCAATCTCCAGCGAGCGTTCAAAGAACGATGTGACATCGGCGACGATATCGATCGCCGCGTCGGCGGCTTCGCGGTTGTGCATGAGGATGACGGGGATGCTGCGTTCGGCCACCACGCGCGCCATGCCGGGGTCGCGCTGCAAACCCCATACGTCGTTGACGATCGCCACACCGAGATCGATCGCCCAGGCGGCGACCGAGGCTTTCAGCGTATCGATCGAGACCGGACAACCGAGCGCAACGATGTCCGACAATACAGGTTGCAGCCGCGCACGTTCTTCTTCGACCGAGACTCGAACGGCATCGCCATAGGGCCGCGTCGATTCCGCGCCGACATCGATAATGTCGGCTCCTTCCGCGATCAGGCGTCGCGATTGCGCTATGGCGGCTTGCGGGTCGAGGAATTGGCCGCCGTCGGAGAACGAGTTCGGCGTGACATTGACCACGCCCATCACCAAAGTGTGTCGTTGTGCGAGCAATCGCCGCAGCAGATCGCCGCGCGCGTCGCCGCCCGCTGAAACCGCTTGATCGCTCCATGTGGTCGCCATCGGTCAGGCAAATCCATCGGCCGTGTTTTGCCCGGTCGCTTTGCGGGGCGGGGCGGCACGAGTTAAGCGCCCGGTCGGCCACAGCGGACGGGGCGAACCACAGTTCCAACGCGGCTAGAGCGCAATCGCTTCAGACTTCAGACTGAATCGATTGGCGCTCTAACTTTCTGGTGGAGCATGATCTTTTCGGAAAACCGGTTTCCACCCCGGATCAAGTCCGGGGCAGGCTTTTTCCGGATCATGCTCTAGTAGCGGATGACCGGGGGCAGTTTCTGCGCGCTTTCGATCCAGCGCTGTACGACTTTCACCGAGGGGAGCAACTGCACCAATTTGCGCCGGGCATTGGCCTGCGTCATCCGATCGACAAGCTTTTGCGGGTTGCGGAATTTGAGCTCGTTCACGGTCTTAACGCCGGCCGCGCATAACAGCTCCGAATATTCCCAGCCCACGCCCTTGACGCGCATGCGGTCCGCCGCGGTGACCCAATCGAGGACACACTTGTCGTCCGTTCCCAGCTTTTCGGCGATCTTGAGCCGCTGCTTCGGCGTCTTGGCGCAGTGCAGCAAGCTCATGGTCGTGCGTATCCCCTCCGATTTGAGGATCAGTGCAGTATCGGCGCCGATGTATCGGATATCGGTGATGGGATACGCCATCGCTGCCCCTCCTCGAATGCGCGATGAGCGCGCATACCAGCGCCGTCAAACGAACTGGGAGAGACCGGGAATCGCCGCGACAATCTCGCCGACCGCGTCCTCGCCCACTTTCTCACGCGCAAACGCGATGAAATCACGGGTGACGCCTTGAACCTGCCCCATACTCAGCCCGGCAGACATCATGCTCATGCCGGCGCCCATCACGCCGCCCATGCCGCCGCCTTCAGCGCTGGCGGCTTTCTGCTGCAAGACTTCCGCTCCGGGGAGCTTCGCTATCAGCAGTTGTATTTTGTCCGCAGGCCCTTCCTTCGCCAGGAAGTCGAGAATGATGCCGACGGCTGTTTCGGCCGCCGCCCGGTCGACGCCCACTTCACTGACGAGACGCCCGATCAACTCGTCCATGATGTTTCCGCCAGCCCCGCATTTCCAACATGTTGTGGCCATAATGTACGTTCGCGCTCGGCGTGACAAGGCAGCTGCGACAGAAGGATCGGCGCTCTAGCAAAAATGTCACACGTTGCAATTAAGCCCGAGCGCGACGAGAGTTGCGGGCGTGCCGCTAACAAACGAACGAACGATGAATCCGGATCGTGACGGAAAAATCTTTGTCGGCAAGGGCGCGGAAGACGCGTGGCTCGCGCTTGCGCTCGCCAATCGGCACGGTCTCGTCACCGGCGCGACCGGCACCGGCAAGACCGTGTCATTGCAGGTTCTGGCCGAAGGTTTTTCGCGCGCGGGCGTCGCGGTTTTCGCAGCCGACATCAAGGGCGACCTTTCCGGCGTTGCTGCGCCGGGCGAGGCCAAGCCCGATTTCGTCAAACGCGCGAAGGGCTTAGGGTTTGATTACCAGCCCGAAAAGTTTCCGGTGGTATTCTGGGATTTGCTCGGCGAGCAGGGTCATCCCATCCGCGCCACCGTGTTCGAGATGGGACCGCTTTTGGTCGCGCGCATGCTCGAACTCAACGATGTGCAGGAAGGAATCATCAACATCGCGTTCCGTTTTGCCGACGATGATCCTGAATTACGTGTGGCGGACGGCAAGGGACTGGTCGATCTCAAGGACTTACGTGAGCTCCTTGCATATCTCTCGAAGAATGGGAAAGAGATCAGCGCGCGCTACGGCAACGTTGCGGTGACCGCGGTTGGTGCGGTGCAGCGTCAGCTTCTCGTACTTGAGAACCAAGGCGGCACTAAATTTTTCGGTGAGCCTGCGCTCAACATCACCGACCTGATGCGAACTGACGAAGAGACCAAGCGCGGGGTCATCAACGTGCTCGCCGCCGATCAGCTGATGGCAAATCCTCGGCTCTATGCGACCTTTCTGCTGTGGCTGCTCTCGGAGCTGTTCGAAAAGCTACCGGAGGTTGGTGATCCGCCCAAGCCGAAGCTTGTCTTCTTCTTCGACGAGGCCCACCTGCTTTTCAATGAGGCGCCCAAAGCCTTGCTCGATAAGGTCGAGCAGGTGGTGCGCCTGATCCGCTCGAAGGGCGTCGGCGTCTATTTCGTGACCCAGAATCCGCTCGACGTTCCGGAGAAGGTGCTGGCACAGCTCGGCGGCCGCATTCAGCACGCCCTGCGCGCCTTCACCCCGCGCGATCAGAAGGCGGTGGCGGCCGCCGCTGAAACTTTCCGGCCCAATCCCAAGCTGAACACCGCGCAGGTCATCACGCAGCTCGGCAAGGGCGAAGCTTTGGTGTCCTTTCTCGAAGGCGAAGGCACGCCCGCGATGGTCGACCGCACCATGGTGCGTCCGCCGTCGGCGCGGATCGGCCCGGTGACGGCCGATGAGCGCAAGGCCGTAATCGAGCGGAGCCCGTTGAAAGGCAAATACGATCAGACCATCGATCCGGAATTGGCCTATGAAATCTTGCAGAGGCGCTTGCAGACTGGCGCGGTGCCGGCCGGAAGCGCGTCCGCCGGTCCCGGCCAGGTCGCACAGCAGCCGCAGAGCGGAGGCATTCTCGGCGCGATCGGCAGCTTCCTCGGCGGGCTTTACGGCACCAATCGGCCGCGTGGCACGCGATTGACGCCGACCCAATCGATGACCCGCGAGGTGACGCGCACGGTCACCAACAAGGTCGCGGGCCAGGTCGCGGCCGACCTCGGCAAAACGCTGGGCGGCGCGACCGGCGGCAGCATTGGACGAGCGATCGTGCGCGGCGCGCTCGGCGGCATTCTCAAACGGTGACAAGATGACGGCATCAGAAGTTCTTCCCAGGGTTCTCGATCGTATCGACAACGACCTCGACGCCAGCCTCGATCGGCTGTTTGCGCTGCTGCGCATCCAGTCGGTTTCGACCGATCCGGCCTATGCGCCGCATTGCCAGGCAGCGGCGGAGCACGTCGCCGCGGACTTGCGCGGCCTCGGCTTCGAGGCGACGGTGCGGCCGACCGGGGGACATCCGGTCGTGATCGGCAAGAGCGGCAACGGGCAAAGCAATGGGCACGCGCCGCGCGTTCTTTTCTACGGCCATTACGATGTGCAGCCGGTCGATCCGCTCGAACTGTGGAAGACGCCGCCCTTCGAGCCGCGCATCGAGACGCTCGACGATGGCCGCAAGATCATCGTTGCGCGCGGCGCGTGCGACGACAAAGGTCAGGCGATGACTTTCGTCGAGGCGTGCCGCGCTTTCAAAGCCGTCACCGGCACGCTGCCGCTCGACATCACCATGATGATCGAGGGAGAAGAGGAGTGCGGCTCGAAGAGCCTGTTCGGCTTCGTGCGCGACAACGCCGCCGAGCTCAAGCGCGATTTGGCTCTCGTCTGCGATACCGGCATGTGGGATGCGCAGACGCCCTCGATCACCACTTCGCTGCGCGGCCTGGTCTACGAGGAGGTCCGGCTCACGTGCGCCGACCGCGACCTGCATTCCGGATTGTTCGGTGGCGCCGCGCGCAATCCCATCCATGTGCTGGCCGATATTTTGTCTGCGATGCATCGGCCGGACGGTTCGGTCGCGATCCCAGGCTTTTATGACGGTGTCCACGAGTTGCCGGCGGACATTAAAGTCGACCTCGAAGGGCTTGGACTGACGCCGGAAAAGTTCCTCGGTCCGATCGGACTGAAGATTCCGGCGGGTGAGAAGGACCGCTTGCTGATCGAGCAAATCTCGACGCGCCCGACCGCAGAGGTCAACGGCATTTTGGGCGGCTATACCGGCGAGGGCGCCAAGACCGTTATTCCGGGCAAGGCGATGGCCAAAGTCTCCTTTCGGCTTGTGGGCGCGCAGGACCCCGAAAAGATTCGCGCCGCCTTCCGCGACTTTGTTCGCGCGCGCGTGCCTGCCGACTGTTCGGTCGAGTTCGGCAATTTTAGCAGCGCGCCCGCTTTCGACGTGGCGTTCGACAATCCGGCACTCACCAAGGCGCGCGCCGCGCTCGCCGAGGAATGGGGCAAGAAGGCCGTGACGGTCGGCGCCGGCGGCTCGATCCCGATCGTCGGCGATTTCAAGAGCGTGCTCGGCATGGATACGCTGATGGTCGGCTTCGCGCTCGATGACGACCGCGTGCATTCGCCGAACGAGAAATACGATCTGAAATGCTTCCACAAAGGCATCCGCAGCTGGGCGCGGATCCTGGCGGCGCTGGCTGGATAGTGGAGCAAGCGAAGTAGGCAATAGCGAATTGGCGAGAGAAAGCGGCAATCTCATCCAGTCGCGATTGCTCCCCGCCATTTTGCATAATGGAGCATAGTCATGAGGCTTGCACGGATTGCGATGGCCGCCTGCGCGGTCGTGCTCGGCGCGCTTCCAGCATCGGCCGCGGGCGTCGATAAGCTCTACATCCTTTATTGCGGCGAGGCGGCCGCGGCCGACCAGTCGCGCTGGTCGCCGGGCGTCAATGTCGGCGTGCCGATCGGACTATCCGACAACTGCTATCTGATCCATCATTCGCAGGGCTGGTTCCTGTGGGATACCGGCCTTGCCGACGCGGTCGCTGCGGCGCCTGATGGCGTAACCGCAGCGAACGGTGCGCTCCATTTGAAGCGGACCAAGACGCTCGCGGCGCAGCTCGACGCGCTCGGCGTAAAGCCGGCGGAGATCAAGGCAATGGCGATTTCCCACACCCATCCCGATCACATCGGCAATGTCGAACTATTTCCGCAGGTCATGCTCTACGTGCAGAAGGCCGAATACGAATGGCCGGGCGAGGGCGGTGCGCCGCGCTTTAATCCCAACCATCCGGTGACGCTGCTGGAAGGCGACCGCGACGTCTTCGGCGACGGCTCCGTCACGATCCTATCGACGCCCGGGCATACACCCGGTCATCAGGCCTTGCTGGTGCGGCTGCCGAAAACCGGCGCGGTCGTGCTCTCGGGCGATGCCGTTCACTTCAAGGACAATTGGGACAATCGCCGGGTACCATCGATGAATACCAGCAAAGAGCAAACGCTCGCTTCGATGCAGCGTATCGCCGATATTCTCGCGAAGGAGCACGCCCAGCTCTGGATCAATCACGACAAGCCGCAAAGCGACGCCCAGAAGAAGGCGCCGGACTATTACGAATGAGATATGAATGAGACTGGCGCTGGCCTTCAATCGGAGGCGGCGCCGATCAGCCGGGGACTGACAAAGCGCTCCAGCCGGCCGGCATTGTCGTGCAGCTCCGACCAATCGTCGAAAGCGAAATCGATCACCACCAGGCCGGAAGTGGGCAATTTTTCTTTGAGGTTTTCGCGGGCTTCGACATTGCCCGAGCCGATCAGCGCGGTGGCGAGATCGTGCAGCCCCGGATTGTGGCCGATGACCAGCAGCGTGCGGGCGTCGCCGGTTTCGCGGATGAGGTCGGCGAGCGTTTGCGTCGCGGCATTGTAGATGCGTTCGTCCTTCGCTACCCGCGGCGACTTGCTGAGCGCGGTGGCGACGAGCGCCCCGGTTTCCAATGTCCGCTGCGCCGGCGAAACCAGCACGAGATCCGGAATGAGCCGGTGGCGCGCCATATAGGCGCCAATGAGCGGCGCATCCGCGCGGCCGCGCGGCGTCAGCTTGCGATCACGGTCACGCTCGCCCGGTTCGGGGCGCTCGGTCTTGGAATGGCGCAACAGCAGCAAACGACGCATGGACGGAGCTCTCTGCCTGATAGTCTAGTGCCGGCGTCTTGAAGTTCCTATAGTGGACCCGCAACGCGCGCAGAAACTTCACGCAAAGTCACGTGCCCGCGAAGTCATATAAACGTGTGTCGCTCTGCGCTTCGAACGCGGCGCGAAATAGCCGAGCGATGAACGAAGCCAATCCCGCATCAGCTTATGGCGAAACCTGGTATGCCGCGACGATGGTGGATGCACCGCCGCGGCCGGCGCTCGGCGCCGATCTTGACGCTGAAGTTTGCGTGATCGGCGGCGGGCTGGCCGGTCTGACGGTCGCCCGCGAGCTTGCCCGCGGCGGCTGGGCGGTCGTGCTTTTGGAGGCGGGGCGCATTGCCGCTCATGCCTCCGGACGCAATACCGGCTTCGTCCTTCCGGGCTTCGCGGCCAACCCCGACAGCATTATTGCGCGTGTCGGCTTTGACGGCGCCAAGGATCTATGGGCACTGGCGCAGAGCGGTCTCGACTATGTGCGCAATATCATTCGCCACGAAAAAATCCCCGGCGTCGATCCGCAGGAGGGCTGGCTTTACGTCTCCAAGACGGACAACGGCGACGAGCTCACGCGCCTGGCCGCGCTGGTCGGCGAATTCGGCGGTGAGATCGAGGGTTGGCCGACCGATCGTGTCCGCGCGCTGCTGCGCAGCGAGCGATATTTTCACGCCATCCATTATCCGCGCGCGATCAGCATTCATCCATTGAATTACGCGTTGGGCCTGGCGGCTGCCGCCGAACGCTTCGGCGCACGGATCTATGAGAATACACCGGCCTTGTCGCTCGATCCCGCCGGCGTGCGCAAACGCATTGTCACGCCGCACGCACGCCTGCGCGCGAACCATGTCGTATTGTGCGGCAATCTGCAAATCGCGGGCTTGATGCCGCAAATCGCGGAAACGCTCATACCGATCACGACTTACGTCGTCACCACCGCGCCGCTTGGCCCGCGCCTGAGCGAAGCGATCGGTTACGGCGGCGCGATCAGCGATTCAGACCTCGCCGACAATCATTATCGGATCGTCAATGGCGACCGGCTCATGTGGTCCGGCCGCGCAACCACCTGGCCGGGACATCCCGGCCGTTATGTGCGCGCGCTCAGGGCGGATATTGCAAAGACCTACCCGCAACTCGGCAAAGTCGCCGTCGAGTACGCCTGGTCCGGAACCTTGGGCAATCCGCTCCACCTTATGCCGCAACTCGGCGAACTGGGCCCTGGCGTCTGGCTCGCCAGCGGCTTCGGCAGTCACGGACTCAACACGACGGCAATGGCCGGCAACCTGATCGCGCGCGCGATCGCCGATGGCGACACCACTTGGAAGCTATTTGCGCCCTTTGAGCTCGTCGGGGCGGGCGGCAAATTCGGCCGCACGCTCGCGCAGGTCTATTATTGGACCCGACGTTTCGGCGACGCGCTGGCGGAACGTCGCGCGCGCGCCGGCCAGATTGTGCGCGGCCGCACGCGCTATGCCGGCATTGTGGAAGCCGAACGGCCCGCCGTCGATGAAACCCCGCCGTCGGAAAGCGCTTTCAATTCGACGGTCGCGCCGATTGCAGAAGGCGACGCATCCGGCGGCGACGTCGTAACGCCGGCGGCGGAGATCGAGGCGGCGAATGCCGATCTGCAAGCGCCGGCTGCGGTATCCGCACCGCCGCCGGCGGAAGACACTCCGCCGCCGATGATCCTTATTGGCAGCAGGCACGATCACCGGGAAAGCCCGGAGAGCGCAGACGCGTGAACCCGCGCAGGCGTCTCCTTTGTTCTAGCGGCTTTCACGTCTCGTCATAAAGGCCAGGCGCTCGAACAGGTGCACATCTTGTTCGTTCTTGATCAGCGCGCCATGCAGCGGCGGGATCAGCTTCTTCGGATCGCGCTCGCGCAGCGTTTCCACCGACACATCCTCGACCATCAATAGCTTGAGCCAGTCGAGCAATTCCGACGTGGACGGCTTTTTCTTCATGCCCGGCACGTCGCGGATCTCATAGAACAGCCGGAGCGCCTCCGCGACCAGACGGTGCTTGATGCCTGGGAAATGCACTTCGACGATGGCCCGCATCGTGTCGGCGTCGGGAAAGCGGATGTAGTGGAAGAAGCAGCGCCGCAGAAAGGCGTCCGGCAATTCCTTTTCGTTGTTGGAGGTGATGACCACGATCGGCCGCCGGCGGGCACGGATGGTTTCGCCGGTCTCGTAGACGAAGAACTCCATGCGGTCGAGTTCCTGCAGAAGATCGTTCGGGAACTCGATGTCGGCCTTGTCGATCTCATCGATCAGCAGAACTGGGCGCTCGTCGGCGACGAAGGCCTCCCATAGCTTGCCGCGTTTGATGTAGTTGCGGATGTCTTTGACCCGCTCGTCGCCGAGCTGGCTGTCGCGCAGCCGCGTCACCGCGTCATACTCGTAAAGTCCCTGCTGGGCTTTGGTGGTCGATTTGATGTGCCATTCGAGCAACGGCGCATCGATGGCCTTGGCGATCTCGATCGCGAGCACCGTTTTGCCGGTGCCCGGCTCGCCTTTGACCAACAATGGCCGCTCCAATGCGATGGCAGCATTGACCGCGACCTTCAGATCGTCGGTCGCAACGTAAGCGCCGGTGCCTTCGAAACGCATGAATTTCCTGCTCGCGTATGATCGTCAACGTGGCGGCGAGATTAAACACGCCGTCTTGGCGCTCACAAGCGCTCGCGCGTGCGGCGAGACGGCCCCGATCCGCTCGCCGACCCGGCAATTTCTGCCCACCGCCCGGCACATCTGTACCGCGTGACGATCGCGAGCAAAGCGGTAACCGATTGAATTCACAAAGAGAAATTATTGGCACATGGCTTGCTGCGCGGTGAGCCGATAGCGGGCCGCCGGCAATATCCCGCTGGCGGTACAGTTGCCCGAGTTGGAGACAGGTCATGGGTATTTTCGATGCATTGAACACCGCGGTCGCCGGTCTGCAGGCGCAGTCATTCGCGCTGCAGAACATTTCCGGCAACATCGCCAACTCGCAGACGACGGGCTACAAAGAGACCGACACTTATTTCGAGGATCTGGTGTCCGCAGCCGCGCTCGGGCAGCAGACCGCGAACGGAGTCACCGCTGGTTCCGTTGCCACGAACACGGTGCAGGGGACGATCCAGAGCACCTCGGTTTCGACCGACATGGCCATCAACGGCGACGGCTGGTTCGTGGTGTCCCAGCCGACCGGCACATCCGACAACCAGCCGGTATTCAGCGGGGTCGACGATTACACCCGCGCCGGCGATTTTCAGCTTAATTCGGGCGGATATCTGGTCAACGGCGCCGGTTACTACCTGATGGGCGTGCCGATCAATCCGACGACCGGCAATCCGGTCGGCAGCTCGCCGCAGGTCCTGCAATTCACCAACGATTTTGTTCCGGCGCAGGCAACGACCGCGATCACCTATCAATTAAACCTGCCGAGCACGCCGAAGTCCGGAATGCTGAGCGGCAGCGATTTCGAAGCCAATCCGCTTGCCGGGGCCGCGCCTGCGGCCGTGATCACCGGCAGCGGCGCGACGCTCTCGCCGGATGCCGTGGCGACGGGTACCGGCAGCGTGAGCACGACGACGGGCGCGACCCTTGCTTCGCTGGGAATCAATAGCGGCGATACGATCACCATCAATGACGGCACGAATCCGGTTTTCACATACACGTCGACCGGAAGCGATAACGTCAGTAATCTGATCTCCGCCATCAACGCCGCCAATACTGGTGGAACGCTGAATGTCTCCGCCTCCCTGAGTAGCGGCGGCAACCTCGTTCTTACCGGAACGAACGGCACTGCCTCCATCACGGTAGGCGGCACGGCCACCGCCGATACCGCGATCGGATTCGGGGCCGGCGCAAACTCGTTCCAGCCGGTCAATTTGTTGACGCAAGGCGCAGTGGCGCCCGGCGACACGATGACCGTCTCAGTCAACGGTACTCCGACCGTCATCACATTCGGGACCGACACCAACCAAGTCGCCACGCTCGCGCAGTTGCAGACCGCGATCGGCGGTATCAGCGGTTTGACCGGAACGGTGAACACCGCCAATGGCGACATTTCACTGACGTCCAACAATAACATCATCCTCGACGGCAGCCCGACGGCGCTATTGTCTGAGTTCGGCATCAACAAGGACGCCGCCTATCCGTCCAACGATACGGTCATTGCCAACGACGTGTCGACCTTCACGAGCCAGTCGATCGATGGCGGCTCGATTACTTCCTATGACCAGGAAGGCAATGCGGTGAACGTGCAATTCCGCTGGGCGCAGACGGGCACCGGCTCCTGGCAATTGTTCTATCAAAGCAACTCGAACGCGACCGGCACGCAGGCGGCCTGGCAGAATGTCGGTACGGTGTTCAACTTCAATTCGAGCGGACAGCTTTCTCCGCCCCTTTCCAGCGTGACGCTGCAGAACCTGACCGTGAACGGCGACAACCTCGGCAACGTTCAGCTCAATTTCGGCAGCGGCGGCTTGACCCAATACGCCAATACGAGCGGCACGGCGCAGGTGAGCCAATTGCAGCAGAACGGCTTCGCCGCCGGCCAGTTGCAATCGGTCGCGGTCGACGGTCAGAACCAGATCACCGGCACGTTCTCGAACGGACAGACGATTCCGCTGGCCCAGATCACGCTTGCCACCTTCAACGGCCAGAACGCTCTGCAGGCGCTCAACGGCGGCGCTTATGCGGCAACCGTCGACTCCGGCCCGCCCATTTACGGCGCGACCGGCACGGTAAGCGGCAGCTCGCTGGAAGCCTCGAACGTCGACATCGCGACCCAGTTCAGTGATTTGATCGTGGCGCAACAGGCCTATTCGGCCAATGCCCGCGTCATGACCACTGCCGATCAGATGATCCAAAGCCTGCTGCAAGTGATCCAGTGATCTTTGAACGAACGCCTGCGGTGTTTTAGGCCGCAGATGGCAAGTGGCGTGGACGGCTAGAGCACATGGGCCTTTCCCAGGCATTATCCGCGGCTTTGGCCGGCGTGACGACGACCCAGCAGGGCATCTCGGTCATTGCCGGGAACGTGGCGAACGCCAACACGCCGGGGTACGTCGAAGAGAACGTCAACCAGGTGGCGGTCTCGGTCGCTGGCCAGCAAGGCGTCAGCGTCGACACCACCGGCATCAATCGCAACCTCAATACGCTGCTGCAAAACCAGTTGTGGACGGAAACGTCGGGCGGGTCCTACGCGGACATGACCTCGCAAATGTACCAACAGCTTCAGGCGATTTACGGCACGCCAAGCTCATCGAGCTCATTCAGCGCGATCTACAGCAACTTCACCTCCGCGTTGCAGGCGCTGGCGAGCGATCCCAGCTCCTATTCCGCCCAGACTCAAGTAACCGGCGCCGCGCAGTCATTCACGCAAAGTCTCAATGCGATGACCGGCACCATCCAAGAATTGCGTACGCAGGCGGAGCAGGGCATCGCCACCGACGTGCAGACCGCCAACACCGCGATCGCGGACATCGCCAAGATCAACCAGCAGCTCGGATCGGCGCCGGCGGACAGCGCCACGGCGACGCTGGAAGACCAACGCGATCAGGACATCGCTCAGCTTTCCCAGTTGATGAATGTGACCGTCGTGCGGGGCGGCAACAATCAAATCTCGGTCTATACGGGGACCGGGCAGCAGCTGGTCTCGGGCACGAACGCTTCGACACTCAGTTTCGGCGATGTAGGCACGCTGACGGCGACGACGCTTTGGAGCGCCGATCCGAGCCAGGACCAAGCGGGCACGATCACGCTCACGACGCCGAGTGGCACGCAAACCGATCTGGTCGCGCAAAACGCGATTCAGTCGGGCGAGATCGGTGCTTACCTGCAAATGCGCGACACCGTTCTGCCGCAGGCGCAAAATCAGCTCGACGAGCTGGCAAACCAGATGTCGCAAGCTGTGTCGAACCAGACGACGAACGGAACGGCGGTAACGTCGGGCTCGCAATCGGGCTACAGCGTCGATGTGGGCGGCGTTTTGCCGGGAAATACTCTGCAACTCTCCTATACGGATGCAAGCAATACCCAGCACACGGTGACCGTGGTCGCGCTTGGTCCGGGCGGAACGCTGCCGCAGGGCGCTTCCACGGATCCCAACGACCCGGTTATCGGCGTCGACTTCTCGGGCGGCGCGAGCTCGGTCGCCGCGCAGCTCAACGCCGTGCTCGGAACCAGCCTGCAAGTCTCCAATCCATCCGGCACAATACTCCAAGTCCTCAACCGCAACAGCGGCATCACCGTCAATTCGCTCTCGGCGACGACAACGGCGACCGGGCTCACGAGCGGAAGCTCGCCGCTGCCGATATTTCTCGACGGCACTCAGCCAATCACCGGCGCGCAGACATCGGCCGGTTCGCAGACCACCGGGCTCGCCGGCCGTATTACCGTCAATCCCGCGCTGGTTGCCTCGCCCAGCAGTCTGGTCGCCTACGCGTCCGGAACCGCCTCCGGCGATCCGACGCGGCCGGATTTCATCCTCAATCAACTGAATAACGCGGCGCTGAGCTTCTCTCCGGCTACCGGCATCGGCAGCACGTCGGCGCCCTATAGCGGGACGCTGACCGACTATATGAGCGCGGTCGTCAGCCAGCAGAGCCAGGCGGCGAATGCGGCGACCAATCTGCAGCAGGGGCAGGACACGGTGGTCAGCGCCCTGCAGCAGCGCTTTAACGACCAGTCCGGCGTCAATATCGACACGGAAATGTCCAACCTTATCGCGCTGCAAAACGCCTATGGCGCGAATGCGCGCGTGATGACGACCATCCAGCAAATGATGTCGACGCTGCTGCAATCGGTGACGTGATGAGTATTACCGGACCAGGCTCGGTGACTGCCGCCAACCTCGCGGCGCAGACCAACATGTTCAGTCAGCTCAACAAGCTGAGCCTGCAGCTCGGCACCGGCGAGGCTTCGCAGACCTATGCCGGGCTCGGCTCGCAGGCCGGCTTGGCCCTGTCGCTGAGTTCACAGCTTGCCGCGCTCGACGCCTACAGCACTACCGGCACGACCATCGGCACGACGCTGACGCTTGCGCAATCTGTGCTCACTCAGCTCGGCGATGCCGGGACGGCGGTCCAGCAATCGGTCAATCAGCAGACGACGTTCACCCTCGACAACAACGGGCAGACTTCGACGCAGCAATCGGCGGCGAGCTATCTGGATCAGATCCTGTCTCTGCTTAATACCCAGGCTGGCGACAATTACATGTTCTCGGGCGAAGCGGTCGACCAGCCCTCGGTCGCCAGCACGAGCGACATCCTCAACGGCAACGGCACACAGGCGGGCCTCACGCAAGTGATGGCTGAGCGCCTGCAGGCGGATCAGGGCGCGAGCGGGCTCGGCCGACTCGTTATTCCGGCGCCTACCGGATCGACGGTGTCGATCAGCGAGGATGCCGCCGGTTCGCCATTCGGCTTCAAGCTTGCGAGCGTCAGTTCAAGCCTGACCGGCGCGACCGTGACCGGTCCAACCGGCTCGCCGTCCTCGATTTCGGTTGCGCTCGGCTCCAATCCGAATTCCGGCGATCAGATCGCGTTCAACCTCACGCTGCCCGATGGCTCGACCCAAAGCATCACGCTGCAGGCAACCAGCGCCTCGCCACCCGGCGCGAACCAATTCACCATCGGCGCGACCGCCTCCGCCACCGCGAGCAATCTGCAAGCGGCGCTGAGCAGCGCTGTCTCCAATCTGGCGCAAACCGCGCTGCCGGCCGCCTCCGCGATTGCCGCCGCCAACAATTTCTTCAGCTCGGATCCGCCGCAGCGCGTGAACGGCCCGCCTTTCGAAACGGCGACATCGCTGGTCAACGGCACCAGCGCGAATACGGTTTTTTGGTATACCGGCGAAAATAGCGCGACGCCGGCGCTGCAGACCGCGACCGCGCAGGTCGGTCCCACCACGACGGTGGCTTACGGCATGCGCGCGAACGAGCCGGCGATCAGCACACTGGTCGCCAACGTCGCCGTGCTGGCCGCGGCGACCTATTCGGCGAGCGATCCCAATGCCCAGACCAGCTACCAGGCGTTGTGCCAAAGCGTCACGGCAAATCTCGACGGCCAGCCGGGCACGCAGACGATCAGCGACATCGAGGCGAACCTCGCCAATGCTCAGACGACGATCGCTAACGCGGGCACGCTGAATACGCAAACTCAAAGCACCTTGCAGGACATGCAGCAGGGCATTGAAGGCGTCGATCAGAACACGATCGGCGAACAGATATTGACGCTGCAGAATAACCTTTCGGCGTCGCTGTCGGTCACCGCGCGACTGGCGCAATTGAGCCTGGTCAACTATCTGTCGGCGCCGACGACCGGATAAGCGGCAGCTCTTAACGGTTTTTGCCGCAGCCTGTTCGCTGCGAACGCCGCCGCGGCGAGCTTCGCGCTTTCGGCGTGCCGGCAAATTTATCGCAAGCCGGCGGCGATTCCGCGATTGATTTTGATGAGCGAGACGAGATGATCCGGCTTCGGCTTGGTCAGCAGCGAGAACGTCTCGCCCATGACGAATACACCAAGATTGGCGATGTTCTGGCGCACCTGAAGCGGCAGCTTGTTGTCATCGCTGATCACCGAGTCGATGAGGACCGTCCACAGCTTGCGATTATAGGTGAGTGCCTCGTTGAGGCCGATCGGCCTCTCGCGCCATGACCCGTGCACGGCCTGCAGTTTCGCGGCCGCCTTCAGGAGGAGGGTTGCTTCGAGCTGACGCGGCGGCGCCGTTTCCTTCGCCGTCTGTGCATAAGCCTTGCTGGCGTAGTGCATGGTCGAGAAGTTCCTTTTCGTAGGCAATAAGCTTGCGCGTTTCCTTTAAAGCCTTGTACAGCTCGCCCGTTAAGATTCGATTGTTGATGCTGTCAATGAAGGGGCGCGTGCTCGGCGCCGCGCGGATGATGTCGCGCACCAGGCGGAAATACAAAGCGTGGTGGTTGTCAGGACGCTTCGCGGTGTACATCAATTGGATGGCAAGATAGATGCGCTTTGCCGGACTATTGGCGCGCGACAGCGTCATGATGTCCTTTTCACGCAGGATCGGGGCCTTCCCCTCGATAAGCAGCCGCGCGCGCTGATCGACATTGGTGATGACGCACTCGCCGATTATGACGCGCTCGTTCGGTTTGAGCTCGATCTTGAGAGCCACTGCAAATCCTCGCCGATTCACGGTCCATGGTTGAGGATGAGAGTTAATGTCCTGCTAAGAGCCGCCGCGGCTTGAGCGGCGGCCAAAAAAAGCGGCGGAGCTCTCGCTCCGCCGCCCGTCGATATATTGCTGTCGCAGACGATATTACGGGAACAGCTTGAGCACCGACTGATTCGCCTGGTTGGCGATCGACAGTGCGGAAATCTCCAGCTGCTGCTGGGTCTGCAGGGTCAAAAGGTTGGCGCTTTCCTGATTCTGGTCGGCCAGAACGAGGTTGCTGGCGCCGGTCTGCAGCGTGTTGATCATGTTCTGCTCGAACGACTGACGGGTCTGGATCGTCGAAGAGTTCGTGCCGAAGGTTTCCGTCTGCGCGCGCACGGTGGTGATCGCGGCGTTGATCGCTGTTTCCGCCGCCGTGATGGTCGTGTTCGACTGGAAGCCGTTCGTGGCAATCGTCGAAAGGCCAAGTCCAGAGCTGTTGAAGGTCACCCCCGCGATGGCCAGCGTGCTCGTGGCGGTCTCGTTGAAATTGACCGTCAGGTTGTTGCCGTTGAGCAGGTTCACGCCGTTGTAGGACGAGTCGCCGGCCAGCTGATCGATCTGCGTCAGCAACGCGTTGTAGTTGCTTTGCAGCGTGTTGCGCGTGGCGCTGGTTCCGGTCACCGCAGTGCCGGAGAGACCGAAGGCCGACTGGTCGGCGCCCGAGGCGGTGAAGCTGGTGTTCGGGCTGGTGCCGGTGAGGACAAGGTGACCGCTGCCGTCGTCGGTTGCGCTCACGGCGCCCGAGCTGCCGAGGCCGGCGGTGCCGTTGATCGCCAATTCGATCGTGCTCAGCGCGGCGCTGGCCCCGACCGACACCGTGTAGGTCGTGCCGCCGGTCGCGATCAGAAGATTGCCGGCCGCCGCGGTGTTGCTGGACAGGTCGACGGTGCCGGTGGTCGAGCCGGCGGTGTCGTTGGAGGCCTGCTGGGCCTGCTGGGCGGTCGAGAGAGCTTGCTCAAGCAGGCTGGTCACGCCGGTGAGGCCGTTGTTGGCGGCGTCCAGCGTCTGCTGCGCCTGGCCGATTTGGTCGAGCAGGGCGCTGAGATCGCTGGCGCGGTTGTTCAACGACTGCGAGGTGAAATAGCTGGTCGGATTGTCGAAGGCCGTGTTGACCTTCTTGCCGGTGGCAAGATCCTCTTGCGTGGTGGTCAGGTTCGCGGCCGTATCCTGCAGCGAAAGCAGGTTCTGGCGAATCCCCGAGCTCAAAGTGATGTTGGACATCGTCGTGCTACCCTTCTGGTTACAAGCCGTACTGGCGTGCACTTGCAGTACGTGCCGTACCGGCGAGTGCAAGTTCCGATCGGACCGATCGGGCTGCTAAAGGTTTGGCGCATTTCGTTTAAAGACGCGTAAATCCACTTACGTGGAAGCCGCCAGCCGTGCGGCGCGCCAGCCGCTTGCCGCATTGTTGTTCGATGCCGGTCACGCCCAAGGCACAAGTGTTTTGTTTCGTTTATCGGGTTTTGCGCCACGGCTTAAGCGCGCATTAACCATTGCTGCGCCCTTATTGGTTTACCATAACCACGAACTCAGATCGGATCCCAATGTCCGCCGCCGTGCCGCCCATGCAGGTCAATCTCGTGGTCGCGACGCCGTGCTTTGGCGGGCAAATCTCCGTTCTCTACGCCGCCTCGCTGTTCAAGCTGCAACAGACGATCCGCCGCTACAGCGGGCTGACGCTCAAGGTCCTGTTCAAGGATGGCGACGCGCTCATCACCCGGGCGCGGGCGAGCCTCTTATCGCAATTCCTCGACGACGAGGCGGCGACGCATCTTTTGTTTCTCGACGCCGATATCGGCTTCGAACCCGAACAGGTTTTGCGCCTGATCGAGTGCGGCGCCGACATGTGCGCCGCGGTCTACCCGGTCAAGCGCATCGATTGGGACCGGATGCGACGAAGCGTCGAAGCCGCCAGTCCCGATCCGGCGGCGGCGGCGCTGCGATACGTCTTTGAGGTGGACGATCCCAACGCGGTGATCGAAAAAGCCGGCTTCGTCAAAGTCCGCTACACGGGCACCGGCTTTCTGATGATCCGGCGCGGCGCTTTGGAAAAAATGTGCGCGCGCCATCCGGAGCTTCAATACAAGCGCGATCACTCGGTTGATGATGGTACCGCGAGCGACAAGCGGTTTGCATTGTTCGAGTTGATGATCGCCGAGGACGGCACCTATCTCAGCGAAGATTTTGCCTTCTGCAAGCGCTGGACGGATATGGGCGGAGAAATCTGGGCCGATCTCAGGAGCACCCTGAGCCACGTGGGCCCGATGACGTTTCGCGGAAATCTGTCTTCGCAATTCGCGGGCGTTGCCGCTTAGAGCATGATCCGGAAAAGTGGAATCCGGTTTTCCGAAAAGATCATGCTTCAGCAAAATGCTAGAGCGCCAATCGATTCTATCTGAAGCGATTGCGCTCTGGCCATTCAAGCCAGCAAATTAACAAGACTGCCGCTCAGTCCGTCGCTGGACAGAAGCGTTTCGGCGGTGCTGCCGGTTTGCAGCGCGAGCGCCGAGTTTAACAGAAAGCTTGCAGTCGAACTCGTCGACGTGCTTGTGGACGATCCGGACGCGCTCGAGGACGAACCCGTCGACGAGTTTGACGAGCTGGAAGAGCTGCCGCTACCGGAAGAACTCGACGTCGTCGACGAGCCCGTGGAAGAATTGGACGAGCCCGTGGAAGAATTGGACGAGCCGGTGGAAGAATTGGACGAGGGCGTAATCGGCTGGAAGAAAGTGTTACCGGAGCCGAACCCGACATTCGCAGCGTTAGTGCCCCCGACGGAGATCGTGGCGGTGTCATTCTTGCCGCTGATGACCAACTGGCCGCTGCTGTTCAGCCATGCTGCCACCTGGGCGTGGCCGTAGACGTTTTGGTTGATGGCGTTGAGCAGGTCGCCGACCGTGTCGCTGCCGGTCGACGTGTATGTCGTTGTATTCGTGCCGTCACCGACCGTGATCGTGCCCTTGGCGATGATCCCCAGCGTCAACAACGAAGTGTTTGCCGTCAGCGGCACTGTGCCGGTTCCGACTGCCGGCGCGGCAACAGTCGCAGAAGAACTCGTAGTGCCGCTCGAAGTGGAGGACGAAGAAGACGAGGACGACGTGCTCGACGAGGGTGACGTGCTCGACGATGGTGACGTGCTCGACGACGAGGACGTGTCGCCTGTACTGCTCGAACCACCGTTGATGGAGTTAAGCGCGCTTTGCACAGCAGCCGAGAGCTGGGTATTCACGCGATTGAGAGCGGCCTGGTTGGCGAGGCTCGCCAAGCCGCTGGACAGCGTAGTCGACGCCCCGAACATGGAGCTGATGACCGAGTCGGTCTGCGCCGTGGAAGACGCGTCGCTCGACGCTTGGTTCCAATAGTTCTGGTCCTGCTGCCAGAACGAGACACTGCCGACGCTCATCCCACACCCACGCTTCGCTGGACTGGTCGCCCACTACCTTCATGCCCCGATGCGGTTAATATGAGGTATCGGTGGTTCGTCGTTACCTTTGATTAACCATCTTGGCCGACCTTGCCCAAAGCCATCCCGCAATGTGACCGCGCGGGGCTTCGGGTATTCAGCATGAACCGGCAGGGCACCGCGCCGCGCGCTCCGACGGCGCTTTCCATTCAACAACCCTCAATTCAACAAGCCTCGATTCAACAAGCCTCAATTCAACAAGCCTTGATTCAACAAGCCTCGATTCAACAAGCCTCAATTCAACAAGCCTTGGCGCTGCACCAGCAGGGGCGCCTGAATGAGGCGGGGCAGATCTATGACGCTGTCCTCAGCGCCGATCCCACCGATTTCGACGCGCTCCATCTCGGCGGTGTGCTCAAGCACCAGCAAGGCCGTTCGGCTGAAGCCTTGCGGCTCGTAGCTGCGGCGCTGAAGGCTCGGCCGGCATCGGCGGATGTGCTGACCAATTACGGCGTCATTCTCGACGCGCTCAAGCGCCACCAAGAAGCGCTGGAAAGCTTCGACAAGGCGCTGGCCACGCGGTCCGGCGACGCCGCCGCGCTCCATTACAATCGCGGCAATGCCCTCAAGCATCTCGGCCGTTTCGCCGAAGCCCTGGCGAGCTATGAGCAGGCGCTTGCGGTCGCGCCGGGTCACATCGATGCCCTCCACAACCGCGGTGCCTTGCTTGCCAGCATCGGCCGACAACAGGAAGCGCTTCTGCATTTCGAGAAGGTGCTGGCATTGCGGCCCCGCCACGTTTCCGCCCTCAACCGGCAAGGCAACGCGTTGGCCGCGCTTGGCCGTTCGAGCGATGCGCTTGCCGCCTACGACGCCGCGCTCGCCATCAGTCCGGACAACGCGGAAATGCTGAGCAACCGCAGCGTGACGCTCTTGACGCTCGGCCGAGCCGCCGAGGCTCTGCGAAGCTGCGAGGCCGCGCTGGAGGTGAAGCCGCATTATGCCGACGCGCTCTACAATCGCGGCAACGCCTTGCGCGCGCTCGGCCGGCATGACGATGCCCGGACGAGCTACCGGGACGCGCTGGCGATCGAGCCGCGGCGCGCGGACGCGCTCAACAATCTCGGCCTGACGCTGGTCTTGTTCGGACAACATGCCGAGGCGCTGACGCATTTCGATGCGGCGCTGGCGATCGAGCCGAATGACATCGGCGCGCTCCACAATCGCGCCAATGCGCTCGCCGAGCTGGGTGCTTTCGAGCAGGCGCTGACGCCGTGCGATCAAGTGCTGGCGAAAGATCCGGCTCACGCCGACGCGCTCAATACCCGCGGCGTCGTGCTCGCCAAACTGCGCCGGTTTTCCGAGGCGTTAGCCAGTTACGATGCGGCGCTTGCGGTTGCTCCCGATCGTATCGACATCGAAATCAATCGCGGTACGGTTTTGCTGGAGCTTAATCGGTTTGACGAGGCGCTTGCGAGCTTCGACAAGGCGCTCGAAAGCGATCCCAACAATGTTGCCGCGCTGATCAATCGGGGCAATGCCTGCGTCAAGGACAAGCGCTTTGCCGAAGCGCTGCAAAGCTACGACAGCGCGCTGGTCTTGCAGCCCGATCAGGTGGGAGCGCTCACCGATCGCTGCGTGGCGCTGGCCGAGATGGATCGCTTTGATGAGGCGCTCGCTTCGGCCGATCAGGCGCTGCGGATCGAGCCGCACGTTGTTGCCGCCCACGTCAATCGCGGCAACGCACTGATCAAGCTTGCCCGCATGGAGGAAGCGCTCGCCAGCTACAACGAGGCGCTCAAGCTCGATCCCGACCAGGTCGATGCCAATTTCAATGCGTCACTGACAAAGCTGTGCTTGGGCGACTTTCGCCAAGGCTGGAAGCAATACGAATATCGCTGGAAGAAAAAAGAGTTCCAGCAACGGGACTATTCACGGCCGTTGTGGCGCGGCGAACGGGAACTTGAAGGCAAGACGATATTGCTCGTCCATGAGCAAGGTTTCGGCGACACCATCCAGTTCGTGCGCTATGCGCCGCTGGTGGCCGCGCTCGGCGCGAAAGTGATTGTCGGCGTGCAGCCTGCGCTGAAGAGCGTTGTCGCGACCGCTCCCGGAATTGCGCAGTTGCTCGCCGACGGCGAGGTGCTGCCCGAGTTTGATCTATTCTGCCCCATGCTCAGTCTGCCGACCGCATTCGGGACCGAGCTCGAAACAATTCCCGCCAACATTCCTTATCTCCTGCCCTACCAGGAGCGCCTCGCCAAGTGGCGTGAAAGATTTACCGACGATGGCCGCGTGCGTGTCGGCATTTGCTGGGCGGGCAACAGCGCGCATCTGAACGACCGCAACCGTTCAATTGCGCTCGAGCGGTTCATCAAGGTGCTTTCTGTGCCGGGTATCGACTTCGTCAGCATTCAAAAAGACGTCAATGAAGCGCAAGCGGCATTGTTGCGCGAGCACGGCGTCCGCCAGCTCGGCCAGGACTTTCGGGACTTTGCCGAAACCGCTGCCGCGGTCGCATTGCTCGATCTGGTGATAGCGGTCGATACCTCGGTTGCGCATCTCGCCGGCGCGATGGGCAAAGCCGTTGCGCTGCTGGTGCCGTTCTCGCCCGATTGGCGCTGGCTGCTCGATCGCTCCGACAGCCCCTGGTATCCGACCATGCGGATCTTCCGGCAAGACGTGATCGGCGATTGGGACGGGCCGCTCGAGCGGCTGCGTCAAGAGCTTGTTGGTGTCGCCCGCCGCGGGGCGCGACGGACATGATGGCGGCACAGCCGGCCTCTAGCGCGCGGCCGCTGAGCCGGATCGAGCAGGCGCTGGCCTTGCAGCAACGCGGGCAGCTCGCCGACGCCGAACGAATTCTTCGCGCTATTCTTGCCGCGGAGCCCGGCCAGTTCGACGCGCAGCATCTTCTCGGTCTCATCTGTCATCAGCAGGGACGCAACGTCGAAGCGTTGCAGCTCGTCGGCGCAGTCCTTAAGCGCGCTCCGCGATCGGCCCAAATACTCAACAATTACGGCCTCATCCTTGCCGCGCTCGCGCGCCATCAAGAGGCGCTTGCGTGCTTTGAGGACGCGCTCGCGATCGGCGCGGATAATCTCGCCGCGCGCCGAAATCGAGCCGCGTCGCTCAAGCGCCTGCGGCAATTCGATCAGGCGCTGGCTGCCTATGAGGCCGTGCTCGCGGTCAATCCGAACGATCTTGAGGCCCTCAACGAATGCGGCGGTCTTCACACCTGGCTTGGCTGTCCGGCCGAGGCGGTCGCCTGCTTCGACAGAGCGCTCGCCGTCGCGCCGCACATTGCCGAACTGCACATCAACAAAGGCACGGCGCTGGTCGCGTTGAACCGCCAGCAGGAGGCGCTGGAGAGCTTTGCTGCCGCGATCGCCATAGATCCGGAGCGCGCCGAGGCACAATACAACGCCAGCCTGGTGCGCCTGCGGCTTGGCGACTTTCGCAGCGGCTGGCGCCAATACGAATGGCGGTGGCGGAAATTCGTCGGCGCAGGGCAGGGGCGAAGCTCGGCTGCGCCGCTGTGGCTCGGTGGCGAGCCGATCAGGGACAAGACGATTCTGCTGCTCGCCGAGCAGGGGCTCGGCGATACGATCCATTTTGTGCGCTACGCACCGCTGGTCGCCGCGCTCGGAGCCAAAGTGGTCCTTGGCGTGCAGTCGCCGCTCAAGGCGATTGCGGCAACGGTTCCGGGCGTTTCGCTGGTTCTGGGCGAGGGCGAGCCGCTGCCGCCGGTTGATTTTCTCTGCCCGCTGCTCAGCTTGCCGCTCGCATTCCAGACCGAGCTCGCCAGCGTGCCGGCGAATATTCCGTATCTGCGGCCGCAGGACGAGCGACTGAACAAATGGCGCGGCCGGCTGCCTGCAAACGGGCGGCCGCGGATCGGCCTATGCTGGGCCGGCAGCGGCACGCATCTGAACGACCGCAATCGCTCCATTGCACTCGAGCACTTCGCGACGCTGCTGTCCGTTCCGGGCGTCGATTTCGTCAGCCTGCAAAAAGAAGTGGGCGAACCGCAGAGCGCGCTCCTGCGCGCGCACGGCGTCACTCAGCTCGGCCGGGAATTCACAGACTTTGCCGATACCGCCGCCGTGCTGGCGATGCTCGACCTGCTCGTTAGCGTCGACACATCGGTTGCGCATCTTGCGGGCGCCATGGGCAAAGCCGTCGCGCTATTGCTGCCCTTCGCGCCCGATTTCCGCTGGCTGCTCGATCGGAGCGACAGCCCTTGGTATCCGACCATGCGGCTCTACCGGCAACCCGCCATCGGCGATTGGGACGCTCCGCTCACTCGCTTGCGGCAGGACTTGGTCGCGCTTCGTGGCCGCGGTCGCCACCCGGCCGGCCACCCCGTGCTGATTGCAAGCCGTTGGTGAGCATGATCTTTTCGGAAAGCCGGTTTTTCCGGCTTTCCGGATCATGCTACTAGAGCACCCGGCTGACGGCGAGCGGCTTACTGTCTTTCGGTCTCGGTGCCACCGTGCGGCCGGACGCGCCATAGACCTGCGGCGCCGCCTTGCGGGCGAGATCGCCCGAAAGCCTCCGCACGATGCCCTCCGACACCGCATGCGCGGTGGCGAGCACGATCATGTTTCGTTGCAGCACGGCGCGGAAGGAATCCTGCAAGCTGTGCAGCGCAGCCGCGTGCGCGGGCGCTGCTTTCAAAAGAAACTTCGCGTTCGCCTTCAATCGCTCGCCGCAAATCGAAAGCTTGCTCGCAAGATCGCTCTTTTGCGACGCCAGCGCGGTCGCGTCGCGGACTTTGCCGGCATGGACCAGGGCGGTTTCCTGCTCGATCACGCCGCGCAGCTTGCCGATCAGCTCGGCCACTTGCACGATGGCTTTTTCCGCCTCCGCGGAATTCGTTATCTCGGTCATCAGGCCTTGATCCCTTGGTGCTGGAGCAATTGCTCATAGACATGCGAGGCGATGCCGAGCCCGCCATTCTTGGCAAAGGTCTTGGCGTATTGGTCGGTGAGAAACGAGCGCCAAACCTTCAACGCATTGCTGCCGCCGAACGGCCCGTCGGCCTCCACGCCGGTGAACATTTGCTGGAACATCGAATTGAGGAACATCGCCTCGAATTGTTCTGAGGCGGATTTTGCCTTGGCTTTTTTCAGCATGGTCGGGTCCTGGGCGGCCTGCGCATCGCCGGTCGTGCCGAAGGTCGGGTGGAAGGTGGTTGCGGCAATCATCACATCACCTCGATATCGGCTTGGATGGCGCCGGCAGCCTTGATCGCTTGCAGGATGGGGATGAGATCGCGCGGGCCGATGCCGAGCGCGTTCAGCCCGTCGACGATCTGTTGCAATGAGACGCCCTCCTGCACGACGGCAAGCTTTTTGCCATCCTCGGTGACGCCGACCCGGGTTCGCGGCACCACCACTGTGCGGCCGCGGGCGAAGGCGTTGGGCTGGCTGACCTGCGGCGCTTCCGAGATGCTCACGGTAAGATTGCCCTGCGCGACCGCGACCGTGGAGACGCGCACGTCGCGGCCGATGACGATTACGCCCGAACGCTCGTCGATGACGATCTTCGCCGCCTCGTCGGGCTCGACCTGCAGCTGCTCGATCTCGGTCAGCATCGCCACCAGGTTCTGCGGGAATTTCGGCGGCAGCGTCAGTTGCACCGTCGAAGGATCGAGCGGCTCGGCGACCGGCGAGCCGATATAATCATTGACCGCGATGGCGATCCGTTTGGCCGTGGTGAAGTCGGCGTTGCGCAGTGACAGCCGCAGCTTGCCGAGCGTCGCCAGCGAAAATTCGATTTCGCGCTCGATGATGGCGCCGTTGGGCAGCCGGCCGACCGTCGGTACGCCGCGGGTGATTTTGGCCGCCTCGCCCTCGGCCTGGAAGCCGCCGATAGCCAGCGAGCCTTGTGCCACGGCGTAAACATTGCCGTCGGCGCCGAGGAGCGGCGTCACCAGAAGCGTGCCGCCGAGCAGGCTTTTGGAGTCACCCATCGCCGAGGCAGTGACGTCGATACGCGTGCCCTGCGTGGCAAAGGGCGGCAGATTGGCGGTGACCATCACCGCCGCCACATTGCCGGTGCGAATCTGCTGGCCGCGGATGTTGACGCCGAGCCGTTCCAGCATGCCCTGCAGGGACTGCTTGGTGAAGGGCGTATTGTTGAGCGTATCGCCGGTGCCGTTAAGGCCGACGACGAGGCCGTAGCCGATCAACTGGTTCTGTCGAATGCCCTCGATATTCGCGAGGTCTTTGATGCGCGACGTCGCCGTCGCGCTCGACCCGGCGCATGTCAAGAATGCCAGCGCAACGAGCGCCGGCCAAAGCGTCCTCTTCATCTCCTGCTCCCCAAGAGGTCGGACGGCTATCTCTCTGCCAGTCCCATGCCAAGTGAAGACATTCGGCAATACATTGAAAATATTCATGTTTTCATGGCCGGCGACGGCTGTGCCGTCGCGCGGCTTGCCGGTCGGCGGCAATTCTTGCCGCACCGGCGGCAAAGTTTTACCGCCCATTAACCATAGCGGCCCACCTTGGCGTCCATGCGCGTCATTGGCCCGAACGGGACGGCTCTCGCCTCTGCACCGGCGACGGCAAGGCGCGCAGGCAGTGCCGGCGGCTTCACGCTGTCGGAGGCCAACGGGCCGCAAACGGCCAGCCCGGCGGTCACCCTGCGCACGATCGGCGGCATCGATGCGCTGATCGCGCTGCAAGGGATCGAGGATCCGCTGGAGCGGCGGCGCCGGGCGGTCAAGCATGGACGCCGGGCCATTGATGCACTGGAGGAGCTCAAGCTCGCCCTTCTCTCCGGAACGCTGGAATCATCGGCGCTTTTGCGGCTCAAAGCCGTCGCCGCTGATCTCAAGGACGGCTCCGGGGACGAAAAGCTCGACCAGGTCCTCAGCGAGATCGAGCTCCGGGTGGCCGTGGAACTCGCCAAAGCCGGCATAAATTAGGGCCTCAATTGCGGCTTCTAAGCCTTTGGGCCCACGTCCGGCCGGGCGATCTGGGGCTCGGCCTCCCGGGCGGCTTGCCCGGGCGGGGACAGGCGCCATCATCGTATTGTCACCGTCATAGACGCGCGCTATATGGGCGCGCTTCCCGGGGAGGACGTGGCGCGCCAAAGTTGCGCAGAGTAGGGGACATAGAAGTCCATGCAGTCGGTGAAGAGCAAGAACGGTCGCTCCGACGATACTTCAGGCAAGAACGGCAAAAGCATCCAGCCCTTCGATAGACTTTATCGCCCGACCGACCGCGAGCCGTTCATGAACGAGCGCCAGCGTGAGTATTTCCGGCTGAAGCTGCTCGATTGGCGGGAGGACATTCTGAAAGAGGCCAAGGAGACGCTGCAGCATCTCCAGGACGACAATCAGAATCATCCCGACCTTGCCGATCGCGCTTCCTCAGAGACGGACCGCGCCATCGAGTTGCGCGCCCGCGACCGGCAGCGAAAGCTGATCGCCAAAATCGACGCCGCGCTCCAGCGGATCGAAGACGGCACCTACGGCTATTGCGAGGAAACCGGCGAACCGATTTCCCTCAAACGGCTGGAGGCCCGCCCGATCGCCACGCTGTCGATCGAGGCCCAGGAACGCCACGAGCGCCGCGAACGCGTTTATCGCGAAGAGTAGCGTTCGGATCGGCCGGCTCGTCCCCGCTCGGGGGTCCCCATCGCGCGAGCGCGATGGGGTGCCCTGTAGATTTCCGCGCAACGTGCAACGTTCTCGCGGTGCCGTCGCGCCCGAGCCTTTGCAAACAGCCTTGCCAACAAACTTGCAACAAACTTGCAAACAACCTTGCAAACAACAACGAACGTTTGCGCTTCCGGCGCATAAAGGCGAGGGAAGCGGAGCGCCGAGAGGCGCATATTTCATCTGGTCCGCGCATCGCGCCGACAAGTGTACGCAGTCTGCGCCACTCATCAGCTGCGCGGAAGCGCGCCACAGACGCCACTGCTTGCGCAATGCATCTGCTTGCGGGGCGCGCTCGCCTTCCGGCGCTCCGCCGCGGCACTCGCCAGGGCGAACGCATCCGCCGTTGGCTCAGCTCCAGTTCCCGCGTTTCCTGAGACCCGGCTTAACGGGCGTTACCCGTTTTCGCCTGTCACAAGTCTACCGAGCTCCTCGGAGACCGGTCGTTATGCCGGTCGAGCGGTGGCCCAGAGCCGCCCGGGAGCGGTTTGCGAAACCGCGCGCAGGCGCCGCACCTTGCTCCGCAAACAGGATCGCATCCGGAATGCGTCCCTCGATGAGCAAGGCGGCTTTTTTGTAACATTATCGGCGACATCTGTCAAGCGTTTCGTCTCTTAAATAGAGACGGTCGCAATTGCTGCCGCAGCCTGCTAACATGACCGTGTACGGCGCGCGGCGATGATCGAGCCGGAATAGCCGATGCCCTTTATGGATCGCTCTGATGCTGGTCGCAGGCTGGCGGGCGCGCTTGCCGGCTACAAGGATCAGTGCCCCGCCATTCTCGCGCTGCCGCGCGGCGGCGTGCCGGTCGCCGCCGAAGTCGCAGCCGCCCTCGATGCCCCGCTGGATTTGATCCTGGTGCGCAAGCTTGGCGTCCCCTTGGAGCCCGAATTGGCGATGGGCGCGGTGGTGGACGGCAGCGCCCCCATCGTCGTGCGCAACGAAGACGTGATCGAGGTGGCGGATGTCGGCGAGTCCGAATTCAACGCCACGCGCGACGCCGAACTTGCCGAGATCGAACGGCGGCGCCGGCGATATCTCGGCGACCGCAAGCGGGTGGAGGTCGAAGGCCGGACCGTCATCGTGGTTGACGATGGCGTTGCCACCGGGGCTACGATCCGCGCGGCTTTGCGCGCGACCCGCATGCGCAAACCCAAGAGGCTCGTCGTTGCGGTGCCGGTGGCGCCGACGGACAGTCTCGCCGAATTGCGCAGCGAGGCCGACGATGTGGTTTGTCTTGAAGAGCACAAATACTTTGGCGCGATCGGCGTCTATTATGCGGACTTTCGGCAGGTTTCGGACGACGAGGTCATCGAGACGCTGAGCCGCTTTGCTCCGGGGAAAAAATCAGACGCCAGGCGGCGGTAGCGGCATTATGGCCGCAGCGTAGCGATACAGGCGGCTATGTCCTCGGCCTCGTCGTATCCCAGATATTCGCGGCAAGTTGCGGCGTTCCAAATCCAAGCCGCCGTGGCGTTCTCATTGCAGCGCCTTGCTTCGAAGTTAATGCCTCAACGTCTCGATATACGCCGCGATATCCTCCGCGGCGGTGCGGCTCAGCGGCAGGTCCGGCATCTTCGGGTGCGGATCGAGCAGGAAATACGAAAGCCGCTTGGCATCGAAATTCGGCGATCGCGCAATCGTGGCGAATGGCGGTACATCGGCGCTCGCACGCGCCTGATCCGCCGAAACAAGGTGACAGGATGCACACCACCGTTTGGCGAGATCGCGGCCATGCTCGGCATCGGCCGCGTAGCAAGCCGGCGTTGCCAGAACGAGAGCGGCTGCGAGCGAGCCCGCCTTGAGTATCTGCATGATTGCCTTCCTCCAGGAAAACCGGCGATAGCGCTGGGTTCGGTAGAATTATGTCAAAGTCTATGTCTTCATCACTGCCACAGACGCGATGCGACGGAGAATCGAGACCAGGGCAGACGGCTTTGACAAATGCATATTTGGAAAGATCGTGCCAGACGCACTGAACCGACGGTCGATAGGTCATGCGGTCAATAGTTCATGCCTTGCGCCGATCCGACTCGCTCGCGGGGCGGAGGCTTTTGTCATATAGCGTCAACGCCGCTGCTCGCTTGAACTGAGGCCATCCGGAAACTGCCCAGGCGTTCACTTGCTTCAGGCGTTCACTTGCTTCAAGCGTTCACTTGCTTCAGGCGTTCTTTTGCGGCCCAATACGCCGCTGCACACTATGCCGCCTGCCCATGGAAAAGGAGTATCAGCGTGAGCCGCTTCATGAACATGGCTCTGGTCAAAGGCATAACGCTCGCCGCCACGGTCGGTGCGATCACTGGCAGCGCCGATGCGCAGAGCAATTCCAGCGGCATTCGAGAGGGGCGCCGGTTGGCGCATGCGCAGTGCGCGCAATGCCATGGGGTTGATAGAAGGGCGCATTCCACCAATTCCGCGGCGCCCATGTTCGAAGACATCGCGAACGTTCCCGGGATGACCGCCACGGCGCTGACGGTCGCGTTGCGGACCTCGCATCAGTCGATGCCAAACCTGATCATCAAGGGCCGCGATTCCCAAAATATCATCGCCTACATTCTGAGCCTGAAACAGAAAGAATGATCGCGCGGCGCCGTGGCCAACGCGCGCCCGCTCGGCGAATTGCGCACATTGTTGCGACGAAGGGCGCCAAGCCAGGGCACGTATTCACAAATTGAGGTCGATGGACCACAGTCGGCTCGGACTTACCGGTTCCGACGCCACAGTAACATCCACCGTCATGCCGAGATAGTTGCCGGCCGTGCCAACAAAACTGCCGCTGATGGGCACCGCCTGGCTAATGTCGCGCGTGACGGCCACCCGTATCAAATCCGCGCCGCCGATGGTGCCGTTCGTTGGATCGTACGCGATCCACCCGGAGCCGGGAATGTAGATTTCAGCCCATGCATGCGTCGTCCCCGCTCCAATAGGGCACGCCGAACCTCCATCCGCAGACGCCCGATACAGATATCCCGTCACCACGCGGGCTCCGAAACTCAGACTGCGGGCTGCTTCGATCAAGAGAACAGCGAGATCGCGGCAAGAGCCCCAGCCGCGATTAAGCGTCTCTACAGGGGTCTGCGTCCCCTCGGTTTCCCGGCTTTGGTATGAGATCTGGGCCGCCACCCCGTTATTCAAGTCAGCCAATAGCGCCGCGGTATCGGTCGGGTTGCTCCTTACGAAGCCTCGCGCCCACGATCCGAGCCGGTCGTGGGGATCGGCGTGCTGGCGTTCAAGCATCCGGCCCAGGTCGATGCGGTCGTCTGCGGAATAAACAAACGGGTAGCTCCTCGCTTCCGGGGTAATCTGGGATGGTGGTTGCTCAACGGCGTAGGTCTCCAGCTCGAGGCAGCTCTCGATCCGCAATTCGGCTGATGGTTCGGAGAATGATGCGATGGCGACCGAGTTGCCGAAAACATCGTAAATCCAGCGGATCGAAGCCGGCGGCGAGAAAATCAGATTGGTCTTGATCAGTCGAAGATCGTGACTATCCCGCGGACGCAGCATCAGCCTATGATCACCAAGCGCGACTGGACGGCTGTAGCGGTAAACCGTGGTGTGCCGCACACTGAGTACAGTCACAAGCACGCCCTCGATCGCGGTAGATCGATACGCGGGTTGTTAATCGGCATTAGTCGGGCTTCTCGCTCGTCATCTGCGACTGGAATTGAACGATTGTACTTGATGCTTGTGGAATTCCCGCGTCACGATCCTGGGCGTCCTGAAGATCACGAGGATCGATGGTCACCATCTCGACGGACGAAGCACGGTGACAGTCCGCCGGCACGAAGATCATGGTGGCTACCCGGCGATAAACAGGAAATGACAATTCTTCGATCATTTCTTCGTCCGTCACGACACGATATTCTCCGGGCGGCAGGTGTCGATCGACACCTTTCAGCTCAAATGAATGACTGAAGACAACCGATTTGCTGTGCGAGCGTGTGACCATCGCGCTAAGCCGCCCGGCGGCGGACCAACGGGTAGTCGATGCCTTCGTAAAGGCGACGAATTCCCCGGCCGTCGTATCTCTCCTCGCCGACTTCGAGATGGGCTCCGAGAAGAAATTCAGGTTCAAGCTCCTCAATCGCGAAACGGACGGCCTCTGCGGCGTGCGCAAAACGTCTGTAGCCGATCAATTGTCGCTTCGATTTCCGATTGCGGGTGGGAAACAGCTCCGCCTCGGCGCTGTAATCAAATCCGACCTCGACCTCTTCGACCATGGATGCGTTTGTCATTTGATTATCTCCCGATAAAAGGCCGAAATATCCTTCGAATAGCCGTCACGCCCCAGGTGCGCGGCAATCGCGGCCCAGAATTTCGACTCACTGACCTGCCGTTTTGGCTTGGACCAACTTTTCCGCACAGGCCCTGGCCAAGTGATAGTCGGAGGAGCTAGCCCCCGGCTGTGCCGCCCAGCCGCCCTTTTCCACGTAATCGCCCTGTTCCCAGTTCGAAGAAATCTTTTTCAGGACTGCCAAGTTCTCTTTCGCACCGCTATTCTGCAGGAATTTCTCCACGCAGAGCGGCGTGAGCGCAGCAACGACAGCGGTATTGGCCTGCTCAGCCGCTAGTCTGTTGGCGGTGCTGCCGGTCACCCAGCCGCCCCAGGAAAACCCGATAACCATCGACGCAACGGCGCCGATAGCTATTCCTTGCAGGAGACGAGTGCGCGACTCACCCTGTAGAATTGCCGGGACTTGCATGGCTTTCGCCTTTCGATGAGAGGAATATGCGCCGCACGCAGCGCGCGCAGCAACGAAGGCGGGTGCTGATGGCACCCGAGCCGAGCAGGGCTCTATTTGAAGTATTAGCGTGCCTACCGACGGCACCAACGCTGCCCAAACAAACGAAAATCTCGGTACTTTCTCGTTTTACGGCAGCTCTCGGGCGGGGGTCACTGTTTGCCCACCATTTTTCAAGTGGGGGGCTGTGACACAAAGCACAATAGCAGGCTAGGAAATAAGTTCGTCATTCGACCAAGAATTTGTCGTAAAGTCACAAACACCCCCCAAATTTTGGACGGGCCCCATGTGCATGTGCTACTGCCATGGGGGACGCCTTCAATGTACTGTTAGATGTCAGAGCCTTTCAGCGGAAGCAGCGTCTGAGATGAGCAAGATCGGCGGCAGCGATTCGAAGAACCCGCTCTACTGCTCATTTTGCGGCAAGAGCCAGCACGAAGTGCGCAAGCTCATTGCCGGGCCTACCGTCTTCATTTGCGACGAATGCGTCGAGCTTTGCCTGGACATCATCGGCGAGGAAAACAAGTCGTTGCTGACGAAATCGGGAGACAACATCCCGACCCCGAAGGAGATCCGTAAGATCCTCGACGAATACGTCATCGGCCAGGACCATGCCAAGAAGGTGCTCTCGGTCGCGATCCACAATCACTACAAGCGCCTGAAACACCAAGCCGACCACAAAGATGTGGAGCTGGCGAAATCGAATATTCTCCTGATCGGCCCGACCGGCTCGGGCAAGACATTGCTGGCGCAGACGCTGGCGCGCGTTCTCGATGTTCCTTTCACCATTGCGGATGCGACGACGCTCACCGAAGCCGGCTATGTCGGCGAGGACGTTGAGAACATTATTCTCAAGCTGCTGCAGGCGGCGGACTACAACGTCGAACGCACGCAGCGCGGCATCGTCTACATCGATGAGATCGACAAGATTTCCCGCAAATCCGACAACCCTTCGATCACCCGCGACGTCTCAGGCGAGGGCGTGCAGCAGGCTCTGCTCAAGATTATGGAGGGTACGATGGCGAGTGTGCCACCGCAGGGCGGGCGCAAGCATCCGCAGCAGGAATTCCTGCAAGTCGACACCACCAATATCCTATTCGTGTGCGGCGGCGCGTTCACCGGCCTCGAGAAAATCATTTCGGCGCGCAGCCGGCCGGGCTCGATCGGTTTCGGCGCCAAGGTCATCACGCCCGAGGATAGAAAGCAGGGCGAGATTTTCCGCGAGATCGAGCCGGAGGACCTGCTCAAATACGGTCTGATACCTGAATTCGTCGGCCGCCTTCCGGTCATAGCGACGCTCGATGATCTCGACGAGGCCGCGCTCAAGCTCATTCTGACCCATCCTAAGAACGCGCTGGTGAAGCAGTATCAGCGGTTGTTCGAGATGGAGGGGGTTCATCTCACTATGGCGGCGGAAGCCCTCGGCGCCATCGCCAGGAAAGCGCTCGATCGGAAGACGGGAGCGCGCGGGCTACGCTCCATCATGGAGGCTATACTCCTTGAGTTTATGTTCGACCTACCAAGCCTCGAGGGCGTCAAGGAGGTCGTGATCTCTCAACAAGTCGTCGACGGCACCGCTCGACCGCTCTACATGTACACCGGTGGTGCGCGGGCGATCTAAACGCCGCATTCACCGCAAGCAAAGGAGGACAAGGTGGCAAAGGGCCAATTGAGGAGCAATCGCGAGAAGAAAAAGCCAAAGGCGGAAAAGAACAAGAAGAAGAGCGCCCCGGTCCCGTCGGCATTCGAGCTCGTACGGATGATTGGGAAAGATGCTTCCGGCAAGAAATTCTCGTAATCCGCTCGATCCGGCGTCAAAAGTCTGTAGCCCCGAGTTCGTAAGAGCCTTTTCGCTCTCGTTTATATGTCGTTATGGCCACAGCGTGTATCGCGGCTCGGTGAGTATCAAAGGCGAGCAGCAGGCTCGCCTCACTGCGCTCTACATTCGGTTGCAGGCGGTTGAGAGCGTCTTCGGTTACAAAGAACGACCACTCCATCGCCCTGTCATGACCCCAAAACCGCACGGCACGTCGGGTCGGATCAAAGGATCGGCTTTGGTTCGGGAAGTTCAGCATCGGCCAGGTGCTTCTTCAGTCGCCGCTAAAGTCAGCATTGGATGAGGCGCGCCGCTCGGAATGTTCATAAAAACCCCGTTGACCCGGCTGTTGTGTGCGGATTGAGCTCGAGTTTTCGTGCCTCTGGGGTCAGGCGTGCCCGAGCGCGTAGTCCAGCGTGCGCTCCTTTTGGCGCCATGTCGAGACAACGTGGACACACCGGATAAAGAGCCAACCCGGCCGCCGCAGAGGATCTCGCCGGGTCCGCTCTCATTTTCGGCGTATCAGACCTGGCGCGACGAAGGAAAGAGACGCTTAGCGCTCCACAGAGCAAATATCGCGCTGGTCCACATGCTCACCGTTTATCACGACGAGTTGCCCTACGCGCGAACGGTCTGCGAACTGCTCTTGTGTTGCTCCTCGGTCCGATGACATCAACCTAAAATAATGATCTAGAGATCAGCTTTTGCGTCAGCTTTGCGCTTGGGCCGGTCGCACCAAGCGCGCGCACCAGCCAGTTCATTCATGCGCGCTTTTTGACTCGATGTCGAGGATCCTTTGAGGCCTTCGATTTTAGGAACGCGCACAGGGGCTCGCTATTTGGTCTCATCATCCCCACATAAAATGATAATCCGATCAACGATCAAATTGCGCCCCACGGGATGCAAACGCCCGAGGCAAACGCCCAAGGAAGGGAAATCGCATGTTTAAACACGCGCAATATCGTGCGAAAGCCAATGAATATAGCGACTTGGCAAACACATCGACCGGTTCAGAGCAAAGGCGTGATTTTCAAAAGCTTCAACAGAGATTCGCGGTGCTTGCGGATAACGAGGAATGGCTTGCGGGTAATTATCAAAACACCGTACGCACGGAACAGGATCGATCAGTCGGTGTAACCCTCGCAAGCGAGGAGGAACTCATCCTGCGATATCTCGGTGCCGCGCTGATCATGCAATGGAATACCCTGCCGGCTAAGCTGCAAAGAGAGCTGTTCGATACCGCCGGCTCTATGGGCGAGCTTTTGAACACTTCTGCGCTCAGAGGACAAATCGCGCGATTTCTGCACAAACATAAGAACGACGAGGCCACAGCAGAAAGCGGCAGCGGCCGCATCTCGACCGCGAATTAAACTCGAGCTGGACCCTTGTACTTTGGTCTAGGCACCATGAGATACAAAGATACTGGCAAGCAGCGGCTTGTCTGAGCGCTGCCCACGAAACGGCGACATGCCGAAGTCACCGTTCCCCTACCGGCGGCGCTGGTGTCATCGGCTGACACAATTCTAATCGAAAAGCTCTAATCGAAAAGCCAAGGGTTGCTTTTGCGGGTGCCGACGGCTCCTGCAGATCGAGGACGCGCGCGGCTCTGGTTGCGGGCGTACTCGAAGAGATTCTCAACGAGAGTTTTACAAAGGAGAATATCGATGAACAACGAAAACCTGACTGTCCACTTCAAAGTCAAGGACTTCAACACATGGCGTACGAGTTACAACGGACATGAGAAGGATCGGGTATCTGCCGGCATCACTAACAGCAGAGTATTCCGCAGCCCCGACGATCCGAATGACGTGGTAATTCTTCAGGATGTCGCCGACGTATCGAGGGCCCGCACCTGGCTGACTTCGAGTGAAATGAAGTCGGTCATGGAGAAGAGTGGCGTACTTGGCTCGCCCAATCTTCGCTTCGCCGCCGCGGCGTAAGTCGTGGCTGAAAAAACCTTGTACCGGAACGGTCGGTAACCGCGTTGTGTCGCGTGCCGTCTCGGAAGATGGAAGCCCCAGCCTCCCATCCCCCTAACCCCCGGCTGGGGCAACCTAAACACCAGTGATAGCGACGCAACGCGAACACGCCATCCAAAGATCGCTCGCTTCATCCCCGCGCGGACAGACGCAAAGGCCTGCCAATGCCAACCCCAAGAGTGAAATACATCCTGTCACCATCCGAAATTCCGGCCGGCCAAAATTATGTGCTGGTCACATATGGCGTGAAATATGAGCAAACGAGGCATCCGCTCGGCCTTACGATTACGGTCGCTCGACAAAAGTCAAAGACCGTCAGTGAGCTTTCCTTCTTGACGGCTATTCATACGGCCAAGGGGCTTGGCAAGCAGGAAGGCATTTCCGAGATTTTTGCCTGCAAGTAGTTCTGCGCGGTCTTTACGTCCCACTTCCACCACGGAGCTCACGACCCCGCCATGTCTTTTGACCTTTTTATGAATGATACCTGCCAGAGATGCCGCAAGCCGATAAAGCTCGCTGTTATCGAGCAACATCCAACTCGCCGCGACCTTTCAGTCCACAAGTTTGAATGTGCGGACTGCGGGGCCGTAAAGACCAAAATCCTCTTCCGAAAGCAGGTAGTCGCCGCCTGACGGTGAAAGCCCGCCTCGGCAGCAAGCTATCCACAAATTAGCTCAGCGCTACGGTGAGAAATATGATGGAGATTCTCGGCGCACTTGTGGTGATTGGTGTCTTCGTCTTTTGGTGTGACGTCACGGGCTCATGGAATAATTTGTTCCAACACTACAGAGACTGGGAAGCGCGAACCCGCGCACTTCTTCCGCCTTATTCGAAGTAGTCTACTACCTTCCTTGAGGTCGTTTGCGTCGCCGTTCGGCAATCAAACGATCACAATGCGTGGCGAGGCGACCGGGGCCTTTGCAGATCATCACGATTGGCGCATGGCGAAAGCATGGTGATCTTCAAATGTCCTATTGTCAGGCCGAATATGAAATGACGACGTCAGCCATTTTAGATCCACGGCAAACCCGACAAGTTACTTAGCCTTTCTTGCTAAAGACATGATCAGCGCTCCGTGCGGCCACTATTGGGTCGCTTATGGCGATAGCCGCGATTTGTCGGCCAACACGAGAACTCAAAATGAAAGACTCCCACAACAAGGCGGCGGAACTTCACGAGTCCGCAGCAAAGTCACATCGTGCCGCTGCCGAATCTCATGGCAGGAACGACCATGCTAAAGGTAAGGAACACGCGACCCAAGCCCAGCAGCACGCGCAGAACGCCAACGAGCATTCCAAAACGGCGAATACGAAAAGCTCTCAACAGAAGTGAAGACCTCCACCGTGAAGCCGGCCATCACGTTGGCCTCACGGTGGGTTAATTCAAAAAAGCCGTCGAGGGGGTTTGCTCGTTATATTTACCTTAGCTCTCTCCCGCTCGCGCTGACCAAGTGGCTCTTCTGGTCAGCTCTAGTCTTCCGACAAGTCTTCCCGCGGCTTGCGAGAGGATGGTGCGAAGATCGCCCGCCAGGTCGCGAGGCAAATGCTGAAACTGCACTTTGATCCAGTTCACTTTGATCCAGCTCGCCGGACCCGGTGCAGATCAGATCTCGCCTCTCTGCATCGCGCCCCCGATATAGTCGGCCTGGCGAATCGCAAGTGCGACAATCGTCAGCGTCGGATTGCAGGCGGCGCTGGTCGTGAACTGACTGCCATCCGAGACGAACAGGTTCTTGACGTCGTGCGTCTGCCCGTACTTGTTGACGACGCCATCGCGCGATTTCTCGCTCATCCGGTTTGTCCCAAGATTGTGGGTGCTAGGGTAGGGCGGAGTCGGAAACGTTCGGCTCGCCCCGACCGAGTCATACACCGCTGCGCCTTGTTGGTATGCGTGATTGCGCATGGCGATGTCGTTGGCATGGTCGTCATAGTGGACGCTCGCAACCGGCATGCCGTTCGTGTCCTTCGCCACCGGGTCGAGCGTGACCCGGTTGGTCTCCTGCGGCAGGTCCTCGCCGACCAGCCACATCCCGGCCATGTTCGGGTAACCGTCGATTGCCGTCGTGAAACCGCGGCCCCAGGCGCCCGGGTTGAGGAAGGCGACCATGAACGGCAGACCCAGCGACAGCGTTTCCATCTCGTAGCCGCCGCTGAAGCCGCGCTTCGGGTCGTGCCGGGCCTCATCCATGATGATCCCAGCCATCGTGGTGCCGCGGTACATGTGCACGGGCTTGTCGAAGACAGCGTACACGCTGCCGGTCATGTGCCGCATGTAGTTGCGGCCGACCTGGCCGGAACTGTTGGCGAGCCCATCTGGGAAGTTGGCGGACTGGCTGTTGAGAAGCAGGCGCGGGCTTTCCAGTGAATTTCCCGCCACCGCGACGACACGGGCCTTCTGTTTCTGCATCTTGCCATCGCCGTCGACATAGACAACGCCGTCGATCTTGCCGGCAGCGTTGTGCTCGATCCGCACCGCCATGCTGTTCGGCCGAACTTCGAGATTGCCGGTCGCCTCGCCTTTGGGGATCTCGGTGTACAGGGTCGACCACTTGGCGCCGGACTTGCAGCCTTGGAAACAGAAACCGATCTGCTGGCATGCGCCGCGGCCGTCGCGCGGCTGGCTGTTGATCGACATCCGGCCGGTGTGAACTTCCTTGTAGCCGAGCTTGCGCGCGCCGGCCTCCATCACCTTGAAATTGTTGTTGCCGGGCAGGCCCGGGATGCCGTTGGTGCGCGTCGTGCCCATCTTGAACTCGGCCTTGGCGTACCACGGCTCCATCTCGGCGAGCGTGATCGGCCAGTCGAGCAGGTTGGCGCCGGCGATGTCGCCATAGACTGTTTTGATCTTGAACTCGTGGTCGTCGAAGCGCAGCGACGCGCCAGCCCAGTGAACGGTCGAGCCGCCGACCGACTTGACGATCCAGGCCGGTAGATTGGGGAAATCGTGCGCGACCCGCCAGCTTCCCGACGTGGTGCGCATATCTTTCCAGGCGAGCTGGACGAAACTATTCCATTCGTCGTTGACGAAATCTTGGATCTCGTGCCGTCCGCCGGCCTCGAGGATCACGACCTTGATGCCCTTTTGGGCAAGTTCGTTGCCGAGCGTGCCGCCGCCCGCACCGGAGCCGACGATGACGACCAGCCCGTCGTCGTTGAGGTCGAATTTTGCCATGGTCTCCTCCCTCAGCTCAGCCAGTTGATGTCGTTGAAGCCGCGATTGATGTAGCCGCCGTGCTCAGCGGACGAGCCCTCGTATCCGAACTTCGGCCACACATCGGGATTGTTGTAGAGCGAGACGATCAGATCGCCGCGCAGCTTGCCGAAAAAATCGGTTTGCTCGATCTCGCGCAGGAGGGCGACCCGTTGCTCCTCCCAAGCGACCGCCGCGTAGGGCAGTTTATAATTGGCGTGCGCGACTTGATTGAGGAGAGCGATGCCCTCCTCAATGAGACTTTTCACTTTCGGGTCCGACGCGGCCTTGGCGTCCCAAGGCATTACCGCCGCGACATAATAGCGATCGGCAAGGTGATCGTGCGGATAGATGTCGCGCGCCACCTTCGCCAGCGTCCTCATCGTGTCGGGGTTTAGCGTTTGAGCGTTATCGGCCCAGGCGCCGTCAATGGACAGGCCGGTGGTCGCTGCAACCGCCGCGGCGGGCGGGACCGCGGCGGCGGTCTTAAGGAAGTTGCGGCGATCGATTTTGCTGTGACGATCGACTTCTCTCATGAGGTCCTCCCTTTGGTGCTGGTTATGTATGATGTTGCAGTGCGGTCTCGGCCGAAAGCGACCGTGGCGCACCGATTGCCGTCATTTCTGCTCCTTCAGAAAAGCGATGATTGTTTTGCGGATGTCTGCGTTCTTTTGTTTGTAGAGCATGATGGCGCCTGGGATCACCGCTTGAGGATCGGCCAGGTAGGTATCCAGATGCTCCTCGTCCCAGATGAAATCCGTTTTCGCGTAACCCGGCGAAAAGTGGAAGCTTGCAAGGCTTCCGGGCTTGCGGCCGTAAACGCCGGCCAACAAGGGCCCTTGGCGCGGCGGATCAGCCGCGTTCAGCGAATGACACGTTGCGCATTGCTGCTTGAAGAGATCGGCTCCGGTCGGAGGGGCTGCGGTTGGAACCGGCATCTGCGCGTGACCGGGCCCAACGCCAGCGGCGGTGAGGGCGGCGAGCGCCGCAAGCCATGAACCCGGAAAATCTTTCCGATCAGGCATGTCCTCCCGCTCCAAATTTTTTTGCTTTTAAGTTTCATCATAGCGCCGTGTTAGGCTTTATGATGGCGACGGGTGCGAGTTGAACGAAGGCCGGCGAATTCGCTGCGGGCTTGTTGTCGCGAGCTGCAACGCGTCAATCAAGCTGCGGCTGGGCGCCTACGAGTATGCGCTCGCTACATCCGGCGCTCTTCGCGCAGGAGCATGCGGGCGATCTGGTCCTTGAGTTTGAGGCGGTCCTTTTTGAGCTCTTCCAGGACCGCATCCTCGGTCGCCTCTTCCTCCGACTCGATGCGATGGATCTGACGATTGACGTCGTCGTAGCGGCTCGCCAATCGCCTGAACAGATAGTTGACCTCCGCGAGCCGTGCGATGAGCGCGGTCTCGTCGGGAAACTCTTCCGGCAGTTCGTGCGGAATGTGCATCGCCGTCACCTCGACGTGGTTCCCAACCCATCCACCAAGATTTACATATATACATGCTGGTTACATACGCTGGTTCCATCATCCTTTGATGCAGATCAGCGGCCGCAGACGCGCCAGGCGGCGCCGGAACCGGCTGGCCGGTGGGCCGTAACAGGCGGCCCTGAACATCCTTGATACATGTCAATCGGGTCCTGTCGGTCCACATTATTATTTCAACTATTGTGAGCCTTCGCACGGCGCCGCAAGGAGCGATCGATGAAAGTCAAGCTCGAGGTCACCAAGGCCGGCCGGCCCTTGCACGAGGGCACGTATGAAATCGACGACAATGAAAGCTTCGGCGCCGCGTGTGCGGATGTGTGGGTCAAGATACGGGAGGCTTGCGCGGCCAGGGCGACCAGCATCGGCGCCTTGATGGATACGATGCACGAAAGCGTGCTCGATGAGCTCAACGGCGCCGAGATCAAGCTGAAGAAGCTTTAAATTGTTATCAGTGCAGCGACCGCGGGATCGAGGCTCGCCGCGGTGGCGCTGACGATAGAAGGATACGGATAGAAGGATACGGATGACCCACGCCCGAAGGGCGGGATTGATCCGCATCAATTGGCTCGCCTTCGCGAGACGCTTTATTGTTTCACTATGCTGGTCGAGAACCACACATTGCGCTCGGACCCGCAGCCGCCGCCGCTGTCCGACCCATCGCTCAACGACAAGGTTGCATTCTTGTCGCGCGGCGACGCTTATCAGCCGCCGGTCGCCGCCGTCACGCGGCGCGAGACCCACATGTCATTCGTGTTCCTAGCCGGCGATCGGGCCTACAAGCTTAAAAAGCCGGTGCGCTTCCCCTATCTCGACTTCTCCACATTAGCGCGGCGTGAAGCCGCCTGCCGCGCCGAGCTCAGTCTCAATCGGCGGCTGGCGCCCGACATTTACCGCGGTGTCGTTCCACTGGCGCGTTCAGGGCGTGACGAACTTGCGATCGGCGGCGGCGGCGAGACCGTCGATTGGCTGGTCGTGATGAATCGCCTGGATGAATCGCAGATGCTCGACCGCGCGATCGAGGAGGGCAGGCTGCAACGCTGGCAGCTCGATCGGCTGGCCGCGGTGCTCGTGCAATTTTATCGGCGGGCCGGCGCCGCCTTCGTCGCGCCGCAGGCGCATATCAGGGAATTGTGGAGCAGCCTCGCGTTCAATCGCCGCATTCTGTGCGATCCGCGCTTCCGGCTTCCCGCCGGCCGCGTGCAGCACATCGACGCCGTCCAGCGCCGGTTTTTGACCGAGCGGGCCGGGCTCCTGGCCGAACGCGTGCGGGCGCGGCATATCGTCGACGGACATGGCGACTTGCGCCCGGAACACATCTGGCTGGGCGATCCGGTGCGCATTATCGACTGCCTGGAATTCAACGCGCGTCTGCGCATGGTCGATCCGTTCGACGAAATCGCCTTCCTGTGCATCGAATGCGAACGGCTTGGCGCCGCCTGGGCCGGCGAGTATCTGCGCCGCCACATGGCGCATGCGCTCGATGACGGAAAATCCGAGGAGCTTTTCGTTTTTTACCGCTGTCATCGGGCGACCTTGCGCGCCCGTCTCGCCATCGCGCATTTGCTGGAGCCCGATCCGCGCACGCCGGAGAAATGGGCGCCGCTTGCGCGCGCCTATCTGCAGATCGCGGCGGCGGATGCCGTGCGGCTGGATAAAATTCTCAGAAGACCAAGAGATCGGTTAGCGCTTCGCCGGCGTGCAGGCGACGAATGGCTTCGGCCAGGAGCGGCGCCGCCGCGATCATATCGATCTTGGCGCGTGCCGCGGCGCCCAGTCTGAAGGGCGGAACCGCGTCGGTGATGACGATGCGGTCGATGGCTGGATCGTCGAGCATGGCTTCCGCGCCCGGCATGAACAGGCCGTGGGTCACCAGCGCCAGAACCCGCTCGGCGCCCGCCTTGCGCGCGGCGCGCGCCGCGCGCAGAAGCGTTCCGCCGGTGCTGATGAGATCGTCGATGATCAGCGCGGTGGCGCCGGCGGCTTCGCCGACAAAGAGTTCGCCCGACACGACGCCGGCGCTGCGGCGCTTCTCGACAAAGGCTTTGCCCAGGCGGCGTCCGAGCGCGGCCTCCAGGGCCTCGTGCAGCAGATCGGCCCGCTTCGTTCCGCCCGCGTCCGGAGACACGACACACAGCGTCGCGTCGGGAAGCGTCGCGTCGGGGAGCGCCTTGATATAGTCCACGAATAACGGAGCGGCGGTCAACGCGACGGTCGGACACCGAAACGCATTCTCGAAGGCGGCGGGATTGTGCACGTCCAGCGTCACCACCGAATCGGTGCCCACCGCCTCGAACAAGCTCGCGACATAGCGCGTGATCACCGGATCGTTGGGCTTTGTTCGCCGGTCTTTTCGCGCATAACAGAGATAGGGCACGATCGCCGTCACGCGCGCGGCCCCGGCATCCTTGAGCGCGCCGATGAAGAACAGAAGCCGGCACAATTTGTCGTTGGCGCTCTGCTCCGGTCCGCCATGCAAGCTCTGCACGACAAATACGTTGGCGCCGCGCACGGTTTCCAGGGGCCGCGCCTTGTGCTCGCCGTCCTCGAATTCGCGCTCCTCATGCGCCGCCAAGGGCCGGCCTAACGCTGCCGCAATGGCGGTTCCAAGTGCGGCGGTTGCCTGCAAGGCGAACAGCAACATTCCTCGATCGTGCATGAGGCGATCCAAATCGCTGCGCGGACGATGCGTCTTCATGTTCCTTAGCTCGCACTCTGGGTATGTTGTTGATTTAGCGCAACTCTGCACGCCGCCCTTTCTGCGCGCCGTCCTTACGCGCGACCGGCCGTGGTGCGCTTAAAACGCTCATTGGCGATCGTGTTAGCGCGCGCATGCCGGCAGCAGGGACACGGCGGATTGCGGCTCTTCAGCTTTTGTAAACTACGGATGCCGAAGCGACGGCCGCGATTGATCTTCGTCAACCGATCCGAAGTTAACTTAGTGCAACGACGGTTGCGCGTTGAGGCGCCACACGCATCCATAACGTCTCCGGCGCGATCGTCAGAATAAGCAAAGCGAAAGCCGCATCGCCATGATCGAGCGCCGCGCGCTGGTCCGACACAAGACCTTCATCAAGGGGCGGATCTACTTCAACAACCGGCTGTCCAGCATGGATTGCATCGTGCGGGACGTCACGGACAATGGTGCGCGGCTGCAGGTATCGGAAAGCGTCGCGTTGCCGGACGTGTTCGAGCTCTATCTTCCCAGCAAGGACGAGCATTTCCGCGCGCGGGTGGAATGGCGCAAGGGCGATCATCTGGGCATCAGTTGGGCGGCCGAGGCCACTTCCAGACACAAAGCGGAAAGCGGCGGTCACAGCGAGCGTTCACTGGCCGATCGGGTCGCACGACTCGAGCAGGAGATTGCAGTGCTGCAGCGCCGATTGGATGGTCTGCTGCATAGCTAAAACGGCCGGCGGCGATCTTAAGTATTTCTTTACCAACATTCTTTACCAGCCATTAACGCTCGCGCCGCGATGCCGGCGGCGGGCGTGGACATGATCGCTTTTCGCATGCGCAACGGATCCGCGCAGAACGCCCCGTCGAATTCTTCGCGCCTGCTGCGGCGCGCCCGGCGGGCGCAGGAAGAGGGAGAACTCGGAAGAGCCGAAAGGCTTTACACCGAGTTTCTCCAGCATCAGGCGAACAGCTTCGATGCGCTGCATGGCCTCGGTCAGATCAACTATTGCCGCGGACGGCTCGAAGCGGCGCTCGCGTTTTTTCAGGACGCGCTGAAATGCGATCTGTCGCGCGCCGAAGGTTTCGCCAGCCTGGGCCTTCTCTTCCACACCGTGCGCGATTTCGCGCGTGCGCTTACCAGTTACGAACAGGGGCTCCGGCTTGAGCCGGATGATGCGGAGCTCCTCAACGGACGCGGCGTGGCCTTGCTCGAGCTTCGGCGGCCGCGCGAGGCACTCGAATGTTTCGACCGCGTGCTGGCGTCATGTCCCGGTCACGGCGATGCGCGCGGCAATCGCGGCAATGCGTTGCTGCGGCTCAACCGGGTGGCGGAGGCCGTAGCGGCCTACGAGCGGGCGCTGGAGCTTGCCCCGAAAAACGCGGCCCTGCTCGCCAACCGCGCGGCGGCGTTGCGCCGGCTCGACCGGCCGCAGGAGGCGCTGATGAGTGCGGTGAGCGCGCTTGCGATCAAGCCTGATTTCGCCCATGCGCGCTTTGTCGAGGCGGTCGCGCGATTGAGTCTGGGGGATTTCGCCGCCGGCTGGCGGGCCTACGAGTTCGCGCTGGCATGTGGGCTGGCTTGCATCGCAGCGGCGCGATTACGGAGCGCCGCTATGGCTGGGGGAAGCATCGCTCGCCGGCAAAACTATTCTCCTCCACGCCGAGCAAGGCTTGGGCGACACCATCCAGTTCGCGCGCTATGCGCCGCTTTTAGCTGCGCAAGGCGCGTGCGTCATCCTCGAAGTCCAACAGCAGCTCGTCCGCTTGCTGTCGAACCTGCCTGGTGTGGCAAAAGTGATCGCGCGCAAGGAGCCGTCGCCGCGCTACGATTATCATTGCCCGCTGCTCAGCCTGCCGCTTGCTTGCGGCACGACGCTTGAAACGATCCCGTCGCAGGCTTCCTACATCGCGGCGCCCCAGGCCGATGTCGCGCAATGGCGTACGCGCCTGCCGCGGCAGCGTCCGCTCGTTGGCTTGGTCTGGTCGGGCGAACGCTCGCACGACAACGATCTCAATCGCTCGATGCGGCTCCAAACCCTGACGCCGCTGTTCGATCTGACCGACATCGCTTTCGTCAGCCTGCAGCACGAGGTGCGCGAGGAGGATCGGGCGCTGCTGGAAAGCCGCAGTGACGTGGTGCGGATCGGCGCGGCGTTTAAAGATTTTGCCGACACGGCGGCCGCGATCGCCGCGCTTGATGCGGTGATCGCGGTCGATACCGCGGTGGCGCATCTGGCCGGCGCGATGGGCAAGCCGCTGTTCCTTCTGCTGCCGTTCGCCGCCGACTTCCGCTGGCTGCGCGGACGCAGCGATAGTCCCTGGTATCCGAGCGCTCGGCTTTTCCGGCAGCCGCAATTCGGCGACTGGGACGGTGCCGTGAAGTTCCTGCGCCAGGAACTCGCAGACGACCTTGGGCGCCGCGGCCGAGCGGCGTGAACTGACAAACGCCGGTCGCAATTCGTTCATCGAACCTCGGCAATGCTCGCGGGTGCATCCAAGCAACCAGGGAGCTCACGATGGACAGCGAAGATTTGCACGAACACGAGATCCACGAGCATCACGAAGAGGCCGCGATTCATCACGAACAGGCGGCCAAGCACCATCGCGAAGCCGCCAAGCACCACAAAGCCGGCGATCACGAAAAGGCCGCGCATCATTCGAACGTGGCGCACGGCCATCGCCTGCACGCCACCGAGCATCACGAGGAAGCCGCGAAGCTGCACGCGGAAGAGCACGGCGAATAACAAGGCCCGTGTCGGATGGGCTTGAGTGAAACGAAACCCGTCATTCGGCGTGGTTTCGCTTTATGACGGGTTTTGCTCAGCCCATCCTACGACGGCGTGCACTCACAAACGCGCTACGTGCAATGTCGGTTATTGGTGCAAGAGTTATTGGTGCAAGAGTTATTGGTGCAAGAACAGACATCGGAAACTAACCCGAAGCGAAGCCAATTGACCCGGACCGGAGCTCGCTCCAGCTTAGATTGAGTTTCGCTCAAGGCCGCCGCTCGCGCCGCAAGCTCAGCGCGAGGCGTACGAAGGTGGTCGCGATGACCATGGCGGCCTTGATGCCGGCGCCAAAATTCCCCGACACCTTCGAAACCCCACCAATCCGGCGGCGGTGGCCGACCGCAATCTCCAATGTTGGCAGGCCCGCCGCGGCCACCCGCATCAGCATTTCGAGGTTCCAGCCGTAGGTCATGTCACGCATGCCCAGCCGCCGCAGCGCATCTCGACGGATGGCGCGAAACGGGGAGAGATCGCTGAAGTGGACGCCATAGACGATCTTCAGAAGCAAACCGCCGATGAGTCCTGCCGCGACCTGCTGCGGCGACAAGCTTCCAGGATCTCGCTTGCCCCGTATTCGAGACCCGAGTACGAAGTCGGCCTCGCCCGCCTCGATCGGTGCGATCAAGGCAGGGATGAACTCTGCGGGATCGCTTCCGTCACCGTCGAGAAAGATGACGATCTTTACGTCCTCGCGCAGGGCAGCGAGTCCCGCTTGGATGGCGCGCCCGTAGCCACGCCGCGGTTCGACGATCACCCGCGCGCCGGCCGCAATTGCACGTTCCGCCGTCCGATCTGCGGAGGCGCCGTCGACGACAATCACCTCTGTGACGCCCTGGGCCAGCACGGCGGAGACGACCGCGCCGATCGCGTCCTCCTCGTCAAGACAGGGGATGACGGCGGAAACTATTTCTCTCACGCGCGGCATGGAAATCCGCCCGTCCAGCGCGGCGCAAAGCTTGCCTCACAGACTCCAGCGCAGCCCGCAATTGGCGCAGGTCGCAGGCGGCTGATCGGACAAGAGCGCAGCGCGAAACGCGTTGTATGCAGGCCCGTTCCAGATGTCCTGCACGCTCTGCTTGGTGGCATCGCCCAATGTGTAGTTTTCATAACCATGCAGTGAAAAAGGCGCTATGCAGCATGGCAGCGCCCGGCCGTTGGCAGTGAAATACATCAGCGACCAAGGCCGCCGGCACAGCGACCAAGGCGAGCCGTCGTCGGTCTTCTTGAGACTGAGGCCGGGCTCCGAGGCGGCGCCCGATGCGCTGAAGGTAATGCCGAGCGAGCGGGCCAGGTGCTCGGCTTCTTCCAGGTAAACCGCCTCGTCACTCGTCATGTTTTCGAAGAGTGCCTGATCCGGCCGAGCGATCCCGATCGTTGCCTGATCGAAAAACACCAAACGTTGCAGATAGACCTCTCGTACACCCAGCTCTGCTGCAATTTTTACGAAGGCCGGCAGCTCTCTTATGGTCTCTTTCAGACCGGTCAGCCAAAGCGAGACTCGCGGTCGCTCGATCCGCTCACGCTCCTGCAGGTCGCGAAAAGCGCGCACGTTTCGAACGATGCGGTTGAAGTAGTCGGCGCCGCGGATCGTCTTGAAAGAATCACGATTGGATGCGTCCAGGGAAACGCGCAATTCGTCGAGTCCCGCCTCGATCAGGGCGCGGCCGTTGCGCGCATTCAGCACCGTCCCGTTGGTGTTGAACAGAACATAGACTCCGCGATCTTTTAGGTATTTCACCATGCGCGGCAAGTCCTTCACCAGCATCGGCTCGCCTACGCCATGCAGAACGGCCCGGGCAAGGTCCGGCACCTGATCGACGATGCGGGTGAACAAATCCCAGCTTAGGTCGGCCGGTGGTTCAAGTTCCTCGTAGGTCCGGGGACAGGTCGTGCACAGCAGATTGCAGCGGTTGGTCACTTCCAAGTAAAGGCAGACTGGCGGGCGCGATGCGACGGCCGTCCGCGCGTCCGGCACGGATTCATGATAACGGCGGGGATCGTCAACGGCCGGCAAGCTCATGCCATTTGTTCCATGGAAGATTGCTTCGGCGGCCCGAACCACACCGCCCAAGCACATCCCCCAAAAGCACGCTCCCGAACAGGGGCGATTTGACAATCAGCAACGGCACGTGAGTGGTCGACGCGGTCTCATTGGTCAGCAGCAAGGCCCCAATAGATGCCGCCCAGGATGCCGTCCATGTCGGTGCGTTTCCCAAAAAGTTCCGCGAATGGAACAATCATCAAAAAGTACCACGGGTATGACGGAGATGACAGCAGCAGAACCGCGAGTAACACGATATTGACGTCGGAGAGCGTCGTGCCCACCGTCCTCATCGAGGCAACGTGACGCCGCCGAAAAATCGTATCTCCCGGTTGTGGATATTTCCTCGGGATCGGCGGAAGTTCGCGGCAGATCGATTGTTCAAGAGACCAGGTAGAGCATCGGCACGCCCTTATGGGACGCGCCCGCGCGCCGCCAAACGAGCGCATCAACTCCGAGGCTGCGCCCAGGCGGATAAAGCAGGAAGATCAGCTGCAGGACGACCAAGAACATGTAGGTCCAGGGCCATTCGCCCGGCGCATTGTAAAGCCCCAGCCAAAGGTTGATCGCCATCAATGCGCCAAGCGCAGCACCTAGACGCGTAACCACGCCGAGTATCAGCGATACCGCTATTGCCACCTCGATGGCATAGACCAGCGGGCCGAACACGGCGATATTGGGCAATACGAGGTCGCGCACGAGCACGCTTTGAAGCTGGGTCGAAGCATGTTCGACCATCTCCTCCATCCAGTGGATCAGCCCCCAATCGTAGTGGGGCGGTATCTTCCACAGCGACTGCTGCCACCACATAATCCCGATGATGACGCGAATGAGGCCGTAACCGACATGTTGCACGGAGCGCTGCGCCGGATCTGCCCGCCACGCCCGCAGCGCGGCTGCGGCGCTGCCTAGGAGCAGGAGCCAGAAGACCACCGTGAACCACAACTTGTCAGTCGCCACGAGGAAGGCCAGCGCGTCGCCTAAAGGATTTTGTCTCATGCGAAGCTCTCAGAGGACGAAGCTCTCAGAGGACCAAGGCACGTGTGGCGACATGATCGAACCCTGAGACCGTTGCCGCAGGTTCTAATAACCGGCGCCACGACAATATTGCGTTCTACGGATTTAGTTCGAAGTTACTATAGCCACTTATGCACACTAGCCCAGGCAACCGAAAGCAATCATCAAATATTGGTGACACCGGGCGCTTCATTTGGGACGACGTCGCCGTGGTCGACACCAAGCAGAGTGGCCGATTGCTATTCTCCGGTGGAAAGGCCGCCGTTCCGGCGGAAACTTTTAAAACACCAAGGCACTGTGAACCGTCAGCCATAGCGGCGCCGTTGGGGATTTGATCGGGGGCTTTCCATGGCGTCGCCTCACAATGCCTTTGTCTGCGCGCTGATCGCCATGGCATTCTGGCCGTTGCTCGGTTACGCGCTTGCCCGCCGGCTTGTTCCGCGCGTGCTTGCGCTCGGTACTGCCCCGGTGATCGGTTGGTCGGTGCACAGCGCCGCGACGCTGCCGATTTATTTCTTGTTTGGATTTTCACCCTTCGTCGTGGCTGGCATTGGCGGCGTTTGCATTCTGATCGCCGGATTTTCGTTATCGCAGCCTGGATCGCCAAGTGAGACCGAGCCAGCGCTAACCATTCCGGTATGGGCGTTCGCTGCCGCCGCGATCCTCGCACTTATTCCGGCGACGACCCTCCTGCCAAAAACGTCCGGGGATGCCGTCTGGCTTGCCGACGCGACGTTCGATCATGCAAAGAGCGCGATTATCGATGCGATGACGCGGCTAGGTCTGCCGCCAGTCAATCCCGTGTTTGGCGAAGCAGGCTCGCCAGGACACCTCGCCTACTACTATCTTTGGCACTTCAGCGCCGCCGAGATAGCGGTCATCACGTCGATGAGCGGCTGGGAAGCTGACATTGGCCTGACCTGGTTCACGGCCTTCGCATCGCTCAGTTTGATGATGGGGCTCGCGGTGTGGCTGAGCAAACGCACCACCGCGGCGATCTGGGTGCTGACGTTTGCCGCCGCTGGTTCGCTGTGGGTGACGCTCTATTGGATTTTCCAGGCCAAGAGTTTCGCGCCGGTGCTCTTGCCGCCGATCGGGATGGGCGGCTGGCTGTTTCAGGCCACGTGGGTTCCCCAGCATATGATGGCGGCGTCCTGCGTCGTGACCACCATGCTGCTCATCACCCGCTACGCGATGCGGCAAAACATGGCCTTGATCCTGACAATCGCCCTGCTCATGGTCGCCGGCTTTGAAAGTTCAGTCTTCGTCGGTGGCATCACACTCGCGATTGGCGGCTTGATCGCTGCTCCAATCGTGTTCGGCGCGACAGACCCACGGCGGCGGCTGCGCTTCGCCGGCGGGCTCGTTCTCGCGGCTTTGCTCGTCGTCTGTCTGATCGCGCCGTTCGCGCGCGACCAACTGCTGGCGGTACACGCCCGCGGCGGCGGCAGCCCCGTCATTGTCGCGCCTTATCGTGTGTTCGGCGAGTGGGTTCCGGTTTGGCTGCGCCGTTTGCTGGATATTCCAGGCTATTGGCTCATTATCCTGCCGGTCGAACTGCCGGCAACTTTTATCGCCGGCGTGATCGCGCTGGGTGCGGCGCTACGTAGCGCCATGCCCCGTTCCGAAAAACTTGCCATCGCGGTTTTCGCCTGTCTCGCCGGCGCCGGTCTCGTCATCTCATGGCTTTTGGCCTCGACGCTCGGCGAGAACAACGATCTCGCCCTGCGCGCAGTCATCCCCTCTGAGATCGTTCTTGTTGTCATTGCCGCCGCAGCGGCGGCCGGCTTGCCCAGCGTGCCGCGGCGCGCGGCGATCTTGCCGATCGCGCTTGCCGGCCTTGCGCTTGGCCTGCCGGATTTCATCCAGACTATACACGACAATGTCGTCGCCCCAGAGCAGCCACCGGACGCCGCAGCGTTCGCCCAGGCGCCGGACTTATGGGCGGCCGCGCGCCGCCATGCTGCGCCCGCCGCGCGCATCGCCAACAATCCGCTCTTCCTGCAAGACCTGACGCCGTGGCCGGTGAATATATCCTGGGCTCTACTTGCCAACCGCTCATCGTGTTTTGCCGGCCGCGAAATGGCGATTGCGTTTGCACCGCTGTCGCCCGACCGCCGCTCTCTAATCAACGCACAGTTCCTACGCGTGTTTGACGGCGAAGGGACGCCGAACGACGTCCATGACTTGGCGACGAAATACGGTTGCGAGGTCGTCGTGCTCGTACCGCAGGACAAGGCTTGGGACCACGATCCCTTTGCCGCCGGCCCGGATTATCGTCTGGCGGAAGCGCGCGATGGCCGCTGGCGGATCTACGTCAGGGGAAAGTGAGTTCGGGGAGACCCAAAATCCAGGCGAACCAATTAGAGCGCAATCGCTTCAGGTTGAATCGATTGGCGCTCTAACTTTTTGGTGGAGCATGATCCCCCGGGTCAAGCCCGAGGGCATGCTTTTCGGAAAACCGGTTTCCACTTTTCCGGATCATGCTCTAAAGGCCCGCCGGCTAGTCCCACCGCTGACGTTCGAGCAAGCGGCAGCCCTCGATTGCGGTGAACTCACCAGACGGCCTCGCGCGCTGATCCCAGGTACGCGCGCGTAGCACGTGCTGGGCCGCCGCCTAGGAAGCGGCCAGGCCGACCTGCCAGCTCGTCACGCAGCCAGCGGAACGTTTCCGCATCGTCGATGTCGTACCATTCCGGAAGCAAGGTGGTCTCGAGCGCAATTTCCTGCGCACGTTGCAGCGTGGTGCGCGCCACGCTCGGCGTGCTCCACTCGATTCCGCTGAAAACCTCGGGGTGCGGGTGCTTGAGGCCAATCAGATAATAGCCGCCGTCGCTGGCCGGTCCAAGCACGAGTTCGGTCGCCCGGCACTCGCAGCGCCTCGATGGCCTGGATGAGAAAGGCTGTCGGTAGCGTCGGACTGTCGCCGTTGACGAGAAGCACGCAGTCGTGCGGCGCGGCGAGCAGGTCTCGAGTCGCGGCGAACAGCACATTGCCCAAGTCGGCATCGGTCCGCAGCAGCAGTCCGAACGAAGGCGGAAATAACCGTCGCAATATCTTCTCCGTCCCCGCCGGCGCATAAACGCCGTAGCCGCAGCGCCCGATATCTTCGGGCACGGCCTCAATGGCAGCGGCGACATCCTGCAGGAAGCAGCTGGAGAGTTCGGCGGCTGCGTCTGGTCCGATGGCGGCGGCCAAACGCGACTTGGTCGCGCCCGGCTTTGGCGCCTTGCATATGATCCCGATGGCCGCCGTCACGCCCAATGTGTCACCGCCGGAGATGGTGCCTGAGCCGGTCTGCAATAGCCTCAATCAGCTTCAGCGAGTTCTTGACACCGCTCACCTCTCCCTTCTCGAAATCGCCCTCGATCACGCCCATCTGATTGGTGACATGGGCAAAGCAGATTACGGGCTTGTCTTTCGCCGTCGCAAAAGCGTACAGGGCCGCGGCCTCCATCTCGACAGCGTACAGACCCTTTTCCCGCATTCCGTCGAGGGCGTGTTGTGTCTCACGAAACGGCGCATCAGTCGTCCACGTGCCGGCAGCGAAAACCGGGATACCAAGCTCGGCAAAGGCGCCATCGAGCGCGGCGAGCAATTCCGGAGCGGCAAAAGCGAACTCAGACGGGGCCATGTAGTGATAGCTCGTGCCCTCGTCGCGCAGCGCGCGGTCGATCATGATGAAGTAAGGCGGCCTCCGTACGGGAATAATCTGTCCGGACGAGGTTACGCTAATCAGGAGCCGGCAGCCGGACGCAAACATTTCCTCGGCGATAAGCACCGCGAATGCCGCGCCGACTGCGGTGCCGACGATGCCGAACTCAGCACCAGCAATTGTGAAGCGATAAAGCTGAGTGTGATAACAGGCCCAGAAAGGATCGAGTTTGGCTTGTCCACTCGCCAGCAGAACGCGCACGATGTCGCCGTCGGGATCAAGTATGCAAACGGACGGTATATCGCCTTTATCGATGACCCGCTGCCGGCGGGCCTCTCGCAATAAGTTCTCCGGAGTAAATACCGAATCCGCCGCATAGTCCTTGTGTGCAAGTATCGGCGGAATCCAGTCCTCAGGCATGCTCATTTGCGTGCGCGGTGTGAGTTTGAAAGGCAGCATTTGGTAAGCTCGCTCCACGGGAGGGGCAAGGTGCCCGCGGCAACAATTCCGTGATCGACGGTTGAGCCTAATGACCCGTCATTCGGTGCGGTTCCGCTTTGTGACGGGTTTTGCTCAGCCCATCCTGCGACGGCGTGCACTCACAAACGCGCTACGTCCAATGTCGGCGATTGGTGCAAGAACAGACATCGCCCGGACACTTCCGCATGTCCGCTAATGACCCGAGCGGAAGTCGCGCGTTGCGGTAGGAGGGCATTCGGCGAGTGTACTCGGGTTTCGAGCCAAGAGAGCGTGAAGGCGGGTGAGACGACGATATTACGATGCCGCCGAGGGCATTTGCTCGAGATGGCTTAGAGCCGTCGGCCCACGTTCCAGCGCGGCGAGAAAACGGTCGGCCCAGTGTCGGATGTCGTTGTGTGAGAGCACCCGGAACAGCGCGTCGTGCCGCTCGCGCCGCTCGGCCAGCGGCATCGAGAGCGCCTGCCCAATGGCCGCCGCGACGCTGTCCGGATCGTAAGGATTGACTAGCAGCGCCGCTGTGCATTCATGAGCCGCGCCAGCGAAACGCGACAGGATAAGCACTCCCGGATCGTCGGGATTCTGCGAAGCGACATATTCCTTGGCAACAAGGTTCATACCATCACGCAGCGGGGTCACGAGCCCAACACGTGCGGCGCGATAAAGCCCGGCAAGTGTCGAGTGACTGTAGGCACGGTTGACGTACCGGATCGGCGTCCAATCCGCCTCACCATAGGCGCCGTTGATGCGTCCCGCGGCCGATCCAATCTCCTGCTCCATATCGGCATATTCCGGAATCTCGGTGCGGCTTTTGGGTGCGATCTGCAGATAAGTCACTTTGCCCCGCCAGTCAGGCCGCGTCTGGAGGAACAGCTCGAATGCCGAAAGGCGATGAGCGATCCCTTTCGAGTAATCCAGGCGATCGACCCCGATGATGAGCGCCCTGCCATTTAGGCTCCTGATCACGCGCTTAACGAACGGCAACCGCACTGAACGCTGGGAAAGATCGGCGAAAGCCGCAGTTTCGATGCCAACCGGGAATACGTCGATTCGAATTGTCCGATCGGCGAGAACGAAATTGAAATCGTGGCTGTGCAGGCCGCATTCTCGCGTGAGATAACGGCTGAAGTTGAAGGCATCATCGCCAGTTTGGAACCCGACGAGATCGTATTCGCAAAGCGATGGAATAAGACGCTCGTGGTTAGGCAACGCAGTAAGTATTTCCGGCGGCGGGCACGGGATGTGAAGGAAAAAGCCGATACGGTTCTTGTGCCCGCGCTCGCGCAGTGCCTTAGCGAGCGGAATCAGATGATAATCATGCACCCAGACGAGGTCATCCGGCTCGAGCACCTCGTGTAGCTCCCGCGCGAAGTGATCATTGACACGCAGATAACCGCTCAGATCCCGGCGCGAGAACTCGGCGAGATCGACGCGGTAATGCAGGATCGGCCATAGCACGCGATTCGTGAAGCCATTGTAGTATTCGTGGTGGTCCTCTTTGGAGAGATCGAGCGTGATATAGGTAATCCCGTCGTGCATGACCCGCTGGGTATCGATCTTGGTGCGAGTGGCGACCTTTCCACTCCAGCCGAACCAAATGCCAGATTTTTGCTTAAGCGCCGCCTTGACGGCGACTTCAAGCCCGCCGGCGCGGGCCTTTGCATTTCTGTCCGGAATCGCGACTCTGTTGGAGACTATGACAAGCTGCGCCAATTGCGGTGCTCTCCACGAGACTGACCGGCTTATTAAATGATCCACCTCTAATGTTAGTTGAGAGTTAGCGCTGACGCCAGCGTGGCCGGCGGAGCAGGTCAATTGCGCGAAGCCTTCCACTCCGTGAATGAAGGCACCACGACTTCCAGCGCTGGGCGCCCCCTCCCAATGGTATGGTTGCAAATTGTTATCCCAAATGGGGCCAATTAAATAGGGCTGCGGATTTGCCATTGAGCTGGTCGGTCTTGCAGCGTCCGCTTGGCATGCACATGTACTCAGCGAGGCTGGTGGCCAAGAACAACACCAGTGGTTTCGCCCCAGTATTCTCGTGCTGCCAGTCCTCACCTTTCAACTCGCTTATTGTGACGGCGTCCGCCGGAGCAATTCGGGCAGCTCGGCGAGTTTATCGCCGGCCGCCACGCTTCGTCTTTGGTGGGCAAATTAGCCGCTGAACGCCGGCAGCATTTTCTTCAAAAAAATAAAATAGGCGAGCGTATGGTAACAACCTTAATCTTGATATTGGGTGGCGTGTTGCTTGCGGCCTTGGCCGTAATATACTTCTCCGTGGCACGACGGAGGCAGCCCAGAAAATAAGAAGAAGGCGAATGTCGCACGGCTCGACGACGGTGTTGAAGTCGAATCAACGCGCCTTCGCTTTTCAACTCGGTTCACGCTGCAATGGCCCGGGTTCATGTAGGACCGAGTTGCAGCAAGGAAAAACACGTGAATCGGCAATATGGACCTTGGGGGGCGGCTACGAAGCCTCAGCCTTGAACGCTATGAGGCGGCGTTCCGCGACAACGAGATCGACGACACGGTCCTGCCGAGCCCGACGACGGAGGTGGCTCTCGGACGCGCCCTGCTGTCCCAGTTCAGATAAGCCAAGGAGTCGCGAACATGGAAGACCACGAGACGCGCCGAAAAATCATTCGCGAATGGATGGCGCTTCCGAAGGACAAGCGACACACCGAAGAACAGGTTGTGGCATTCGCCAAAAAGGCGACCCAGCAAAACGAGTTCCATCGCAGTCGGCGCGATCCGGAGCATCAATTTCGGCGCGATCCGTACCAGAAAGTTATGGGATGGCTCTTGCCTCGCGCTGGAAAGTCTTGATCGGGCGGCACAGCCCGCGATTTTTCCTGATTGACCCCAGAGACCTCTAATCTGCTTGTGAAGCGGGTCTTGAAGGCGAGGAAAGCAATCAAATCCCGTGCCGATATAAGTCTGGCGTGTTGTCTCCAATGCCGACGCACGGAGACACACCGTATCGGACGCTCGTGAGGACGATCTTGCCTTCCACGGAACCCGTCGCCAACAGGTCGATGGCCTGCCGCGCTGCGCGTAGCGGGAAGGTAACGGTGACGAGGGAGTAGGATCTTCTTGGCAGCTACCAGCGCGAAGATCTTCGGCAGATCCTCTCGCAGAGCCTTCGGGTTCTTTCGATATAACGAGGTGATGCCGTAGAAAGTGTCTTCTTTAGATAGACGTCAAATTCCCTTATCGAGAATTATTGAGGGCGCCGCCGCGACTTCCGGCCTCGAAAGCGGGCGACGACGCCAGCACCAGGGAAAACCGCTTCTTCGTCGGCATCAATGTCTCAATCCGCCATTGTGCTTTACGTCCCGACACCCCAAATATTCAGTTACTGGCAAGCAGCGGCTTGTCCGAGAGCTGCCCGAAAATCGGTGACGTACCGAAGTCCCCGGTCCCCCATATTGGCAGCACTGGTGCCGTCGGTCGGCACAATGATACTTCAAATAGAGTTTGGTTCGCGAGCAGGTGCCCCTTGAACGCCCGGGCATCTGAGCATCGCTCACGGGCCCCTGTGTCTCATCGAAGGCAGGCAATGCAAGTTCGAGCGCCACAATGACCGTCCCTCATTACATAAGTGAAAACAAATCCGACATGCGCGGTATCAAACACGGCTGGTACGCGATTGAAGATGACGGCAACCTTTCTTCTGGACCTTTTCCCAGTTTCGAGGAGTGCGTCACGAAAATCAGTCAACCGGCGAACGGGACGACGGCGCCTAAGTTGCAACAAGGACCGAACTGAACACTTCTCTAAACTGGTCTACCGGCATCCGGCGTTTAGGGCGGCGTCAGGAGGTCTACCCAAACCCCGCCCTCCAAAGGATGAGTGTCATGACGGAAACCACTACTGCCGCCACCAAAGCCGAGACTGCGAAACATGCAGCTCCCTCGTTTACCTTGCCAGACTACGGCATGCCGAAATTCGAGATGCCAAAATTCGGCCTGCCGAACACGGAAATGCCGGAGGCATTTCGTGAGATGGCCGAAAAAGGGGTCGAGCATACCAGGGACGCTTACGCAAAAGCCAAGGTAGCCAGCGAGGAAGCGATCGACTTGCTTGAAAATACCTACGAGACCGCCGCCAAGCGAGCGACAGACTATAATCACAAGCTCATCGAGATTGTCCGTACCAACACTCGCGCCGCCTTCGACAACGTCCATGAGCTGTTGGGTGCGAAGTCACCGCCGGAGTTTTTCGAGCTGTCGACCGCGCAAATGCGCAAGCAATTCGAGATCGTGTCCGGGCAGAACAAGCAGCTCTGCGCGCTTACTCAGGAGATGGCGACTGAGGCCGCTGGGGCAATCAAGACAGGCTTGTCTAAGGGATTCAATAAGGCCAGCTGACTGGAAGTTTCCCGAGATATCGGACCCACAACGAACAGCTTTCTAAGCAACGATCGGCGTTATCCGGACTCCAGGAGCGGGCGGCCGCCGATCAATTCGATTTGTGAGTGCACGCACAATCCAAAAAGTTCGCGGCCCCCGGCGGGGAGCTGCCGGAGGCCGCGTCGAGACAGGGCCTGATCGCAATGCGAACGGGCCCCGGGGAGCTCGCACTTCGTCGATGGGTAGAGTGAAACGAAACCCATCCTCTAGGCCGATGGGTTTCGCATTCGCTCAACCCATCCTACGAAATTGACATCTGACTCCTGGTCAGAACGGCAAGATGATATCGGCCACCTGCTGGCCCCAGCGCTCCGTTTGAATGTTGGTGAGTGTGCCGCGACCGCCATAGGCGACCCGCGCTTCGGCGACCTTCGGCAACTCGATGGCGTTGTCGCTCTGGATGTCCTCGGGACGGACCACGCCGGCGACGATGAGCTCGCGGATTTCGGTGTTGAGGCGGATTTCCTGCTTGCCCTCGATCACCATATTGCCGTTCGGCAACAGCTGCGTCACCACGGCGGCCACGTTGGTGACCAATTGGTCCTGCCGGTTGATGGTGCCCTGGCCGTTCATCTGCGAATTGCCGGAGGCGGTCAGTACCGAGCCGGGCAGCACGGCCTGGGCCGCGCCCTTGATCGTGTTGGCGCCGATAAAGTTCGTGATCTCGGTGTCTTCCGTGCTGGTCCGGGTGAGCTGGGTCTGATCGGCGAATACCGCGGTGTCGTTGATGTTGACCCTCACCGTCAGAATGTCGCCGACCTGATGGGCGCGCTGATCGTTGAAGAACGCGCGTGAGCCGTTCCGCCACAGCGAATTGGGATTGTAAATGGCCGGCTGCGGATTGGGCATCGGCATCTGGACCGGCTTGTAGCCTGGCTTGGCGGCCGGATTGTCGATCGGCGCCAGCGCGACCGGCTGGCCGAGCTGCTTGATCCGGTCGACGGCGGCACAGTTTGTCAGCAATGACGCCATCGCCGCCGTGCCGAGAAGTGAGCGTGCAAATTTGGTACGCGTCGAGGACTTCAACATTCACTTCACTCAATCTTGCGGGTTACTCGATCCGGTGCTCGGGTTGCGGTTGCTCGGAGACCGGCGCGGCCGGCGGGGCGGAGGCGGGTGCGCTGTCGACGACGCGGGCGGGCAAGGGGGTAATAGCTACGCGGCCGGGGCCGGTGACGGCTGCCTGCACCAGGCGTTTCGATTGCAGGTTCATCACCCCGATCGTGTCGCCGAGCGCGCCGGAATCCTGGGCTTGCCCTCGTAACGTCAAGCTCAGCCCGGGCGCTTCGTAGAAGATCGTCACGGTGTCGTTGCGCTGCACCAAAATGGGTTTCATCAAATCGGCGTCGTGCAACGGCTGGCCCGGCTGCAACTGATGCCGCGCCGCAAGTCCGGCGGCGGCTTGCGGATCCGTGACGACCGAGCCTTCGGTCTTCGGTCGCCGCACGATTATCAGATCGGAGGCTTTGAGCACCTCGCCGTGCTCGATCGGATGATCGACGGTGACGGCGTCAACGGTCTCGATGGCGGTGCCGGTATAGCGGGTCGGCTGCCAGCGCAAAGCTGCGCTCGACGGCAGATCGATGATAACGTCGAAATGCGATGTGCGCCGGTTGTAGTTCAGCGACACGACTTGCAGCTCGCCGGTGAGATTAGATTCGACGTTGAGCGTGCGCACGTCGTGGTCGAACTCGACCAGAATGTTGCGCGCTTGGCCGAGCCCGTATTGGCCTTCCATTGCCTTGGCGATGCAGGCGGAAATTTCCTGCGCGGCGATCGCGCGGCTGGCGCGCGTCACCACCACTTCGGCAAGCCCGCGCGTATCGATGCCGATGAGCTGATGCGGCCGGATCGCCTCCACCACACGCGCGGTCGGCACCGCGCCGCGCGTGCCGAGATCGGGCGCGCGAAAGATCGGCACATCGGCGACCGCTCCGGCATTCTCCACGAGATCGCCGATATGCACGACATCGCCGGTAACGGTGACGTTGGCGCGCAAGGCCGGCACCGCGTTCTGCGCGGCGGCCGGATCGGCGAGAAGGCCGGCCGCCAAGGGCAGGGCGACGAGAAGACGGCGGATCGAGCGGCGGATCATCGCGGTGGCCCTTCTCAGCGCATCAGTTGCGCGGTGGTCTGCAGCATCTGGTCGGCCGCAGTGATGACCTTGGAATTCATTTCGTAGGCGCGCTGCGCCGAGATCAGGTTGGTGATCTCGGTCACCGCCTCGACATTCGATTGCTCGAGGCTGCCCTGCAGCAGCGTGCCGGCGTTGTTGAGGCCGGGCGTGCCGTCCTGCGGCGAGCCGGAGGCCGGCGTGGCCACGAACAGATTGTCGCCGTTCGCCTGCAAGCCGGCATCGTTGATGAAGGTGGTCAGCGTGAACTGGCCGAGGATGCTCGAGGTGGTGCTGCCGGGCAGCGTCACCGACACCTGGCCCTGCTGGTTGATGGTCAGCCCGGTCGAGTTCGGCGGAATGGTGATGGTCGGCTGCACCAGGTTGCCTTCGGCGGTGACGATGCGACCCTGATTGTCCATCTGGAACGAGCCGTCGCGGGTGTAGCTGAAGGTGCCGTCCGGCATCAGAATCTTGAACCAGCCGGAGCCCTGGATGGCGACGTCGAGCGTGTTGCCGGTCTGCGCAAGCGACCCTTGCGTCATCAGCCGCGGCGTGCCGACGGTTTTCACGCCCGAGCCGATCTCGATGCCGACCGGCAGGATGTTGCCGTTCTCCGATGCCTGGGCGCCGATGCGTTGCACGTGTTCGTAAATGAGGTCCTGAAATTCGGCACGCTGGCTCTTGAAGCCGGTGGTTCCCATGTTGGCGATATTGCCGGCGATGACCTGGACCTTGAGGTCCATGGCCGCCATTCCGGTCGATGCAGTGTCAAGCGCACGCATGGTCTTGCTTCCTTACAATCAGCCCGATGTGCCTGTTGCTTGCGCTAGCTGCTGCAGCGAGTTCCGGCGCAGGTCGCCTTGCTGCTGCAGGATGGCGGCGATGTCGGAATAGCTGCGCGTGATCTCGATCATCCGCGTCATCTCGAGAATGGGATGCACGTTCGATTTCTCGATTGAGCCCTGGACGACGCGGGTGCCCGGCGGCACCGGGCTCCGATTGACATCGGGCGGCGCCAGGAAGGTCGAGGCGCTGTCTTTCTGCAGCTGCTGCGGGTTGTCGAAATTGACCAGCTGCAATTGGCCGCGTTGCACGCTCGCCGTGCCCCCGTTGTCGCGCGCGCTGACGATGCCGGTCGTGCTGATGATCACGTCGCGGTCGGTCGCCTGGAAATTGATCGGCCCGCTGGTGCCTTGCACCACGTCGCCGGTGCTGGTGACGAGCTGGCCCGAGGCATTGATCGCAAACGCGCCGTTGCGGGTATAGCGCGGGCCGCGCGGCGTCTGCACGGCGAAATAGCCCTTGCCGTCGATGGCGACGTCGAGCGGATCGCCGGTGCGCTGCATCGCGCCGGGGCTGAAGTCGATCCAGGTGGCGCGGTCCTCCACGAAACTGATGCGGCGGTCCTTGCCGGTGCCGAAATCCCCGTCGCTGGCGCCCGGCATGAGATATTCCGAAAATGAAGAGTTGTCGGCCTTGAAGCCGGTGGTGTCGATGTTGGCGATGTTGTTGGCCACAACGTCGAGCTGGTGGCTCAGCGACATTTGTCGCGACAAGCCGACGAGAAGCGCATTCTGCATCGGTAAACTCCCCCTTCCTGCGGCGGAGAACGCGTTCAGCGACAACCCGCCGTGCTGCCAAGGGCTCTCCCAAGCCCGCGGCAGTCAACGAACAGCAGGAGCCGTGCCAACGCGAAAATATCAGTGATACCAGTGATTTATCGTTATTCTGGCCCACCGCGGGCAGGCAGAAAAGGCCGCTGCGCCGGGGTCACTCGGCAAAATTTTCCGGCTCAATGGAACTCCGCAAGTATCCATTAACCATTTCAAACCTAGGGTTCCCGCGACGGTGCCATTGTCCGGTGCCAAACGACGCGCCCGCGGCGTTTTGTTCTGCGTTCCGTCCGTCCGGCTGGGCGCGCATCTCACTGAAAGCGGAGCGGCGCGATGGCTGCGACGAAAGACACGCGATCCGAAGCCGAAGTTCCGGAAGGCGAAGAGGGCAAGGCGCCTCCCGCCAAGCGCAAGCTGCCGCTCAAGCTCATTATCATGGCGGTTGCGGGCGTCGCCGTTCTCGGCGCCATCGGCGGCGGCGGATACTTCTTTTTGTTCGGCGGGCACGGCAAAGCGGAAGCTGCCGCGGTGCCCGACGCTCCGCACGTCAAGCCGGTGGCTTTTCTGGACATGCCGGACGTGCTGGTAAACCTGTCGTCGTCGGGCGGCAGCGAGCGCACGCAATATCTTAAAGTGAAAGTCACGCTCGAATTGCCGAACGAGGCGATGTCGGCGCAGATCCAGCCGGTCATGCCGCGGCTGATGGACGCCTTTCAGACGTATTTGCGCGAGTTGCGGCCGTCCGATCTCGACGGCTCGGCCGGACTCTACCGGCTCAAGGAAGAGCTGACGCGGCGGGTCAATGCCGCCATCGCGCCCAACCGCATCAATGCGGTGCTGTTCAAGGAAATCGTGGTGCAGTGATGACAGGTGGGGCCTAGCGCGATGGCCAACGAAAAGATCGATCAGGAGAGTCTCGCCGCCGAGTGGGGCGTCGCGCTTGAAGCCGAGCAGAAGGCCGCAGTGAAGGCCGGGGCCGATGTCGTGGCCGCCAACGGCGAGGGCGGCTCCGGCGCCGAAGCCATGGCCGCGCAATGGGCGAACATGGCCGACGAGGGCCATTTCAACCAAGCGTCCAAGGGCGGCGCCGAGCGCATCCTCACCCAGGAAGAAATCGATTCGCTGCTCGGCTTTTCGCTCGCCGACGTGTCGCTCAACGACAATTCCGGCATCCGCGCCATCATCGATTCGGCGATGGTCTCCTACGAGCGGTTGCCGATGCTGGAGATCATCTTCGACCGGCTGGTCCGATTGATGACCACGTCGCTGCGCAATTTCACTTCCGACAACGTCGAGGTCTCGCTCGATCGCATCACTTCGGTACGCTTCGGCGACTATCTCAACTCCATTCCGCTGCCCGCCATCCTCGGCGTGTTCAAGGCCGAGGAGTGGGAGAATTTCGGCCTCATCACCATCAATTCCAGCCTGATCTACTCGATCATCGACGTACTGCTCGGCGGCCGCCGCGGCCAGACGGCGGTGCGCATCGAAGGCCGGCCCTACACCACGATCGAGACCAACCTCGTCAAGCGCATGATCGAAATCGTGCTGGCCGACGCGGAGCTTGCCTTCAAGCCGCTGTCGCCGGTCAAGTTCAATATCGATCGGCTGGAAACCAATCCGCGCTTTGCCGCGATCTCGCGGCCGGCCAATGCGGCGATCCTGGTGCGGCTGCGCATCGACATGGAGGATCGCGGCGGCACGATCGAGTTGTTGTTGCCTTACGCGACCATCGAACCGATCCGCGACGTGTTGTTGCAGATGTTCATGGGCGAGAAATTCGGCCGCGACCCGACCTGGGAAGGCCATCTCGCCACCGAGATCGGGCAGGCCGAGATTGCCGTCAGCGCCGTGCTCTACGAGGCGCCGCTGCCGCTTCGGCAGATCATGAGGCTCGATGTCGGCGACACGCTGATGCTCGATCTGAAATCCGACGCGCCGGTGATCGTGCGGTGCGGCGACGTGATGCTGACCGAAGGCCGTATGGGCCGGGTCGGCGATCGAGTCGCGGTGCGCGTCGGCAAGCCCTTGCGTAAACCAAGCACGACGCTCGCCATGTTCGAGACGGCAGGCGGCATCGGCAACCGGATGGAGGCACAGTGACCAACGGCTTTGGCGTGATCGTCGAAATGCTGGTAGCGATTTTGCTCGCGCTGACAATCATCTATTGCATCTCGCTCAACCGCCGCCTCAAGCTGCTGAAGGCCGACGAGCAATCGCTGCGGGCGACGATTTCCGAACTGGTCACGGCGACTGAGATCGCCGAGCGCGCGATTGCCGGCTTAAAGCTCACCGTGCAGGATTGCGAAGCCGGTCTGGGCGAGCGGCTGCGCAGCGCCGACCGGTTCACCGCCGATCTCGACCGCAGCATTGCCTCGGGCGAGGAGTTGTTCGATCGGTTGGCGCGGATCGTGGTCGCCGGCGGGGGCACGCTGCCTGCAGGGCGGTACAGGTCGTCCGCATCGCCCGTAACGCAGGCGGGGCGGCACGCGGCGGACTCGCCGCGCGGCGCCCAGGCGGTTGCCGCCGCGGCGCAAGCTTTTGCCGAACGGCTGCGCGTCAAGGTGTATGGTCTTGCGGCATGATCGGGTACTTCCGCGATCTGCGTCTTCTTCCGATCGCTATGGTCGCGAGTGCGTGCCTGCTGGCGTTGGTAGCCGCCGATCTGCTGCTTGGGCGCGCTTCGCTGTCCTTCGATAGCGATTCGGCGAAGCTCGCCGACGCGCCGGTCGTCCATGCAGCCTCCGGTGCTGTGCGGGCCACCGATAGCAAACAGTCGTGGGCGCAGCAGATGTTCAACTTTCCCGATCCGAAGGCAGCACCCCCGAACCGTAACGATCTATCGTTTCTTCCCGTCATTCCGCCGCTCGCGCCGGACCGCAACAACGCCGACATTATTACCGGCTCGGTGCCGGAGCCGAACGGCGAAAACAGCGAGAAGGCGAAAGGCGAGGGGGCCGCCGCGGTCAAGGAAGCTGGCAACAAAGAAGCCGGCAACAGGGAAGGCGCCGGCAAACAGCCGAAGGATCCGCCGCCGTCGCCCAATGGCACGGTGATTCCCATCAATGCCGGGCCTAACCCGGGCCCATCGGCGGCCGAGCGGGCGATCCTCGAACGCTTGCAGGAGCGCCGCCAGGAGCTCGAAAAGCGTGCCCGCGAGCTCGACATCCGCGAAGGCCTTATTGCAGACGCGGAGAAGCGGGTCGAATCGAAGCTCATGCAAGTCAAGGAGGGCCAAGAGCAAATTGCTACCGCCGTGCAGAAAAAGGACGAGGCCGAAGCCGCCCGCTTCAAGGGCCTAGTGACCATGTACGAGACGATGAAGCCGCGCGACGCCGCGAAGATTTTCGATCGGCTCGACGTGAATGTGCTGCTGCAAGTCGCCTCGATGATGAACCCGCGCGCCATGTCGGAGATCCTGGCGCTCATGTCGCCGGATCGGGCCGAGCAACTCACGGTCGAGCTTGCAAACCGCGCGCAAGCGTCGCCGAAAAATCCAGCCGCCAACCTGCCCAAAATCGAAGGCCGGCCGACCGGGCAGTGACGCGCGCGACCGGTTCGTCAGAGCCACCTCAACAGCCGCCGTAAACTCCAGCCGCAGGCGCTTCCTTCTTGCACGAGACTTGCTTCTGGATTCCCGCTTTCGCAGCGATGAGCGGAAGGCCTATGAGGCAAATGATTCAGAACCGGCGAAGGGATATCGCATGAGCAAGCATCACACATTGCGCGCAAGTGTCGGCACCGTGCATCGCGGTGCGTTCGATTCCGCGCTGGCGCCCGTTCTGACCATTTCATCCGGCGACGTCGTGGAAGTGACGACTCTGTCGGGCAATCCGGATCAGCTTCCGTGCGCGGAGTCCGGCTTCACGGTGTTGCCCGAACACTGCGACGTGCTCGCTCGCGTGCCGCCGGGCGAGGGGCCGCATTTGCTGACCGGACCGATCGCCGTCGAAGGCGCCGTGCCGGGCGACGAGCTCGTCGTTGACGTGTTGGACATGAAGCTTGCGCAGGACTGGGGCTGGAACCGCTTCGCGCCGGGCATGGGCGCGCTGCCGGAGCAGTTTCCGGACGCCCGTTGCATTCACATCGCCATCGACCGCACGGCGGGCACGGTCACGCTGCCGTGGGGCCTCAAGCTCAAAGCGGCACCCTTCTTCGGCATCATCGGCGTCGCGCCGCCGCCCGCAATGGGATGCGCGACCTCGATCGTTCCGCGCGCATTCGGCGGCAACATCGACAACAAGCATTTCGGCGCCGGCGCGACGGTGCATCTACCGGTATTCAATCCCGGCGCACTTCTTTCACTCGGCGACGGGCATGCTCTGCAGGGCGACGGCGAAGTCTGCCTCACCGCCATCGAAACCGCGCTCACCGGCACGCTGCGCGTCTCGCTGGTGAAAAACACCGGCATCGCGCGGCCCTGGGCGGAGACCTCGACCCACGTCATCACCATGGCCTTCGATCCCGACCTCGACGTTGCGGCAGCGTCGGCACTGCGGGAGATGATCAAGCTGATCGAGCAGGCGACAGGTCTCTCCGCCGCGGATGCCTACTCGCTTTGCAGCATTGCCGCCGACATGCATGTCACGCAATTGGTCAATCTGCACAAGGGCATTCACGTCTTGCTGGCGAAGGAGACGTTGCAGAAGGCCTAGGGGCGGATCGACCGGGACCAGCGGCCGCGGGCCCATCGCGGAGCGGCGCGAGCATCGCCGCCGAAGAAAAAATTCCTGGCCATGCGAACGCGAATGGAACTCGCGCCTTACTTTGGCAACCGAAGAAACCTAGACCCTGGCACAGAGCTCTCCACGATCGACCGATTTTGACCGTGCGCTCGGCGACGCCAAGAAGCTTGTTTGCTGAATTGCGGGGCCTTTTCTTTTTGCCGCTGTCGCTCGGAATAGCCGCTTGCTAAGCTTCTCCCTGATCCAATGCAGGGAGGGATCGATGCTGTCACGAAGAAAATTCGCCGCTTGCGCGCTGTGCGCCGTAACAGGTTTTGCCGCCACCGCCGTCGGTGACGCGAACGCGCAGATGCCCGCCGGCCTCAAGCGCACCATCCTGTCGAAGACCGAAATGCCGGACGGGAAATACGTCGCGCTCCTGGTGGTGGTCGAAATCGACGCCGGTGTGACGGTGCCGCGGCACACCCATCCGGGCGTCGAGTTCAGCCTATTGCATGGAAGGCAGCGCTCAGCTTTCCATCAAAGGCCAGCCCGATCGTATCGTCAAAGCAGGCGAGGGCTTTCAGGTGCCGACCGAGGTGCCGCACGGCGCCAAAGTCGGCGACAAGCCGGTGAAGCTCGTCATCACCTACACGGTGGAAAAGGACAAGCCGCTTGTCACGCCGGCGCCGGAATGATCCCGCAGCCGATCAAAGATTATCCGCGGCGCCATTGCTCGTTTGCTCAGGGCCGCGGCGCGATAAGCAATGACATCAGGGAAGGAACACATGGATACCCGACTTAAGGACAAAGTGGCCATCGTCACCGGCGGCGCGCGCGGAATCGGCGCCGCCTTTTGCGAAGGCCTGGCGGAAGCGGGCGCGAAGGTGGTCGTGTCGGATGTGCTCGACGGCAGCCCGGTCGCCGAACGGCTCGGCGAGCGGCAGCGGCCGGCCATTTACGTGCGCGCGGACGTCACCTCGAAGGCTTCGGTCGACAATCTCGTCGCCGACACGGTGCGCGAGTTCGGCACCGTCGACATTCTGGTCAACAATGCCGGCTTGTTCGCCGACCTTGCCATGAAGCCGTTCCTGAACATCGACGAAGACGAGTGGGACCGCGTGATGAAAGTGAACGTGCGCGGCACGTTCCAGTGCGCCAAGGCGGTCGCGCCGGTCATGATGGAGAAGAAGAAGGGCCGCATCGTCAACATCGCGTCGGGCACCGCGTTCAAGGGCACGCCCAACCTGTTGCACTACGTGGCGTCCAAGGGCGCGGTGGTGTCGATGACGCGCTCGCTGGCGCGCGAGCTCGGACCGTACAATATCTGCGTCAATGCCATCGCGCCCGGGCTGACCATGAGCGAGGCGGTCGTCACCAACCCGGATTGGACCGGCAAGGCCAGCGCCGCCGGCATTGCCGCCCGCGCCATCCAGCGCGAGCAGGTGCCGGCCGATTTGATCTCGACGCTGATCTATCTTTGCGCGGATGAGAGCAACTTCGTCACCGGCCAGACCATCAGCGTCGACGGCGGCGCGCTGATGCGGTAGCGGTTTCGCATTTCCAAGGCGCGGTGGAGGCGGAAACCGGCCAAGCAAGGGCAAGACGCTGAATCGTCGTCGTCGGTGGTCCGTACGCGCGACGCCTCATATCAAACGGGATCGCCACCCCTGACGCGTCCCAGCGTGGCCGCCGGCGTCTCGCCGAACGCAAGAATATATTCATTCTCGAAACGGCGGAGATCAGCGAAGCCGCAAACCAAGGCTGTGTTTGCGACGGAGGTCAGGCCGCCTGCGTGTTGCAAGAACTCACGCGCACGGTCCAATCGCACCCTATCCGCGAATTCCATTGGCGAATAGCCGCGACTTTTCTTAAACGAACGGAACAGGTCAAAAGCGCTAACTCCCGTCGCTTTCGCGAGGTCTTCCAGCGTGATCGACTGCCGCCAATGCGACTCGACATATTCCTCGGCGCGGCGCACCTGCCAGGGAGCGACGTCCGGCGCCGCCCGTTCCAACAGGTGGCTGTAATTGTGCCGATTCGCCTGCAAAATCATGACCACGAGCGTCTGCTCGAATTCATCCAATACGACTTTGGGCAAAGGCGCGTCCGATCGGCTCAAAGCCTTGACCAGAAACAGAACGTGATCGCGTAATGCTTTTGCCGCCGGATGTGCATGGTCCATGATCGGCTCGAATTCCGGCGTGCGAGCGATGTGACGTCCGGTGATCGCGCTCAGTTTTTCAGTCAAGACATCCGAGTTCATCACGACGAGGAGATGCTCGTAATCGCGATCGAGGTTGGTCGCAAAGCTTCTGCCGGCAGAGACGGTCAAGCCGCGCCCAACGCCCAGCGGACTGGCAAAGCCTTTGATGGTTGCTTCTCCCCGTCCGCGAATGGGGAATGTTTGCAGAGAAACCCCGCTCTCGGGATACGTTCCGCTCATATCCATTCCATATTTCGTATAGCCCAGCCCGAGATGCGTCAGCGGACAGTAGTTAAGGGTGACATCGGCCGTGTCGCCTCTACCTTCGAAACGCCATGTCGGTTTGGCGTAGACCCGCGCGAGCGCGGCCCGCATTTCCTCCACGTTCTGCGTGCGAACCAGCGGAAAGCGATCGAGCGGCCGGGTAATACCCGTCATTGCGCGATCCCATGCTTCGCACGTATGCGGGCAACGAACTCACGCGGCGAATATCCGCGATGCTTCTTGAACGCCGCAAACAGGCTAAAGGCGCTGACGCCGGCGACTTCGGCGAGCTCTTCCAGACTGATCGCCCGGTGCGCGTTTTCGACGATATATTCCTCGGCCCGCCTGACCTGCCACGGCGCTGCATCCGCCGCCTCCCGCTCCAACAAATGACTGTAATTGTGCCGATGGCCGCTGAGAAATAGCGTCATGATCAGCTGTTCGGTTTGCGCAATCCACCAATCTGGAAAGGGCAAAGTGGCGGCGCCTAACGTTTCGACGAGAAGCGGGAGATATTGGCGCAACATGCGTGCGGCGGGATGCCTGAAGTGCTGCAGCGGAGCCATCCGAAGCGGCTCGACGATCGTCGTCCCCGTCAAGGCTTCCAATTTTCGCGTTAGGGCTTTTGCACTGATCCTGAGAACCAGGTGCTCATAATCCGCGCTGATGGTCGTTTGGTGCGGCGCTTCCGGCGAAGTCAACGCGCCGGCGTTGGCGACCAGTTCCGTGGCAAGATTTCCGCGGACGTTTTCGCCCGCTCCGCGGAGCGGAAGCAACTGGCAAAAATAGTCGAGCGGCGGAAACGCAAAGGTTGCGGGCGTGCCGAAGGTGCCGAAGTGAAGAGCGGTGTCTTGAAGCTTGCATCCGTTAATAGTGGCATCAAAGGCTTCGGCTCGGTGTAGCGGAATGAGCGCGCCGTAGCCGTATTGACGCTTGAGGCAGGCCCGCACTTCATCAACGTCGCGGGAGCGAAGAAGCGGAAAGTTATCAAGAGGTCTCGGAGGATGCACGATGGTCCACAACATCCTTAGGCGCGGGACAGGCCGGCCCGCAGCAGATAAAAAGTTCCGACATAATGGCGTATTTGGAAGGCGCGAATCAACAACAACCAGCCGCGAAGCGCCCAAATCTGCTGTGCTGTCCAGCGCTTGGGCGATTGTCGATCAGTGCCCGTACCGGCAGTCCGGGCTGTGGTTTTGGGCATTCTGCCGCCGGTCAGCGGTCGTGTGGCCGTGCGTTGCCTGCTTTACGACACGATAGGGCTTGCTCCGCGAGGCTTTGTCGTCATAAGGGCCGCCGTGTGTTCGTCGTCACCGCGGCAAGCCCTCGACAGCAAATGAACGAAATATCGCATAGCGTTCGCCAATCTTCCGGATTTCGTCATAGTCGGGACCGTGCGCCCAGGCCGCTATTTGTTCGGGACTGTCCCAAACCTGGATAACGACGCGCGAAGGAGCCGGCCCTTCGAGCTGAGTGACGTTGAGGCTGGCGGCAAGAATTTTTCCTCCCGCCTTCTTGATGCTTTCTTGCGCTCGCGGGGCATATACGTTGACGTAGCCGGGAATGTTTCTCACCGCGATTTCAGTCACAACGTAGACCGGCGGTCTGCTTTGCGCATGAAGCTCATGCGTTGCGGCGGCACCAAGCCCGACGCCGGAGAGCAACGCTAATGCAATGGCGCACTGTGTTCGCATGGCAATTTCTCCCCAGAAGTAACAACTTGAGCTAAAAGGTTAGCCTACAAATGCGCCGGCCGCCCGCGAGATTCGACAGCACCGCTAAACTTCAATCCTCGCCACACCGGCCGGCTCGCCTGGGTCGATAGAGCTCGTGCGAGCGGTTGGGGAATATCTATTTCGCAAACAGCTGCATGGCTTCGTCCGCCAGGACGCCGCCGGTTATCGCGATCGGCGCGAACGGCGCCTTGGCGGCGATTTCGGCGCTTGGGATCATGATCTGATCGATCTTGGTCGCGAGCTGCTGCACAGACGCGGCGAAAACCAGCCGGCCGATGTGACACCAGATGATCGCGCCCATGCACATCGCACAAGGCTCACCGGAGGTATAAAGCGTACTGCCCCGAAGCGCCGCAGGGCCATGCTCGGCGAGGCAGTGGCGTATTGCCATCATTTCCCCATGCGCCGTCGGGTCGCGGTCGGTCTTTCCGAGATTACGCCCACGCGCAAGAATCCGACTGTCGCTTATGATCACCGCGCCGAACGGATAATCGCCCTGCCGCGCTTCGTCGAGGGCAAGGCGCATGAAGCGCTCGTCCTCGGCGGATGTGCCGGCCGCGGCGATCGCGCGATCCGCAGATAGGATCGCGGTGGATACGAGGCCCGTGATCAGGCCGCGCCGGCTCGGGAGGAGGGGAGACAAAGCGGAATCGGGGCGATCGTTACAACACGTCATGTGGGAGTTCTCCATGGGCACATCGCGCTGTCAGTTGTCGCGGTCGGGCAGAGCGAGGAAAATCAACACGCCGAGGATCACCATCGTGAAGCGGAACGCCGCCTCCTGCCCATTCCAGCTGCGCGATTGCCACATGGCGAGGTACTCGCCCGCCACCACGAGGAAGCCGAAGAACCAGACGGCAAATCCGACGGTGAGACCGGCGACCGCCCAAACTTTGGAGCGATTGAAGGCGTCGGCGGTAGCGCGAAGCCGAGTCAGCAGCGCCACCGCGCCGATGGTGAGCAGCAGGCAGGTTAATCCTTCCGCCGCGATGATCGCGGTGTAGCTTGCTTTCCATAGGCGCGGATTGGTGATGGCGCGGTCCATCAAGGCATTGCCGGGAAACGTCGTATCCATGCTCAGGACGTGCCGCACGAATTCGTAATTCGATCCGTAGTCGACGAGATTGTCGTAGGTGACGAGGAACGCGAAAGCGGCGAGCGCCGCGACCATCACGATCTTGGCGAGACGGATAACCAGCATGAGCCGCCTTCAAATGGGCTTGCGCCAGGGCCGCCGCTAGCGGCCGGCGGGCGCCGTTGCACCGACTGGAGGACCCGCGGCCATGCCTGGACCGTTCTTGTCCAGCGCGTCGATGGCGTCCTGCAGCACCTTGCGGACATGGCCGGCGTTGGTCGCGTCGATCATATTAGCGTTGAGATAAAAATCGAGCCCGGTCAGGTGCTCGCTGAAAACGCGGATGGTCTCGCCCGCGGCGCCGAGGATGCCCTTCACCGCATAGGGCACGACTTCGCGGCTGATGCCTTTCATGGTGATGGGCTGCAGTTCCTGCGCGACCACGATGTCGCGCACCAGCGCATAGGTTTCGTAACTGATCACGATATGGCCCGGATCGGCGATCGATTGCAGGCGGGCGGCCAAATTCGCTTCCGCGCCGATGATGGTGTAGTCCATGCGGTCGTCGCTGCCGAAATTGCCGACATTGCAATATCCGCTGTTGATGCCCATGCGGACGCGGAACGGGTGCTCGATGCCGGCATTGCGCCATTTGGCGTTGAGCCCGGCGATGCGGTCCTGCATCTCGATCGCCATGCGCAGGCACGCCTTGGCGTCTTCGGCATCGCCCTTCGTTTCCGGATCGCCGAAGAAGATCAGCATGGCATCGCCGACGAACTTGTCGATCGTGCCGCCCTGGGCCAGGGCGATCTTCGACATTTCGGTGAAATATTCGTTGAGCAATTCGGTGATCTGCTCCGGCTGCAGCCGCTCGGTGGTCGCGGTGAAATCCTTGATGTCGGAAAAAAAGATCGTCAGCCTTTTGCGCTCGGTGTGGATGGTGACGTCCTTCTGTCCGCTAAAAATGCTCTTGTAGATCTGCGGCGCCAGATAGCGCGAGATCTTCATCGACATCGAGGCGAGGAATTCATTGGCGGTTTCAAGCTCGGCATTGATCGCCTGGATGACCGCCGCCTGGCGCCGCTGCAGGGCGATGAAGATAAAACCGGCCGCCGCCACCAGAACGAAATAGGCCAGGAGATATTTGAACGCAAAGAGGTCGGTGCCGATCGGCTGCGTGATGGTCACTTCCTGCAGGCCGCGCACGTCGCCGACTTTCCAATCGCGTTTCTGGCTTTCCGGGTGCGTGTTATGACAGGCGACGCAGGGCGCAGCCATCACGACCGGTGCGACCAGCCGCACCCGATCAGCGAACAGCGAGATCGAGTTCGAGCGAGAGCACTTGATTGGGGTCCTCGCGCAAACGGCGAAGCGATTCGGTTTCGAACTCGTCGAGCGGATGCGGCGCGCGGTTGGCGAACGGGTAATCGGAGACGAAACGATACATAATATTGTGCTGCCGCTCGCTGATCACTCTGCCGAGTTCGAGCGATAGCGTTGCCGGAATGGGAATGGCGCCGGGTATTTGTTCGTAATTGTGCACCACCTTGGTCGGCACGCCGGGCGCGGCGAGAATGCGGCCGACGACGTTGCTGGCGTAATAGCTGCGCACGCTGCTGATGATCGAATTCAGGTCGCTCGCCTGGCGATTCAAATTCGTCTCGGACAGATTGGTCAGATCGAGCCAGACCGCGAGCGGCAGGCCAGCCAATAGCAAAACGACCAGCAGGAGGAGAACTAATCCGGTCTTGCCGCCAAAGAGCTTCTTCATGGAGGTATTCCGTGGCAGGGCCAACGTCTCACTTTGCCACAACCCACGTTAAGAATGTGACTTTCTTGCCGCCGCTGCTAAATCCAATCCCTCCATTTGAACCAAATGAGCGGCAAAAGCGCAGTGATGACGATCACCGCCAGCGCGTAGGGGTAGCCCCAGGTCCAGTTATATTCGGGCATGTATTTGAAGTTCATGCCATAGACGCCGACCACCAAAACCGGCGGTATGCCCACGACGGACGCAATGGTGAGAACTTTCATCACCTCGTTCTGATCGATGTTGATGATGCCGCTCGCGGCGTCTTGCAAAAGCTGCACGCGGTTCACCAGCCCCTCGGTGAATTGGACGAGCGAGGCGATGTCGGACGACACGATGTGCAGCCGGTTGGCAACGTCGAGCGCGATCCATTCGCGGCAATGTTCGGCCGAAAATTTGGCGATCCGGTCGAGGCAGACCAACGTGTATTGCACGCGCGCCATACGTTCGCTGGTGCGGCCGGTGCGGATCATCAGCCGGCGCAGCTTTGTCGTCTCGTGCGCGAGCCGGACTTCTTTCACCGCGTCGGGCCGGAAGATCAGATGCGACGCATCATCGAGATCGCGCGCGCTGCTTTCGAGCACGTCAGCCATGCGGTCGACCAGCAATTCCAAGAGCCGCACGAAGGTATGCGCCGGATCGATCTGCTCGTTCTTTTCCAGCTCCTTGATGACGTTGTGGAAGGCCACGAGTTTCGAGGAGCGCACGGTCAAGAGCACATTCGCGGACAGCACGAAACCGGTCGGCACCAGCACCCAGGGCTCGTCGTCGGCAGCGTAGAGGAGCGGGGCCGTCATATAGAGCGCGCCGTGTTCGTTGCGCAGCCGGCTGGTCGTCTCGATTTCGACAAGCTCCTCGGAGGTCGGCACATGCAGCCCGAAGGCTTGCTCGAACGCCTTGCGTTCGTCCTCGGTCGGGTCGAGCAGATCAACCCAGGCTGCACTCTTCAGCGAACTGTCTTGCGGGCGATGGGCTGGGTATGCGCTGAGCATGACGAACAATCCGACCGTTGCACAGAGGATGCATGTACATGCTCCGGCGCGTGCGCGGTACCCCGTTTCGGATCGCTGCGGATAAGGGCAAGGGCGGAAGTGCTCAGGTCCGGCCGCGGCTTGCCATGCCGATCAGGATGCCGATGCCCAGAGCCACCGCAAGCGCAAACAGCGGACGGTGTTCGGTTTCTTCCGAAATCCGCCTGAGCGCCGCGTTTCCGTACCGCGCTGCGTCCTTGCTGATGGCCGCGGATTGGTCGCCGAGCGAGCTTGCGCCCTGGCGGAAGCGGTCGGCCCAGCCGAACAAAGCCGAGGCGATTGCGTCACCAAGCCCATCGGCGTTGTCCCGGGCGTTTGAGGAAGCACGCGCGCCGCTCTTTGCCACGCTCTTCTCAAGAACACGCAGCCGGCGCTCGATTTCGCCGACTTCGGAGGAGATCGCCCGGGTGTAGCGCGACGAACCAGCCATGGCCCACGATCCTTGTGCTTGAGTTCCTTGTGCTTGACGAAAGCGTGCACGCCGAAAACGTTGGGCCGCCCGCTAAGTTCCAGCGACCAGGAGCGATTAGGGAATGGCAACTAGCGCGAAGCAAAAGGCGCAATGGGAAGCGGGGACCGCGCGCGAAGATGCCCGCACGCCTTATTCGCCGCTCCGCTATTTGCCTTCATCCTTCGCGGTCGCCGATAAGCTAATGGAATCATTAGAAAAGCCGTTAATCGGGCGTTCCAGGTCTATCGACATAACAGTTTGAAAAGCCGAGATTAAATTTCCAGAAACCTTGAAGGGTAACGCCTCGGGTAACGCCAGGACTGCCACTGGCCATCGTCAGTCGCCGTTGCAATCATTCAGCGACTCACTGCGAACGCCTGGGCCCGAAGCGTAGAAATTGTTACACAAACATTCGTGTCGCGTGCCAATTTTACGGATCACCGGCACAGCGCGCAGGCGAGTGATGCGCGTAATGCGAACACTAGACCCATACTAAGGTGTCGCTCGGTGCAGATCGCACCTCATGGGTGACCGCGCGGAGGCAGCGCCCGGAACATCAGACAGTAAAGTCTCGGATTTCGAGGCGAAATTCATTGGGGCGTTGGACCACTCGTTTGAGCGCAATGCGGTTAGTTCGGCAGAAATCACGCATCCACGCTTCATCCGCTGGTCCGACAAGAGCGCCGAGTATGATCGACTTCGGCTTTGGCATGTCCATTGGGCCGTTTGCGGTCGATGGCCCCAAAGGCGCTACGATCCTCCATTCTTTTTCATAGGCCCATTCGTCGCTTTTCAAGAGGCACATGTATACGCCAAAAAGATGATTGTAATCGCCAAAATCGCGCCTCGCCAAATATCGTGTCGCGTCAGTCAATTTTCTTCGGTAGAAAACGGGATAGCACAAGCGACGCCGTGGATCGAAGCCACTCAAGGCGCTCAGATCGTATTCAATGCAAAAGCCCTTGTGGTTCGCAGAATAGTGCGACCACATCAAAACTGACGTGGCATTCTCACACAGCGAAAGTACGGGCGCACCTTCGCGGAACTAAAGAGAGTGCGCCCGGCGCCTTGGGGTTCCCTATTCCGCAGCGTGACGCGGGCCTGCGAAGCCGCCTTCGGGCTACGACCAAATGGTCTTCTCCTGAAGTCTTCGCAGACTGGACCTGCGGACCCGGTGCTTGGTTGCCGTAGGGACGGTCTAATTTGGCGCGAGGAATGCGACGCCGACTTCATGATTGCCAAATCACCCTGCATTCCTGACTGGCTGCAGACCCTCGTGCCAAATACAGTCTGAACTGATCGGGAAGATTGTAAACATCGCCGATCGTTAGACGCGCCCCCATTTCGGAAAGGTCCATTAGCCTAAGGATCGCTCGGAACCGATTTCGTCTTGTGTGCGGTGGCGCGCATGGCCGAGGACGTGCTGCGCACGGCGGAAATTTCCGAACAAGATTCGGGATTTGCCGTAGGCTTGATGGGGACCTGTGTGCTTGTTCGCGCATGCCGCTCTCTCCGTTCCGAACTTCCGGGAGAATGCGGGAGTCGCGCCGCCAAGTTGAGAGTGATTATTGCCCGCGGGGGGCGCGGGCCCGGGATCAACGCCGCCGGCACCGAGCTGCTGCCGGCTGCGCTACTCGGGAACTCGACACGAAAAAAACGGCTTTCAATGCAACAGATTGTGTACTCTTCGCTACTGGGTGCCCATAATTCTATCCACGCCCAAAAACTCCCTCCAAGTTCTTCGGTCCTGAATGCCATGGCTCGCGATCGGATTCACGTCAGGTGCTTCGGAACAGCTTTTGTTGCATGGTACGTCCTGGCGACCGTGAGTATCGGAATTGCTGATGCCGCCACGAAAGAAGAGGTCGCTCGTTGTCGCGCAATTGAACAACGCTCCGAGCGCCTGGACTGTTTCAAGGCTCTGAAACAGCCTGCGCCGGCGAAGACCGAAGGCGCAGTGCCGGCGAATGCGGAAGGCCCACCGACGAAGACAGAAGATGGAGCACCAGCTAAGGCGGGAGACACGACCAAACCGCCCCCGACGTCAGTTGAGCCTGCAACTACCTCCGCAATCAATCGTCTCAGCACTGCACCCGGCCAACCCGTGTGCGTGGATCGCGACGCCCTCGCCGCGGCGCTCGTTGCCGGTTTGCTTACTTCAAACCCAAAGCAGGCAGCCACACCCGGCTGCCAGACACTTCCTTCGGACGCCAAACTGGAACTTCTAGAGCGGCATCCCGGCGTCTTTCCTTTCATGCGAATGGTAAAGGTGAAAGTGACGTCTCCTACAAAGCCGGATTTGACCGTCGGCTTTACCATCGAGATGGGACCTTCGGCGAACGACGGCTCTTCGCTCAAGTCGCCGCAATGACTCGTTTCATGCAGGTGGGCTCGGCGCGCACGCCGGAAAAAAGAAGGAACTAGTTGACCCGGACTATTTGAATGCAGCGGCGATCGCGGAAAAGGTGGCACCGTTTCGGCATCCGCGCTTGAGTGCGGTAAGGCTCGCTGGCGACGCCGCTACGGGACCGAGTAGCTGCTGCCTTCGGTGGGACAATTCGATGAGTTGAATCGCGTCAGTGATGTCCATGTCCGCCCCCGTGTCCACCGCCACCATGTGGCCACCGCCTCCGTGGCCCCCGCCTCCATGATGACCTCCGCCCCCGTGGCCGCCACCTCCGTGACCGCCACCTCCATGATGACCACCGCCTCCATGATAACTGCCGCCGATGTGACCTCCACCGCCACCGTGATGCCAACCACGCCAGCCCTCCGGGCCGCCCCAGCCGAGACCTCGACGGTATGCATACCCGCACCAATAAAATCCGGGTCCGTGCCAGCCATCGAGATAGAAGCAATAATTCCTTCCGCCGAAAATGAACTGCGCTTTCTTGATTGAACTAAGATCAGTCGCCACCTCGCCTAATTGGTGAGACGCCGGCATCGCTTCCACCAAATCAGTCATCGCAACCGGCCCAGCCACGACGCCCACAACGAGCGCCAATCCGAACCTCCGCATCTTGATAAATCCTCGTGACCATAACGCCGCGAAGCTGCTCGGCGGCTCGGGGCAACGCCCTAAGCGAACGATCCGCTCCGTCACATCCATCGGCCATTTGGGAAAATCGGGGAGTAGGCAGTGGCAAATAGCAGAAGTGTTACAGCGACGGCTCTCTCGATCTGTACTTTCAGAATGAGAGCCCAGGCGCTAACTTAGAATCGAACTGGCTGCCCGCCCCACAGAGCCCATTCAATCTGACCATGCGGCTCTATGCGCCCAGAATGGAAACACTGACCGGGAAGTGGAAACCGCCGCAGGTTTTCGCGGCAGCGAGTTCCTGAATTTCAAGCCGAAGATTACCGCCGCGGGTCAGAGGCCACGCGGCAACTCACGCAACAAGAATTGCTTGAGACGCTGGCGACCCTCCCGAATGCGGCAGATGTACTTGTTCGGTGCGACAAATTTTCTGACTGGACGCGTGCAGGCGATGTGCCCGAGCTTAGGGCGCGGGTAATTGTCCCTCCGCCACTGCCTCCCAGAGTTCCTCCGCCTTTACCCTCCAGTCGCGCGGCAAGTGACTGCTGATCAGATCACGCACGCCTGCGTGATGCGGCAGCGCCGCCGACTTTAGCCCCGCGCGCCTACCCTGACTACAATCCAAGGAATTTACGTCGCCCTTCGGCGCACGTCTCACCCACGTAGTGAGCCAAAGGTCTGCGCCTTCGCGCACCGCTGCTGCATAGCGATATTCGCGCGAGCGAAGCGCCGCGTCCGGGAGCGAGGCGATCAGGATCATGGTCGCGTCGCGATGCCCGTACCGGCTCGACTTGCGGGCCCGTACCGGCTCGACTTGCGGCGCTGTCCTTTATTTTATCCCATACTTATGACGCCATCCAAACCTGACCCAGCCATCCTTTTTCGTCCAATGAATGGTTAGCTTAATCTCGCGCTACAAATAGGCGCCTCATCTTTAGGTAAGACACATAAATCGAGGCGGCTCGTTAAAACTCCGTGGAGCGTTGGTCCTATTGTGTATAAGACCGCTTTCGTATGCTCTGAGGCCAATCTAATCAACCAATAACGATAGAACCAGCATTCAAGCTCACCTGCCCTTTGTAACACCACGCTTGGCAAAGCTCGCTAAAACCCGGCCGTAAGCTGTCGGACGGAACTTCCAAAATGCCACAGAAATCTTTATCGTGAACGCAAGGGCGGCCAGTGTCGGCGGCTCTTGCTATATCCTACTCAAAGGTTTCCTTCGTTGGTACCGGCAGGGCGCAAGCCGACCGTCACTTGGGGACGCCGTCACGGACTGAGGGCTTCCGAGGTCTGCGATCTGCAATGGCACCAGGTCGAGCTGACCGCTGGTCGCTTGCATGTTCGCCGCAGCAAGCGCGGCACCCCGAGCGTTCATCCCATCCAGGGCGACGAACTCCGCGCCTTGCGCCGTCTTCAGCGCGAACAACCGCCAGGACCGCACGTCTTCACGTCCGAGCGCGGTGGCCCGATGACACCCAAGAGCTTCCACACACATTGATCGCGCGCCTCGGCGAGCGCGCCGGGATGCCGTTTCCGATCCACCCGCACATGCTCCGGCACGCCCGCGGTTTCGCCCTGGCGAACGCCGGCCACGATACGCGGGCTCTCCAAGCATGGCTCGGGCACCGCAACATCCAGCACACCGTGCGCTACTACACCGAGCTGGCGCCCGATCGATTCAAGGATTTCTGGCGGGATTAGTCGCCGGAAACGGCAGGAAACCGACATCGGCGCCGCCCCAACCGACGGGTGTCAACTCGTTTGTTTTTGCACACGCTGCCAGCAACTGAGGCTAAGCGCGGTAGTTGAGACTGCGCGCCAGCGAACCTGGCGCCATTTTCGCGGTCAAAACACCTGATATTTGACTACGGTTTTTACCGCACTTCGCACTTCTGGCGTCTTGGCAGCAATTCGTTAACCATACTGGACTAATGCTGCCGACCAAAGCGCCGAGGGAGCGATCGGATATGCGCGTGTTGCTGGTCGAAGATGATAGCGCCACAGCGCAATCGATCGAGTTGATGCTTAAATCGGAGAGCTTCAACGTCTACGCGACCGATCTCGGCGAGGAAGGGATAGATCTCGGTAAGATCTACGATTACGACATCATCTTGCTTGACCTCAATCTGCCCGACATGTCCGGCTTCGAAGTGCTGCGCAGCCTGCGGGTATCGAAGATAAAATCGCCGATCCTGATCCTGAGCGGCCTTTCTGGTCTCGAGGATAAAGTTCGCGGACTGGGCTTCGGCGCTGACGACTACATGACCAAGCCGTTCCACAAGGACGAGCTTGTGGCCCGCATCCACGCCGTCGTGCGGCGCTCGAGAGGGCATGCCCAGTCGGTGATCCAGACCGGCGATCTTGTCGTCAATCTCGACGCCAAGACGGTCGAGGTCAACGGTGCGCGCGTGCATCTGACCGGCAAGGAATATCAGATGCTCGAACTGCTTTCGCTGCGCAAAAGCATGACGCTCACCAAGGAGATGTTCCTCAATCATCTCTATGGCGGGATGGATGAGCCGGAGGGAAAGATCATCGACGTCTTCATCTGCAAATTGCGCAAGAAACTAGGCAACGCCTCGGGCGGCAAGGACTACATCGAGACGATATGGGGGCGCGGATATGTGCTCCACGAACCCACTACCAACGAGGCGGCGATCTCCGCCTAAATTAATCGCCCTCGTCGCGGACATCAGTCTGTCCGAAACGGTTGCGCAGTACGTCACAGGTGGGCACCAACGGATTCAGACGCTCCGTCGCCAATCTAGCTGGTGCCATTTAGTGCCGAAATAGTGCTACCAGCTAACCGTCTTGGCACCGTTATCTTGGGGTTGACGGCACTATTTCATGGCGCACCCGCCCGTTAAACCTGGGCTAACCAGTCGCAGCGGTCCCGGGAAGGTTCGTTGACCCACCGTGTCTCTCAAGGTGCCATTCAGTGCCAAGAATAACCGTGTAGTCGGCATCATTTTCGGGCTACTCCGCCGGCAGGAGTAGGGGGCGCGCAGTCTGTAGACGTGCGGCGTTTTCGGGGCGAGCAAAGCGCGCCTAATTACCGAGGAAGTCCGCTTTGCAGATCGTACCTTGCGGGTCGGCTTCGCATCGCTGCCCGCGCGCATTGGTTCAATGTCGGTATGGGTGTAATGTTTCCGATCCCTTCTGGACGGAAGTTGTCCTTTATCGAAATTGGCAAATACTGGTCACGCGATAAAAGTTCTTTTGCATCATCTGAGGAAATCCGAATCACGCTCAGCAAGGCATGGTGGCGCCCGTCGACCTTGGCACCGCATCCTCGGCGGCCGCGGCTCGGCCGGTGGGGCCTCTCCGGCCGCGACGCCCGGTCGCCCCAGAAAACTTTTGTCAGCCGCCCCCGATCATGGCAGTAAGCTTCCCGTTCCTGATCGTCCTCAATGTTGCGCCGCCGCCTCACGCTAGAACCGTGCCTTCCCCGACCGGCGAAAGAGCCGCCGGCAGGGCCCGGCTGGATTCACGAGATAAAGCACGACGGCTTTCGCATCATCGCCCGGTGGGAAGCTAAAGGCGTCCGGCTGTTCACCCGCAATGGCTACGATTTCACGGCGCGCTTCCCCAAGATCGTCGACGCGGTCGCGAGCTTGGCGGTGCGGTCGTGCGTTGTGGACGGTGAGGCTATCGTGGTCGACGAACACGGCCTCTCGGTATTCGACGCTCTCCGTTATCGGCTTCGCGACCACGCCGCCGTGCTCTGCGCTTTCGATCTGATCGAGCTCGACGGCGAGGACCTCCGCGGTGCGCGGCTTGAAGATCGTAAGCGCGCGCTCGCCGATCTCTTGCGCGGCACCGGCGACGGGATCGCCTTCAACACGCACTTCGACGGCGACGGCGCTATCATCTTCCGGCACGCCTGCGCGCTAGGCTGCGAAGGCATCGTCTCGAAGCGCCTCGGCTCGGCCTACCGCTCCGGGCGCGTCAACCATTGGCTCAAGGTCAAGAATCCGGCTGCGCCCGCCGTGCGCCGCGAGGCCGAGGAGGAATGGGGTCGCGAGCGAAAAGAACCATGACGCAACTCAGCCGCTCCCCCCCGCGGTGGTCCGTTTGCCGAACGACAGGGGCATTGCACAGGCTTTGCAGGGCTGTGCGCGTGGCCGCCCGCAACTGGGGCACATCGTTGGGCTTGATAGCGCCCGAGCAGATCAACCCATCTGATGCCAATCTGTTTGTCTCTAATGCCTTTGAATATTATGCCGCCGCTAGGTTCGCGGTGCGAGTCCAACTCGTCGGAGTTTGTGGCAACATCACTCACCATGCAGTGGAAATGTTTCTCAAAGGCGGCCTCGCGCGTTATCGCACGCTCTCCGAGTTGCGGGCTATGGGTCATAACCTTAAAAAGATCTGGCGCGCATTCAAGACAGATTTCCCCGATCCTGCCCTGCGGCGACACAATAGGACGGTCTCACTCGTCAATCGTTTTGAGGAATTGCGATACCCGCGCCACGATGGGCCAGCGACAATTGAGATCGAAATTGTTTGGGGGACGACTGGGCCAGGAACTCCCGCAGCATCGTGGCATCATCCGGGGATGAAACGTCCGAGAAAGTATTACCTCGCGATCGGCGACGTTGATGATTTGGTCGCTGAGGTGTTTAGGGTCACGAGCTGGAACCCGTCCTTTTTCGCGGCAAGGCTTCACAATCCAGCTGCCTTAGAAGCCATCACTCGCGATAACAAACACGCGGATTATCTTACCAAACCGTCGTAAGCTAACCGGCCGCCCTGCCGTCAGACTCACCCACCGTCAGCACCATTAGAGGCCGTGCTGAGTTCTGTTAGGCATGGCGAATAGGTGCAACATTTATGCCGTGTTGGCCAATGGCCCTATCGAAGAACGCGGCGGCCCAATCCCACTTTTGACGTGGCGAGGTGCCCTCAGCGAACTCGTTTTGCTGTTGCTGTATGCGAACGCGGTAGGCGATGAATTGTTGCTCGATCCCTCCATGTATCTGAGTGATATCACCGAGGTAATAGGGGTTGAGAGTATCCACGATCAATTTGCCGTCTGCATCTTCAACGCATAATTCTCCGATCAACGGCTGAAGTTTTTCCTGCCAATGGGCTCGTGCTGCATCGGTCAAGACTACTCGTGGATGATTGGCGTTTTCCTGTGCGCACCAAGCGTCTATGTAGCCTGTACCGAATATGTTCGATGGCATGTGCCATACGGAGCCGATGTTAATCCCGCCTCGAAGAAGGTAGCCGACCTGAAGCAATTTGTGGGCAATTTGGATGGTCTTGGCTACGACGATGGCGAGGCCATCGTATTTTCCGTGAAGGAGCGGTGCTGAAAAGATTATGCTGTCGGAAATAAAGATGTAGTTTGGCTTCACGTCATTCGGGACCTCGCCCGAGACCGCCTGATTGTCGAATTTCACATGGTCGTTCAATACTGTGAAAATCCCAAACAGTTCGTCGCGTTTGGGGGGCTGGCGCTCAGCGTCCCTTATTAAAGCCGAAAATCCCAGAACATCGAGAAATACGACAGCGCGTTCAGTGAAGGGATGGATTTTGTCAAATGGCATCGGCGTCTCCTGTCTTGCTCGGTCCGGCGCGATCAAATCTGGCAATCCGCGATAAACACCGCGCTCTCTCTGGCCTGGTGGTCGTTGAACCCCGCGCGCTTTCTCTGCGAATATACAATTGCGGCGTCCAACGATCTGCGATACCTGCCACGCTTCTCCTGGTCGCACGCCTCGTGGCCGTGCCCTTCGGCGTAGTTCTGCTTGATCGTCGCGCGCCCCGACTTCAGCGTGAGCACGCGCGCGATCACCGCATGGCTGGCCTCGTGCTGCGCGATGCGCGCCCGCTCGCCCGAACGGCGCATCTCGCCCTTGCGATCCCGCGGCCGGGGCATTTGGCACCGCCCTTCTTGCCCTTGGCCTTCTTCGCGGCCGCGGCTTTTTCGGGTTCGTCTTCGGCCATGGCCGCGGCCTCTTCGGCTTTCTCGATCTCCGCTTCCAATTCCCATAAACAATGCTGAAACAATGCTGAGCGCGCTCCAGCCGATGTGCGCCACGAAATCGCGCGCGGCTTTCTCCTCCTTGCTGGAAGTCGCCGGGTGGCCCGCGACGCCGGGCCTGCGTACCGGCGGCTCAGTAAATCGAATTCCCCGCCGCCTCACGAAAAGGTGTATTGGCGTTCGTGTTATAACACTTGACAACTGACTAGTTTATCTGCGTCAGCGCAATAGTAGGTGATTCGATGTTGGCGTTGGCGTTGGCGTTGACTCTTAGGCGAGCCGCTGCCATAAGGCGGTATGAATAATTTTACCGATACCCTTAAGCGCGAGTTGCTGCGGCTTCAGAGCGAACTCCAAAATGATCCGCGGTTTCGCCGGATTACCCAAATCAAGGAGCTCCTCGCCGAGTACGGCGACACAGGAGAGCCTGCTACGCCTGCGGCGGCTGAGCAGCCCGCTGTCGTGCACCACCTCACGGCGATCGGCCTCGGTGGCTCGGGTCGCCTTCGCGCCAGAGTCCGAAAAAAAATTTCTAAGGCATCCAGAGTTCGTCTTGCCCTGCGGGAACTCCTGGCAGCGAAAGGCACAGTACACCGGACAGACATGCTCAAGTATCTGGTCGAACAAAAGATCATGAGCGGCCATGAGCGGAACCCGATGGCTGGCCTCGCGGCGTACCTGAGCGCGTGGAGAGAAGAATTTGAATCTGACGGAAAGGGAAATTTTTCTCTCAGGAAAATGACCCAGCGCAGCACCGCCCAGGAGGCGCCGCTCAGTCACTGAAGTTTTCGGGCCACGGTTCGCGGCCGTGGCCCGTTACGGTCGGGCGCCTGCAGGCCCCCGGCTGAACCGGCCCAGGTCTCCAAACCTGGGTGCGGGTGCGGCGCTTTCGTTTGGGTCCACACCCGAGACGCGCTGCGGCAGGCGGAGCCGGGTCTGGGAGCGCAAATGCTCCCGGACCCGGTGTTGGATTGTGCAACATATCACAATTGCACCACAAAACGTAAAGGGAAGCCGAGAACCCTACCAATCCTCTTGCCGCTGACCTTCGGCCGGCCGCCCTTGGGGCGGGGCCGATCGATCGACCCCATTCCGCCGATCCGGCCAGATCGACATGACGGGCGGGAGATCCCGGATTGGTGGCCGCGGCCACAAGACCGACGCCCACCGCTGGCGCAAGCGTTCTGCCCGCGGTTTCGAGCTCTCGGCCGGCCGACCGGGCGGCACGTCGGCCCTGAGTCCGACAAACCGGCGATTTGCACTTTCGGTTTTTGGCCGATTGCCCGCACCACCAGCTCCGGCGGCGGTATTGAACAACGTCTCGTTAGGTAACGGAAACTATCATGGATAGAACCGAGGCCAAGCGCGAGGCATCATCATGAAGCTCGTCAACTATACCATCCTCGGCCTCTGTTTTTTGGTGCCACTCGTCATTGGCGGGCCCGCCAATGCCTGGGGGTTGCGATGTAACCCGGAAGAGGCACGGGAGCAGTATGTCTGCGCGTTCCTGCTCAACTGCGCCAAGCTAGGGGTTACCTATCAGCAGGTTAAGGACATGACGCGGGAACAAGCCACAGACCTTGCCGAGAAATTCATTGCACGGACAGCAAACTATTCCGTATGGGAGCAGCTGAAGGTTCAAGGCCAAAGTTTGGCTGCCATCGTTCCCAAACTAAAAGAACAACAAAAGCAGGTACTGACAGTCATGATCTTCGTGTCCCCTCGATCGGTAATCGACATCAAAACGGCACCGATCAACGACTATCAGTGCAAAGCAAACATAACCTTCAACGAGGAAATGCTGCATGCAGTCCAATGGGGCGGGGTTATGCTGCGTTTCCTCGACAATCCGATGTCTAACATTCTGCTGTTCGGATTTATGACGAAGGATCAGCAGGCGTTCGAAAACATGATAGAAATGCAGGCCACACAAGAGACCCAGTGCGTCAATCATGCCCCTGTCTACACGGAAGGATTGGCTTTTGAAATAAAAGACGTTTCTTTATGCCACTGAGGTCCGTTGTGCCGCACGGATTTCGATGCACAACGGCGTCGGCAAACTCGAGGCGCGCGTCGCCGCGCTCTCGTCGTACACAACATCAGTCCTCGATCACGGCCAGCGCGGCGGCACTGCCTTCCAACCTCACGGCTTCAGCAATGCAGCGTATCGGCCTCGTTGAGCACAGAACGCGGCCGGAATATCTATTAAGGCGCACACGAATTGGCGGAAGCGCCACGATCTTCGCGGACGGCGGCATCATGCACAGTAGCGTTGGTCTTTGATGGAGTGACCAGGGATAAGCGCTTCGATGTCATCATCATAGGTAACGGTGCCGGTGGGGGCACCCTTGCCAGACGCCCCGCACCTTCCGGCTGAGCGCCATGAAGCTCGCCGGCGAGCCGAACAACACGACACGGTTTAAGTACGATGCATCGGCAGAGGAATTGCGCCAACCGATCATGCGACGGCTGACGGTCTTAAGCGAGGCTGGCATCATCGATCTGACGGCTTTGCCGACACAGAAGCGCGGAGACCACAAACATGGGCCGGGGGGACCGCGAGAAATTTCGATGCTGCCCATCCCCGAGCGCGGCGGCGCTGCCAACAATCTACGTCCAATATTCGCCGCAGCCGGTCGACGAGCAGCCAGGCCGATTGCGACGCGGAGTATATACGGAAGTACAGGGCCGATTGCTCCAACGAACAATGGAATCTGACAAGGCGGCAGCCGTAGCCATATGGTGTTGGGCGAACCTACGGCATCCCCATCCCCCAACAGAGATGCTGCTGCCGTCGGCGCTGGCCATATGGCACCCCCGACACCCCGGCCAAATGGCCTGCTGCCTGATAGTGAGCGAAATGCTCGGGAACGCCGGGCGTTGACTCCGTTCGGGGTTTTCCCGGCTCTCCGGTTTAGTTGCCGGTGGTAGGGACTCTGGCACAAAAAAATTCAAAAAGTGCGGCCAATTGGCCCGACCAGATAAAAAGCCTTTTTTGACCGGGCAGCGCTCGCCCCGGTCCTCGCGAGCGCGATTTGGGAGGAAACGTGAAATGAGGAAGCTAACAACGGCCTCCATCGGCGCGGTTTGTTTGATGCTTGGTGCTGGCGGGGCCACTCTCTACACCCACGCGGCTACCGGGCCGTCGATCTACAACGTGTACGAAGCCAACGTCACCGACGAAGACGCGTACAAGAAAGCGCTGCCGGAGGTTCAGAAAATCATCAAGGAGAACGGCGGCGTCTATTTAGCCGGCGGCTTCAACAAAGCCAAGGTTGACTTCGGCAAGTCGGAAATCGGCAATCGCTACGTCATTATCCGCTATGACAGCGAGGCGGCCTACGACAAGTTCTGGAGCGGCGGCGGTAAGGCATGGATCGAAAAGTACGCGCCGCAGGCCCGTAGCGTGAGAGTCGAAGGCGTCGAACCGAAATAGCCAGAGTGAGGCGGCGGCCTGCGCGAGCGGCCCGTCGTTGTTCGTGCGGAGCCCGTCCGGCTCACTGAGCTTCGGCTGAAACATGCGTCCATGCTCCTGACGACGGAGAACTTGCTCGATGTCCATATTTGCGACATCGCCTTGCAGTCACGCGGCGTGCCATCGCATTAGTGCCAAATAGTGCCGGCCGTGACAGCGCGCCCGAAACAATGAATGAGATCGCTGCCGCCGTTCGCGAAAGTGTGAGGGGCAACAGCAAGGTCAGAACCGGCAATTAGAGGCCGGCTGCCTTGTTGTTGAAGTTATGATGGACCAACAGGCTGCGCCGGAAAAGAGAACCGGGCAGGCCAACAACCTTTGGGTCGGAAAAGGAGCCGACTTCGGGTGTGCATCCACGAGGAAAAGTAAAGGCGCAAAAACATGCAGCCCAAACTTCCGCAAGCGCTTCGTCCGCCGACCGATCAGCATGCTCGGTGATCTCGTCAAGCGGCGCGTCCCCGCCAACGATACTCATACCGACATTGTAGTGGAGGATGTCCAACAACCTTTGGGTCGGAAAAGGAGCCGACTTCGGGTGTGCATCCACGAGGAAAAGTAAAGGCGCAAAAACATGCAGCCCAAACTTCCGCAAGCGCTTCGTCCGCCGACCGATCAGCATGCTCGGTGATCTCGTCAAGCGGCGCGTCCCCGCCAACGATACTCATACCGACATTGTAGTGGAGGATGTCCAACAACCTTTGGGTCGGAAAAGGAGCCGACTTCGGGTGTGCATCCACGAGGAAAAGTAAAGGCGCAAAAACATGCAGCCCAAACTTCCGCAAGCGCCTCGTCCGCCGACCGATCAGCATGCTCGGTGATCTCGTCAAGCGGCGCGTCCCCGCCAACGATACTCATACCGACATTGTAGTGGAGGATGTCCAACAACCTTTGGGTCGGAAAAGGAGCCGACTTCGGGTGTGCATCCACGAGGAAAAGTAAAGGCGCAAAAACATGCAGCCCAAACTTCCGCAAGCGCCTCGTCCGCCGACCGATCAGCATGCTCGGTGATCTCGTCAAGCGGCGCGTCCCCGCCAACGATACTCATACCGACATTGTAGTGGAGGATGTCCAACAACCTTTGGGTCGGAAAAGGAGCCGACTTCGGGTGTGCATCCACGAGGAAAAGTAAAGGCGCAAAAACATGCAGCCCAAACTTCCGCAAGCGCTTCGTCCGCCGACCGATCAGCATCCTCGGTGATCTCGTCAAGCGGCGCGTCCCCGCCAACGATACTCATACCGACATTGTAGTGGAGGATGTCGATGCGCCCCCAGCGTCGCCGTGCCGCCTCGACCATCGCCTTGAGAGTGCTCTGGTTGGTAACGTTCGCTTCGAAGGAAACACATTCGGCACCCGACCGTCGTGCCATTGCGACCGTTTCCTCGGCGGAGGAGAGATTGTTGTCGACCGCCAGCACTTTGGCGCCCTCCTGCGCAAAGCGCAAAACCGTGGCATGGCCATTGCCCAACCCTTCACCCGGAGACTGGCCAGAGCCTACTACGATTGCGATCTTGTCCTTGAAACGCATGCGAACCTCGGTGGAGAAGACGATTGCGGCTCGATGTTTACGAGCATGCTCACACGTGGAAAAGGATCTGCGCTGAAATCGAAGAAAGCCGTACTTCGACCAAATGGGCGTGCCAGGACCTGGTCCGGTGATTTTTTCCGTCTTCG
>CAWHPH010000039.1:0-126198 GCA_963831135.1 uncultured Alphaproteobacteria bacterium
ATTAGATGTCTACAGGTACCGTGAAGTGGTTCAATTCGCAAAAGGGCTACGGATTTGTTCAGCCTCAGGGCGGCGGCAAGGATGTGTTCGTCCACATCTCCGCGGTCGAACGAGCCGGCCTCAGCGGGCTCAATGAAGGGCAAGTCATCGAATACGAGGAAGTCTCGAACAAGGGCAAAACATCGGCAGAGCATCTGAAGGTTAGGCGCTGATCGCGCCCCAAGTGCGGGCATGAATGGTGAAAGTAAGATGGGCGGCTTCGAGCCGCCCTTTTTCGTCCATGGCGACGGGAAGCAGCGGGCATGTGGCACGCTCTATGCACGGTGGATAGGGCCGCAGGCAATCGTGCGTTTCCTCCCTGCGGCCGTTCGCCAACGTAACTTGGGCGCCCCTTCCTCCGGGCGCCCTTTCTTTTGGTTCCGGCAGCTTGGCTATGTGCGCCCTAGAAAACGAAGGGCAATGCGGCTGCTAGTACAATGCCGAAGCCCATCACTGCGATACTGACAGGATCGAAGGCGGGGATTCTGAACATCGAGAACGCTCCGGGGATTTTGGGCGCACTGAACGCGAAACTCATACCCCATTCGTGCGCTTTCGCGGAGACCCCACCTCAAGCAAGTTTTAACGCTTGGTTAATCATGAGGCCGATCAAGAGCGTTACTCCCTGAGCAGCAAATCCGACAGCTTTGCGATATTGGCCGCTATGCGCCGGACCCCATCGCGCGTGTGTCGTTAGTCCGCGATGAGCGGGACGATCGCATGGACAAAAAGAACGACCATTCCCGCAAACACGGCCAGCGCGATAGCTTCATAGACGCCTCTGCGGGTAAGGATTGCGATGCTTTTCACAGCTTTCCCCCATCCAGACGACAGTGCGAGTCCCGACGTGCTGTCACGCTGCACTGCTTCGGTGAACGAGGAGTTAAGGGTTGCGCAGCAGGCTCCGTCAGCTTGGCGATGCTGATTGCGATGCGTCGGGCTTCGGCGGAAAGGCTGATTGTCAGGGCGCCAACTCAACCACTACGATGCTTGCAGGATAACGGTCGCCGAGCAGGGGGAAGCTCAAGGCCAAGCCGGGCGGCCACGTGGAGAGCGAGCGAAGGTCGGCCACGGTCTTTGCGACCACCGGGACGCCGGGTTTAACTTCAACCTTCATGTAACCAGGATAGCGGCGGAGGCATGCCCTCACGCCCCCGATGTCCTCGGGTGTGTGTCGCACAGTAGGGCTCCTCTCCGGCGCCATGCTCGGCGACCCGGTTTCGCCTCGGCCTGCTTCTCGTTCTGACGATAACCTTGGTCGCGGGCTTTTGCGCCGGGTCAGCGAGCGCGGCCTCAAATTGCTGTGGTTGGGACACGGCCGAGGCGGCGGGAGAGCCCGTGCGGTGCGCAGGAGCCGCCTTGCGTCAGATCTTTTTCGCGAACCGGCTGCTGGCCGGCTTTGCCAGGCTTTGCGCCGCCTTGTATGCCGACACACCCTTAGTCCGATTTTGGTCCGCCTTCGGTTTTTTATTTTCCTTATTGCCCTTCTGAGCCTTCGACATATCGATCCTCTTGTTTGAAAACACGACCCACGTTGCTGCGTCTCTCTTTTAGGCTGCGCCTTTACCGGCACAGAGTCGAGAGTAGCCGGACAGGACCGGTCTTGCACGATGGGACCTTTCAAGGCCCGGCGATAACGACCAACGGTAGGTCGACAGCGTCGAAAACGCCGCCCGACGCGCCAGCGCGCGTGGCGCAACGGCCATCAAACCACTGTTTAAATCCAGCGCGTGCAGCCGCTTAAGCCCAGCTCCTAGGAAGCAAATCAATCTCTGGTTCGTCTGGGATCTCCTCGCTCGGCCAAAGCGACGCGACATATCCCGGAAAATTGGTGAGATAAACGATGGGACGTTCTGGCCTTTGGAGGACTTTCGAAACTGACGCGCAGAAAGGAGGTCTTCCAGTGGCCGCGTCGTGAGCAAGCGATGATTTCCGCAGCCGATAAGTCGCGGCACGCAAGCCGCTGCAGTATGGCGCCAATCTCTTTTTCAGTCAGATTGCCAGGCAATCTCCGTCGAAAGACAACTTCATGCCGCTCCTCAATCTCGATTCGCCAGTACCTTTTTGGCTTGCGAGACATGGCCAGCGCGATCAGTCCCGCCAAAACCCCTTGAACCGATCCGGCGCCAGCGCCGTATACCGCGTCGTGTTCTGGATATTGCGATGGCCCAGGTAAGCCTGCAGGGCCCGCGTGTCGATCCCATCATTCGCCAGCTTAAAGCCGCAAGCGTGACGCAGCATGTGAGCGTGCACCTTTATCCCTAGAGCGGCCTCGACGCCGGCCCGTTCGATCATGCGGGAAAATCCTACCGGGCTGAGCGGCGCACCACGCTCCGAGACAAACACGAAAGGCGACTTGGCGCTTTCCCTTTGGTGCCGGCGTAGCTCGCGTAGCTCACGGCCGGTCAGAGGGTGGGTGCTCGGCGTGCCGTTCTTGACCCTGCGGACGTGCAGGCTGCCCGTCTTGAAGTCGATCTGCTCCCAGCGCAGATCCACCACCTCGGCCGCCCGCAGTCCGTGCCGGTAGGCCAGAAGCACCATAAGGGCGTCGCGGTGACCATGGCGGTTATCGCCGGCCGCCTCGATCAGTTTCTCCACTTCGCCCTCGGTCAGGTGCTCCCGGGTCCGCAGTTCGGCATTTTTCGGCCGGCGCGGGGCAACTGTTCGATTTACAGTGATTGGCGCCACCAACCGCAGCTTCGGTTTTGCCATGACCTTCATGCTCCCCTCGATCCCTACTGTTCATATATTGGATGTTATATGAACAGCCATCAAGGGACTATCGACGGCAAAACGGCGGGTGATTCACTCTGTCGCAGGGGTCGCTCGGCCGGCGGGCGTCGAATACCGATGTTGCCCATGCGGATGCGTGATCTTCCTCCGACATTTCGGCAAGCTGACGCGCGGCGTGAGCGAGGTTCTTGTCGATGCCGGCTTCGGTAAGTTCTATTGGACGATTGATATTGCGTTCTGATATCGAGTTTTTTGATAACCCGATATCAGGCTTACGACCTGGGGGCGCTTTCGGCTGCGCAGCTATCATTTCGCCGATGCGGCGTGTGGCGCGACGCCGTGGCTGTGGCTGAACTGCGAGCGGTGCCAGCATCACGCCGCTGGCGTGCGCGGTCGCCGTCATCCGCTGGGGCCGCGACGCATCGAGCGATGTGCTGCGGCAGCGGGCGCGCTGCACCGTGTGCGGCAATAAGGACGCGACCATCCAGCATCCGGGCTGCGGCGGCGCCGATATTGGCTTTCTGCCGTTCCCTACCATTCACCCCGGCCGCCGAAGTCGCGACCACCGCGAATCGAAGAAGCTGGCCCTATTGCCCAGCCCGTTTGCCGATCCCGAACACGATGACTTTCGCGCCGATCGGCGTGCGGTTGTAGAGATCGACGATGTCCTCGTTCGTCAGGCGGATGCAGCCGGACGAGACGTTGGTGCCGATGGTACCGGGCTCATTGGTGCCGTGGATGCGGTATAGCGTGTCCTTGTTGCCGCTCCAGAGGTACATAGCCCGCGCTCCGATCGGATTATCGGGACCGCCTTTCATGCCAATGCCGCTTTGCAACTGCACCATGTGCTGGCGTAGCTCGGGCTTGCGCGCCAGCATTTCGGCCGGTGGATACCAATCGGGCCATTCCTGCTTGCTATGGACTGTCGCGCGTCCGGACCACAGAAAGCCTTCCGCGCCGACGCCCACGCCATAGCGAATGGCCTGTCCGGCGTCGTGGATGAAATAGAGAAAATGATTGGCGGGATCGACGATGATCGTTCCCGGCCGCTCGTGCGTCGGGTAGGCGACGACCTGGCGCGCGAAGGCGGGGTTAGGCCCTCGCGGTTGTTCCCACGGCATCGTAAAAATGCCGGCATTGGTCGTCCCGCCTACGCAGGCTGCCATTCCGAGCAGCGCGGTGCATGCCACACCCCGTACGACCCGCATTTGCCGGCGGGACAATCCCCCGAACCTAAACTTCATAAAAACATTTTAAAATAAAAAAGGGCTCAGGAAAACCATCCATGGATGCCGCCAAATCCCTCGCCTTCGGCGAGCGTCGACAGCTCCATGATGTCGGGGATGATGATCGGGCGCGGCAATGGCCGCGACCAATTCGGGGCGGGCAGGGCAGGACCTCACGCCAAACGCAACGATACTGAACGGCACGATCGCTCCCCATCAAGAGGATTCGCCGCCCCTTCTGGCGTTAGCCATAAACCTTAAAGGTTCAGCGACGCGTCCTGGCCTACCATTCAGACGGCGGTGCGGTCCCACACACCTCTCCGTGTAACGAGAACCGTCATTATCGGACTTAACCCGGCCGGGCGCCGGGTTATTTTTTCCTAGATGCGAATGGCGCGGGAGCAAAAGCGCTATGAACGAACTGTCCGACGACGAGCGCAATCTGCTGAGGTACTACGCCGAGACCGAGCGCATCATCCATGGGAGAGAGCGAGGTGCCATTCACCAGCACCTGCTCCGCATGGGCTACATCGAAGAACGGGCGGTCAATACCAGAGGCGCGCTGGTTACGATGACGGCGGCCGGTCGGAGAGCGTTGCGTAACCGGTCATAAGTGCACGCGATGCTTTGGCAGCTATTCAAGCTCTTTCGCACAGCTAATCCCGCCACCCTCTTGCCAGGTTGTGATAGAGGCTGAGGATCGCCTCGGCGACCTTTCCAACATCTTCATCGATCATGCGCTTTATTGTAGCATCGATGTTGCCCAAATCGCCTGGCCCAGCCTCAACCCACGTAAGATCCTCACGGATCTGCTGCCAAGCACTGAGGTATGGGGTATCGGCAAGATCTTCCGGGAGAAGGCGATCAATGTATATCGCCGCGAACGCGAGCCGGTCACGTAACGGGCCTTCCGATGTGAGGCACTGCATCGCCTGATAGAGCTTTTCCTGAGCGTAGCTCATAGCTGCGTTGACTAGCCAAACTCTCCGGCCATCTCAGCTAGGAGGATTCTGGCCATTCCCCTCATCTGTACCTCATGAACGTAGTCGCGGCGATAATCCGAGTGTCGGCGCCCTTGGTACTCGACCTCAAAACCTCCCCGTCGCGACACATGCATCCAGAGGTGGCCTTCGATCACAGCGCCGTCACGAAGCGTAACCGAAAGTGGCTCTGAGACCGTGAGTTCCCCGGAAGGATCATTCTTTCTTTTTCCCGCCATAACTTTCACCTAAATTCTTGCGTCGGCATCGCGGCCCTTCGGCATAGCGAGTTCCCACGCTTCGTCCATGGTCATTTCGTTGAGGCCTCGGATCGGTTCTCGTGGCGCCATAGGCTTCTGATACGGCCGGCTCATGCAAGCGTAACGGGTTTCATCGGCTGCGTGATCCTCGGCATCAGTATCGACGTCCTCCGCCCGCGACTTGTCGTGCTGCAACGCCGGGATGGTGCGGATCACGTCCTTGCAGGTCGAGAAGAAATAGATCATTGGCCGTCCCTTTGACCAATCGATCGTGCCGTCGTCGCGACGAGGTGCGCTGCCAACAAGCCGCGAGCGTAATTGATCCCAGCCGCCCATGGCGCCGCGGCCGGCTACGCGGGAATTGTCGGCCCTGCGAAACATCACGCCGCTTTTGGCAAAGCGCTCAGCTATCGAAGGACCGCCGTCAGATGCGAATGCTGCCGGATCCAGCACGCCGTACGAGATCGCATGATCACCGCCGGGATGTCTTTGCTCGGTAGCTTCGAGGTCGAGAATGCGCTGCGCGACGGTCTCAGCTGGAAGCTTCACGCCGACATCTGGCTTGCCGGTCGCGCCGTAATATTCGCGATAACGCACAAGCGCACCGCGCGGTAGAATCGCAGTCGCCTCATGATTGTTGTCGCCCACAACAGCCCACCAACCGATACTGAAAGGCTTCGCACTGCCCCAATCGGCGCTGCGGAACCGAGTCCAATGGCTCGGAATAGCGAACGGCGCGATAACGTGCTGTTCTGTTGTCCATTCCGGGAAAAACGCGCCCTCGATGACGTTCCAGTCACCTTCAAGCCACGCGCGGACGAGCTGTGGCGAACCGGACAGGTAGAGGTTGCCGATATATTCGTCGCCGAGAAAATGGTTGTCGGAGACCTTCGAGGGAATGAATACCCGATCACGCGTAATTGCACTGCCGTTCCATGGATTCTTGAACGCGGTCTGGACGATCTTCCAGCCCAGCGGCGCCGGATCGATATAACGCGCCTTGACCCATTGATGGCCTGGCCCGCCAGGATTGCCCGTTGCACGAAACCCACAGGGAACGCCGGCCCCGGAGCGCAGCGTCGCCATCAGCTTCATCACCGGAACCGGTGAAGGGAATTGTCCTAATTCCTCGACATAGACCCGCGAATAAGAGTGCCCCTGGTAATGGTCGGCGTCGTCGTCGTTGTCGAGATAGCGAAACTTGATCTGTGCTCCATTCGGAAAATGCCAGACCTTGTCCTGCGCGTGGAATTTGGCGCCCAAGGCGGGATAAAGTTGTTTGCTGCGCTTGATAGTGTCTTCGAGATCGCGCAGCGTGCGGCGGACCATCAGGCCCGAGGCGTTGGTGCCGTGCTCATCCTGGTGCGAAAGCCAGTCACCGAGCACACCGTCGGTCTTGCCGCCGCCACGGGCTCCGCCGTAAAAAACCTCAAAGACCGGACAGGCGATCAGCGCGGTCTGCGGTCCGGCCTGCGCCTCCCAGATAACGTTCACGTCTAACTGCCGCCCGGCTCGTGCCGAGCCTTCCATTCGTCAGAGGTTGCGGCAACTGCGGGGACGCGGACGACCGTCGCCTCCATCGCAATGTCGCGCTTTTCCGGCGCCATCCAACCCTTAATCTGCGCCACCAATTTCCACGCCGAGATCTGGTCGGAAACCTTGATCGCGTCATCCCCGAGTTGGGCGCTACCAATTTCAGAGAGCTTGTTGATCGCCGTTTCGACCGTCGCGATAACGTCGCGTTCGACTTTTTGTCGCACCGGTGCGGCAAGTTCTGCCATGCGCGCTTTGACTTGCGCCAATCCGGCCTTTCTCCGCGCATTGGATGCGAGAGAGCTACCGCTATATCCCGCTGTCTTTGCTGCCGCGGCCGCCGCTTTGGAACGCGGCATGCCGTGCGCAATATTCACCAACAGCGCTTGGGCGAATTTTTCGAGCTTGGGGTCCGACAATGCACCCATTTTAATTTGCTAAACCAAAGTTGCTTCGCACCGATTCGCTTTGATTCGGTGGTCATGATTGAAACGCATGTCGAACAAAAAGTGTGAAAAAAAATTATACTTATCGGGGGCGCGTCATGCAAGTGCGGAGCACTATGCCGTCCGCAACGGCCGACCCCTACTGAACTCGATCCTCATGCTGGTGGTGAAGGTTCGGAGCAAAGGACATAGGCGAGCAGTCCCGATGCTCGCGCATCGAGATGCGTCCCATGTCCTTGCGATCGTGCTGGCGGAGCCAGGCCCGTCGCTTCGGACCGCGCGCTGCCGATGGTGGTGCGCGCGTCGCGTCTACTTGCGGCGATACCATCTCGCTGGCAGCCGCCCTCACGCTTTAGGCCGGGCTGTGCCTTGGCTGCGTCCCACGGTAGACCGAACGAAGTGCGCCGCCGCCGTCTTTCCGACCGGCGCACCCGTACTCAACAAAGTTCGATCGAATTCCGGGATTCCGTACGGGACTCACAGTCCCGGAAAATCCCCGAAATGCCCCTTCGGTCCGCTTCTGTTCGCATCTTGGCGTGAGTGCCCGATGCGCAGGAAGCGCCCAAAACGCAGGCTTTTCTGAAAGAAAAATTGGCGACCCCGGCAGGATTCGAACCTGCGACCTTCAGCTTAGAAGGCTGTTGCTCTATCCCCTGAGCTACGGGGCCGTTAACCGGCGAGCTTATACAGAATCTTGTTTTAAAATGCCCTGTAAAAATGCCCGGTAAATCAGGCAAGCCCCGCCGGATCCTGCGGCCGGGCGGCGGAAGGCGCGTCAAAAAAGTTTAGTTCAAACGCCGTTCCGTCGGTCACGACCTCGACACGATTCATGCTTCAAATCTCGCGCCTCACGACACGTTGAGCGTGGTCCTGTCCGAAGAGCGTCTTATCCGAAAAACCGGGGTTGCGCCCGGGATCACATCGAAGGCGGCCTTTCGGGATCATGCTGGAGCGGGGCGAAATTACACGCCTTGCCGCACTTAGGAGGAGTTTTCCGATGATCTCGCTGCTTCGCGCCGGCGTCGCCGCCGCGCTGTTGGCGGTCGCGCCGCTCGTCGTACCCCAAGCCGCGGGCGCCGCCGTCCAAAAGGCCTTCCAGAACAGCGAGCTTGCCGAGAGCGCCATCGCGCTGGAAGCGCAGATCAAGTCGGACGCAGGTACGCCGACCAAGCCGCTGCCGCAGATCCGCCGCGACGCCGATGCCGCGTTCAGCAAGAACGATTTCCGCTCCGGCATGGCGCTGCTTGGCCAGATCGTGGCCGCCGCTCCCAACGACAGCGCGACGTGGCTGCGGCTGGCGCGGACCGTCATGCAGATTCGCCCCGCCGACGATAGCGAAAAGCAGCTGTTGCTCGAACGCGCCGCGACCGCGGCCTACATCGCCTATCAGCGCACGACCAGTCGCGCCGAGGAAGCCGACAGCCTCGCCTTGCTCGGCAACGTGCTGGCCCAGCGCGAGCTGTGGCGGCCTTCGCTCGATGCGCTTCGGCTCTCGCTCGAACTGCGCGAAACCGCCGACGTGCGCGGGCAATATGAGCGGCTGCGCGAAGCGCACGGCTTCCGCGTGCTCGATTACAGCGTCGATGCCGACACGGCTTCGCCGCGCGCCTGCTTCCAGTTCTCTGAAGACTTGCTGCCGCGCACCGACTTCTCGCCGTTCGTGGCGCTCGCCGGCACCGACAAGCCGGCTTTGTCGGCCGCCGAGAAGCAGCTCTGCGTGGAGGGATTGCAGCACGGCCAGAGTTACAGCGTCACCCTGCGCGCCGGATTGCCGTCCACCGTGGATGAAAACCTGTCGAAGTCAGCGGACTTTTCGATCTATGTGCGCGACCGCAAGCCCGCGGTCCACTTCTCCTCGACGGCCTATGTGCTGCCCCGCAGCGGCCAGCGCGGCATTCCGGTCATCTCCACCAATACGCGTGCGGTCGCGGTCGAAATCTACCGGCTGGGCGACCGCAGCTTGGTGGACACGCTCGGCAACGAAAATTACGGCCGCGGCGATTTTCAACGCGGCCTGAGCCGCTACGACGTCGAGCAGCTGCGCAACTCGCGCGGCGTCGCCGTGTGGAAGGGCGAGCTCGCCATCGAAGCGGCGCCGATCAATGCCGACGTCACCACCGCCTTTCCGGTCGATCAGGCGGTCGGCGAGCTCAAGCCCGGCGTCTACGTGATGGTGGCGCAGCCGCAGGAGCTGAAAAGCGTCGACAGCTTCGATTCGCAGGCAACGCAATGGTTCATCGTCTCCGATCTCGGCCTCACGGCGTTTTCCGGCAATGACGGCATCCACGTTTTCGTCAACTCGCTGGCGAGCACGGAAGCCAAGAACGGCGCCGAGGTGCGGCTCCTCTCGCGCGGCAACGAGGTGCTGGCGACGCGCCGCGCCGACGCGGGCGGTCATGTGCAATTCGAAGCGGGGCTTGCGAGCGGCGAGGGCGGTGCGGCGCCCGCGCTGCTGACGGCAACCGACGGACATGGCGACTATGCCTTCCTGAACCTGAAAGGGCCGGCATTCGATCTGACCGACCGCGGCGTCGGCGGGCGGCCGGCGCCCGCCGGCCTGGATGCGTTCGTCTATGCCGAGCGCGGCGTCTACCGTTCCGGCGAGACCGCCTATCTGACGGCGCTGTTGCGCACGGCGCAGGGCGCTGCCGCAGCGGACGTGCCGCTCACCTTCGTGATCGAGCGTCCCGATGGCGTCGAATTCCGCCGCACGCTGGTCGCCGATCAGGGACTTGGTGGCCACAGTCTGACTTTGGCGCTTCCGGGTTCGGCACCGACCGGCACCTGGCACGTGCGCACCTACACCGACCCGAAACGCGCAGCCGTCGGCGAGACCACGTTTCTGGTCGAGGATTATGTGCCGGACCGGATCGAATTCGATCTGACCTCGCCGAGCGGGCACATTTCGCAAAAAGTCCCCGCCAAGATCAGTGTGGCCGGGCGTTTCCTTTATGGCGCGCCGGCGGCCGATCTCGATCTCGAAGGCGAACTCACCATCACCGCAGCGAAGGAGCGGGCAGGCTTCGCCGGCTATCAGTTCGGCTTGGCCGATGAAGAGGTCGATGCCGTGCAGCAGCCGCTTGCGGATCTACCGACGACGGACGCGGCCGGCAAGGCCACGTTCCCCGTGCAGCTCGAAAAGCTGCCCGAGAGCAGCGGGCCGTTGGAAGCGCAGATTGCGGTGCGCATGGCGGAGTCCGGCGGCCGCGCGGTCGAGCGCAAGATCACCTTGCCGGTGACGCCTTCCGCTAACATGATCGGCGTCAAGCCCCTGTTCTCCGGACGCTCGCTCGCCGACGGCGCCAATGCCAGTTTCGACGTGGTCATGGTCGCGCCCGACGGCGCCGCCACCACGCAGCGCGGTCTGCACTACGAGCTTCTGCGCATCGACACGCATTATCAGTTCTACAAGCGCGACGGCAGCTGGAATTACGAGCCGGTCAAGACCACCAAGCGGTTGGCCGACGGCACCATCGACACGACGCTCGACCGCGCGGCGCGCATTTCGCTGCCGGTGAATTTCGGCCGCTATCGGCTGGAAGTCTCGACCACCGATCCGAACGGGCCGCTGACCGCGATCGCGTTCGACGCCGGTTTCTATGTCGAGGCCAATGCCGATACGCCCGACATGCTCGAAGTCGCGCTCGACAAGGGCGACTATGCGCCCGGCGACACCATGACGGTGGCGGTGACCGCGCGCAGCGCCGGCCGGCTGACGCTCAACATCGTCGGCGATCGCCTGTTGGCGATGCAAACGACCGACGTGCCGCAAGGCGTATCGAAGATAAAACTTCCAGTCGGCAGCGACTGGAGCACGGGCGCCTACCTGGTCGCGACCTTGCGCCGGCCGCTCGACGCACCGGCGCAGCGTATGCCGGGCCGCGCCATCGGCGTGCAATGGTTCTCGGTCGATCGCGGCGCCAAGACGCTCAGCGTCGAGCTCAAGCCGCCGGGGCTGATCCGGCCGAATGCGGCCTTGCACATTCCGGTCAAGGTTGCGGGATTTGCCGCCGGCGAGGAGGCGCGCGTCGTCGTTGCCGCGGTCGATGTCGGCATTCTCAATCTGACCAACTACAAGCCGCCATCGCCCGACGATTATTATCTCGGGCAGCATGCGCTGTCGGCGGAAATCCGCGACCTCTACGGCGAACTGATCGACGGCATGCAGGGCGCGCGCGGACAGATCCGCAGCGGCGGCGATCAAGGCGCCGAGTTGCAGGGAAGCCCGCCCACGGGACCGCCGGTCGCGCTCTATTCCGGGATCGTGAAGGTCGGCGCCGACGGCACCGCCGACGTGGCCTTCGACATCGGCGACTTTGCCGGCACTGTCCGCGTCATGGCGGTCGCCTGGAGCAAGGGCAAGGTCGGCCATGGCACGGCCGATGTGACCGTCCGCGATCCGGTCGTGCTGTCGGCCACGCTGCCGCGCTTCCTGCTGCCGGGCGACCGCTCGTCCGTGCATCTCGACCTCGACAATGTCGAAGGGCAGGCCGGCGACTACAGCATCGCCGTGACCAGCGCCGATGCGCTTTCGGCCACGTCGAACTTGAAGCTGACGTTGCGCGCGAAGGAGCGCGGCGCCGCCAATGTGCCGCTCACAGCCACGGCTGCCGGCAACGGTACCGTGCGGATCAGCGTCAACGGCCCGGGCGGCTTCGCGCTGCAGCGGAGTTACGCCTTGACGGTGCGTCCGCCCGGCCGCGTGCTGGCGCGGCGGACCGTCAAGCCGATCGCCAAGGGCGAAAGCGTCACGGTATCGAGCGACATGTTCGCCGATCTCGTGCCCGGGACCGGCGCGGTCTCGCTCTCGGTCGGTTCGCTCGCGTCGTTCGATGCGGCGGGTTTGCTCGCCGCGCTCGACCGCTACCCGTTCCGCTGCTCGGAGCAGATCACCAGCCGATCCCTGCCGCTCCTTTATCTCAGCGATCTCGCCAAGGACTCGGCGCTCGCGGCCGATCCGGCGACGGATCAAAAGCTCCACGACGCCATCGAGATGCTGCTGACGCGGCAGGATTCGAACGGTTCGTTCGGCTTGTGGAGCGTCGGCGGCGATGACGTCTGGCTCGATTCCTACGTGACCGACTTCCTCACCCGCGCACGCGAACGCAAGGTCGCGGTGCCGGACGCAGGCTTCAAGCTGGCGCTCGACCGGCTGCGCAACACGGTCGCCAACACCACGGATCCCGGCAAGAATGGCGGCACCGATCTCGCCTACGCGCTCTATGTGCTGGCGCGCAACGGCGTGGCTCCGATCGGCGATCTTCGCTATATCGCCGACGCCAAGCTCGACGCGCTGTCGACGCCGATCGCGAAGGCGCAAATCGCCGCGGCGCTCGCCATGGCCGGCGACCGCACGCGCGCCGAGCGCGTTTACGCCGCCGCGCTTGCCGCGCTCGCGCCGGCTGCGCAGCCCGATCTTCTCGGCCGCGAAGACTACGGCTCGACCTTGCGCGATGCGGCGGCGTTGGTGGCGCTCGCCAGCGAAGGCGGGGCGCCGCGCGCCACCGTGCAGGCGGCCGTCCAGCGCGTCGAGGCGGTGCGCGCCACCTTGCGCCCGGCTTCCACGCAGGAGGATGCGTGGCTGCTGCTGGCCGCAAGCGCCATGGCAAAGGATGGCGGCAAGGTGTCGCTCAATGTCGGCGGCACGGCCATGCAACGCGCGCTCTACCGCACCATCCGCGCCGGCGACCTGAAAGAGCCGTTGCGCATCACCAATACCGGCGAGGATCAGGTCCAGGCGGTGGTGACGGTCACCGGCGCGCCGGTCACGCCGGAGCCTGCCGCGGAAAAGGGCTTCAAGATCGAGCGCCAGAATTACACGCTTACCGGCGACCCGATCGACCCCAAGGAGGTCAAGCAGAACACGCGCATGGTGGTGGTGCTCAAGATCACGGAAGCGCAGCCGCAATTCGGCCGCGTGGTGCTCGCCGACTATCTGCCGGCCGGGTTCGAGATCGACAATCCGCACCTCGTCTCGTCGGGCGATACCGGCACGCTTGAATGGATCAGCGACGCGGCCGAACCGGTCAACAGCGAATTCCGCGACGACCGCTTCACCGCGGCCTTCGAGCGCAAGGCGGACGACGCGCCGGTCTTCACCGTCGCCTATGTCGTGCGCGCGGTGGCGCCCGGGAAATACGTGCGCCCACAGGCGGTGGTTGAGGACATGTATCGTCCCGACCGCTATGGCCGCACGGCGACCGAAAGCGTGGAAGTGACCGCCGCGAAATGAGCGCGTCCTCAGATGCCGGTCATTCCGCTCATTCCCGCGAAAGCGGGAATCCAGACGCGGAATGCATGGCGCTGTCGCAAACTGGGTCCCCGCTTTCGCGGGGACGAGCGGGCAGAAAATCTCGCTCCCGCTTGCGAGTTATTTTGCTCGCCGCCAGCGTATTTTGCCTCACCGCTCTAGGCGCCGGCGGCTGGTGGATCGCGTCCCTTGGCCCAGCGCCGCTGGGCAAAGACGTCGCCTTCTCGACCCGTGTCGTTGATCGTGACGGCCGATTGCTGCGCGCTTACGCGATAGGCGAGGGCCGCTGGCGCTTGCCGGCGCGCGTCGCCGATGTCGATCCGCGCTTCTTCGCGATGCTGTTTGCCTATGAGGACAAGCGCTTTTCTACCCATCACGGCGTCGACGCGCTTGCGCTCGCGCGGGCCGCGATGCAACTCGTCACCAGCGGGCACGTTCAATCCGGCGGCTCGACGCTGACCATGCAGGTGGCGCGGCTCTTGGAGCCGCGCAGCAATCGCAATCTTGCCGCCAAGCTTCGCCAGATCGTGCGCGCGATCGAAATCGAGCAGGCGCTGAGCAAGGACGACATTCTTTCGCTCTATCTCGATCTCGCGCCCTACGGCGGCAATATCGAAGGCATCCGCGCGGCATCGCTGACCTATTTCGGCAAGGAGCCGCGGCGGCTTTCGCTCGGCGAAGCGGCGCTGTTGGTGGCGTTGCCGCAATCGCCGGAAGCGCGAAGGCCGGATCGCTCGGCGGCGGGTGCGCGCGCCGCGCGCGATCGCGTGCTCGACCGCTTTGCCGCATCCGGCGGCGTGCCGGCCGACGAGATCGCGCTGGCCAAGGCCGAACCGATGCCGGCCGGCCGTCGTTCCATGCCGATGCTCGCGCCGCATGCCGCAGATCACGCGGTTGCCGAGGCGGCGCCCGGCGGCGAAGTGCGGCTGACGATCGATGCCGACGTGCAGAAAAACCTGGAGGAGCTTGCACGCGGGCGCATCCGCACATTGGCGTCGACGCTCGGCCCCGATATCTCGCTCGCGATGCTCCTCGTCGACAACGCGACCGGCGAAGTGCGCGCGCATGTCGGGTCGCCGGATTATTTCGATCAGCGGCGCGCCGGCCAAGTGGATCTGACGCAAGCGCTGCGCTCGCCCGGCTCGACGCTCAAGCCTTTCATCTACGGACTGGGCTTCGAGGACGGATTTATTCATCCGGAGACGCTGGTCGACGACCGGCCGACGCGCTACGGCGGTTACAAGCCGCAGAATTTCGATTTCACTTTCCAAGGCACCGTGACGGTGCGCAGGGCATTGCAGCTGTCGCTCAACCTGCCGGCTCTCGCCGTGCTCGACCACGTCGGCGCGAGCCGCCTCATGGCGCGGCTGACCCAAGCCGGCGCGGCGCTCGTGCTGCCGGAGGGCGAAGCACCCAGGCCTTGCCATCGGTCTCGGCGGTGTCGGCATCAAGCTTTCCGATCTGGTGATGCTCTATACCGGCATCGCTCGCCTCGGCACCGTCTTGCCGCTCACCGAGCGAGCCGCGGGTCCAAAAGGCGAGGGCAGCCGGCTCATGGAACCGGTCGCCGCCTGGTATGTCAGCCATATTTTGATCGGCACAGCGCCGCCGGAAAACGGCGTTCCCGGCCGCGTCGCGTTCAAGACCGGCACCAGCTATGGCTACCGTGACGCCTGGTCGGTGGGCTTCGACGGCCGTTATACGATCGGTGTCTGGGTCGGCCGGCCCGACGGCGCGCCGGTTCCCGGCCTGGTCGGGCGCATGGCGGCGGCGCCGATCCTATTCGACGCCTTCGCCCGGCTGCCGACGCCGCCGGCGGCGTTGCCACGCGCCCCTTCCGGTATCCTGGTAACAACCAGCGCCAAGCTCCCGCCCCCGCTCAAATTTTTTCAGCCGGGCGAGCGCAGCGGGGCAGGGGAGGCAAAGCTGCATATCCTGTTTCCGCCCGACGGCGCGCGGCTCGATCTGCGTGTGGCGGCGGACGACAAGCCGGCTCCCGTGCCGCTCAAGATCACCGGCGCCGTGGCTCCGCTCACCATTCTGGTCAATGGCGTTCCGGCCACCGCGCTGCCGCGCGGGAGGCTTTTCTTTCAGCCGCCCGGGCCGGGCTTTGCGCGCGTGACGGTGATCGACGGCTCCGGTGCCGCCGACAGCGTGATGGTGCGGCTCGATGACAGCGTCGCGGCCGCCGCGTCCGCGCCCGCTATCCATCCGGCGTGTTCACCCACGCCCTGCGCCCGCCCCTGACAGGGTGCTTTCCCGGCCAGACCCTTTTCACTATGGTTCGCCGCGCTTTGCGACCTCGGACGCGGGCACGAGGAGCGGGGCGCTAGGAGAAGCATGAGCACGAGTAACAGCGCGGCGCCGCGGACGGTTCAGACCCCGACTGGCTTGGCAGCGCTTCCGGCGCTGGTTCTGCGCATTCCCGCCAACCTGGTGCGCTGGATCGTGGTGCTGGTGCGCCCGCCACGCGCGCGGCCGCCGCGCGTAAGCTTCGGCGCCATCGCCGCGATCGTCTTCGTGGCTGCGGTCATCATCGCGTCGATGTTCTTGTTCGATACCAAGACGATCGAATGGGCGCGGCGCGAGCCGCTATGGCTCAACGCATTCGCCGACGAAATCACCAATTACGGTCGCTCCAGCACATTTCTGTACCCGTTCGGATTTGTGCTCCTGCTCATCGCCGCCGCGATGGCACCATCACTGACGACGATGACGCAGGGCGTGCTTGCGGCGCTTGCCGTGCGCTTCGGCTTTTTGTTCGTGGCGATCGGCTTGCCGAGCCTGTTCGCGACCATCGTCAAGCGGCTGATCGGCCGGGCGCGTCCGTATGTCGGCGGCCACGACGATCCGTTCATGTACCTGCCGTTCATCTGGAAGCCTGAATATGCCAGCATGCCGTCCGGCCACGCGACGACGGCAGCGGCGGCAGCCATTGCGATCGGTGCGATCTGGCCGCGCCTGCGTGCAGTGATGTGGCTCTACGTTCTGGTCATCATGCTCAGCCGCATTCTGATCTTCGTCCATCATCCGAGCGATGTGCTCGCTGGCGCGCTGGTCGGCGTCGTCGGCGCGCTGATGGTGCGCCGCTGGTTCGCGGCACGCCGTCTCGCTTTCTCGCCCGAGGATCTGCAGCCTTACGCATGGCCCTCATGGGGACGATTCAAGGCGGCCGCGCGCGAGATCGCGGGTGGGGCGGCAGCAAGGCAGTAGACGACGCCCCGATCGCGCTGACGTAATTGCGCTCATTCCCGCGCAAGCGGGAATCCAGTCGGAGCATGTCCTCTGGGTCGCCGCCTTCGCGGGGACGAGCGGTGACAGAATAGCCGTTTCAATTCGATCGCTTGAGCTTCACGCGCGCGCGGCTTCGGCGAGCGCCGCGAAGCCTTGCTCCAAGTCGTCAATGAGGTCTTCGACCGCTTCCAGCCCGATATGAAAACGCACCGTCGGTCCGCCCGGCGCCCAGCGCGTCGCGGTACGGATGCTGGTGCAATCGAACGGGATCGCGAGGCTCTCGTAACCGCCCCAGGAGGCGCCGATGCCGAACAGTTCGAGCGTATCGAGGAAGGCAAAGACCGCTTGCTGCGGCGCCGGTTTCAGCACCATGCTGAACAGCCCCGACGCGCCGGTGAAATCGCGTTTCCACAGCGCGTGGCCGGGATGGCTCGCCATCGCCGGATGCAGCAGCCGCAACACTTCCGGCCGCTGTTCGAGCCAGCGCGCGACCGCAAGTGCGGATTCGTAATGCCGATCGAGCCGCACGCCGAGCGTGCGCAAGCCGCGCTGGCCGAGATACACATCATCGGGGCCGACATGCAGGCCGTTCAGGCGCACGAAATTGCGCAAGTCGGCGACGGTCGCGCTGCTGGCGGCGACCGTTCCAAGCATCACGTCGGAATGACCGCCGAAATATTTGGTCCCGGCATGGATCGACAGATCGACGCCGAAGTCCAGCGCCCGGAAGTAGAGCGGCGTGGCCCAGGTATTGTCCATCAGCACGAGCGCGCCTTTGGCATGGGCCGCTTCGGCGATAGCGGGGATGTCCTGCATCTCGAAGCTCAGCGAGCCGGGCAATTCGGTGAAGACCGCGCGGGTGTTCGGCTGCATGAGCGCCGAAATCGCGCCGCCGATCAGCGGATCGTAATAGGTGGTGGTGACGCCGAGCCGGCTGAGGATCTGATCGCAGAAGGCGCGGGTCGGACCGTAGGCGCTGTCGGTGACGAGCACGTGATCGCCGGCATGCACGACCGAAAGCAGCGCGGCCGAGATCGCCGCCAGCCCGGAAGGAAGCAGCGCTACGCCCGCGCATTGCGGGCCTTCGAGCTCCTGCACGGCCTGCTCGAGCGCCTCGGTCGTCGGGGTGCCGCGCCGCCCGTATTGATAGCGCGCGCGATGGGCGAGAAAATCCTCGGCGCTCGGATAGAGCACGGTCGAGGCGTGATAGACCGGCGGATTGACGAAGCCGTGATACGCGGCGGGGTCGCGCCCGGCGGTCACGATGCTGGTGGCCGGGCGCCGCTTTTGACGCGGCTTTTGAAGCGGCTTTTGAAGCGGCTTTTGAAGCTCTTGGCCGCCATGTTTTTCGCCTTTATTCTTGGCCATATTCTCGACCATCGTCTCGCCTAGCCATCGTCTCGCCCATGTAATGTAATTTGTGCCATTACTTCGGCATCGGCTGCCGGCGTCAACCCTTGACGTTGCAGTGCGATCGTCCTCAGATGCCGCCCGGCAGGGGAGCCGTGAACGTTCAATCAACGGCGCTTTGGCGCGGCCGTATATCCTGAAAGGCCTGATTATGAAACGCCTCGCTACGGCAATGGCATTGGTAACGGCGCTTGCATCCGGCGTGCAGGCGGCCCGCGCGGAAACGCTCGCATCGATCAAGGAGCGCGGCGAGCTGATCTGCGGCGGCAATGGTACGCTCGCGGGATTTGGCTTGCCCGATCCGCAGGGCAATTGGACCGGTATGGACGTCGATTTCTGCCGCGCCATCGCGGCCGAAATTTTCAACGATCCGAGCAAGGTCAAGTACGTGCCGCTGACGGCGAAGGACCGCTTCACGGCTTTGCAGTCCGGCGAGATCGATGTGCTGTCGCGCAACACCACCTGGACCTTGTCGCGCGATACCTCGCTCGGGCTCGATTTTCCGGCCATCACTTACTATGACGGCCAGGGCTTCATGGTGCGCAAAGCGCTCAAGGTGAGCTCTGCGCTCGAGCTCAACGACGCGTCGGTCTGCGTGCAGCAGGGCACGACCAGCGAGCTCAATCTCGCGGACTTCTTCCGCTCCAATCATATGGGGCTCAAGACCGTGACCTTCGCGACCGGCGAGGACGCGCTCAAGGCCTATGAATCGGGACGCTGCAATTCCTACACCACCGATTCGTCGGGCCTCTACGGCGAGCGCCAGAAACTCGCCGACCCGAGCGCGAATATCGTTCTGCCGGAGATCATTTCGAAAGAGCCGCTCAGCCCGGCCGTGCGCCACGGCGACAACCAATGGGCCGACATCGTGCGCTGGACGCACTATGTCATGCTCGACGCCGAAGAGCTCGGCATCAACAAGTCGAATGTCGACGAGAAACTGAAATCCGACGATCCGGAAACGCGGCGCCTTCTCGGCGTCGAAGGCCAATATGGCGAAGCGCTCGGCCTGACCAACGATTGGGCTTATCGGATCATCAAGCATGTCGGCAATTACGGCGAGAGCTTCGAGCGCAATCTCGGGCAAGGCTCGCCCTTGAAGATCGTTCGCGGCCTCAACGCGCTGTGGACCAAGGGCGGACTGCAATACGGGCCACCGATTCGTTAAGCGCCCGTCCGCCATTTTGCCGCGAACCGGCCGATGGCTGAAAAGATCCGAGGCGCATTGCAGCAGCCTTCGCCGCGGCACACGCGCCGCCTCGGAAACATCGCCATCCAGATCATCACGCTGGCCGTTATCGGCAGTTTGGCCTACGCGGCGGTTTTCGAGGCGGTGCAGAATCTCGCCCGCGCCCACATCGCCTCGGGCTTCGGCTTCTGGAAAAACACCGCCGGTTTCGACATCAGTCAGGCGCTGATCGCCTATTCGCCGAGCGCCTCGACCTTCGGCCGTGCTTTCTGGGTCGGACTGCTCAATACGCTCATCGTCGCCGCGATCGGCATCGTGCTGGCGACCGCGCTCGGCTTCGCGGTCGGCATCGCGCGCCTGTCGGGCAATTGGCTGGTGGCGCGGCTCGCCGCCGGTTACGTCGAGTTGACGCGCAATGTGCCGCTCTTGTTGCAGCTTCTGTTCTGGTACAACGCGGTGCTCAAATCGCTGCCGGAATTGCGCGGCAGCGTGACGCTCCCGGGCGGCGGCATTCTCAACAATCGCGGTCTGTTTCTGCCGCGGCCGGAATTTGGCCCGCAATTCTCGATCGTGCTGATCGTGCTCGCGATCGGCATCGCGGCGACGATTGCGCTCAAGAGCTTCGCGAACCGCCGTCACGACCGCACCGGCGAAGAGCTGCCCGTTCTTTGGCCCGCGCTCGGGCTCATCGTCGCGCTGCCGCTTGCCGCCTTCGCGCTCACGGGTTTCCCGCTGACCTTCAGCGTTCCGCATATGGGCCGCTTCAATGTCAGCGGCGGCGTCGAAATCCTCCCCGAATTCGCCGCGCTGCTTCTGGCGCTGTCGGTCTATACTGCAGGCTTCATCGCCGAGGTGGTGCGCGCCGGCATGCTCGCCGTATCCGGCGGCCAGGTCGAAGCCGCGCAGGCGCTCGGGCTTCGCTCCGGCCTGACGTTGCGGCTGATCGTTTTGCCGCAAGCCATGCGGGTCATCATTCCGCCGCTGACCAGCCAGTATCTCAATCTGATCAAGAACTCGTCGCTTGCGGTCGCCATCGGCTATCCTGACCTGGTGCAGGTTTTCGCCGGCACCGTGCTCAATATCACCGGCCAGGCGGTCGAGGTGATCGCCATCACCATGGCGGTGTATCTGTCCATCAGCCTGTCCGTCTCGTTGTTGATGAATCTCTACGCGCGGACGGCCGCGATTGCGGAGCGCTGACGGCATGAGCGCAATGGGCGATCAGACGTTCCTGCGGCAGACGCCGCTTCAGCCTCTGCCGGCGCCCTCGGCGCGGGCCGGAGCGTTCAACTGGATGCGCGCCAATCTCTTCTCCAGCCCCGGTCATATCGTGTTGACCATCCTTTGCGTCGCGCTGATCGCCTGGGCGGTGCCGCCGCTCATTCGTTTCTTTCTCATCGACGCCGTGTGGTCGGGAGCCGACGGCAGCGTCTGCCTGGCGTCGCCGGGCCGTCCCAATCCGGGCGCCTGCTGGGCTTTTATCCGCGTCTGGTTTTCCTATTTCGTTTACGGCTTCTATCCGCTCGGCGAGCGCTGGCGGGTTGATTTGTTCTTTGTCGCGTTGGTTGGCGGCTTGTTGTGGCTGTCGCGGTTCTCGATGCCGCGCCGCGATTTCGGCGCCGTTTATTTTTTTGTCGTGCTGCCGATCCTCTCCTATGTGCTGCTGCACGGCGCGCCGCTGATCGGTCTGAGCATCGTGCCGACGTCGCTGTGGGGCGGTATCTTGGTGACGGTCGTGGTCGCCACGGTCGGCATCGTGTTCTCGCTGCCGCTCGGCATTCTGCTGGCGCTCGGGCGGCGCTCGGAACTGCCGGTGATCAAAGTCGCCGCGGTGACGTTCATCGAGTTCGTTCGCGGCGTGCCGGTCATCACCGTCCTGTTCATGGCCAGCGTCATGCTGCCGCTCTTCGTTCCCGAGCGCTTTGCGCCGGACAAGCTCGTGCGCGCGCTGATCGGCGTGGCGCTGTTTGCTTCCGCCTATATGGCGGAAGTTGTGCGCGCCGGGCTGGTCGCCGTCCCGCGCGGGCAGTACGAGGCCGCGGGCGCTCTGGGGCTCGGCTATTGGCGCATGATGGCGCTGGTCATTCTGCCGCAGGCGTTGCGCATCACGCTGCCCAATATCGTCAATACCTCCATCGGCCTGTTCAAAGACACGACGCTAGTCTTTGTCGTCGGCATCTTCGATTTCCTGCGCACCATCGAAGCGGCCCGCGCCGATCCGAAATGGGCGGGGCCGACCACCACGGTGACCGGCTACGCCTTCGCCGCGCTCTTTTACTTCGCTTGCTGCTATGGCATGTCGCGTTATGCGCGGCGCATGGAAGCGCGGCATGCGCGCGCTGTGCGGCGCTAGAGCGCAATCGCTTCGGATTGAATCGATTGGCGCTCTAACATTTTGGTGGAGCATGATCTCTTCGGAAAACCGGATTCCACTTTTCCGGATCATGCTCTAACATTTTGGTGGAGCATGATCTCTTCGGAAAACCGGATTCCACTTTTCCGGATCATGCTCTAAGGATTTGCCATGAACGAAAACGCCGATCCCTCGCGCACTGCACCGCCGCTGCCCGATGTCGCGGTCGAGGTCGTTGGGCTCAATAAGTGGTACGGAGAGTTCCACGTGCTGCGCGACATCAACCTGAAAGTCGCGCGCGGCGAGCGGATCGTGATTTGCGGCCCGTCCGGCGGCGGCAAATCCACGCTGCTTCGCTGCGTCAACCGGCTGGAGGACTGGCAGCAGGGCCGCATCATCGTCGACGGCATCGAGCTGACCGAGGATCCCAAGCAGATCGTCGCCGTCCGCCGCGACGTCGGCATGGTGTTCCAGCATTTCAATCTGTTTCCGCATCTGACGGTATTGGAAAACTGCACGCTGGCGCCGATGTGGGTGCGGCACATGCCGAAGAAAGAAGCCGAGGCGCTGGCGATGAACTATCTCGCGCGCGTCAAGATCCCCGACCAGGCCGGCAAATATCCGGCACGGCTGTCCGGCGGCCAGCAGCAGCGCGTGGCCATCGCCCGCGCGCTGTGCATGAATCCGGACATCATGCTGTTCGACGAGCCGACGTCGGCGCTCGATCCGGAAATGGTCAAGGAAGTGCTCGATACCATGGTCGAGCTGGCAAGCGACGGCATCACCATGCTCGTCGTCTCACACGAGATGGGCTTTGCCCGTCAGGTCGCCGACCGCGTCATTCTCATGGACGACGGGCAGATCGTCGAGATCGGCCCGCCGAAGGATTTTTTCGGCAATCCGCGGCACGAGCGCACGCGGCTCTTTCTGCAGCAGATACTTCATTGACCGCGCCATCGTTGCGAGGAACGAACGCGACGAGGCACCCCCACCTCGGCTTTGGTTCCGGTAGATTTTTTCGCCGTCAGCGTCGGACGAGCTTCGCTGTGGTCAAATTCATGGTCGAAATCACGTCGCCACGTGTTGGCAGCAACGCGCCGGACACGACATCTCGTTCACATCGATGAAAGCGACTGATCAGTGGTTTGCGCCGCCGCCCGCGTCCTCCAGTGTGCGCAGCACAGCGTCCAAATTGAATGAGGCTGGCTTCTGACGCGGCGGATACTTTTTGAATTCCTCGAGTTCTCCGGCCACGACCGCCTGCATCGCGTAAATGACGTAGGCGTGGGAGATAATCCAGTCCCAGTAGGTGTTCGAGTTCTCGTCGGCGCGTTCGAACGGGTCGCGGCGCAGGTGGAACATTTTTGGGGCCCGCAGGTGAACGAACGGCTCGAACCAGCATTGCAGCGTCTTTGCCCGCTGTTCCATCAGCACCACTTTCCAGTCCTGCATCCGAATGGCAATGATTTCTCCGTCGTCACTGATGTAGAAGAAGAACTGCCTGGGGCTCTCCTTCACCTCGCCGCTTAGGTACGGCAGCATATTGAAGCCGTCTATGTGGACTTTGTACGTCATGTTGCCGACCTTGTAGCCTTTGAGAAGCTTTTCCTTGATGTCAGGTTCTCCGGCAGCGGCCAGTAATGTCGCCAACCAATCCTGATGGGTCACGATGCCGTTGAGCACCGAGCCAGCCTTTATCTTACGCGGCCAGCGCACAAAGGCTGGCACTCGCCAACCGCCTTCCCAGTTCGTGTTCTTCTCCGACCGGAACGGGGTGATGCCGGCATCCGGCCAACTGTTGTAGTGGACGCCGTTATCGGTTGAGTACATCACGATGGTGTCTTCAGTTATGCCCAGATCGTCGAGCTTTTTCAGCATCGTTCCGATGTTCTCGTCGTGGGCGACCATCACGTCGTTGTAGTCCCCCTGACCGCTCTTGCCCTTGTTCTTCTCCGCGCAGTGGGTTCGGAAATGCATCGCTGTCGTGTTGTACCAGAGGAAGAAAGGCTTACCCGCCTTGTGCGCCTGATCAATGAAGCGCAGCGCGTGTTTCGTCACCTCGTCGTCGATGGTCTCCATCCGTTTCTTCGTCAGCGGCCCGGTGTCCTCAATCTTTTGCCCGCCCTTGCCATCAGCCCAGGTGTGAAGAACGCCTCTGGGCCCGAACCGTTTCTTGAACTCGGGGTTCTTCGGGTAGTCCGGATCTTCGGGTTCTTCCTCGGCGTTAAGGTGGTAGAGGTTGCCGAAGAACTCGTCGAAGCCATGCATCGTCGGCAGAAACTCGTCCTTGTCGCCGAGATGGTTCTTGCCGAATTGGCCGGTCGTGTAGCCGTGCGGCTTGAGTAATTCGGCGATGGTTGGATCTTCTGCCTTAAGTCCGACGTCGGCTCCAGGCATCCCCACCTTGGTCAGCCCGGTGCGGATCGGGTTCTGGCCGGTAATAAAGGCCGCGCGACCGGCCGTGCAACTCTGCTGGCCGTAATAGTCCGTGAAGGCCACGCCTTCATTGGCGACGCGATCGATGTTCGGGGTTCGGTATCCCATCTGGCCCCGGCTGTTATAGCTGATGTTCCACCAGCCGATATCGTCGCCCCAGAGGATCAGGATGTTCGGTTTTTTTGTTCTGGGCATTTCAATCTCCCTTGATGGTTTTACAGGTTAAACTCACCTCGGCAGCAGCTATTTTCTTCTCGCGAGCCGTCTCTAGACGAGACGCAGCAGCACAGCAAAAAAGGCGAACGTGCCGACAATAGTGAGAAGGATTGAAGCCGCGATAACCGCGGTTTGCTTTCCCTCCGGCGTCGCGCCGGCAATTACGGCGAAATTTCCGCGCGACGAAGCAATCCAAGTCGGCTCTGTCAACTAGGCCGCGTGCGCATAAAACAAACTGCCTGCTGAGCTCGTCCAAGTCGGCTTTCCCTGGCAAGGCAGACATTCGAGAAGTCCAAGCGGCAGGTTCCCGAAGGGCCATCACCGGACATCCCGTCGCCTTCGACAACACGGCCAGTGGCAGCAGCTTCGGCGAATATCCGCGCCGCTCTTGAAGGCAATGCGATAACGCAATCACAAGAAAGTTAAAGGACGAAACGGAGATTGAGCGCCAATATGCCTCAATATGCATAACTTCCGTGCGTAGCGAAAACTCGTCGAGCGCATATGCCAAGCATTGCTACGCCTTAGCTACTAGACAAGCCTCAGGTACCAGCCAAGGACGCACTATGACTATGCGCAGACGAAAGTTTCTGGCCGCAACAGTCGGGCTTGCCGCCACCGCCGCCATCTTCCGGCCCTCGATCGCTCAGACCAAAAGGATGCGTTTTGTCGTTGGACCGCTACTGCCCACTCCCAGCGACACTAAAAAGGCTTTTGAGCCTATCTTCGCGCATCTCGCGAAGGAACTTGGGGTAGACTACGATCTCGCCGCAACCACCGACTGGGCGGGCTTGGCGGTGGCGATGGGTGGTCAGCAGGTCGATCTCGCCTGGATGGGGCCTTGGGGTTACATCATCGCCAATAATGCGACCAATTGCCGGGCGGTCGCCACGGTGAAATACGACGACAAACCGATCTATTACGCGATCATCATCGCCCGTCCAGAACTACAAGTGAGCAAATTTCCCGACGACACCAAGGGGAAGTCGATCTCATTTGCCGACGTCGGCTCGACGTCCGGATGGCTGATTCCAACTTACTATGCGAAGGAGGTTTGGAAGATAGACCCTAAGACCTACTGGGCCTATAGCGAGGGCGCGACCCACGCGGCGAACGAAATCGCAGTCAGTGCGGGACAGGTCGACATGGCCACCGACTTCGATCGCAACCGCAATGCGATGATTGCCGCCGGGCGTTTGAAGCCGGAATCAAATAAGATTATTTGGACTTCGGATCCGTTACCGAACGACGCCATCGTGCTGCCGGCTGACGCGCCTGCGGATCTGATGGTAAACGTGCAAAAGATCCTGACCGCGATCACCGCCGAGCAGGCCAAGACGCTGCTGCCACCCCGCTATACCGGCTTTGTCGCCGCCACCCACGCATCCTACGCGATGGTCGAGAATGCTGGCATCGCGGTCGGCAAGATTAAGAAGAAGCTATAGCAAGTGATGCGAACCAAATTAGTTGCGTTCCTCCGACATCACTCCGGGTTATCATGCCGTGACCCCCGCGCAGCAAACCCTTGCTGATCTCGACGCGGCAGCGCGTGGCCTGACGGTCCGGCGCGTGCGTTTCTGGCTAATCGCGCTCGCCTTAGTCGCCTTTTATATCGTCGCTGGCCGGCTTGCCCAGATTGATCCGGGCAGACTTGCGAGCGGACTACCCAAAATATGGCATTGGATCGCGCAAGCCTGGCCGCCAGCCATCGAGGAGATGCCGCTCTTCCTGCGGCGCACCGCGGAAACCGTGGCAATGGCCGCGATCGGTACGACGCTCGCGACCGTGCTGGCAATTCCAATGGCCGTGCTGGCCAGCCGCAACATCACGCCGGTGCCAAGCCTGTACTATCCTGCTCGATGGTTCCTCAACGCGCTACGTGGCATTGATTCTTTCATATTCGCGCTCTTGTTTGTCGCGGCGGTCGGGCTCGGGCCCTTTGCCGGCGTCCTCGGCATTGCCCTCCATACCTGGGGGAGTGCCGCGAAATTCTTCGCCGACCATATCGAGAATGCCAATCTGGGGCCGTTTGACGCGGTGCGCACGACGGGGGCCAATCGGCTTACCACAATCGCGTACGCGTTGCTGCCCGACGTATTGCCGGTGCTGCTTTCAACTACGCTGTTCTGGTGGGAGTTCAATGTGCGTGCGTCCACAGTGCTCGGCGTTGTCGGCGCCGGCGGCATCGGACAGGAACTGAAGAACAGCATGGATCTCCTCGACTTCCCGCGATTGTTCACGATCATTGCGGTGATACTTGTCGTTGTTACCGCGCTGGACCAGTTTTCCGGCTGGCTGCGCCGCAGGCTGGCCTAGCCATGTCGGCCAGGCTTCGCACTACGCTGTCGATTCCGGCGAGCGCGTCTACGCCCCCCAGACTGGTCGTCGGAGAACTGATGAAGACGTTCAAAGGGCATGTCGCCTTAGCGAATGTCAGTCTCTCCATAGTCGAGCATGAGTTAGTGGCGGTGCTCGGGCCGAGCGGAGCCGGCAAAACCACTCTTTTTCGCTGCATCGCCGGATTGCTCAAGCCGGACAGCGGTTCCGTGCAGCTCGACGGCGCCGACATCGGTCAATACATCGGAAGGGACCGGCGACGAATTGCCTTCGTGTTCCAGCAATTCAATCTGGTGGCCCGGCTAACCGCTCTGGAAAATGTGCTTGCCGGGCGCCTCGGACATGTGCCGACGTGGCGCGGATGCCTGCGCCGGTTTGAGCGGTCGGATCGCCTGCTTGCGCTTGAGTGCCTCGACCGCGTAGGTCTACTCGGGCAGGCGACACAACGGTCGGACACACTTTCAGGCGGACAGCAGCAACGGGTAGCAATCGCGCGCGCGCTCGCGCAGCAGCCTCGGCTGATCGTCGCCGATGAGCCTGTTGCGAGTCTCGACCCAAATTCAGCCGGCAGCATCATGGCTCTGCTTCGACAGATCGCACGCTCGGACGGCGTTGCGATCATCTGCAGCCTGCACCAGCCGCACTTCGCCCGCTCCTACGCTGACCGTATTATCGGCCTTTCCCGCGGTCGCGTGGTGCTCGATCTGCCCGCGGGCAAGTTCGACCAAGCCGCCGACGCGCAGCTCTATCGCATGTCGTAAGCACCGCCCGCGCCGGGCGAGCCAGCGATGCAGATTCCGGAAAAGTATCCGCGCCGCACCAAAATTAACAAATTCATCAGCAGGGGCGAATTCAGTTCAGGGGTCACCAGCAGACCTGGCCGTTCGAATTTGTGATGTCCGCTCCCTCCGAAAGCGAAACATTGCCTTGTACGATAATGCGTCGGCGCCTTGGATTGCTTAGCGAAGCCGATCGGCCAGTTCGGGCAAGCGCTGGTTTTGCAATGAACAGCAAAATGTATCGCCGTTCAACAAACGCGGCGCAATTGCGGCGCGCGAATGTACAGACCTTCATTGCAGGCGTGTTTCAAGACAACATTACGAAGCTTTAATGCGCGCGTAGTCCTTGTGACCGAATTTTAACTTGAAGGAGCAGCCGCGCCGGATTTCTACTTCACATCGTAACCCCTCGTCATCGTCCTTGGAGGAGACCATGTGGAAGCCAGTAGTCGTTGCGACGGCAGCCTTTGCCATCGCCGGCTCTTCAATCGTCTATGCCCAACAGCATTTCGGCGAAGGAGATCGTGACGGTCCGCGCTTCGAGCATCGTCATCGGCTCAGCCCGGAGGACAGGGCGGCGTTTGTCGATGCGCGCATCGCCGCGCTCAAGGCCGGCCTTGAGCTCACGCCCGACCAGGCCAAGAACTGGCCGGCATTCGAACAGGCCTTGCGCGAGATGGCGCAACTGCGCGCCGAGCGCCGGGCGGCGCGCGAGGCGGCGGAACAAAATCCGAGCCAAACGCCGAGCGCGCCGTTCGACCGGCTGGCGAAGCGGGCCGACAACATGGCCAAGGCCAGTGCCGCGCTCAAGCGCATCGCCGAGGCCGGACAGCCGCTCTATACGAGCCTGAACGACGCGCAGAAAGGTCGCTTTGAGAAGCTCGCATGGATGCTGCGGCCGCATCATCATTGGCGCGTGCATTACCTGGAAGGACCCGATGGCCACGGCTGGCGCGAGGGCCATGGCGGTGACGGTCCGATGTGGGGACACCATTGGCGCCATTTCGGCGAGGATGACGGCGCGCCGGGCGGCATGCACCGCATGATGGACCAGGAGCAGGGCTCGGAACTCTAGCGCCCGCCCGGCAAAATGCGCGCTGCCGAACTTGTATCTCGTTAGCAGCGCGAAAGTTGAAAGCCGCAGGGTTTTCTCTGCGGCTTTCTTCCTTTAAAATCAGATTGTCTTTAAGCATCACATTGGCTCGGCTTTATGCTTCGTTGATACGACAAGGGGCATGTTTGCCGCGGCAGGAAACCGAATTGTAAACACGAAGCCGAATCGTATTCGTCAATCGTGTTGATCACGACGCTCTCGATCGGACTTCGTCACGAAAGTCTTACGATTGGCACCCTACGTTTCACGCGCTGAAACGTTAGGGGACCGCCACGTGACAGAGAGCATCTCGCGCTTGCGCAACACCGTACAAGCTTATCTCGACGAGAAGCCGCTGTGGTCCGACGGCACCCTTGCGCCGGCTTCGCCGATGACGAGCATGCAGCAGCGCATATGGTGGCTCTCGGTCGCAGGCAAATTCTTTGAAGGTCTCGTGGTCTTCATGACCGGCGTGGCGCTGCCGCTGATCGCCAAGGAATTCGGCCTTTCGGCCGCACAACACGGCATGGTTGGTGCGGCCAGCCTGTTCGGCATCCTGATCGGAGCGAGTGCGTTGGGCGGCCTCTGCGACCGTTTCGGCCGCAAGCCGATGTTCATCGTCGAGATGGCGTTGTTCGTGGTGTTTTTGGTGCTGATCCTGTTCACGCAAAACTTCGCTTGGCTGGTGGCCTGCCTGTTCGGGATGGGCCTTGCGCTCGGCTGCGACTATCCTACCGCCCATCTGGTGATTTCAGAGAGCATGCCGTCGCGCAGCCGGGGCACGCTGGTTTTGGCGGCCTTCGGCTTTCAGGCCGCCGGCGCGCTGGTCGGAACGGCTGTCGGCTATGTCGTGCTCAATGCCGATCCGAGCTTGCCGGCTTGGCGGTGGATGTATGGCACCGCCATCATTCCTGCCGGCCTGGTGCTGCTCGGCCGCTTCTTTGTAACGGAGAGTCCGCACTGGCTGGCAATAAAGAATCGGCACCGAGAGGCGGAAATGGAGCTCAAGCGCCTTTTGGACCGCAAACCGCCTTATCCGAACGAGGTCACTCTGGCCGACCCGCGCGGGGGGCGAAGGCCGCGGCATGCCGCGGGCGGCTATGCGGCTCTGTTCAACCCGCACAATCTGCGTGCCACCATACTCGCATCCGTTCCCTGGTTCCTTCAGGACCTCGGCACCTACGGCATCGGTATTTTCACGCCCACGATTCTGGCGGCGACCGTCGGCCATAAGCGCGAGCACGTTCAGCACATCGCCGACCTCGTCGCCAACGACCTGGTTGCCGCCAAGGGTGCGGCGCTGATCGATTCTCTCTTGCTGCTCGGCATCGTGTTCGCCGTTCTTCTGGTCGACCGTGCCGGCAGGATACGCTTGCAGATTTTCGGCTTTGTCGGCTGCGCGGTCGGGCTTTTTATCGCCGCTCAGTCCGTCAATTATGACGGCGGAACGAGGACGTTTCTCATTTTCGCGGGTTTCATGCTTTTCAACTTCATGACCAATCTCGGCCCCAATGCGCAAACTTATCTGCTGGCCGGCGAGGTGTTCCCCACGGCTATTCGCGGCATCGGAGCCGGTTTTGCCGCTTCGTTCGCCAAAATCGGCGCTTGCACGACGGCGTTTCTGTTCCCGATTTTCCTGAAAGATATCGGCACGGCGAAGCTGCTTTATGTCTTGGTCGGCACCTCGCTTCTGGGCGCCCTGTTTACGTGGCTGTTCCGTATCGAGACGATGGGGGTCAACCTCGAGGAAGTCGGGGCCGACAGCAGCCACGCCGCGGCCCACAAGGATGTAGCCTTGGCACCGGCGACGGCGGTCGCACGAACGGCGCCGCAACAGGCTACTTGAGCTCGCCGCCGTAATGGATGAAATCGCGCGTCTGCGGTAACCTCATTCGATCGTCCGTCTCGGAGTTTCGCTGCGCATCTAGGTCAGGCCCGCGCATCCATCTCGAAGAGGAATAAGCATGCACATGACCCCCCTTATCAAATCAGGTTTCCGTCACACTTTGCTCGTCCTGGCGGCTCTCGCCGTCTCGCCGCTTGCTCATGCGCAGACGGCTGCGCCGCCGAAGGCGGTGGTTTATTTTATCAATCTGAAGGACGGCGACGCAGTAAAGAGTCCCTTCAAGGTTCAGTTCGGTTTGAGCGGGATGGGTGTCGCGCCGGCCGGCGTGGAAAAGCCGAACACCGGCCATCACCATCTTCTGATCGACGCCACGCTCACGCCCGAGCAGTTGAAAGAGCCGATTCCGGCCGATGACCATCACCTTCATTTTGGCGGCGGGCAGACGGAAACGATGCTGACGCTTCCCCCGGGCCGCCACACGCTACAGCTGGTGCTGGGGAATTGGTCTCATGTTCCGTTCGATCCTCCGATCGTGTCCCCGGTCATCACAGTCGACGTGAAGTGAAGGACCAGCCGAGACGGCCGGACCACGATTTAACGGAGCGGTCGTGGTCTAAAGCGCAATCGCTTCAGATTGAATCGATTGGCGCTCTAACATTTTGGTGGAGCATGATCCCCCGGGCCAAGCCCGAGGGCATGCTTTTCGGAAAACCGGGTTCCACTTTTCCGGATCATGCCCTAGGCGGTAGGCGCCGCGGCCGCGCAGCCTTGCGGTTTAAATACGCGCTCGCGCGAGGCAGGAAATTTGGCGAGCTTCGCCGCCGGCCGGATCGGCCGCCGCAACAATTCGCCGCCGCAATTGGGGCAGCGGCCGTTGAGGATGCCTTCGGCGCAGGAGCGGCAGAAAGTGCATTCGAACGAGCAAATCATCGCATCACGGGAATCCGGCGGCAGGTCGATGTCGCAGCATTCGCAGCCCGGCTTGAGCAAAAGCATGGAAGGCTCCCGATCATTGTGTCTTCGCTTGCAATCCGACAGGAAAATTGCTGCAAGGGGTGATCAGCCGATGGGAACGGCGGCGAAGACCACCATGTCGCCGCGCTTTATTCGCAACAGCACGCTCCGTTTCGACTGTGCGCGGGCCTCGTCCGCCAACCTGCGAACGTCCGCTGGCGTGTTCACGGTGCGGCGGCCGACATCCAAGATGACATCTCCGGTCTGCAGGCCGCTTTCGGCCGCGTGGCCGCCAGGATCGATCTCGGTAATCACGACGCCCTGCGCGCCGGCACCTGCGATGGTGCCCGCCGGCGCAAGCGTCAGACCAAGGACCGGCGGCTCGCGGGGCGCTTTCTGCTCCTCGGCCTCGGCGGAGGTTCGCGGAAGCCTGCCCAAGGTCAAGCTGATGGTCTTCTCTTGTCCGTTGCGCAAAACGCCGAACTTTGCCGGCGTCCCCGGGGCGATGGCGGCGATCCGCCGGGCAAGATCGCGCGAATCCTTCACGGCTTCACCATTCACCGAATGGATGACATCGCCGATCTCCATGCCGCTCTTGGCCGCCGGACTATTGGGCTCGACCTGCGCGACAAGCGCGCCCTCGGCATTCTTAAGCGCCAAGGCGTCGGCAATAGCGGGCGTGAGCGCCTGAATTTGCACGCCGATCCAGCCGCGCGTGACGTGTCCCTTTTCCTTGATCTGCTGCACGACGAATTTGACGGTCTCCGCGGGAATGTCGAAGGCAACGCCGACCGACCCTCCTGACGGCGAAAATATCGCGGTGTTGACGCCGATAACTTCGCCTTTCACGTTGAAGGTCGGGCCTCCGGAATTTCCGACATTGACCGGCGCGTCGATCTGAATGAAATCGTCGTAGGGGCCTTCGCCGATATCGCGTCCGCGCGCCGAGACGATTCCCGCCGTCACCGTGCCGCCGAGCCCAAATGGATTTCCGACGGCAAGCACCCAGTCGCCGACCCGCGGCAACCCCGTGGCGAACCTCACATACGCGAATTCGGTACTCGCAGTGACTTTGATGAGCGCCAGATCTGTTTGCGGATCGGTACCGATAACTTTGGCCTGATAGGTCTTGCCGTTGTCGGTGGTCACCTCGAAGCTTAGTCCATTGGCCACAACGTGATTGTTGGTCACGACATAGCCGTCGCCGGAGATGAAAAACCCGGATCCGAGCGCGATGCTGGAATTGGGGGCCGGTTTGTCGGGTGCCGGAGCGCCGAATTTGCGGAAAGGAGGATCGGCGGGAGTTTTCTGCTGAGCGTCGTCCGGCGATCCTCCGTCCTCGACCTTGACGCGAACGCCGACGACCGCCGGCTTCACCCTTTCGATAATATCGGCAAAGCCGACAGGCGCCGGCGCGCCGATGGCATCCACTTCCGCCGCTCTTGCCTCGAAGCCGAGCGGCCGGCGAGTCGCCGCCGGCAATACGGCGATGGCGCAGGCGATGAGGGACAGAGCAACGCCCGGCCACGTTGCGCGACGGCCAGCAGCGACGCGGGAAATCTTCTTGTCGATCATCAATCTTTCATCCCCGGACGGGCGTGCGTGTTAGCCCATTTTACAAGCCTATCCATCGCGCGAATACAGGCTGCCACGCGAAATCTGCGATGAACTAATGCAGATTAGGCTAAATTGCCCTTGATCTGGGTCAAGCGTGTCGCCCTTGCGCCGCCTCGTCGAATAGCGGCCGCTCGCCGCGCTCATGCGCAAGCAGCCATCGCTTGCGATGAAGGCCGCCGCCATATCCGGTCAATGATGCGTTGGCGCCGATCACGCGATGGCAGGGCACGACGATAGCGATGGGGTTGGCGCCATTGGCCAATCCGACCGCGCGCACGGCCCTGGGCTGTCCGATCGAGGCGGCGAGCGCGCCGTAGCTCACGGTGCGGCCGACCGGGATGCACCGGAGCGCGGACCAGACAGTGCGCTGGAAGGCCGTACCGCTGGTCTGCGTCGGTAGATCGGCGATGGCATCGAGATCGCCGTCGAAGTAAGCGAGCAGCGCACGGGCAGCATGCGACCGACCCGCAGCTTCGCGCAAGGTCACCGCATGCGGGCCGTAATAGCGGCGCAGCAGGTCTTGCATGCGCTTTTCGTGATCGTCCCAATCGACCGCGCGTAACCGCTGCGCGTCGTCGGTGACGACGCGCATGCGGCCGGTTGGCGTTTCGATATGCTCGACGAAAAACGTTTGCGCAGCTGTCATCAGTTTCGCTCCGGCACCATCATCTTTCATTCGGCCTCGGCAAAGCTGGCGGTTTTCGGACGTATTCATCCTGGCTTAAGCCTGCGAGGATCATGTCCGAAAACCGCTAGACGAAAAGCGGCGAGGGGATCACTTTTCTCGCTCAGACATTTCCTCGGTCGCACGCAATTTCGTTCGCACAGGCCAGTCAATGAATCTCGGCCACATGAACAGGATAGGCTTAGACCTCGATCACGCGGCCTGCTACCGGGCCATCCGCCAGCGCGATGCGCGTTTCGATGGCCGCTTCTTCACCGGCGTGGAGACGACCGGGGTCTATTGCCGTCCGGTCTGTCCGGCGCGTACGCCGCTGTCGAAAAATGTGATCTTTTTCCCGACGGCGGCGGCGGCGCAAGAGGCCGGCTTCCGCCCCTGCCTGCGCTGCCGGCCGGAGACGGCGCCGGATCTCGGCGCCTGGCGGGGCACGTCGAATACGGTATCGCGGGCATTGAGCTTGATCGAGCTCGGCGCGCTGGATGATGCCGATGTCGATGCGCTGGCCGGGCGCCTTGGCGTCGGCGAACGGCAATTGCGGCGACTGTTTCGCCAGCATCTCGGGGCTTCGCCCGTCGCCGTGGCGCAGACGCGCCGCGTGCTTCTGGCCAAGCAGCTTATTCATGAGACACATCTGCCGATGACCGAGATTGCATTCGCCTCCGGCTTCGGCAGCATCCGCCGCTTCAACGAAACATTCCGACACTTGTTCGGCCGCGCGCCGCGTGAACTGCGCCGTGCCGCCGGACCGGATTCTTCGGCGGCAGCTTCCGGCGAGCTCGTTCTCCTGTTGCGCTATCATCCGCCCTACGATTGGGACGCGATGGTCGCCTTCCTGCGGCAGCGCGCGATTGCCGGGATCGAATTCTGTGACTGCCCGCCGCTATGCGCGCACCGTGCAGCTGGACGATTTGATGGGAACCGTCGCGGTCGAGCCGGCCGACGGTAACGCGTTGCGCGCCACCGTGCGCTTCCCGAAGCTTGCGGCGTTGCCGGCCATCATTGCGCGGCTGCGGCGGGTGTTCGATCTCGGCGCCGATCCGCTCGCCATCGCCGCTCACCTCGCCAGAGATCCGACGCTTGCTCCTTTGGTCAAGGCGCGGCCGGGACTGCGCGTGCCCGGGGCTTGGGACGGTTTCGAATTGGCGATGCGCGCGGTGCTCGGCCAGCAGATCACCGTTGCCGCCGCGGCGCGGCTTGCCGGCCGGATGGTCGCGGCTTATGGCGAACGTCTCTCATCGCCGAGCGATCAGTTGACGCATGTCTTTCCGCGGCCAGAGATCATCGCCGCGGCCGATCTCGCCGCCCTTGGTATGCCGAGAAGCCGTGCCGCCGCGCTGTCGGCGGTGGCGGCCGCGGCCGTCGCCGATCGACATTTGTTTGATGCGAATTGCGGGTTGGACGATGCTGTCAAACGCCTGCGCGCCATCCGCGGCGTCGGCGAATGGACGGCGCAATATATCGCGCTCCGGCAGTTGCGCGAGCCCGACGCCTTTCCCGCCGCCGATCTCGGGCTCCTGCGCGCCATGGCCGGCCGTGAAGGCCGGCGGCCTTCCTCGTCCGAACTCCTTCACCGCGCCGACGCGTGGCGCCCGTGGCGCGCCTATGCCGCGCAACATTTATGGGTGGCGGCGTAAACGGTCGCCGCGCCGATCGTGTTGCCCGGTGTCCGGTCAGCTGCGCTCGACCGGAAGATCGGGGCGCGAGCCCCATTCCGCCCATGAGCCGTCGTAAAGGCCCTTCGGCTCCTTGCCGATGGATTCCAGCGCGAATGTGAGGATCGCCGCAGTCACCCCGGAGCCGCACGAAGTAATGACCGGCTTGTCGAGATCGACCCCGGCATCGGCAAAGGCCTCCTCGATGCGCGCGCGCGAGACCAGCTGACCGTTTTCGACCAGGCGGGCATAGGGCACATTGAACGAGCGCGGCATGTGGCCCGATCGAAGCCCGGGACGCGGCTCCGGCGCTTTGCCGGCGAAGCGATCGGCGGGCCGGGCATCGACGATCTGCGCGCTGTCGTCGGTGAGCGCCATGCGCACATCGGCAAGCATCGCCACGGCGCCGACGTTCATGTCCGCATTGAATTTTTTTGGCGCCGGTTTCGGCTCGCCTTTCTCCAGCGGACGGCCTTCGGATTTCCATCTCGGCAGGCCACCGTCGAGAATGCAGACTTTCTTCGCGCCGAAGATCCGGAACGTCCACCACACCCGCGGCGCCGAGTAGAGGCCGACGCTGTCATAGACGACCACGGTATCGCCGTCGCCGATGCCGAGCGCTCCGGCCACTTCGCCGAATTGCGCCGGACCGGGCAGCATGTGCGGCAGTTCGGTCGAATGATCGGCGACCTTTTCGATGTCGAAGAAGACGGCGCCGGGGATATGGCCGTCGCGATATTCGGCGTGCGCATGGCGCTGCTGCGTCGGCAGGAAATAGGTGCCGTCGACCACGGCGACGTTGCGATCGCGCAAATGCTCGGAAAGCCATTCCGTCGAAACGAGCCAGCGGCTCGCGGGGGAGGGGGCAAAGGTGTCTTCGGGTCTGAGCATGACAATCACAACAACGCGCGTGCGGCCGCGACGTTCAGGCGAAGGGCGCTTTGATTTGCGAGCGCCGCTCGAGCCAGTGCGGGACTGGCAGCCCTTTCTCGCGCAGGAAATCCGGATTGAACAGCTTGGATTGGTAGCGCGTGCCGTAATCGGCAAGAATGGTGACGATGGTGTGACCCGGTCCGAGCTCTTTCGCCAGCCGCACCGCGCCGGCGACGTTGATGCCGGAGGAGCCGCCGAGGCACAGCCCCTCGTGTTCGAGCAGGTCGAAGATGATCGGCACCGCCTCCTCGTCGGGGATCTGATAAGCGGTGTCGATCGGAGCGCCCTCCAGATTTTTGGTGATGCGACCCTGGCCGATGCCCTCGGTGATCGATGAGCCTGCGGATTTGAGCGTGCCGGTCGTGTAATAGCTGTAGAGCGCCGCACCCATCGGGTCGGCGAGCGCGATGCGCACGGCATTGCTGAACGATTTAAGCGCGATGGCGATGCCGGCAAGCGTTCCGCCGGTGCCCACGGCGCAGACGAAGCCGTCCACCTTGCCGTCGGTTTGCCGCCAGATTTCCGGCCCGGTCGTCTCGACATGGCCTTGCCGGTTGGCGACATTGTCGAACTGGTTCGCCCAGATCGCGCCGTTCTTCTCGGTCTTCGCCAGTTGCTCGGCGAGCCGGCCGGAAAGCTTCACATAGTTGTTTGGATTGGAATAAGGGACGGCCGGCACCTCGACCAATTCGGCGCCGCAAAGCCGCAGCGTGTCTTTCTTTTCCTGGCTCTGCGTTTCCGGAATCACGATCACCGAGCGAAAACCCATCGCGTTGCCGACGAGCGCAAGCCCGATGCCGGTATTGCCCGCGGTGCCCTCGACGATCACGCCGCCGGGCTTGAGCGCGCCCTCTTTCACCGCGTCCTGGATGATGAACAACGCGGCTCGGTCCTTGACCGATTGGCCCGGATTCATGAATTCCGCTTTGCCCAGGATCGTGCAGCCGGTCGCCGCCGAAACCCGCTTGAGCTTAATGAGTGGTGTATTGCCGATCGCCTCGACGATTCCGTTGCAAAACTGCATCGCCGCACTTCCTTGAAAGGGCACCGACCCTAAATGACTAACCCCCTGGAAACAAGGCTCGTGCGCCGTTGGTTCGATTGCTTTCCGATCTGCGAAACGTTGCCGAAACCATAGCTGGGCTTACGCAGGTGAGTGCGCCTCATCGTTCATCAAATTTTTCCGGGGTGCGCGGTATCGCAGACGCGGAGGCACTGGGGATCCTCAGGAATTAATCGCCTCGACCGATCATCAGCGGACCGCGATAAATCTCGACGTCAATACCTTATTTCTCGTCACCATCTATGTGGAAGCAATTCTCGGGTTGCTGCTGCTGTTTGCCTGGGCGCAGAACACCGCTATCACGGCGGTGGCCTGGTGGGGATTCGCGCATCTCTTGCGCGCCGCCTCGGTGACGCTGTTCGGACTCTATGGTTCGGCTTCGGATCTGATCTCGATCGATCTCGCCAATGCTATTCTGTTCACGTCGTTTGCGGTCACCTGGACCGGCGCCCGTCTGTTCGATCACCGCAAGCCGCAATATGTGCTGCTGTTCGCCGGCGCCGCGCTCTGGCTGGTCGCCTGCCGCATTCCAGGCTTTACCAATTCGTTCGACCTGCGCGTGCTTGTTTCATCGGGCATCATCACCGCCTACACCTGGGCCACCGCGTTCGAATTCTGGCGCGGCCGCAGCGAGCCTTTGGTCTCGCGCTGGCCGGCGATCTTCATGTTGTTCGCGCACGGCGCGCTGTATCTGCTGCGCACCCCGCTCGTGGCGTTGCTGCCGTGGCTGCCGCCCGGCCATCAGATGTTGGAGAGCGTGTGGCTCACCGTGCTCAGCTTCGAGGCGCTGCTGTTCACCATTGCGATCGCCTTTATCCTCCTGGCGATGGCGAAGGAGCGCACCGAGTATCGTCACAAGACCGCGGCGTTGATCGATCCGTTGACCGGCATCTCCAATCGCCGTGCATTCCTGCAGGAAGGTGAGGCCCACCTCAAGCGGCAGACCAGCGATCCGCGCCCGACCGCGGTGATGCTGCTCGATCTGGACAATTTCAAATCGATCAACGACCGCTACGGCCACGCGATCGGCGATCGCGTGCTGGAAATCTTTGCCGAGGTGGCGAGCAGCTGTCTGCGCCGCATCGACCTGTTCGGCCGCTTGGGCGGCGAGGAGTTCGCTGCTTTGTTGCACGATATCACGCGCGAGCGGGCACTGGCCGTCGCCGACCAGATCCGCGCGTGCTTTGCCGCCGCCGCCCGTGAAGTCGAGGGCTGGCCGATCGAGGGTACCGTAAGCATCGGTATCGTGATCAGCTACGACGCGGTGCTCGGCCTCTCGGCTTTGCTGGCGCAGGCCGATCATGCGCTTTACCGCGCCAAGGACGCGGGACGAAACCGGGTCGAGATCGCCTCGATCGAGCTCATCCTCGATGGCGTCAAGCGCGGCACGCCCGAGGTTCAACATTCCGCGACCGCGCGGCCGGGAACAAGACACGCAGCCTGACTGCGGAACGACCGGCGTCCTCGCTGACGAACTTCCGATATTGTGCAGCGCACCGGCCGCCGGCTCGCGTGCGGCATCTGCGTCGGCCTTTGTTTCTACGCCCGGCTGCTTCAACCCGGTTCATCTTCCATCGCGGATTTGCTAGGCTTGCTTTGGTAACCCTCGGCCACCGGGAGATCGGACATGCTCGACATCACGCGACACAGCACGGCGCCATTCGATACGGCTCTTCTCGATCGGCTGATGGACGAGGCCGGCCTCGACGTGCTCATCGCGACATCGAAGCACAACACCCAATATCTGCTCGGCGGCCATCGCTCGTTCTTTTTCGACAACATGGACGCTATCGGGATCAGCCGTTACCTCCCGGCTTTTGTCTATCCGAAGGGCGCGCCGGATAAGGCCGCTTATTTCGGCCATGGCATGGAGACCTATCAGACCCAGCTGAAACCGTTCTGGGTCTCGGAAGTGAATACCAAGAGCGGCGGCTCGGTCGATGTCATGCAAAAGGCCGCCGACTATGCCCGTGCGCTCGTGAACAAGCCCGGCCGCATCGGCCTTGAGCTCGCATTTGCGCCGGCGGATTCGGTTGCCACGCTGCGCAAGACGATTCCTGACGCGGAGATCAAGGACGCACTGTTCGTGCTCGAGCGTCTGCGCATGCGCAAGACGCCGGAAGAATTGGAGAAGCTCAGGTTTGCGTCGGAGCTTGTGATCGATTCCATGCTGGCGGTGCTCGGCAGCCACGGCGCCGGCGCGACCAAGGCGGAATTGGCCGAGGCGCTGCGCCGCGAGGAGACGATGCGCGGGCTGGTCTTCGATTATTGTCTGATCGCTGCCGGCTCCAGTCTCAATCGCGCCCCCTCCGACCAGCGTTGGGAAAAAGGCGATCCGCTGTCGCTCGATTCGGGCGGCAATTATCACGGCTATATCGGCGATCTCGCGCGCATGGGCGTCGCCGGCGAACCCGACGCGGAGCTCGACGATTTGCTCGCCGAGGTCGAGGCCACCCAGCAGGCCGCCTTCAAGCCGATCCGCGCCGGCGTCAACGGAGCGGAGATCTATGCCGCGGCCGAGCCGGTCCTGAAGAAATCGAAGCTGCACAACCACTATGAGTTTCTCGCCCACGGCATGGGGCTGGTCAGCCACGAAGCGCCGCGGCTCACCAATTCCGGTCCGGTACCCTACGACGCCTACGACGCGCAGCGGCCGCTCGAAGCCGGCATGGTGATTTCGGTCGAGACCACGCTGCTGCATCCGCGCCGCGGTTTCATCAAGCTCGAGGACACCGTGGTGGTGACGCCGAACGGGCACGAGATTTATGGCAACCGGGCGCGCGGCTGGAACCGGGCCGGCCGCTGATCCCTGCCGACCGATTCAGTTCAGGTGAAAACGCCGGTCGCGGGTGTAGGCACGCGCGCGCTCGAGCTGTTCGATGTCGCGCCGCAGCTTGCGCAGGTAGCCGAAATAGGCCGCGCCCGCCGCCACCCAGGAGGCGCCGGCGACTGCGAAGATCGCTGAGTCGGCTGTTGGCCAAACGTGTCTAATCAGCGCGCAGGTGACCATCCACGCGATAATGACGAGGATCGTGCGCGGCAGCAGGTAAGCCATCGGCAGTCCTTTGGCACAGGTAAGGGAACACCAAGTGTGCCGGAATATGGTTAAGAAGCCCTCAATTCCACCATCCGCTCAGAGTGGCTGTTGCGCCGCGAAGGCTCGCGCTAGGCTGCCAGGTGCCGGCTTCCGCTCTCGCCGGCGATTTCATGTCTCAGGAAAGCCGCCATGCGCATTGTCGCCCTTGAGGAACATTTCAACGTCCCTTCGCTGGTGCGAAGGATCGATCCCGACGCCATCGCCCGGTACGGCTTTCCACCCGGCTTTGGCGGACCGCTCGCCGACAAGCTGTCCGATCTCGGTGCGCTGCGACTAGCGGAGATGGACGAGGCCGGGGTCACCGTGCATGTGCTGTCCGCGTCCGGTCCCGGCGCCTATCTGCTCGACGGCGCTGAAGGCGTGGGGTTCGCGCGCGATATCAACGACGTGCTGGCAAAAGCGGTCTCCGCCCATCCGGATCGGTTCGCGGGCTTTGCGCATCTGCCGATGCAAAGCCCGCAGGCCGCCGCCGACGAGCTCGATCGCGCGGTGCGCGAGCTCGGCTTCTGCGGCGCCTTGATCAACGGCCTCACCGAAGGCCGCTTCCTCGACGACCCGCGCTTTACGCCGATCCTGGCGCGCGCCGAGGCGCTCGACGTGCCGATCTATCTGCACCCGGGTTTGCCGCCGCGATCGGTGTACGAAGCCTATTACGACGGTCTGCCGGGCGCGACCGGCTTTCGCCTCTCGACGGCGGCCTGGGGCTGGCATTCGGAAACGGCCATTCACATCCTGCGGCTTGTGCTGTCGGGAACGCTCGACCGCCATCCCAAGCTCAAGCTCATTATCGGCCATATGGGGGAGGGGCTCGCGGCGATGATGGTGCGCTCCGACAAGATCCTTAACCCCGAAGCTCCGCATCTCAAGCGCTCGGTCAAGGATACGATCCTCGATCATGTGTCGGTGACGACCAGCGGCATGTTCACGCTGCCGCCGCTCGAAGCGTTGCTGGCGGTCTTCGGTGCCGATCGGGTCATGTTTTCGATCGACTATCCCTACAGCAGCAATCGGCTCGGGCGCGATTTTGTCGATTCGCTCAAGCTTCCGCCGGCGGAGCTGGAGAAGTTCGCGCACGGCAACGCCGACCGGCTGCTCAAGCTGACGAGCGGCCAAACAAAAAAATAGCGCAGCGCACAGCGGACGGGTTATCTGATCCGCATGGTCCGTGCGCTCGCGATCCTGCCGTTTGCGGCCATGCTGATCGGCCCGTTCTTCGTCAATCGGGTCGCGCCGGTCATTCTCGGCATGCCGTTTCTGCTCGCGTGGCTCGTGGCTTGGATCGTGCTGAGCGCGGCGATCATGGCGATCATTTTCCGGTTCGATCCGCAGAACCGGGACGATCCTTCATGAACGGCGCGCTTGCCGGCATCGCCGCCGCCGTGCTGCTGGCGCTTGGGCTCGGCTTTCTGGCCCGGCGCGGACGGCGGATGGGACTTGGCCAATGGACGGTCGCCGGCCGCTCCTTCGGCGCCCCGCTCGTCTTTCTGCTCATGGCGGGCGAGATCTATACGACCTTCACCTTCCTGGGCGGCAGCGGCTTTGCCTACGGCCGGGGCGGGCCGGTGTATTACATTCTTTGCTACGCCACGCTCGCCTATGTGATGTCCTACTTTATCCTGCCGCCGATCTGGCGCTACGCGCGCGACAACGGTCTCTATTCGCAGGCCGATTTCTTCGCCGCTAAATATGAAAGCCGCTGGCTTGGTGCTCTCGTCTCGGTAGTCGGCATCGTCGCGCTCATTCCTTATCTGGTGCTGCAGTTCAAAGGTCTCGGCATCATCGTCGGGATCGCGGCCTATGGCGCGATCGGTGCAACGCCGGCGGTATGGATCGGCGCCGCCGTCGCCACCGCCCATGTGATGGTCTCGGGCGTACGCGGCTCGGCATGGACGGCGGTCGCCAAGGACGCGATGATCCTTTTGGTCGTCGTCTTTCTTGGCCTCTATTTTCCACTCCACTATTACGGCGGGCTCGGCGCGATGTTCGCCGCCATCGAGCAGGCAAAACCCGGCTTCACCGTGTTGCCGGAACACGGCGAGAGCGTGTGGTGGTTCTCGTCGACCGTGCTGTTGACCGCGCTCGGCTTCTATATGTGGCCGCACACGTTTGGTTCGATCTATACCGCCCGCAGCGCCCGCGTGATCCGCCAGAATGCGGTGGTCTTGCCGCTTTACCAGCTGATCCTGCTGTTCGTCTTTCTGGTCGGCTTTGCGGCGATCCTGCAGGTGCCGGGCCTCAAAGGCCCCGATGTCGATCTCGCGCTGTTCAAGCTTTCGGTCAAAACCTTCGACCCGTGGATGGTCGGCATCATCGGCGCGGCCGGCGTGCTCACCGCGCTCGTACCCGGCTCGATGATCCTGATGGCGGCCGCGACTTTGCTGGCGAACAACCTCTACCGCGTGGCGCATCGCTCGGCTGCCGATCACCACGTCGTCAACGTCGCCAAGCTATTGGTGCCGGTAGTGGCGCTGGTCGCCGTCTATTTCACGCTCGCGGGCGGGCAGACGATCGTGGCGTTGTTGTTGATGGGCTATAGCTTCGTCACCCAGCTTTTTCCGGCGTTGGCGTTGAGCCTCGCAAAGAACAGATGGGTGACGCCTGCGGGCGCTGCAGCCGGCATCGTTGCCGGCGTGGCAACGGTCGCCGCCGTCAGCCTGACGCACGCCACCATCGGCACGCTGTTTGCCGCTTTGCCGGCGCCGATCCAGGAGCTCAATGTCGGGCTCATTGCGCTCGGCGTGAACGTCGTGGTGTTGACCGCCGCCAGCGCGGGCATGAGGCTTGTGACGACCAGACCGGCGCCGGCGCTATGACCGGGATCAATTCACGTTGAGAGGCGTGACGTGGTGGGAAGCCGCCCGCCGGCCCGACCGGCGCATGGTGCACGACGTCTACTTGGTGCAAATCAAGGCGCCTGCCGAATCGCAGGGCGAATGGGACCTGTTGAAGCTCGCCGCCACGATCCCCGGCGACAAAGCCTTTCGGCCGCTGACCGGGGGTGGGTGCCCGGCGCTTGCGCCATGATGTCGCGGGGGACGCTAGCGCGCCCGCCGGCTTGCTTCCGGCGTGTCGAAGGCTGACGGGGGCTTTTCGTCCCGGCGAGTTTTCCACAGCGATTGCCGCGACCTCCGCCCTCGCCGCGCCCTTTTGTTACTTTATCAATTTACTCCGTCGTCCCATTATCGGCTCCAGACGGCTGTCGATCCCCCCGTGGCAGCTGCGTTCTTCGGCCGATGGCCGGGACATCGCAACGAGGCGACCATGCGCATTCTGTCCGTATGGGTATTCGAGTTCCTGAAGCTTGTAGGACGGCGGCGGCTTCACCCGCTCAACGCGGAATGTCCTTTCTGCCATCAGATGGTCCAGCTGCACTACAACAAGGCGGGCCGCCGGCATTTGTTCGCGCATGCCCGTGCTTATTCGCGCGCATTGTATGAAGGCGCCCATTACGGCGCGCACTACAGCGCCGAGATCAAGTGTCTCGGCTCGGGGACGGTCGCGACATTCGATCCGCGCCCGAACGAAAAACAGCGCTTCAGCACGCCGAAGTCGCTCGAGATCTGAGCTCGCCTTCCGGCCGCGCCGTTGACGCGGAATGCCGCGACGGATGGACGCCGCTGGTGGGCTGCTGTGCGGCTCAACGGAACGCCGGCATCACGTCCTTCGCAAATAGCTCGACCGAGCGCGCCGCCGCGGCATACGGCAGCGAACCGAACGCGAAATCGCAGACGAAATAGGTGATGCCGGTCTTGTTGACGCTGTCGGCGACATAGCGGCGGACGGTTTCCGGCGTTCCGGCGACCCCCATGCTCATCGCCTCCAGCGCCTCGAATTCCTCCGGATAGACCGCGGCGATCGGGAAGGGGAGCCCGCCCCATTCCCACAAGAAGGCCATGTGATCCCTCCACTGCCGGTAGGCGCCGCGCGCTATGTCGCGGGCTTTGGCATCGGTGTCGGCCACCACGACGTGGCGATAGACCCCGAGCAGCGGCAGGTCGGTGGCCTTGTTGCCTTGCGCTTGCCAGGCTGCACGGTAAGCGTCGGTGAGCGCCTTGACGCCGGCATTGGGAATGAGCGTCACCATGTTGCCCTTCAGCCGCGCGGCGTCCGCCGCTCGCCCGGGCTCGATCGGCGCGAACCAAAGCGGCGGATAGGGCTGCTGCAGCGGCCGCGCCGCCATGCGCACATTCTTGCAGCGATAGAACTTGCCTTCGAAGCTCACCGTCTCCGATGTCAGCGCCTTGAGAATGAGGTCGGTCGCCTCGCGGTTCATCGCCGGCGCATTGGCGGGATCGACATCGAAGCCCGCGATCTCGATCGGCGAAGCGCCGCGCCCAAGACCCAATTCCAGCCGGCCGCGGCTCATATGGTCGAGCATCACGACTTCTTCAGCGACCCGCAGCGGATGGTACATCGGCGTGACATAGAGCAGGGGACCGAAGCGCAGTCGCTCGCTTCTCTGCGCCACCGCCGCAAGGAACACGCTGGGCGAGGGCGCCATGCCGAGCGGGGTCGAGTGATGTTCGGCGATATGATAGGAGCGAAAGCCGGTCCGATCGTATTGCTCGACGAGCTTGAGCCTCGTCTCGAACAGGTCGGCCAACGGAGTGCCGTTGTCGTCGACATGATCGAAAATGCCGAATTGCAAGGCCACGGCGCGTTCTCCCCCGAGATGTTTTTTTATCGTTCAATTCTTACTCCGGCGCGGGCCGATTTCCTAGGACGCCGCTCATAGGGCGGCCGAGCGCCGGCGGTGCAAGGCGGAGATCACCAAGATCGCGTTCGCGAAAACGGTGCGCGAGCGAGCGCGGCGAAGTGCATTGGGCACTTAGTTATTTCGGCTTCACCGACTCGTTAAGCGCTAAGAGGCCTCGGTTGGTGAAATTGCGGGGGGCGAAATCGAGAAGCACCGCGTCCACGTAAGGCGCAAGGCTCGCGGGGCGCTTCTAGGTGCCTCTAGCCATTGTCGTTAGCCTCGTCCTTCCACGGCAGTTCATCGAATGGGGGCTGATAGCCGCGGTCGCGGTAGCGATCCTCGGGAAGGTCGAGCTCTTGACGCTCGTCGTATTTGACGTGGGCGCTATCTTGGCTGCCCCACCCCTTCCGTTCTCTGTAAATGCCGCGCGGTTCCACCGTTGCAGGATATAAGGCCACTGGCGCCGTCCCACCATGTCAAGAATGATCAAATTTCAAGCCATCGCAGGCGACTTCCGATTCGGCTGCAAAAGCGAAGGCCGGAAGCAGCCATCCCGGCGACTCCCGCCATTTCCCAGAACCGGCTGCATCGCGCCACGCCCAGCGTACGATGCTCTCCGTCACGGATGGGAATTTCCGATCGCGCATGCCATCGAGCTTTGGGGCGACGTTGATATCCAATGGATAGATCTGGATGACCTTGGCAATGATCAGCTTGCCGCCAATGATCATTCCGTAGCAGCGGCCGACCTTTATGTGATCTCCTATCAGCGGCATCTTGGGCACTCTTTCCCTAGCTTTGCGGCCCGGGCTTCCTCTTGGCAGGCCACACTATCGGTCCTGCGATTGCTTCAGAGCGCGATTGCCAGCCTGGCTGGCGTCCTCCCACGATGCGAACTGAACGCGCGAACTCTTGCACGGGGAGGCCAGTCGCCGGTCGCAGTTCCCAACCGTAACGGTTAGGCGCAGGAAAACGATGCGTGACGACGACGTGCAACGCGGAAGTCGCCCATCGCGGCTGCGCGTCTGATCGCATCCGCCAACGTCGCTCGAAATCGCGCGAGGAGTAGCGGCAATAGACCTGAGACAATGGCGATCTCCCAGTCAAAGGCGGGAGCACAGCCTTGTCTCTCAGTCATCGATGCCTGGAAAAGTGGCCGTTGCCGATGATGGAACAACTATGCGCCTCGTTCGAACGAATAGCGAATCTTTAATGTGGGATAGCATCGTCACGCATGATCTGGTTGTGCCGCGGCGGAACGGCCGGGCTCCTCCTGGTCATCGACATGAGCGCGTGGCCGGCTCGATCTTTCACGATGAAGCGGACGCCGTTGTTGATGACAGGTCCATGACGGGGAGCGGCGCATCGTCACGCCGGCTTCGGGCCGTAATGGAGGCGCGCAATTTCTTGCGACGTATAGACCGGTCCGCCGATCACTTTCACGGTCGCTCGTATCTTCTGCTCGGGCGCCAACAACTGCCAGGCCGCAACTGCTTCTTGCAGTGTAGCGCAATCGGTCAAAGCGCCGGCTCCGTTGTTCAGCGTAGCGGGCCGCCCGGCATCGACATAGATTTTGTAATCTTCGGTCTTCATTGCGCTCCGCATTCTGTCCGGGCACTTACTTGCCAGGACGGGGTTTGCCCCATGGTCGTGCCGCCCACGCAAGTTCAGGCCAGGCTAGTCAAGCAGTATCGCCGGCGGCTTTCGCGGCCCCGAACGCGGCTTGTTGGGCTATTTGGCAACGCGCCGCGCGCGCAACGTTGATTTTGTTTGGCTCCCCGGGCCGGATTCGAACCAGCGACCAACCGGTTAACAGCCGGTTGCTCTACCGCTGAGCTACCGGGGAACACTGCCGCGCTCGCGTGCAAGCGCGTTGCCTATAACAAAGCCGCATCGGCTTTGAAAGCGCGGAGCGGCCCGCAGGCCTAAAGGACCGCCCCCCGCCTCCAACTGCGCGACGGCGCGGTGGGGCCTTCCGCGGAAGGTTCCACCAAGCCGCAGCTTTTGCAGCAGTGGAGGCTGGAGGCCACGCCCGGAATTGAACCGGGGTAAACGGTTTTGCAGACCGCTGCGTAACCACTCCGCCACGTGGCCATGAGCACCGCCGGCCGCTGCGCGGCCGATATGCCCGACAAGCGCGTCTATAAAGGAAGGCTCGGGTTCCGACAACGGTGCGACACACGAGCAACACTCTATAATCTCCCGACATCGTCTTGCAGCGGCGGCTTGCGTTTTGCCGGACGCTGCCGCAAAACGCTTCCCGCCGCATGGGAACTCAAAGCATGTTCGACGCCGCCAACGCGCGCCGGCTGATGGTCGAAGGTCAGGTCCGCACAGCCGATGTGACCGACAGTGCCTTGCTCGACGCCATGCAGACCTTGCCGCGCGAGCGGTTCTTGCCGCCGGCGCTGGCCCAACTTGCGTATCTGGATGGCGATATTCCGGTCGCCAGAGGCCGCTCCTTGCTCAAGCCGATGGTGCTTGCCAAGCTGGTCCAGGCCGCCCGAATCGATCGCGGCGACCGGGTGCTCGATCTCGGCTGTGCGACCGGCTACACGTCCGCCGTGCTGGCGCGCCTCGCCGGTTCGGTCGTCGCGCTGGAGGAGGATCCGGAACTCGCCAGGCAGGCCAAGGACGCGCTTGCGGCGGTCGGCGCTACAAACGTAGAGGTGGTGACCGGTCCGTTGACGGCGGGCTGGCCGGCTGGCGGGCCGTATGACGTGATTTTCCTCGATGGCGCGACCGAAATTGCGCCGGATGCGCTTGGCCCGCAATTGAAGCCGGGGGGATGCCTGGTCGGGGTTTACAGCCCTTCGGCAGCCTCCAAGGCCATAATCTTTCATTTTATTGAGGGCCGCATGGTCGGCCGTCCCGTCTTTGATGCGGTTGCCCGGGTCCTTCCGGGTTTCTCTGCTCCGCCACAATTCGTTTTCTGACCGGCAAAGGGATGCGCTCGGCCCCGGGGCCATGACCTGTGGCGCTTATGTGCCAATGGTCAGAAATTTGCGACTATTTTCAAGGGCGGGGTTTCACCCCGCAGATTCGCCGCCTAATCTCCGCTGGGACTAGCGTCGGCGGGGCTGGGTTGGCCGCGACGCGCAATGGTTGTCCATAAAGGCAATCCCGCGGGGGCAAGCGGGCGGGGCGGCGTCATCTAATGGGTGGCAGAGGGGTGAGAGCATATATTTTGGCCGTCGTGACTCTCTGCGCGGCCGCTGCCGTTTTCGGCATCGGTTGCGGAGAGGTCAGGGCCGATACGCTCGAATGGGCCTTGGTGCAGGCCTACCAGAATAATCCGTCGCTCAACGCGCAACGGGCGTCGTTGCGCGCGACCGACGAAAACGTGCCGCAAGCCTTGTCCGGCTATCGCCCGAAGCTGAGCGTCACCGCCACCGGCGGCTACAATTACGAAAACGCGACGTCCATATTTCCCCTCGCTGGCGCGCTCATCAACAGCCAATTCGCGCAGAATTTCTATTCGCGCACGATCGGCGCCACCGGCACCTACACCCTGTTCAACGGCTTTCAGGCTGCCAACCGAACCCGTCAGGCGGAAAGCCAGGTCGATGCTGCGCGCGAGACCTTGCGTGTCACCGAGCAGCAGGTGCTGCTCGATGCCGCGACCGCCTACATGAACTTGTTGCGCGATCAGGCGGTGCTCGATCTGCAGCGGCGCAACGTTGAGGTTCTGACCGAGCAGCTCAAGCAGACCCGCGACCGGTTCAATGTCGGCGAGGTGACGCGCACCGACGTGGCGCAAGCCGAATCGCGTCTCGCCGCCGGACGCTCCCAGCTGCTCGCCGCCCAGTCGCAATACGTGACGTCGCGCGCCAATTACCGCCGGGTGATCGGCGTCGATCCGGGCAGCCTTGCACCGGGCAGCCCGGTTGACCGGCTGTCACCCGGCGTGCTCGCAAAGGCGATTGCGCAGGGGCAGGCGCAAAGCCCGTCAGTTCTTGCCGCAGCCTACGGCGTCGACGTTGCCGCACTCGCCGTCAAGATCAGCGAAGGCGCGCTGTATCCGAACCTGACGCTGACGGGGAGCGTGCTGCAAGGACAGAGCCCCGCTTTCGAGACCACCAGGCTCACGCAAGCTTCGGCGGTCGCGCAGTTGACCGTGCCGATCTATCAGGGCGGCGGCGAATATTCGACGATCCGTCAATCCAAAGAAACGCTCGGCCAGCAAAGGCTCAATCTCGACATCAACCGGGATCAGGCGCGGGCGACTGTCGTGCAGAGCTGGGGCCAGCTCGATGCCGCCAAGGCGCAGATCGAATCGACGACTGCGCAGGTCAATGCGGCGGAGATCGCGCTCAACGGGGTGCGCGAGGAGGCGCGAGTCGGGCAGCGTACGACACTCGATGTGCTCAACGCGCAGCAGGAGCTGGTGAATGCGCGGGTTGCGTTGGTCACCGCCCAGCATGACCGCGTGGTCGCGTCCTACACGCTGCTTGCGGCGGTCGGGGCCTTGTCCATGCGGCGGCTTGGTCTCAACGTTCTGGTCTACGATCCGATGGTGCATTACCAGCAAGTGCGCGACGCCTGGATGGGTGTGCGCAATCCCGATGGCAGATAGCCGGCGGCAGCGGCCGTCGGTAACCATCGCGACGGATTACCGTTACAGATTTGGTTGCCATCGACTTTCGCCATGACATACTTGCGAGCGGCGTTGCATAGTTACGCTGATGATTCGCGGTCGGGTCAGACTGTCGGCGATGAGCAACGGCGATGGCGGCTGGGGACACGCAATAACGAGATTTGGTGGAGCATGATCTTTTCGGAGAACGAGCCGCCACTTCTCCGGATCATGCTCTAAGGCAGGGATGCGCGCATGACGCAGCCGGCGAAGTCACAAGAACCGTCGATGGAGGAGATTCTCGCCTCCATTCGGCGCATCATCGCCGATGACGACGCGAGCAAATCGCCGCCGCGCCCAACCGAGCCGCCCAAGCCGGCTGCTCGTCCGGCGCCGCCGCCGCGAATAATGGCCGAGCCTGGTCCGCCCGAAGCGCTCAGACAGGAAGAGCCCGTACTCGCCGAGCCCGACGCTGTCGATGAGGCTCCGGAGGAGGAGGCCTCTGACATTCTCGATCTCACCGAATCGATGGCTTCGCCGTCCTTCAATCAAGCGCCGCCGCCTCAGCCGAGTCCGCCTCAAAGCGCGGCCCTTGGTCCGGCACCGAGCGCGCCACCGCAGTTCCGTAAGATCGAAGGCTTTTCCGACGTAAGCTTCGACGAGACGGAGCCCAAAGAGCCCAAGCAGGCGGCGCCAAGAGGCGAAGTGCCGGCTTTGCGCTCGGGATCTGAAACCGGGCTACTCTCGCGCGAGACCAGCGCCGCGGTCGATTCCGCCTTCAATGCGTTGGCGCAGACCGTGTTGGTGCAGAATGCGCGCACGCTGGAAGATCTCGTGCGCGAGATGCTCCGCCCGATGCTCAAATCCTGGCTGGACGACAATTTGCCCGGCATGGTCGAGCGCCTGGTACGGGCGGAGATCGAGCGCGTCGCGCGCGGGCGTTAGGGCCCCTCATCAATCCCCTTTCAGCGCTCCCGCGATTTTCTGCGCGTGCTCGGCAAGCACTGCCGGGTCTTCCTTGAAGCTCGCGGCGGGCTTGAGCGCCACGCCGATCTTGCGCGGAATCACATGGACGTGCAGGTGAAACACCACCTGCCCGCCGGCCGGCTCGTTGAATTGCTGAATTGTGAGGCCGTCCGCGGCAAAAGCCTTCACTGCCGCGCGCGCAATCGTCTGCGTCGTCTTGATCAGATAAGCAAGATCGTCCGCTTCGATATCGAGAATGTTGCGCGCCGGCGCCTTCGGGATCACCAATGTGTGGCCCGGCGCCCGCGGCATGATGTCGAGAAAGGCGAATGCCTTGTCGTCCTCGAAGACCTTGTACGCCGGCAATTCGCCGCGCAGGATCTTGGCAAAGACATTGTTCGGGTCGTAGCTGCTCATATTTCCTCCCGCCTCTGTCCTACCGCGTCCCTCACGCGATGGCGAAAAAGCTGCCTGCAATGGCGGCAGGCGATGCCGCTTCGGAAAAGCTCGTATGCATGAAAATCTGCCGTGATCGCCGTCAATCCGTCTCGGTTTCAAGATCTTGGCGATAGGGAGCGGTGGCGGCAAGCTCCGCGCCCATCGCGGTGATATAGGCGCGCTCGCGCTTGAGGTAATCGGCGATGCCCCGCCGCAATGCCGGATCGGCGATGTAATGCGCCGAATAGGTGGTGGTCGGCATGTAGCCGCGGGCGATCTTGTGCTCGCCTTGCGCGCCCGCCTCGACGCGCGGGAGCTTGTGCGCGATGGCGTAGTCGATCGCTTGGTAATAGCACAGCTCGAAATGCAGAAAGGGATGATGCTCGGCGGCGCCCCAATGCCGGCCGAACAACGTATCCGAGCCGATGAAATTGATGGCGCCGGCGATCCAGCGCCCGGCCCGCTTGGCCATCACCAAAAGGATGCGGTCGCGCATCGTCTCGCCGACCAGCGAAAAGAACGGACGCGTGAGATACGGCCGGCCCCATTTGCGTGAGCCGGTTTCCATGTAGAAGGCAAAGAAGTGATCCCACACATCCTCGGTGAGATCGCTGCCGGTGAGCCAATGCACGCTGATGTCGTTTTTGAGCGCGTCTTGGCGTTCGCGCCGGATGGTCTTGCGCTTGCGCGAGGCGAGCGCGGCGAGGAAGTCGTCGAAGCTGCTGTAGCCGGAATTTTCCCAGTGAAACTGCTGGTCGGTGCGCTGCAAGAATCCAAGCTGACCCAGGAAGCGGTATTCGTCCTCGGTGGCGAAGGTGACGTGAACGCCGGACGCTCCATCGATGCGGCAGAGCTCGATGAGCCCGCCGACGAGAGCTTGGCGGATGTCGTGCGCCTGCGGGCCGGGCCGCACCAGAAGGCGGTGGCCGCTCGCGGGTGTAAACGGCACTGCGACCTGCAATTTCGGATAATAGCTGCCGCCGGCATGGGCATAGGCTTCCGCCCAGCCATGGTCGAACACGTATTCGCCGCGCGAATGGCTCTTGAGGTAGCACGGCGCGGCGGCGGCAAGCGCGCCGTTTGCGGCATGGACGAGCACATGCTGAACGTGCCAGCCGGAATGGCCGCCGACCGACTTCGAAGCCTCCAAGGCGGAAAGAAACGCGTACGACAGGAAGGGGTTGTGGGCTATTTCCCGAGCCGGTGATTGAGCGGGGCCCGCCGCTCCAGCGCAACGAGGATCGGCCAGCGGATTAGCGCATGCGTCCCACGCTGCCGCGGGCACCTCGGCGATCGCGTTCACGGCGACGATGCGGAGTTCGCCCGGCGTTTGACCCGGGCGCTTCGCGCTTCCGGCTGGATTGTCTTCGGCGGCACCGGTTTTGGAAGCATCGGTTCTAGAAGCATCGGTCTTGGAAGCATCGGTCTTGGAAGCATCGGTCTTAGAAGCATTGGTCTTAGAAGCATTCATGGCCGAAAGCCTTCGAAAATGATCTGGTCGGCAAAGCGCATGGCGTGCCGGCGCTCGGCCTCACTGCGCACCACCCAGGTCAACAGCGGCAGGCATAAAGCGTGCCGGGCAAAGGCGGGCGCGACTGCCGGCAGATTATTGACCGCATAAGCGACGAAATGTGGTCGCCCCGTCAAGACAGCGGGAAGCAAGAGACCCATGCCGTAGCGCAGCCAAGGCGGCATTTGATCCCAATATGGATGCGGCCGGTACTTTGCGGCGACAATGCCGCGCTGCAGGTGAGGGGCCTTTTGCCGCAGCCGCGCAAGCTGCGCGGGATCGAAGGACATCGGCGCCGCCGGACCGCGATAGTCGGCAAGCACGGCCGCCACCCGCAGCGGCAGGCGCTCATCGCCATCGAAACGGCTCTTCATTTCGAGGAGCAGCGGCACGCGCCCGGCGACAAGATCGCAAAGCTCGCCGAGCGTCATCATCCGCTCGCCGCTGCCGCGGAAGGCGACGCGCTGGAGCGCTGCGGCGGTCAATCGGTCAAGCCGAGCGGCGCCTTCGGTCAGGCGTCCAAGCTCGGCGTCATGGTGCACCATGGCTTCGCCGTCGGCACTGATTTGCAGGTCGACTTCGATGCCATAACCGGCGGCTAGTGCAGCGCGGATGGCGGCGGCGGTGTTCTCGATCACGCCGCCCGCGGCGTCATACAGCCCGCGATGGGCGAAGGGCCGTGCGGTCAGCCAATCGGGCGAGGCCACGAGAGCATGATCCGGGGTGGAAGCTTTTTCGAAAAGTTCATGCTCCACCCAAATGTCAGAGCGCCAGTCGATTCAATCCAAAGCGCCCTAGGACACTTCGAACAGCGCCTCGACTTCCATGGCGGCGTCCAAGGGCAGCGCCGCGACGCCCACCGTCGTGCGCGCATGTTTGCCCTTGTCGCCGAAGGCGGCGACCATCAGGTCGGAGGCGCCATTCATCACCTTCGGTCCTTCCAGGAAGGTGGGAGCCGAATTCACGAAGCCGCCGAGCCGCACCACGCGCACCACCTTATCGAGATCGCCGAGCGCGGCTTTGACCTGCGCAAGGATATTGATCGCGCAAGCGCGGGCGGCCTTTTGGCCGTCCTCGATGGAGACGCCGCCGCCGAGCTTTCCCGCGGCGACGAGCTTGCCGCCTTCGTAGCAAATCTGCCCGGAGACCATGAGCAGATTCCCGGTGCGCACGAACGGCACATAATTGGCCGAGGGCGCCGCCGGCTCCGCTATGACAATGCCAAGCTCGCTCAACTTCTTTTCCACCATGCCGGCCATGCCCGCCTCCAAAATCGCTGCAAAATCCTGATCTTCTTGGCCGATCGCAGACTGTCATGCAAGGGAGCGGACCGTGGGAGTGAGCCGGCCGCCGCGGTTGCGGCGGCGTTTCGATCTGCCTATCTTCGCCGCCATCCGGCCGACAAAATCGCGTAACATTTTCGTAAACCGACCGTGCCGGGAACGATTTCGAACGAGACCAAAGCGAGAGAGCCTCATGGCCGCAATTCGCATAATGAGTGCATCAACGGGCGCTCTTCTTGCCTGGACGCTCGCTTTTGTCTCGACGCCTTTCGCCGTCCAAGCCGAGGAGGGACCGGTGGAGGGACCGGTGGCGCTCGTTCCGCACCGGGCGGTTTATGACCTCGCGCTCGGCCGGGCGCGCGACGCCGCGCAGGTGGCGGCCGTGCGCGGCCGCATTCTGTACGACTTCAACGGCAATGCTTGCGAGGGCTATACGCTGCAATTCCGGCAGGTTTCCGAGCTCGATTCCGGCGAGGGCAAAGTGTCCACCAGCGATCTGCGCTCGACGACCTGGGAGGGCGGCGACGCCAAGCGTTTCAAGTTCACGTCGGAGAATTTTCTCGACCAGAATCTCGTCGATACGGTCGACGGCCATGCCGAGCATGGCGCCGGCGCCACCGCCATCGATCTCGCCAAGCCGGAGCACAAGGTGCTCGATATCGACGCCGCGGTGGTGTTTCCCACGCAGCATATGGTGCGCGTGATCGAAGCGGCGCGTGCCGGCAAATCGCTGCTCGATTTTCCGGTCTATGACGGCTCCGATACCGGCGAGAAAGTTTACGATACGCTGACCGTGATTGGCCACAAGCTCGCGTCGGACGAACGCAAGCACGACGACGCCGCGGCCGGTGAAGGAAAGCTTGCCGGGGTGGCGCGCTGGCCGGTCACGATCAGTTATTTCGAAAAGTCGAAAGCGAAGAAAAATACCGAGCAGACGCCGGTTTATGCCATCGGCTTCGAGCTCTACGAAAACGGCATTTCGCGCGCGCTCAGGCTCGACTACAACGATTTCGTCGTCACCGGAAATCTCTCGTCGCTGGAAATCAAAGACGCCAAGCCCTGTCACTAGTCCTTGCGCGGGAAAGAATGCTCTGTGTGCCGTAGTTGCGATAAATTTGCAGAAGTGAGGTTTGCAAAAAAGCGAGCTTCAAATAGGCTAACTTGAGGGCGCCGTGCGGGCTTCGCCGAGGAGAGCTTCATGAGTGAGCCATTCCCTTCCGATCCGTTCTTCAGCGGAAATTACGCCCCGATATCGTTCGAAGCTGATGCGCCGGATCTGCCGGTGCGCGGCGAGTTGCCGAAAGATCTTGCGGGCACGCTCTACCGCAACGGTCCCAATCCACAATTCGCGCCGCGGGACCGCCAACATCACTGGTTCATCGGCGACGGCATGATCCACGCGTTTCACATTGCCGATGGCCGCGTCGGCTATCGCAATCGGTGGGTGCGCACCCCAAAATGGGAGTTGGAGCACGAAGCGCATCGCACGCTGTTCGGCAGCTGGGGCAATCCGGCGACGACCGATCCGTCCGTTCAAGGCAAGGACGGTGGCGTCGCTAACACCAACATCGTCTGGCACGCGGGTAGGTTGTTCGCTCTGGAGGAGGGGCATCGCCCCTTCGTGCTTGATCCCGAAACCCTGGCCGCGCAAGGCTATTGGGACTTTGCCGGCGCGTTTCGCGGCACCCGTTTCACGGCGCATCCGAAAATCGACCCTGAGACCGGCGAAATGGTGTTCTTCGCCTATTCAGCGGCGGGGCGTTTTTCGCCGACGCTGGCCTATGGCGTGATCGACAAGGCCGGCACGCTCAAGCGTTTCGATGAATTCGACGCGCCGTACGCGAGCATGGTTCACGATTTCATGGTGACACGGAATTACGTGCTGTTCCCGGTGCTGCCGCTCACCGGCAGCATGCAGCGCGCCATGTCGGGTAAGCCCGCCTATGCGTGGGAGCCGAGCAAGCGCTCTTATGTTGGCGTGATGAAGCGCGACGCCGACGTCTCATCGGTGCGCTGGTTCGAATGCGATCCTTGTTATGTTTTCCACCCTATGAACGCCTATGAGGACGGCGACAAGATCGTCGGCGATGTCATGCAATACGACGCGGCGCCGCTGTTTCCCGACCCGGACGGCCGGCCTGGCGATCCGGCCAAGGCGGTCGCGCGTCTCACGCGCTGGACGTTCGACCTGGCGGCCAATACCGACAGTTTCGGGCGCGAGCAGGTCGACGATCTTGCAGGCGAGTTTCCGCGCTTCGACGAACGCGTTGCCGGTCTCGATTATCGCCACGGCTTTTTTGCCGCCAGCAGCGACGCAAAGTTTGTCGATCGCTTCGACATGCTGGCGCATGTCGACCTGAAGAAAAGCACGCGCTTGGCGTATCGCTTTGCGCCGGGCGATGTGGTGTCGGAGCCGGTTTTCGTTGCGAGGGATGGCGGTGCCGGGGAGGGCGATGGCTATCTGCTCGCGACGGTCTACCGCGGAGCGGAGAATCGCAGCGATCTGGCGGTTTTCGACGCGGCAACGTTGGAGCAGGGGCCGATTGCGGTCGCGGAACTGTCGCACCGCGTGCCGTTTGGCTTCCACGGTAATTGGCGGCCGGTGGCATAGACTTTATCGCTTTTCGGGCCCTTCGAAAGCTAATCCCCGGACCACGGCGTCATCGCCGAAGCGGGCGCGCACGCGATCGATTGCGTGTTCGGCCTCGGCCGCGCGGCCATCGACGAAATCTGCCGGATCGGCGTGATCCGCCGTGGTGAGCGCACTTGCGCCGACGCCGAGCAGGCGGAATTTCGTGCCGTCGGCTTCGCGTTCAAGCAGCGTCCGCGCCGCGGTGAAAATCTTGCCGGCGAGTTGCGTCGGCGAGTCGAACGAATGCGCGCGGGTGCGGATGCGAAAGTCCGCGGTTTTCAGCTTGAGGGTCACGGTGGCGCCGGCGAGCGCCTTTTCTTTCAGCCGCGCCGACACTTCCTCGGTCTGCGCCCAGAGGATGCGCTCGAGCGCGCGGAAATCGGCAATATCGCGGTCGAAAGTGGTCTCCGACGATACGCTCTTGGTTTCGCGATCGGCGCTGACCTTGCGCGAGTCGATACCGCGGGCGAGCCGCGCGAGCCGGCGGCCTTCCTCGCCATAGCGGCGCATCATTTCGACCTCGCTCGCCTTTTGCAGATCGGCGATGCGGGCAAAGCCGTCGCGCGCCAGCCGCGCGGCGCTCACCTTGCCGACGCCGAAGATGAAGCTCACCGGCTTGGGCGCAAGAAAGCCCGCTGCTTCGCCTGCACCCAGCACGGCAAAGCCGCGCGGCTTGTCGAGGTCGGAGGCGATCTTGGCGAGGAATTTGTTGCAGGAGAGTCCGACCGAGACGGTAATCGAGAGCTTGTTCTCGACCTCGGCGGCAAAGCGCGCCAGCACCTTGGCCGGCGAGACGCCGTGCAGGCGCGCGGTGCCGGAGAGATCGAGGAACGCTTCGTCGATCGACAAAGGCTCGACCAAAGGCGTCAACGCCAGCATCATCTGCCGCACCTCGCGCCCGACGCGCGAATATTTCTCCATGTTCGGCCGCACGACGCGGGCATGCGGACAGAGACGGAGCGCCTCGAACATCGGCATGGCCGAGCGCACGCCGTAAGTGCGGGCCACATAGCAGGCGGCGGCGACCACGCCGCGCCGGCCGCCGCCGACGATCACCGGCTCGGCGGCGAGCGTTGGATCGTCGCGCTTTTCGATCGTGGCGTAGAAGGCGTCGCAATCGATATGGGCGATCGAAAGCTTTGCGAGTTCGTCGTGGCGCACGATCCGCGGCGACCCGCACACGCCGCAACGCGTCGCTTGCGCGAACGCGTCGGCAAGGCAGTCGCGGCAGAAGGCGGTCACGGCACGTCTTGCTCCCATCTCTTGCCGCGGCCGAGCGCGCTGCGGGCGCGCGCGATCTCGGCCGGGTCGATTCCGGCGCTGCCGGCAAACGCGACGAGGAGATTCTCGTTACCCAGCATATGCTCCAGCACGCCGGCGAAAAAGCCGGGTTGCTGCGCGGCGTCGCGGATTTGGTCCGCTTCCAGCCCGGTCATAGCGAGGAAATCGGCCATTCGTTCAGTGTCTTCGGCAATGAATGCAAGTGCCTGAACTGCCAGCATTTCCGCCGCTTCACGCGAGGCCGGTAACGGCTTTTTCATACGGTTCCATTTGCCTTTCCGTAATGAATCCGCACTAGCTTTTCCTTGGCTCGGGGCGCTTGCTGCCGGGGATCAGCTTGGGGCGGGTGAGGACAGGGGATGGCCAAAACCGTCCTGATCGTGGAGGACAATGAGCTCAATATGAAGCTCTTCCACGATCTGTTGGAAGCCCACGGCTACAACACCGTCGCCACCCGCAATGGCATCGAGGCGCTCGACCTTGCCCGCAAACATCGGCCGGATTTGATCCTGATGGATATTCAGCTTCCCGAAGTCTCCGGCCTTGAAGTCACCAAATGGCTGAAGGACGACGAGGATCTGCGCGCCATTCCGGTCGTCGCGGTCACGGCCTTCGCGATGAAGGGCGACGAGGAACGCATTCGTGAGGGCGGCTGCGAGGCCTATCTGTCGAAGCCCATCTCTGTCGGCAAGTTCATCGAGACTATCCGCCACTTTCTGGGAAATCCGTAGGTAAAGGTAATGACCGCGCGCGTTCTGGTCGTCGACGACGTCCCCGCCAACGTCAAGCTGCTCGAGGCGCGGCTGTCGGCGGAATATTTCGACGTGGTCACGGCGATGTGCGGCCGGGACGCGCTGAACATTTGCGAGCGCGCCGAATGCGATCTCGTCCTGCTCGACGTCATGATGCCCGACATGGACGGCTTCGAGGTGTGCCGGCGCCTGAAGAGCAATCCGGCGACGCACCACATCCCGGTGGTGATGGTCACCGCGCTCGACCAGCCGTCCGACAAGGTGCGCGGGCTCGAAGCGGGCGCCGACGATTTTCTCACCAAGCCGATCCCCGAGGTGGCGCTGATCGCCCGCGTGCGCTCGCTGTCGCGGCTCAAGATGGTCACCGATGAACTGCGCATGCGCGCGGTGACTTCGCGCGACATCGGCATCGAATCGCCGGAGCGGGAAGCCGTGGCCGATACCGGCCGCGGCGGCCGCGTGCTCATCGTCGACGACCGGCCGGCGTCGTATGAGCGCATCGCCGCGACGCTTGCGGTGGAACACGCCGTGGAGGTGGAGTCCAATCCGAGCGAGGCGTTGTTCCGCGCGGCCGACGGCAACTACGATCTGGTGATCGTGTCGCTCGGGCTGGAGAATTTCGACGGGCTGCGGCTATGCAGCCAGATCCGTTCGCTCGACCGCACGCGCAATGTGCCCATTCTAGCCCTCACCGAGCCTGAGAACGGCGCCCGCATGGTCCGCGGCCTGGAAATCGGCGTGAACGATTATCTGATGCGCCCGATCGACAAGAACGAATTGCTGGCGCGCGCCCGCAGTCAGGTACGCAAGCGCCGCTACACCGAGCGGCTGCGCGACAACGTGCAGACTTCGATCGAGATGGCCATCACCGACGCGCTCACCGGCTTGTTCAACCGGCGCTACATGGAAAACCATCTGGCGACGCTGATCGAGCAAGCCGGCGCGCGCGGCAAGCCGCTCTCGGCGCTGATGCTCGATATCGACTATTTCAAGTCGATCAACGACACGTACGGTCATGACGCGGGCGACGACGTGCTGCGCGACTTCGCGTTGCGCATCAAGCGCTCGATCCGCGGCATTGATCTGGCTTGCCGCAGCGGCGGCGAGGAATTCGTGATCGTCATGCCGGAAACCGACATGGCGGTGGCCGCCATGGTGGCGGAGCGGCTGCGCCGGCGGATCGCGGCCGAGCCGTTCGCGATCAACCAGGGCCAACGCAGCATCCCGGTTACGCTCTCGATCGGGATTTCGGCTTTGCGCGGCCAGGACGATAATGCCGCGAACTTGCTCAAACGCGCCGACCAGGCGCTCTATCGCGCCAAGCGTGACGGGCGCAACCGCGTGGTGCCGGACGCCGCGTAAGCGGCGGTTGCGGAATTGCTGAGAGGCCTGGAGATGCGGTGGCTATGGAGATACTGGCCATGGCTTCCTCCCAGTCGCGATGAAGTCCTGGCGACGGCCCTGGGTGTTGCGATCCTCGCCGCGCTCTTGGTGGCGATGGTGAAGTTCCCCTATTTCGGCCACAGCTCCAACCTCGGTTTCGGGCCTGATTGGGATTGTGCCTATACGCCCAATAGCGAGTCCGTTTGCGTCAAGAGAGTGCCGGTTCAGCCGCCGCAAAGAACCGCGCCGGTGGATTGAGCTGAAAAGTGCGCGGCCCGCGCGATCGCTTCAGATGGAATTGATTGGCGCTCTAAGTTTTTGGTGGAGCGTGATCCCCCGGGTCAAGCCCGAGGGCATGCTTTTCGGAAAACCGGGTTCCACCCCGGATCAAGTCCGGGGCAGGCTTTTTCCGGATCATGCACTAGCGCTGCAAAAACTTGGCCAGAATATTCGCTGTCTCGGCCGGGAATTGATCGATAAAAAAGTGCCCGCCGGGCAAGCTCGCGGTGGCGAGGTTTTCGCAGCGCTTGCGCCAGGCATCGCCGATGTCGAACAATTTGTGCATGACGCCGTTGCCGCCCCATAGCGCCAATGTGGGACAAGCGACCTTCTTGTCGATGTCCGCCGCGTCGTGCTCGAGATCGATGCTGGCGGCGGCCCGGTAGTCGGAGCAGGAGCCGTGGATCATGTCGGGCTTGCGCCAGCATCGGCGGTATTCGGCAACAAGCTCTGGATCGAAGTCGGCGAGCTTGGTCGCGCCCCATCCGACGAGACAGGTCTCATAAAAGAAATCCGGATCGGAACCGATCAGCCGCTCGGGGAAGGGCTCCGGCTGCGAGAGGAAATACCAATGCCAATAGGCGCCGGCGACGTGCCGGTTGGTTTCCATGAACATCGCGTAGGTCGGCACGATGTCGAGAACCGAGAGCGATAAGACGGCGTCCGCATGGTCGAGCGCCATCCGATGCGCCGTGCGTCCGCCGCGGTCATGGCCGACGACATGGAAGCGATCAAAGCCAAGCGCTTTCATGAGGCCGACCTGGTCCCCGGCCATCGCGCGGAAGGAATAGTTCGACCTGTCGGGCGCGCATTTCGGCTTCGACGAGTCGCCGTAACCCCGCAGGTCGGCGCACACCACGGTGAAATCCGTCGCGAGGATCGGCGCGACCCTCGCCCACATGGCCAGACTTTGCGGGAAGCCGTGCAGAAGCAGAAGCGGCGGGCCATGGCCCGCCGTCACATAATTGATGTCGATGTCAGCAACGCGCTGTCGGCCGCCCCGGAAATTTTCATAGAGCATAGAACGCGCCGCTTAAGCGCGCTCACTTGATCTTGGATTCGCGGAACTCGACGTGCTTCTTGGCGACCGGATCGTATTTCTTCTTCACGAGCTTATCGGTCATGGTGCGCGAATTCTTGCGCGTCACGTAATAGAAGCCGGTATCGGCGCTGGAGACCAGCTTGATCTTGATATTGGTGGCCTTGGCCATGGTCGGACCTCGAACTTGGTTCGCGTGTTGGCCGACAACCTAGTCGGCAAAGCCTGAAAGTCAAGAAAGCCCGATAAAGTCAAAGAACTCACAGGATTTCGCGCAGAAACTTCTTGTGCAGCATGCGGTAGAGCGGCACCGGATGGTCGTGGCTCATGCCGGTTGCGATCCGGTCCTGCAACTCTTCGAGCACGATGGCGGTGATGCCGGGGATATCGAGTTGGCGCGCCTCGGAGATCGGCATCCACACCACTTCGACCAGTTCGGCATCGGCGCCGACAAAGCCCTCGTCCCGGCGCACGACCGCGCCGAAGTCGGCGGCGAAGAAGCGGCTGTCGAAGCGGCGCGGGCGGCCGGGCGGGGTGATGGCCCGGCCGATGAAATGCACCGCGCTCAGATCGGGGATGATACCGGCCTTGACGAAAGGCTCCCAGTCTTCGGCGGGCGCCGGGAACGGGTTAGGCGCCGGCGCGCCCAGCATCAATCCCGTTTCCTCATAGGTCTCGCGGATGGCGGCAAGCGCATAGGCCGCCGCTTTAGCGAGGCTCGGCCGCTTCACCCGCTGCATCAGGCGCTCCGTGTCGCGCTGGTGCAGAGGGGCCGCACTCGGCATCAGCCGGTCTTTGATCTCGACCCGGCCGCCGGGAAAAACGAATTTGCCCGGCAGGAAGCGATGGCGCTCGTGCCGGCGTCCGAGCAGCACTTTCGGCACCGGCTCGGAGCGATCGATCAGGATCAATGTCGCGGAATCGCGCGGCCGCAGATTGGGCGAGGATTGATCGCGGATGGTGCGGGTCAGCCGCTCCGCCCGGTCGTCCACTGTGCCGCTTCCGACCATCGGGTCGGGATCGTCTTTCATCGTTTCTTGCCCTTGTGTCCCGATGATCGTTTGCCGCCGCGCGCGATTTTGCGCTCTTCCTTCGGTTTGTGTCGAGTCCGCTCCGCCTTGTCGGCACGTTCGGCATGCACAAGCCGGAAGCGCAGCGCGCCGGCAACCGGCGCCGCCTCGACCAATTCGACCGTCACCGGATCGCCGAGCCGGAATGTTGCCGACTTGCCGGTAAAGGCGCGGCCCTTTTCGTCGAAGCGGAAATATTCGTCGCCGATGAAGCGCGCCGGTATCAAGCCGTCGGCGCCCGTTTCGTCGAGCTCGACGAACAAGCCCGCCCGCGTGACGCCGGAAATGTGCCCGTCGAAGGTGGCGCCGACGCGGTCGGCCAAGAAATGCGCGATGAGCCGGTCGGCGGTTTCGCGCTCGGCCTTCATGGCGCGGCGTTCGGTGGCCGAGATGTTGGCGGCGACTTCGGCGAGGGCGCGTGGGTCGGTTGCTTCAGGCAGCCCGTCGGGCCCGAGCTTCTGCGCGCGGATGAGCGCACGATGCACGACAAGGTCGGCGTAGCGCCGGATCGGCGAGGTGAAATGCGCATAGCGGCGCAGATTGAGGCCGAAATGGCCGAAATTCTCCGGTGAATATTCGGCCTGCGCCTGGCTGCGCAGCACCACCTCGTTGACCAGGCGCTCGACCTCGCGCCCCTTGACCCGTTGCAGGATGTTGTTGAACGCATCCGGCCGCAGCGCGCCGCTTTTGGGCAGCGAAATATCGAGCGTGACAAGAAATTCGCGCAGCGCGTTGAGCTTTTCCGGCGAAGGCTCGTCATGCACGCGATAGATCAGCGGCACGCGCGCCCGCTCGCAGGTTTCCGCAGCCGCCACGTTCGCAAGGATCATGAATTCCTCGATCAGCCGGTGCGATTCCAGCCGCTGCGGCATGATCACCCGGTCGACGGTGCCGTCGGATTTCAAAAGGATCTTGCGCTCGGGCAGTTCGAGATCGAGCGGGCCGCGTTCGGCGCGGGCGTGCAGCACCGCGCGATAGGCCGCATAAAGCGGCTCGAGGATCTTTTCCACGAGCGGCTCGGTGATTTCATCGGTGCGTCCGGAAACCGCAAGCTGCGCCTGTTCGTAGTGCAGCCGCGCCGCCGAGCGGATCATCACGCGATGAAAACTGTGCGAGCGTTTGCGGCCGTCGGCGCCGATGACCATGCGGACGGCGAGCGCGGGGCGATCTTCGAGCGGGCGGAGCGAGCAGAGATCGTTGGAAATGCGCTCCGGCAGCATCGGCACGACGCGGTCGGGGAAATAAACAGAGTTGCCGCGCTCGAGCGCAGCGCGATCGAGCGCCGACCCGGGCCGCACATAATGCGCCACGTCGGCGATGGCGACCGACACGAGGTGACCGCCCTTGTTGTGAGGATCAGGATCGGGCACCGCATGCACGGCATCGTCGTGATCCTTGGCATCGGGCGGATCGATGGTGACGAACGCAACCTCGCGCCAATCCTCACGGCCGTCGAGTGTCGCCGGGCGTGCCGCCTCGGCTTCGCCGATCAACGAGCGGCTGAAGGTGTGGGGAAGGCCGTGGGCGTGAATTGCAATCAGGCTCACCGCCCGCTCGCTCTTGAGCGAGCCGAGCCGCTCCACGACCGAGCCGGCCGGCAGCCCCAGCCGGCCATGGCGCGCCACCTCGACGGCGACGAGATCGCCGTCAACCGCGTCGCCGGTATGATCGCGCGCGATCGTCAACTCGCGGCCGAGCTGCTTCTTGTCGATCGGAACGAGGCGGCCGCCGCCGCCCGGCAGGCCGCGAAAGATACCAAGCACGCGATGCTTGGCGCGGTCGATCAGCTTGATGACGCGCCCGTTCGTTTCTTCGCCGGCTCGCTCGACGCGCAACAGCGCGCGGTCGCCGACGCCGGCGACCTCGCCGGGCCGGGCACGGCGCAACGGGGCAATCCGAATGACCGGAGCCGCGCCGTGGGCGTCTTCGTCCCATTCGGTCGGCCGCGCCAGGAGTTCGCCGTCGCTGTCGCGGCCGGTGATGTCGGCAAGCACGACCGGCGGCAAGGTGCCAGGGCGATGCAGCTTCTTTCGTCGCCGCTCGATGTGACCGCCTTCGGTCAGGTCGCGCAGCATGCGCTTGAGCTCGGCGCGATCGGCGTTCTTCGCACCGAAGGCGCGGGCGATCTCGCGCGTGCCGACATTGCCGGAGCGCTCGCGGATGAAAGCCAAAAGCTCATCGCGCGAGGGAAGGGAGGTTCGTTTCATGGGCCGCTCATTGGCCGGATTCGGCCCAAGAATACAGTAATGGCCCGGTGTGTCGTATTATTCGGCAGCTGTCGACTTGCGTGGCGCTTTACCGGCCGTAGGCCGTTTGGCGGTGCGGGCCCCTGGCCGTTTGGATGAAGCTTTGATGTGGCGCGCGGTTCCCGGAGACGGGCGTTTAGCCGTGCGCGGCCGCGCGCGCGGGGTGGGGCCGCTCCGCTCCGCTCTGGCATCGATCAACGCGGACGCCTCTTCGAGCGTGATTGTTTCCGGCGTCTTGTCGTTCGGCAGCGTGGCGTTGATGCCTTCGTGGCTCACGTAAGGGCCGTAGCGGCCGTTCTTCGCCACGATCGGACCGCCCCTGGTCGGATGCATGCCGAGCGCACGGCCGGGATCGGCGCCAAAGCGGCGGCGCGGGCCTTTGGCGAGCTTTTCGGCGATCAGCGTCACCGCCCGGTTGAGCCCGATGTGAAAGATGTCGTCGCCGGGCTCCAGGTTGGCGTAGGTCTTGCCGTGCTGAATGTAGGGTCCGAAACGGCCGATGCCGGCTTTGATCGGCTCGCCGTCTTCCGGATGGCGGCCGACTTCACGCGGCAGCGACAACAGCGCCAGCGCGCGTTCGAGGTCGACATCCTCCGGTGCCGTGCCCTTGGGCAGGCCGGCGCGCTTTGGCTTTTCGCCGTCCACCGCTTCGCCAAGCTGCACGTAGGGACCGAAGCGTCCGCTGCGCAGCGTCACCTCGAGGCCGGTCTTCGGATCCTCGCCGAGCTTCTTGGTGCCGATCTCGCCGGAACCGTCGCCCGGCACGGTGAGCGGGCGGGTATAGCGGCATTCCGGATAATTCGAGCAGCCGATAAAGGCGCCGAACTTGGACAGCTTCAATGTCAGCCGGCCGGTGTTGCAGCCCGGGCAGGCGCGCGGATCGCCGCCGTCAGCGCGCGGCGGGAACAGATGCGGCGCCAGCAGCGCGTCGAGCGCATCGATCACGTCGGAGATTTTCAGGTCCTTGGTCTCGTCGATCGCGCCGATGAAGTCGCGCCAGAAATCGCGCAGCACGTCGCGCCACTTGACCTCGTTGTTGGAAATCAGATCGAGCTGCTCCTCGAGGCCGGCCGTGAAATCGTATTCCACGTACCGGGAGAAGAAGCTTTCCAGAAAGGCGACGACGATGCGGCCGCGGTCTTCGGGATAGAGCCTTCGCTTGTCGAGCCGCACATATTTGCGGTCCTTGAGCACCTGCAGGATCGAGGCGTAGGTCGAAGGCCGGCCGATGCCGAGCTCTTCCAGGCGCTTGACCAGCGAGGCCTCCGAATAGCGCGGCGGCGGTTCGGTGAAATGCTGGGTCGCCGCGATCGACCGCTTGGTCAGCGTCTCGCCGGCGCTCATCGGCGGCAGCCGGCGCGATTCCTCGTCCTCCGGGTCTTCGTCGCGCCCTTCCTGATAGACCGCGAGGAAGCCGTCGAACTTCACCACCGTGCCGGTGGCGCGCAATTCGAGGAGCCGGGCGGCGACTTTGGCGGTTATATCGGCGGTCGTGCGCTCGAGCTCGGCCGATTCCATCTGGCTCGCGAGGGTGCGCAGCCAAATCAGCTCATAGAGCCTGGCCTGGTCGGCATCGAGAAAGCTTTTGGTCTCGCGCGGGCGGCGCGCGAGGTCGGTCGGACGGATGGCCTCGTGCGCTTCCTGCGCGTTCTTGGCCTTGGTCTCGTAGCGCCGTGGCGCGTGCGGGACATATTTGCCGCCGTAATCCGCTTCGATCACGCTGCGGGCGGCACTGATCGCTTCGCCGGCGATCTGCACGCCGTCGGTACGCATATAGGTAATGAGACCGATGGTCTCGCCGCCGATATCGACGCCTTCGTAAAGGCGCTGCGCCACGCGCATGGTATGCGCGGGTGCAAAACCGAGCTTGCGGCTTGCTTCCTGTTGCAGGGTCGAGGTGGTGAAGGGCGGTTGCGGATGGCGCTTGACCGGCTTTGCTTCGACATTGGCGACGCTGAAGGTTGCGGTTTCGAGCGCCTGCTTGAACGCTTCGGCCTCTTCGCCGGTGCCGATGTCGAGCCGCTGCAGCTTCTTGCCGTCGGCGCCGACGAGACGCGCGTCGAACGTCTCGTTGCGCGGGGTCGCGAGCGTCGCGATCAGCGACCAATATTCCTTGCGGATGAATTTTTCGATTTCCAGCTCGCGGTCGCAGACGAGCCGCAGCGCCACCGATTGCACCCGGCCGGCCGAGCGCGCGCCCGGAAGTTTGCGCCACAGGACCGGTGAGAGGGTGAAGCCGACCAGGTAATCGAGCGCGCGCCGCGCCAGATAAGCATCGACCAAAGCCTGGTCGATCCGGCGCGGATGATTCATCGCGTCGGTCACCGCCTGCTTGGTGATGGCATTGAAAACCACCCGCTCGATGGGCTGACCGGTCAGCGCCTTCTTCTGCTTGAGCACTTCGAGCACGTGCCAGGAAATCGCTTCGCCCTCGCGGTCGGGGTCGGTCGCCAGAATGAGCTTGTCGGCGCCCTTGGCCGCCTGCGCGATGTCGTTCAGGCGCTTCTGCGCCTTGGCGTCGACTTCCCAGAGCATCCGGAAATCGTGCTCGGGATCGACCGAGCCGGCCTTGGCGGGGAGGTCGCGCACATGCCCGAACGAGGCCAAAACCTCGTAGCCGCGTCCAAGATACTTGTTGATGGTTTTCGCCTTGGCGGGCGATTCAACTACGACCAGATTCATGATAACCCAATGATTTATTGGCCTTTTTTGGCGTCTCGGAGGTGTCCTGACGGCTTGCGGCCGCCGCGAACATGGGTAATCCGACCCCGCCTGTCAAATCGCTCAAGGTGGCAGCGGGGCCGGCCGAGCCCCCGAAAACGCCGCCAAACATGGCGAATTAACGCCGCTGGCATTTTTAATTGCGGGCGCCGCGGGCCGCATCCATTGATTGCGTGATTTGCTTCTTATCTCCCTAAAGTTGCGTAATCGAATGCGGGCGGCCTCCGCTAGGATGGAAAGCAGCGTCCAAAAGCGACCAGCAATCGCGGCGAGCCCTTGATCCTGATCCGCCGGCGAAGCAGCGCCCAGGGCAGGCTCGTTTCCTTGCGCAAAAAACGCAGCCAGGTATCGCTATCGGCGATCACCCGCAGATCCGGTTCACCGGCATGGCCATTCGTGACCTTGAGCGTCCGGTCGCGAATGTCGATCGTCGCCACGGTCGGCTCGCGTCCGGTGAAGGTGAAGTGATAGGTGGCGGCGAGACCCTTCGAGCGACCGCGCTGGAAAACAAGCGGCAGGGCACGCAAGAAGCCGCGGATCGAGGTTTGCCGCGGCAGTCCGGCGCGAACGATCTTGACCCGCTTGTTGGGAAGGCTGCGGGAGACGAAATCCTCCGCGTCCGTACCGCGTGCGACATAGACGGTTTCCGGCTTCTCGCGCAGCGGCTTAAGCGTTTGCTCCATGAATTGCCTGCGATCGGTGAGGAACGGTCCGATCACATCCTCGCCGGCGGGGCAAACGGACAGACAATAGGCCGCCTTGTAGTTCGCTCCGAAGGACAGGCTCTGCCACATGGATACGGTCTCCGGGCCGGAGACGTTTTGCCGATAAGCTTCCGCACTGCCGCTCGCGGCGACGGTTTCGACCCAATTGCCGAAACCGCCCATGAACTCCCGATAATTGTGGGTGTAGCAGGCGGCGAAATTGAAATGCCCGTCCGGGCTGATGGCTCCGGTGGGGCAGGCGGCGACGCACAATTTGCATTCGAGACAGGGATTGAAATCGAGCGGCGCGGCGTAAGTCGCGACTTCGGCCGCGACGATCATCGTTCCGAGCAAGACGAAGCTGCCGAAGCGCGGATGAATGACATTGCGGTGAATGCCCATGTGGCCGAGACCGGCGGCGACCGCAATCGGTTTGTGCGCGATGATCCAAAGCCTTCCGGTCTCCCAGCGATCAGCCTCCATGGGAAACCCGGCGGCGCCGCCGTTCATCGCGCGAATGCCCGTTTCATCGAGCAAGCGGACGATCCGTCGCGCGACCTCGTTGACCTCATCGTTCGTGTGGTGAAACTCGAGATTGGCAATCGAGCGCATCGGCGTGCGGATATTCTCGCGGTTCATCCGGCAGACGATGCTGATGAGCGCTTTGGCGGCCGGAAACAGCGCCAGAATCTCGCTCCTTTCGCCGGCGAGGTCGGGATGGTCGACCGACACGAAGCCGACATCGTCCGCCCCGGCCTCAAGACAGAGCGTTCGCAGCCAATCCGCGTCCAAAGCTCGCGCCGGGTGCGGCGCGCCTGCCGGAAGCCTGGCGCGAACGCGCTGGACAGTTGGATGATCGGAGAACTCCGCCATTTGAGGTCTCCATAAGACTGTATATACAGCTACTTATGCCTGCATCAGCCCGTGAGGGGGGCTTGCAGCAGCGTTGAAGGCTGCATATACAGGTACAGGAGAGCGTGCAGAAAATCAATCCTGTATGAGAGCGGTCGCGGCAGCGTGATAGAGAACGACCTTCACAAGATTATGGGATGCACGTGTCTGCGCATGCGACGGGCGACCCGCCGCGTGACCCAGTTCTATGAGCATGCGCTTGGGCCGACCGGGCTGACCGTCAACCAGTTCGGGCTGTTGGCCTATCTCTATGGCGCGAGCCGGGCGCCCGCGCATGCGTCGTCGATCGGAACCATTGCCGAATGGCTGGGAATGGATCCGACGACGCTTAACCGCAATCTCAAGCCACTTCTTGCCAAGGGGATGGTGAAGAACGTCCCCGATCCGGCGGATGGCCGCGTTCGCATCGTGCAGATTACCGACAAGGGAATGCGCGCGCTGAGCGAGGCCACGCCGCGCTGGCGCAAGGCGCAGGCCGAAGTTGAAAAAACGATCGGGGCGAAATCGACAGCGGAGCTCAATGCGCTCCTTGATCTCTCATCCGCCAGATTGCGCTCCGTTGGCTAGGGCGTGCCGCGGAAAAAGCCTGCCCCGGACTTGATCCGGGGTGGAAACCGGTTTTCCGAAAACGACATGCGACCGCGCAAGAATTTAGAGCACAGCCCGATTCAACTAGATCAGGATGCGCGCTAGCGCGCCGTCGCCAGCCCGGCCCGATCGAGGAAGAGACGGCTTGGATGGCCGTCCGGCACGATGCCTAGTCGCACCTGTAGGTCGCGCACCGCGTCGCGCAGTTCGAAGTCGAAGTGGCCGTCGAAATCGGCAACCTTGTAACCGAGCGCCGCCAACCGCTGCTGGAGCGCGATCCGCTCCTTGCGCGAGGGCTGGAAATCGTCAAGCGGCCATGCCGCGCGGACACCCGGCAAGCCTTTCAGCCGGTCGGCCAGAACCGCGACCGCAAGCGCGTAGGCATCAGAATTGTTGAAGCGCTTGAGCACGATGAAATTGTCGGTGACCAGGAAGGCGGGCCCCGCGGCGCCACTTGGAAAGAACAGGATGGCATCGCCGGCGGCGGGGAGGGGATAATTGTCGGCGCGCACAATGCCGCGGCGGCTCCATTCGACAAACGTGCCGCGGCTCATGCGGTAGTCGAGCCCCGCGGGCACCACGACTTCAAAACCCCAGGGCAGGCGCGATTGCCAGCCGGATTTCTGCAGATAATTGGCGATCGAGGCGAGCACGTCGGGGACGCTGCGCCAGATGTCGGCTCTGCCGTCGCCGTCGAAGTCGACGGCGTATTTCAGATAGCTCGACGGCAAAAATTGCGGCTGGCCCATGGCGCCCGCCCAGGAGCCGACGAATTCGCGCCGGGCGATGTGGCCGTCCTGCAGAATCTTCAGCGCGCTGAACAGCTCGTCGCGAAACAGCGGCTGCTGAAATCCGGCCTGCGCTAGCGTGGCGACCGACCGGAACACATCCCATCGCTGGGCGCCTTCCCCGAAAGAGGATTCGATGCCCCAGATGCTGACCAGAATGCTTTGATCGACGCCGAACTTTTCCTGCACCGCGCGCAAAGTGGCGGCCCACTGGGCCGATTTGCGCAAGCCTACGCCGACGCGCGAGGGCGAGACGAGGCCGGCGAGATACGCGCCCATCGGCTTGCCGTATTCCGGCTCGCGGTGCATGGCCGCGAGCACGGCGGGGTCGGGCGTCACTCCGGCGAAGGCGGCATCGAAGGTCGCGCGGGTGATGCCTTTATTGGCGGCGTCGCGCCACAGCGCGTCGAGAAACGCGGCGAAGGACGCCGTGCTCTCGCTCTCGGCGGGGAGGCAGGCGAACACAAGCGCGAGAACGGCCAGCGCACCGCGCAACGCGATCATCCGGCCACCGCGACAAACGGTTCGTCGGTGCGCATCTCGCGCAGATAGCCGAGCACCATCGCGCGCATATGGGCGCGGAGCGCTTCGCGCCCAAGCGCGTTGGCTTCGTCGGCGATCGCCGTTTGCAGCAAGGAGCTGCAAGAAATGACGATCAGCAAGGCGAGACGGTCCACTTCGCGAAACGACGCGTTTGCGCAACTGCGCAGAACCTCGGCGACGGCGGCGGCGGTCCTGACCGCCGCAGCGGTGACGAGTTGCGCGCCGCCGATATCGGCCAGCGGCTCATGCAGCGCGCGCGAGACTTCGATGCGCGCCCACTTCGCCGCGATGGCGGCGTCGATCAAGCCTATCACCTGGTCGTCGAGTGTTCGGCCGCGCAACTCCCGGCAATGCCGCTCGATCGTCGAGGCAATTCCGTCCAGATAACGCTCGATGACCGAGGTGATCAGTGCCTGCCGATTGGGGAAATATTGGTAGAGGCTGCCGACCGAGACGCCGGCACGCTCGGCGACGCGGGTGGTTGTGAATTTGCGGTATCCCACCGCCAGCAAAACCTGAATGCTCGCATCGAAAAGCGCCGACACGGTTGCCTCCGAACGTGCCTGAACCGGCCGTTTTCTGGGCTTGAACCGATGTTGCTGTTTTGCCGGCACGAATGCGAATTCCAAAAACATGAAGGAAGCTTCACATTAATGCCTGCACCGCGCGAGGCAAGCAGCAAATCGCGCGGACGCGCCGTGCCGGGCGGCAACCCGTGGATCGCATGCTCGCCGGCGCGACCGGCGGAATTGGCGAAGCTTTGGTCAAAGCCTTTGGTCAAATCCTTTGGTCAAATCCTTGGCGACGCAGCTTACCGTCAAAGGCCGAGCCGGCATCTTGCCGATTTTTTGGAGCGGAAACACATGCGTAGCGTCGTCGTTACCGGCACCTCCACCGGCATCGGTTGGGGCACGGCAAAAGTTCTGATCGCGCACGGGTTCCGCGTCTTCGGCAGCGTGCGCAAGGCCTCCGATGCGGAGCGCCTGTCCGCGGAATTCGGCGAGCTTTTCGTGCCGCTACTGTTCGACGTGACCGACGAGGCGGCCGTGGACGCCGCGGCGGCCCGGGTGCGTGGCGAGCTTGCGGGCGAAAAGCTCGCGGGGCTCGTCAACAATGCCGGCGTCGCCGTCGCCGGGCCGCTCCTGGAACTGCCGCTCGCAGGAATTTCGCCGCCAGATCGACATTAATCTCACGGGTGTGGTCATCACCACGCGGGCTTTTGCGCCGCTCGTCGGCACCGATCGCGGGCTCAAGGGCGAGCCGGGCCGCATCATCAATATCAGTTCGGTCGGCGGCAAGAACGCCGTGCCGTTCCTGGCGCCCTATGCCGCCTCGAAATTCGCGCTGGAGGGCTTGTCCGAAAGCCTGCGGCGCGAGCTTCTGCCGTTCGGCATCGATGTGATCGTGATCGCGCCGGGCGCAGTGGCGACGCCGATCTGGAGCAAGGCCGAGCAGCTCGACATTACGCCCTATCTCAATACGCCATACGCCACCGCGCTCGAGCGCATGCGCACTCATATGCTCACGCTCGGCAAGAGCGGCTTGCCGCCGGAGCGGATCGGCGAAGCGGTGCTGCGCGCGCTGACCGTTGCCAAGCCGCGCGTGCGCACCACGGTGACGCCGCAGCCGTTGCAGGATTTTTTGGCGCGCACGCTGCCAAAACGCATCGTCGACCGCATGATCGGCGGGCGGCTGGGATTGTTGCCGGCGCGCCGGTAGGCGGGCGCATCGCTTCGACTGGCAAACTTCTTCGCAGATAGTAGTTGACAAGGAAACTATATCGAGCATATTAGTTTCCATGGAAATAGTTATCGGAAAAGAACGATAACCCCATCAGCCATGCAGCGGCACAGGAGGATTCAATGGACTCAGGCGTGAAAGAAGTCATGGTGGAAGCCACGCGGGCCTCGGACGAGGAGCGGGCAACCTTCGGCGACGTCGTGATGAAGCTCATCCAAGCCGGCGTCGAACGCTATCACTGCGATCTCGTTCGCGGCGAGAAGACTTACTACCTGCCGAACGGCGAATCCGAAGTCGTGGCCGGCGAAGCCGTCGGCGTCGCGCCTGCGGGCGAATTTTCGGCAGCGGGCGTGGACGCGGCGGTGCGGGAAATTCAGGCCGGCAAGATTCAATACCGCACATTCTGCGCGCGCATCGCGGAGGCAGGTTGCGTCGGCTACCACGTGTCTTTGGCGGGGCAGCGGGCCGTCTATTACGGCCGCACCGGCGACTGCCATGTCGAATGGTTCCCGGGCGCCAAGCGCGAGAAGGCGGCGTGAAGACCAAGCCGCTAGCGGTCAGCCCGTTGGAAGCGCATCTCGGCTACTGGCTGCGCTTCGTTTCCAACCAGGTCTCGCATTCGTTCAGTCTCAAGCTCGCCGAACGCGGCGTGACGGTCGCCGAGTGGGTGGTGCTTCGCGAGCTATTCGAATGCGCGGCGATGGCGCCGAGCGCACTCGCCGAACGGATCGGGATGACGCGCGGCGCGATTTCGAAGCTCGCCGACCGGCTGGAAGCCAAGGCGCTGTTGACCCGCACGATCAGCGACGAGGATCGGCGCTATCAAGCCTTGGCCGTCACCGCGAAGGGACGGGCGCTGCTGCCAAAGCTTGCTGCGCTCGCGGACCAGAATGACGCGGCGTTTTTCGGCCATCTCAGTGCGGCCGAACGGGAGAGGATCAAGAGCGCCATGTGCGAGATCGTCCGCCGGCATGGATTGAAGGCCGTGCCGGTGGACTGATTTGCGCCAGAGCATGATCCGGAAAAGTGGAAGCCGGTTCTCCGAAAGGATCATGCTCCACTAAAAATGCTAAAGCGCCAATCGATTCAATCTGAAACGACTGCGCTCTAAACCAGCGACACCAGGCCGCCGCCATGGCGCTCCAGCCGGCCGGCGATTTCGAGTTCCAGCAGAACCATGCGCACGATCGCGGGCGAGGATTTCGCCAGCCGCACCAGATCGTCGATCTGCACCGGCGCCGGCCCGAGCAAGGATACGATCCGCGTGCGCTCGTCGGCGGCCGGTTCGCCATCGTCCGGCAGAATCTCCCGTTCAGGCTCGCGCAGGAAAGGCTCGTGCCGCTCCATGATCGGCTGCAGCACGGAAACGATGTCTGTGGCCTCGGTCACCGGCGTCGCGCCCTGTTTGATCAGGCCGTTCGTTCCTTCGGCGCGCGGATCCATCGGCGATCCCGGAACAGCAAAAACCTCGCGGCCCTGTTCGAGCGCAAAGCGCGCGGTGATCAGCGAGCCGGAGCGCTTGGCGGCCTCGACGATGACGACGCCGAGCGAGAGTCCTGAGATCAGCCGGTTCCTCCGCGGAAAATCGCTGGCGCGCGGCTCCCAGCCGAGCGGCATCTCCGAGAGCGCAGCGCCGGCCGGCAGGATGGCCTCGAGCAGGCTCACATGATCGGCCGGATAGACGCGGTCCTGGCCGCCGGCCAGCACGGCGACCGTCCCGGTGGCAAGGCTTGCACTATGCGCAGCCGCGTCGATCCCGCGCGCGAGACCTGAGACCACCGCAAAGCCCGCTTCGCCGACCTCGCGCGCGATCATTTGCGTGAATTTCAGCCCGGCGCCCGAAGCGTTGCGGGAGCCGACGATCGCCACCATCGGCCGCGCCAGCGCGGTGAGGCTGCCGCGGATCGTGAGCAGCGGCGGCGCATCGTCGATCATTTGCAGCCGCGGCGGATAATCGGGTTCTCCCAAGGCGACGAAAGTCACGCCAAGCTTCTGCGCCAGCGCAATTTCGCGCATCGCTTCGTCGCGCGAGAAAATCTGCACGGCGCCGCTCGCCCCGCCGCGCCGGGCGAGCGTCGGCAACGCCTCGAGCGCCGCCCGCGCGCCGCCGAAATGGTTGATCAGCGAGCGGAATGTCCGCGGGCCGATATTTTGGCTGCGAATGAGCCGCAGCCAATCGATCCGCTGCTCGTCGGTCAGGCGGACGCTTTGCTCGCTGGCTTTAGTGCCTTTTCTGTCGCTCACGGTAGCTCCGCACCCAAAAAACGATTGATGACTTTGGGCTTTGGGATGCAGAAAGCCCATCCTATGCCACGGCATGCAAGCCCATTGCGGACTCCAAAGCCCACCCCGGCGCTGGCAACCGATCGGTGATCTAAATCATATCCCAGGGGCGGTGGGGGCCAATAAATTCCATCGCCAATGGAAGAAAAGCTCCTCGCGCTTGCCGCCTGGTGTCGCAAGCAAAACGAGACCACCAAACACCCTCTACTCGCCGATGCTCTGCTTCTGATGGCGCAGGAAACCGAAAAATGGGCCGCAGAATTGAGCGCCAATAAGCGCGACAAAAAATAGCTGTGGCGTTCGCGCCACAATACCGCGCGGGCGATATTGGGACTGCATACCGCGCGGGCCGATATTGGGACTGCGAATGAGGCGGAGCCAATCGATCCGCTGCTCGTCGGTCAGGCGGACGCTTTGCCCGTTGGCTTTATTGCTTTTTCTGTCGCTCACGGTAGCTCCGCACCCATGCCGTTGTGGGTCCGAGCTTAGCCCGAAATCGAAAAATCACGCGGGCGCCGAAAGACCTCGGTTGCAAAAAAGCCGGTCTGCCTGCACAATTCACGGGTGGAAGGCAGAACGGGCTCGGAAGTATTCCAGCGGATGGGGTCGCCGTGGGGCCGCGCGCTTTCAGGATCGCGCTGATCAAGCCGTCGCATTATGACGATAACGGCTATGTCGTTCAGTGGCGGCGCTCCTACATTCCCTCGAACAGTCTCGCCAGCGTCTATGCGCTGATCAAGGATTGCGCGCAGGCGCACGTGCTCGGTCCCGACGTCGCCATCGATATCGAAGCCTGCGACGAGTGCAACACCACCGTAAATGTCCGCGCCATCGCCAAGCGCATTCGCGCCGCCGGCGGCGGCATGGTCGGTCTCGTCGGCGTTCAATCCAACCAGTTTCCGCGCGCGCTCGATCTCGGCCGGCAATTCCGGGCGCTCGGCATACCGGTCGTCATGGGCGGTTTTCACGTCAGCGGCTGCCTCGCCATGCTGCCGGGCATCCCGCCGGAAATGCAGGAGGCATTGGATCTCGGCATTCACCTCTTCGCCGGCGAAGCGGAAGGCCGCATGGCCGACGTGCTGCGCGATGTTGCGGCCGGCAGCGCCAAGCCGATCTACAATTACCTCGACGACATGCCCGACTTGTCGAGCGCGGTCCCGCCGATCTTGCCGAGCAACTTGGTGAGGCTCGTGCTCACGGAATATTCCAGCTTCGACGCCGGCCGCGGCTGCCCGTTTCAGTGCAGCTTCTGCACGATCATCAACGTCCAGGGCCGCAAATCGCGCTACCGTAGCGCCGACGATGTCGAAGCCATCGTGCGCGCCAACGCGGCGCAAGGCGTCACCCGGTTTTTCGTCACCGACGACAATTTCGCCCGCAACCGCAATTGGGAAGCCATCCTCGACCGGCTGATCGAATTGCGCGAACGCGAGAAATTCCGCATCAAGCTGATCCTGCAGGTCGACACGCTCTGTCACCGGATTCCGAATTTTATCGAGAAGTCAGCCCGCGCCGGCGCCACCTTCGTCTTCATCGGCTTGGAGAACATCAATCCGGAATCGCTCCTTGGCACCAAGAAGCGGCAGAACAAGATCTGGGAATACCGGGAGATGCTGCTGGCGTGGCGGCGCCACCGCGTCATCACCTATGCCGGCTACATTCTCGGCTTCCCGACCGACACGCCGGAATCGATCGCGCGCGACATCGACATCATCAAGAAGGAACTGCCAATCGATATCCTGGAATTCTTCTGCCTGACGCCGCTGCCGGGCTCCGAGGACCATAAGAAACTTCATGCCGCCGGCGTCGACCTCGATCCCGATCTGAACAAATACGATCTCGAACACGCCTGCACCGATCATCCGCGGATGACGCGGCAGAAGTGGACGGAAGTCTACAAGGATGCCTTTGCGCGCTATTACACCGACGAGCATGTCGAGAAGATCATGCGGCGGGCGGTGGCGAGCCGGCTGCAGACCAGCAAGCTGGTCAGCTTGCTGGCGATCTTCTCCGGCGCGGTGCGGATCGAAGGCGTGCATCCGCTGCAATTCGGGCTGGTCCGCCGCAAGTCGCGCACGCAGCGCCGCTCCAGCATGCCGATGGTAAATCCGCTCTTGTTCTATCCTTGGCGCGCGTTCGATTTTTCCAGTGTCTTCTGGCAATGGCTGACGCTCTATCTGCGCTACTACCGGGTGATGAAGCGGATCAAGAAAGATCCGGCGTCGAAAAACTATGTCGACGAAGCGTTGCGGTTGCCCGCCGCCTCCGATGAGGCCGACAAGATCGTCGAATTGTTCGCCGACAAGATTCCGCAGACCCATGGCGCGCCGGTGCGTGCGGCGGTCGGGCGCCAAGCGATGTGATTTCCGATACGATCAGTGAGGCCGTGTCAGCGCGGCGCATCAGGCGGCGAGGGGAAGCGTGAAAAAATCCATTGTCGTTCTTTCGTGCATATTCACATGCTTACTGGCGCAAGACGCTCTTGCCGCCATCAAGTTCAAGCGGTTTGCGCATTGCCCGGAGGGCTTGGTCAGCGCCAAGACCTGCGAGTGCCGCGCCGGCAACTCGCGGCATTGGCATTTTTGCCATGCGGGCCAGTATTGCCACACGTCCAACGGCACCTGCTCGAAGTAGCTCCACGCGCGTCATTGCAACGCCGATGCGTTACGAGGCGCCGACGCTCGTGGGCTGCGCGCCGATCCTGCCCTCGGTGCCGTGCAGTAGCCGTCCGATATTGGCGCGGTGCTTGATCCACAGCACGACCGACAGCAATAAAAACACCTGCGCGTCGGCAATGTCGCCGCGCCACCACAGGAAGGCCGGCGTTGCCGCGCTGGCGATCAGCGCGGCAAGCGACGAATAGCGGGTCGCGGCCGCGACCGCGAGCCAGATCGCGCAAAAGACGATGGCCGCGGGCCAGGCGATGCCCAGCAGAACGCCGATATAGGTCGCCACGCCTTTGCCGCCGCGGAAGCGAAGCCAGACCGGGAAAAGGTGGCCGAGGAAAGCGCCGACCGCGGCGACAATCGCGAAGTCCCGGCCGAGCAGATAACCGGTCAGCAGAACGGCGACGGTACCCTTGAGCATGTCGCCAACGAGCGTCGCCGCGGCCAGAGCCTTGCGGCCGGTGCGCAATACGTTGGTCGCGCCGATATTGCCTGAACCGACGCTGCGCAGATCCGGCCCGCCGGCGAGCCGCGTGAGCAGGATGCCGAACGGGATCGAGCCGCACAGATAGCCAAACAGGAAAGCGAAGAGGCAGGACGACAGCGCGTGCACCATGGCGGAAGATTACCGATGCGTTCCGCCATGCGAAAGCTTGAATCGGGATAGTTTGGACGTCAGTGCGAGGCACTGCCCAGACTCAACCGGCAGGAATGACCACCGGCTGTTCGTCATCGGCGGTAGAGCAGACATAGCGGCAACGCGGGGCCGTGTCGGCACACGACCCGCCGCGGACTGCTCCGGTTGCGAAGCGCGCAATCGCGACAACCGTTGCGCATGCCCGGCCGACCTTAAACTTCAGCCGTCCGATAAACTTCAGCCGTCCGATGGCCGCTCGGATAATCATCGAGATTAAGAACAACGGATAATAACCGCCGTGGACGAAGTTACTTGCAACTTACGCCAACTTTAAATTGCCTTTAAGCCCGCCGAAGCGAACTTTGTCCCACTGCTGAAATAAAGGATTCGAAACGATGCGGCGGATGCCGTTGCCGAGGTCTCGCTGACGCATGTCCTAACGAACGGCCGGAGTAAGCGTGCCCCAATGACGAATGCGGAGGCAATGAAACCGTCGCCACTTCATTCATTTCGATCGGTAGATGCGGTGCCCGGAAGATCGATCATTCCGGCCCCATGTTTCGGTGAGCCGTGGAGGAAGCACTCCAGCGAAATTCGCAAAGATCAGGTTGTCGGAACGCGAACGGAGGAAACATCACATGAGCGTCATCAATCGTCACGCGGCGTCGATGAGCGGCATCAGGGCTCAATCGAGCGCGCGCGGGTTCCTCTTTTGGGCGCTGGCGCTGGCGTTTGGTTTGCAGATTTGCGAGACGGCGGCGATCCAATTTGGTTCGCCGGCGATCGTCTATACGCTCGGATTTTTGGTTATCGCCGCGGCCGCGGCCGCGCTTATCCTGCAACTCATTTCCAAGCCGCCGGCGGCCGGCGAGGCGCAAACGTCGAATGACGTCGTCGTTCGTTCGGCTCTTGAGGCCTGCAAGACCAACGTGATGGTGGCCGATGAGAACTACAATATCGTCTACATGAACAAGACGATGACGGAGATGATGCACGCGGCCGAGGCCGATCTCCGACGGGATATTCCCGCGCTCAATGCTCGCAAGCTCATCGGTATGAATATCGACGTCTTTCACAGGAATCCGTCACATCAACGCCGCTTGCTGGACGGTCTCACGACGACGTTTGAAACCGATCTCAATGTCGGCGGCAGGAACTTTCATCTCGTCGTGACGCCGATCCGGAGCGACGGCGGTGGTCGCGTCGGCACCGTCGTCGAGTGGAAGGATGAAACCGAACAAAAGAAACTGGAGGTCGCTGCGGCCCGCATCCGCAGCGCGCTCAATTCCTGCACGACCAACGTGATGGTGGCAGACGAGAACTGCAACATCATCTACATGAATAATACCTTGGTCAAAATGCTCAAGGCCGCCGAGGCCGATCTGCGCAAGGAACTGCCGAATTTCGACAGCGAAAAATTGCTTGGCGCACCGATGGACGTGTTCCACAAGAATCCGGCGCACCAGCGGCGTCTCATCGAAAATCTCAACGGCACGTTCGAAGCGGATATCAAGGTGGGCGTGCGCAAGTTCCACCTGATCGCGTCGGTTGCGAAAGGCGCCGATGATCGACGGCTCGGCACGGTTGTGGAATGGAAAGACACGACCGCCGAAAAAGCCATCGAGGAAGAAATCAACGGTATGGTGCAGGCAGCCATCGATGGCGACCTTGCGCGGCGTCTCACGCTCGAAGATAAAACCGGGTTCTTCCACAATCTCGCCGCTGCAATGAATAAGTTGTGCGAATTGTTTTCCGATGTCATTCGCGAGGTGAAGCAAGCGGCCCGCGAAGTTGCCAACGCATCGGCCGAAATATCGACCAGCACCACCGACCTCTCGCAGCGCACCGAGGAGCAAGCTGCCGGCCTGGAAGAGACTTCGGCCTCGATGGAGGAAATCTCGGCGACGGTGAAGAAGAACGCGGAGAACGCCCAGCAGGCCAACGATTCTGCGAACAACACCCGTGAAGTCGCGGATCGCGGCGGCCAGGTGGTTGCCAAGGCGGTCGAAGCCATGGCGTTGATCGATAAATCCTCGCACAAGGTTTCCGACATCATCGGCGTGATCGACGAGATCGCCCGGCAGACCAACTTGCTGGCGCTCAACGCGGCGGTCGAGGCGGCGCGCGCAGGCGAGGCGGGCCGCGGCTTTGCGGTCGTGGCGTCGGAAGTTCGCAGCCTGGCGCAACGCGCTTCGCAGGCGGCCAAGGATATCAAGGACCTGATCACCAACTCCAACAACCAAGTGCGGGAGGGAGTGGATCTGGTCAACAAAGCCGGCACGGCGCTCGACGACATCGTCGAGTTGATCAACAAAGTCGCGGCGATCGTTTCCGAAATCGCCGCCGCCAGCGCCGAGCAAGCGACCGGCATCGAGCAAGTCAACAAAGCGCTGACGCAGATGGACGAAGTCACGCAGCAAAATTCGGCGCTGGTCGAGGAGAATGCCGCGACCGCGAAGACGCTGGAGCATCAAGCGCAAGCCTTGAATGAACGGGTCGCGCTCTTCCGCATCGACGAAGCGGCGGCTATGGCGCCGGGCATGGCTCACCGCGCGCCAACGCCGGCGGCGCGAAGCTCACAAGCGGAAATCAGCCAGGCCGGGCCGGGCGGCAAAGGCGCAAAAACGTCGTCGCCGAAACGAGCCGCCGCCGCGGCGAATGGCGGGCCGATCGGGCGCACGCGGACAGCCCTGGCTAGCGCCATCAAGAACGAGCCCGATTGGAAGGAGTTCTAAAGCGTCCTCCGCGAAAAGCGTTCCGCGAGGCCGAGCCCTGGTGACAACACATGAAACAAAGCCAATGACGATCGGAAGGAAGCACACTCAGCGATCGAATCCGCAAGTGCGGAGTACGTCGCTCGAAGGCGAGGAAGCTCTGAACCTATACGTTGCGGAAATCGGGCAGAGAATAGATGCGCTTGCTCAGCAGATCGGCCGGTTACAAGCGGCATTCGCCGAAAGGGAGCAATTGTTTCGTGAAACTGGCTGACGCCCAGTGCGCTGCTGCTGACGAGTTCTCCCCGGGTCTCAGCCCGACGGCGCGTGCATTGTTTCTCGAATCAGCTTAAATGCCGGACTTTGAAGTAGTGCGTTATCTGCATTCAGTCGCGCTTAAAGAAGCGCCCCGCATCCCGGATAATTGCACTATTGCGACGAGAGGAATAGAAGACTGTCGGACTATCGTCATTCGATACTGGGGCCGCTCGACGGACAAACGTCAGTGCCGCCAATGCACGAGGGACAAAGGTCCCCGTGTTTAGATTGCGCTTTGCGCACCCAAGGCAGTCTTTGCGGCACGTTATTTTGCGACGAGCGACTGCGTGCAGCGGAAAATCTGCGATCGAGCCCGGCGCCTGTGGCGCAATCGCACAAATTCGCCCTCAGGCGGCGAACTATTTATCGCACCAACGAAACATCCAACTCGGTTGCCATCATTTGTGATGGATGGGCATGCGCCTATATTCCGTTGCCCGATGGCAATCGTCAGATTCTATCCTTTTTGCTGGCGGGCGATATCACCTCCGCGGCTGCGGTGTTCCAGGATCGTTCGGAGATTTCAATTGAGGCGGTCACCGACGTTCACTACTGCATGATCAACAAAGCAGACCTGAGGACGGCGCTGGGGAGCGATCGAAAAGTATTTGATGAATTTTCCGCTATGTGGGTGCGAAGGAAGGAAGAAGTTGAGAAATTGGCGACCGATCTTGGGCACCGAACCGCCGAGGCGCGCATCGCCCGGCTTGTTCTGGGGTTGCTGGAGCGCCTGGGCGAGCGAAATCTGGTTCACGACCTTCGGTTCGCGTTTCCACTGCGGCTGCAGCATATCGCGGATGCCGCGGGTCTCACGGTCGTTCATGTCAGCCGGATAATCGGAGACATGCGCAGGCGCGGTGTTATCGAAATGGAGGGGCGTTTCCTTACCATTCTCGATCAGCACGAGCTTATGAACATCAGCAGCTGAAGGCCGATCGACAAACGGCCAAGCTCATCCCCCGCAAATTCTCCATTTGCCCGGTTGCTTCCGCCTTCGCGCCATGCGCTGCAGCGAACCCGGCCCGCTTCGCTACCCAGCGCCGGCCTTCTTGCGCGTTTCGCGCGGGGAAAATCCCGCCGCCTCGGCCTCCGCTTCGCTCGCGTGGATGATGAGATGCTTGAGCCTGTCGGCCGGCGCCCGCGCCAGCGCGGCCAATCCCGGCGAGTAGGTCTTGCGCGTCGTGTCGCTGACGACGAAATGCGCCGCCGCTTCCGCCTCGATATCGGTTTCGCAATAAAGGCAGCGCAGCCGGCGGTGCTGCGCCGACTTTTCCTCCACGACATAAAATTTGTTGGCCGCGTATTGCCGTTCGGCGGGATCGCGGGTGATGCAATTGGGGTTGACGCATTCGATGCCCGATCCGATCGGCTGCACATGCAGCGGATGCTCCGGCTTGGCGAAGCCGCCGGCGAATTTGTGCAGCGATTTGTTCCGGTGCAGATGCAGCAAGAGCGAAATCAGCGCCATGCGCACGGGTACGCCGTAAGCCGCCTGGCGGAAATAGATGGCGCGGCGATCGCTGTCGAGCGAGGCGTCGAGCTCGTTGACCCGCGGCAGCGGGTGCATGACGCTCGCTTGCGAGTATTTGTCCTGGCCCAGAAACTTGGCGTCGATCTTCGGATACGGCCGCTCTTTCTCGCTCCAGCGCTCTTTCTGAAACCGCGTGACATACACGGCGTCGGTCTTCTGCTTCAGAATGAGGCCGTAATCCACTTCCTCCGGCTCGGCATAGAGCGAGAGCTGGTGCGGCTGATCGGCGGTGACATAGAGCGCGTCGATCGGGCCGGCCGCTAGTCCCGTCGTTTTGGAAATCATGCGGCAGTGAAATTCCTCGCGCAGCCGGCGGTCGACATGCGCCGGCAATTCCATGCCGGGGGCGGGCAGGGGATCGATGGTGGCGCCGAAACGGGCCAGCGCATAGACGAAAGAGTGAATGGTGCGGCTGCCTTTGAGATCGCCGGAAATGGCGACCTTCATGTTCTTGAGGCCCTTTTTCTTCGAGCGCAATGTGAACAGGTCGCACAGCGTCTGCGTCGGATGCTCGTGGCTGCCGTCGCCGCCATTGATCACGGGGATTTGCGAATATTCGGCGGCGAGCCGGGCGGCCCCGTCGCGCGGGTGGCGGATCACGATGATGTCGGCGTAATTGCCGATCACGCGGATGGTGTCGGCGAGGCTTTCGCCCTTGGCGGCCGAGCTGACGGCCGGATCGGCGCTCGTGATATTGGCCCCGCCGAGCCGCAGCATGGCGCTTTCGAACGACAGGCGCGTGCGGGTGGAAGGCTCGTAGAACAGGCTCGCCAGGATGAATTTCGACGCGATCGAGGTGCCGCGTCCGATCCGGTAGGGGATGTTGTCGTCGGAGAGTTCCTTCAAAAACCCCGCCGCGACCTGGAAGATCGTTTCGATCTCCTTGTTGGTCAGATCATTGATCGAGACGATGTGGCGCGTAAGCGGCTGGGCTTTCGTCATCAAAGCGGTGCTATAGGCCCAATCCGAGCGGTCCGGCAAGCCCGCGGACGCGTTCGGACGGGAATATCAACCGCGGAGATTAGCGAATTCTGCGGTTCCGGATCGTGGTAGGATGCCTTCACCCCCCAATGAGGGTCCATCGCCATGAACACGCTGCCGCGCTTCGACACCCAGGAAGTGTTCAACCAGTCGCCGCCTTACGAAAACATCGATCTGTTTTCGAGCGATCTGCCGCTGCAGGAGGCGGTGCGGGCAAACGGCGCCGGCGACGAGGCGCCGGCGCTCGCCGCGTTCGGACGGGAATGGGGCACGCCCGAGATGTTCGCGGCCGCGCGGCGGGCCAACGAAAACACGCCGAAGCTTTACCCCTTCGACCCCAAAGGCTTCCGGCGCGACGTGGTCGAGTTCCATCCGGCCTATCACGATTTCATGCGCGCCAGCATCGCTGCCGGATTGCATGCCTCCACCTGGACGCCCGCAGGCACGCGCGCCGCGCCACCGGCCGAAGTGGCGCGCGCGGCGCGCTACTACATGGCGGCGCAGGTCGAGAGCGGGCATTTGTGCCCCATCACCATGACGCGCGCGGCGCTGGCGGCGCTCGCTCCCGATCCGGCGCTATTGGCCAAAGTCGCGCCGAAAGTGGTGGCGACGAATTACGACCCAACCTTCCGGCCATGGTGGGAAAAGCCGGGCATGACGCTCGGCATGGGCATGACGGAAAAGCAGGGCGGCACCGATGTGCGCGCCAACATCACCACCGCCACGCCGGCCGGAGATTTCTACACCATCGTCGGGCACAAATGGTTCCTCTCCGCGCCCATGTGCGACGCCTTCCTGGTGCTGGCGCAGGCGGCCGGCGGGCTCACGTGCTTTTTCGTCCCGCGCTTTCGCCCCGACGGTTCGGTCAATGCGCTGCGCCTGCAGCGGCTCAAGGACAAGCTCGGCAACCGCTCCAACGCCTCGAGCGAGATCGAATTCGCCGGCGCTTACGCCTTGCGGGTGGGCGAGGAGGGCGCCGGCATCCGCACCATCATCCAGATGGTGCAACTGACGCGGCTCGATTGCGGGCTCGCCTCGGCCGGCTTCATGCGCATGGCGCTGGCGCAGGCCGTGCATCATTGCCGCTATCGCTCGGTGTTCCAGCGGCACCTCTACGATCAGCCGATGATGCGGGCGGTGCTTGCCGATCTGGCGCTGGAAGTCGAAGGCGCGGTGGCGCTGATCATGCGGCTTGCACGCGCCTTCGACCGTGCCGCCGGCGATCCGCGCGAAGCCGCTTATGCGCGGCTCGTCACGCCCGCGGCGAAATACTGGATCTGCAAGACGGCGCCGAGCTTCATCTACGAAGCGATGGAATGCCTCGGCGGCAACGGTTACGTGGAGGAAAGCGTGTTGCCGCGGCTCTATCGCGAGGCGCCGGTCAATGCGATCTGGGAAGGCTCGGGCAACGTCATGTGCCTCGACGTTTTGCGCGCATTGCGGCGCGAGAGCGAGGCCGCCGACTTCTTCGCCGATTTGGCGCAGAGCGCGGCGCCGTTGCTCAGGAGCGAAGGCGACCTCTTCGAGACGATGAACGATTTCGAAAGCGAGGCCAAAGCGCGGATCACCGTCGGTAAGCTTGCGACGCTTGCGGCCGCCGCCGCGCTCGAGGCGACCGCGCCCGCCGCCGTCACCGAAGCCTTCGTGCGCACGCGCGTTGAGCGGCAGCACGCCGCGCTTTACGGCGCCGACGACATCGAAGCCCGAACCGCCGAGACGCTCTTGCAGCGCGCGCTGCCGGAGGGGTGAAACACATACGTGTCCCGGACGCGGTGCAGCGCGGCAGCGGTGCGCCGCTGATCCGGGACCTTTCCAGACTCGGCGTCCGCAAAGATCCCGGTTCTGCAGCGCATCACTCTGTGATGCGTTGCGCCCGGGAAATGCTCGCCAGCCGGTCGAGTGCGCCCTGCAAAATGTAGGCGGCGGCGTGCTGGTCGATCACCGCCTTACGCTTGCCGCGGCTGACATCGGCTTCGATCAGCGCGCGTTCGACCGCGGCCGTCGAGAGCCGCTCGTCCCACAGCGCGATCGGAAGCTCCGTCAGCTTCGCGAGGTTGCGGGCGAACGCGCGCGTTGCCTGCGCGCGCGGACCCTCGGTGCCGTCCATATTGATCGGCAGCCCGAGCACGAAGCCGACAATGCGTCGCTCGGCGGAGAGCGCAAACAACCGTTTGGCGTCGTCGCCGAAGCGTTTCCTTGCGATCGTCTCGACCGCAGTAGCAAGGCGCCGGTCCGGATCGGTCACGGCGACGCCGATGGTCTTGGTGCCGAGATCGAGACCGATCAGCGCGCCGCGCGCGGGCAGGAGCGCCGCCGCCTCGATCAGCGAAACAACGGGCATGGCGTCTTCGTTAGCAGATGAATGAGCACGACGGCTGACCTTCGATATCGCTTTTCGCAACGGCAGATGCCGGACTATTCTTGCCACGCCGCGCGTTCGCGCAAACTCTCAGCTTGCTCTTGCTACAACAATCTCGGCCCAGCCGACCACGCGGATTGCTTACTGCGAAAGGAGATGGCCCATGACGTTCACAGTCAGCAGCAATAGTTTCAAGGATGGCGACTATCTGCCGAGCGATTTTATCCTCTCGGCCGATTTTGGCTTTGGCTGCGCCGGCGGCAACAAGTCGCCGCATCTGACGTGGTCGGGCGTACCGGAGGGGACGAAAAGTTTCGCCGTCACCTGCTACGACCCCGACGCGCCGACCGGCTCGGGGTTTTGGCACTGGCTGGTGGTGAATATCCCGGCCAGTGTGAGCGAGCTCGCCGAGAGCGCGGGCAGTTCGGGAGGCACGCTGCCAGCGGGTGCATTGCAGACACGCACCGATTTCGGCGGCCCCGGCTATGGCGGGCCGTGTCCGCCCGCCGGCGATCATCCGCACCGCTATCTATTCACCGTGTTTGCCGTAAAGACAGACAAGCTCGACGTGAAGGCGGACACTTCCGCTGCGGTTGTCGGCTTTAATTTACATTTCAACACGCTGGCCAAGGCGCAGATCATGGGGCTGTTCAAAAGGTGAAGCCGCGCGCAAAAAAATAGCGCCTGCGAATCGCGGGCGCCATTTTGCGGCTTTGCGCCTCGTTCAGCTATGCGCTTCCTGGGAAGCGATCCGGTCGATGTCCGAACGGGTGATGCCGATATCGGCCAATTCACGGTCGGTGAGGTGTGAAAGCTCGCGCTTCACGGCCTCGTGCCGCTTCCAGGCCTGAATGAGGCGTGCGATGGAGGTCAGCATGGTTCAGGTCCTTTTCCCCGGCAGGTTCTCCGGTGACACCGGAATCATGCGCCGAATATAGGTCCAAGTGTGCACTGCACCATGGATTTTGTTGCAGTGCAGCTAAGAACTGAATGCATGCCACGGGCTTGTCTTGGCGAGACTTTCTTAACTCTACCGATAAAGCCGTGCCGCAGTTGCGAAGGACCGAGTCGCCGTTAGCGCGAGCTCGTACAGGCCCGCATTCGGCCATGGGATGATCGATTCTCTGCCGCACTTACCCCGTCATAATTGGCGCGGTTTTGCGCAGTCGGGGATGCGGAAATGGGGACCAATCGGGATCATCGGCGGTGCGCCGAAGAGTGCGTGGCGATGGCACGGGCCTCGGAGGACGCCAACGATAAGGCCCTCTGGATCACGCTAGCGCAATCATGGGTGCGCCTGGCCGAGCATGTGGCACGCGCCGGCGGCGACAGCGAAGACGCCGAGCACGGCGAGGATGCGCTCGTGGCTCACTCAACGGAATAAATGGATTTAGCGTGACTGTGCGGTGAGGCCTGGCGGCGGCAAGCACCGCCAAGCAGGGTCCGGTGCGCCGCAACAGCGCCGTTGCCCGTTATTGTCCGTGGCTGACCAGCACCTGGTTGCAGGCTTTGCTGATTCGTTGCCGGTTGGCTTGCAGGCAGTTGAGAATGCCGAAAACATCCGCGTTGGCGTCGTCCTTGATCAGTTGCTTGCAGTAGCGGACGACGTCCGGATGGCAGGCCGCGCGTTCCCTTGCATCCCCTTGCCCCATTGGGTTGGCCACGGGCGGCGGCTGTTTCGGCACCTGAGCCGACACCATTGGGATTGCGATCAACGTAAGAGCGGTCGCAAGAGCAATCGTGCGAAGCATTATTTACCCCTCGTGCGGAGATCCCGCTGCAACGACTATGTCATAGAAGCGCAGGCGTGCCACGCTGGCGCGGCAAATGCCCACGACTTTCATGTGTTGTGTGGCAATCGGGCATCGGATGCTGGGCATCGGATGCTGGCCTTGCGCCGTGCTATCGTAGGGAGATAAATCTCCCCGCAGGGCGGTTAGCTCAGTTGGTAGAGCGTCTGCTTTACACGCAGAATGTCGGCGGTTCGAGTCCGTCACCGCCCACCAGCCTTCGCGGCGTGCTGCTTGCGAAAGCTGCAATGAATCGGAACAGCAATCACCCGGCGAGATAGATGAGGAAGGACAGACCATGTGTCTGTCCTTCGATCCCGATCTTCGATCTCGTTGTGCTGCTCAGATCGCTTCTTTCAATTCCTTCGAGGCGCGGAACGCGACCTTTTTGCTCGCCTTGATTTGAATGGCTTCGCCGGTGGCGGGATTGCGGCCCATGCGCGCGGCGCGCTTGCGGACTTGCAGGATGCCTAGCCCGCCGATGCGGATGCGTTCGCCCTTTTTCAGATGCTTGACGATCTGGCCGACCAGACCGCCGAGGATGGCTTCCGCCTGTTTTTTCGAAAGCTCATTATCTTCCGCGATGCTTGCCGCGAGATGTTTCAATGTAACGGTTGTGGCTGGTTTGATTGCCATGAGACCCTCCTCGTGAAGCTGTGAGGGGCTAAAAGTGCCCGTCACATCGATGCGTTAGACGATTCGGCTTCGGCTGACCACGCTTGTTTTGCCGATTCCACCGATGTTTTCGCGACTCCGAAGTGATCTGGATGCGCTGAACAGCCTGCAAAAGGCAAGCGGAAAAGGCCGATTTTGGGCGACAATCCTTGACTTGCAGGGAGCCGCGCCTTAATTGCCCTCGGCGCCCGCGGGGGCGTAGCTCAGTTGGTTAGAGCGTCGGCCTGTCACGCCGAAGGTCGCGGGTTCGAGCCCCGTCGCTCCCGCCAGTCTTTTCAACATGTTAGCCCTCCTTGCCTGGCAATATCCGACTCCGGCCGGCGCAAAAATCGGACTCCGTGTTTCGGGGGTCACCCTTGTTCCATCGGGCCTGGCCCCGTCAGCGGCGACATTGATTCCAATCTACCGAATTCTAAGCCGCCGGTTCGGCCGGCGGCTGCCTGCCGCGCCGGCGCGTGGCGGACGGAGATACAATGGCCGCTTAACCTGGCCGCTTAACTCACAGCCCGGCTTGCGCCTCTTTGTGCACTGCGCTAAGGGACCAAAGTTCAGTTTTCCAGCGCGAATCCGCTTCAGATTTGGGGCAAATCGGCGGTCCCGGCTTGCGCGGAGGCGTCGTATGCTTGCCCGGAAGCGTCGTATGGACGGCACGTTCCTGAGCTAGGAACGGGGGCCGTCCGGCGACGGCCGACCAGAGGAGCTGCCGAATGACCCAATCGCTCCACGACTTGCTGCTCGCCTACCTGCCGCTCGTCGTTTTCATCGGGGTGGCCGCCGCTATCGGCATTGCGCTTCTCCTCTCCGCGTTTCTTCTGGCCTACAAGCAGCCGGATCCGGAAAAGCTCTCGGCCTATGAGTGCGGCTTCAATGCCTTCGACGACGCGCGCATGAAGTTCGATGTGCGGTTCTATCTGGTCGCCATTCTCTTCATCATCTTCGACCTCGAGGTGAGCTTCCTGTTTCCCTGGGCGGTGGCGTTCGGCAAGCTCGGCCTGTTCGGCTTCTGGTCGATGATGCTGTTCCTTGCGGTGCTCACGATCGGCTTTATCTATGAGTGGAAGAAGGGAGCGCTCGAATGGAGCTGAGCGAACCCGCGCTCGTGACCCCGCGCCAGACCTCGCTGGCCGCACCCGGCGGCAAAGTGGCCGCGGTCGACGATCCGTTTTTTGCCGACCTCAATAGCGAGTTGTCCGACAAGGGTTTCCTGGTTGCGGCGGCCGACGACCTCATCGCCTGGGCGCGCACCGGCTCGCTCATGTGGATGACCTTCGGGCTCGCCTGCTGCGCGGTCGAGATGATGCAGATGTCGATGCCGCGCTACGACGCCGAGCGTTTCGGCTTCGCCCCGCGCGGTTCGCCGCGACAATCCGACGTGATGATCGTCGCCGGCACGCTCACCAACAAAATGGCGCCGGCTTTGCGCAAGGTCTACGACCAGATGCCGGAGCCGCGTTACGTCATCTCGATGGGATCCTGCGCCAATGGCGGCGGCTACTACCATTATTCGTATTCGGTGGTGCGCGGCTGCGACCGTATCGTTCCGGTCGATATCTATGTGCCGGGCTGCCCGCCGACCGCCGAGGCGCTCCTCTACGGTGTGCTTCTCCTGCAGAAGAAAATCCGCCGCACCGCTACGATCGAACGCTGACGATGGATGAAGCCCTCGATACCCTCGGCCGGACGATTGCCGACGCGCTGTCTGCTTCGGTCACTGGCTACACGGTCGCGCATCGTGAACTGACGGTGCAGGCGCAAGCGCGCGACATCGTTTCGGTCATGCGCTTTCTGCGCGACGATCCGCGTTGTCTGTTCTGGAACATCGTCGATGTGACGGCGGTCGACTGGCTCGGCCGCGAGCCCCGTTTCGACGTGGTCTATCACCTGCTTTCGCCCAAGCATAACCTGCGCATACGCGTGAAGATCGAAACGGACGAAAGCACACCGGTCGATTCGATCATCGGGGTCTATCCGGGCGCGGATTGGTTCGAGCGCGAGGCTTTCGACCTTTACGGCGTGGTGTTCACCGGCCATCCCGATATGCGCCGGCTGCTCACGGATTACGGCTTCGACGGCCATCCGCTGCGCAAGGATTTTCCGCTCACGGGCTTTGTCGAGGTGCGCTACGACGACGAGCTCAAGCGCGTCGTCTATGCGCCGGTGCGGCTGGCGCAGGAATTCCGCAACTTCGATTTTCTCTCGCCATGGGAGGGCACCGAGTACATGCTGCCGGGCGACGAGAAGGCCGGCAAGCGCGGCGGCGGGCAAGAGCCGGGCAAGGGGTCCTGAGCATGAAGGCGACGCTCACGCCCGGCCTTACACACCGCGTCACCTACACCGTGGCGGAGCGCACCACGGTACCCCACACGTATCCCGAATCTCCCATCATCGCCTCGATGCCGAAAGTGTTCGCCACCGGCTTTATGATCATGCTGATGGAGCGCGCTTGCACCGAGCTGTTGGGCCGCCACCTCGATGCCGGCGAAGGCAGCGTGGGCGTGCATGTGGATGTCAGCCATATCGCGGCGACGCCGGTGGGCGTGACCGTCACGGTCGATGCCGAATGCACCCAAATTGTCGATCGGCGGATCGCTTTCAATGTCAAGGCGCACGACGGGGCCGATCTCATCGGCGAAGGCCGACACGAACGCTTCGTAGTGAACTGGGATAAGTTCAATGCGCGCCTGGCTGCGAAAGCGGCAAAGCTCGAGCAGGTTGCCTGATGGCTGAGACCGAACGCAACTTCACCATCAATTTCGGGCCGCAGCATCCGGCCGCGCACGGCGTCTTGCGCCTCGTGCTCGAACTCGATGGCGAAGTGGTCGAGCGGGTCGATCCGCATATCGGCCTGTTGCACCGCGGCACCGAGAAGCTGATCGAGCACAAGACCTATCTGCAAGCGGTCCCGTATTTCGACCGGCTTGATTACGTCGCGCCGATGAACCAGGAACACGCATTCTGCCTGGCGGCGGAAAAGTTGCTCGGCCTCACGCTGCCCAAACGCGGGCAGCTCATCCGCGTGCTCTACTGCGAAATCGGCCGCCTGCTGTCGCATCTTCTCAACGTCACCACGCAAGCGATGGATGTCGGCGCGCTCACGCCGCCGCTCTGGGGCTTCGAGGAGCGCGAGAAGCTGATGGGCTTTTACGAGCGCGCCTCAGGCTCGCGCATGCATGCCGCCTATTTCCGCATCGGCGGCGTGCACCAGGATCTGCCGTCCCAACTGGTCGACGACATCGGGGCGTTCTGCGACCCGTTCCTCAAAGTGTGCGACGATCTCGAGGAATTGCTGACCGAGAACCGCATCTTCAAGCAGCGCAATGTCGATATCGGCGTGGTGAAGCTGGAAGACGCCTGGGCCTGGGGCTTTTCCGGCGTCATGGTGCGCGGCTCGGGCGCGGTGTGGGATTTGCGCAAGGCGCAGCCTTACGAATGCTATGCGGAGATGGATTTCGATATCCCGGTGGGCAAGAACGGCGACTGCTACGACCGCTATTGCATCCGCATGGAAGAGATGCGCCAGTCGATCCGCATCATGAAGCAATGCGTGGAGAAACTGCGCGCGCCGGAAGGGCAGGGCCCGGTCGTCGTCGACGACAACAAGATCACGCCGCCGCACCGCGCGCAGATGAAGCGTTCGATGGAGTCGCTCATCCATCACTTCAAGCTTTACACCGAAGGCTTCCATGTGCCGCCCGGCGAAGTGTATGCGGCGGTCGAGGCGCCCAAAGGCGAGTTCGGCGTCTATCTGATCGCCGACGGCTCTAACAAGCCGTACAAGTGCAAGATCCGCGCGCCGAGCTTCGCGCATCTGCAGGCCATGGATTTCCTCTCGCGCGGGCACATGCTGGCCGACATATCGGCGATCTTGGGCTCGATCGACGTCGTGTTCGGCGAGGTCGACCGATGAGCGTGCGCCGCCTTGCCGAAAAGCAGCCGCCGAGCTTCGCCTTCACGCCAGAAAATCTCGAATGGGCGAAGGCGCGGATGGCCAAATATCCGCCCGGCCGTCAGCAATCCGCGGTGATCCCGATTCTGTGGCGCGCGCAGGAGCAATCCGGCGGCTGGCTGCCGCAAAAGGCGATCGAGGCGGTGGCGGACCTGCTCGGCATGGCGAAAATCCGCGTGTTGGAAGTGGCGACCTTCTACACCATGTTCAATCTGTCGCCGGTCGGGCGCTTCCACGTGCAGTTCTGCGGCACGACGCCGTGCATGCTGCGCGGTGCCGACGCGCTCAAGAAAGTGCTGCACCGGATGATCGGTCACGAGAATGAGGTCACCGCCGACGGCGTCTTCTCATGGACCGAAGTCGAGTGCCTGGGCGCCTGCGTCAACGCGCCGATGGTGCAGATCAACGCCGATTATTACGAGGACCTCACGCCGGAGACGCTCACGCGCATCCTCAACGATCTGGCGGCGGGAAGAAGCCCGAGGCCGGGACCGCAGATCGACCGGCAGAATTCCGCGCCGGTCGGCGGCGCCAACACGCTGACGGATCCATCGATCTACCAAGTAACGACGCCCGCCGGTCAGTCCGGCGCCGCGTCGCAGGGCGGCGGCGCAACCGATCCGAAGCCTGCCTAGCACGAGACGCGGACAACAAAATGCTCGCCGACAAGGATCGCATCTTCAAAAATCTCTACGGCCATCATGGCTGGGGCCTCGATGGCGCGCGCGCCCGCGGGGGCTGGGACAACACCAAGGCGATCCTGGAAAAGGGCCGCGATACCATCGTCAACGAGATGAAGGCCTCCGGCCAGCGCGGCCGCGGCGGCGCCGGATTCCCGACCGGGCTGAAATGGTCGTTCATGCCCAAACAGTCCGATGGCCGGCCGGGCTATCTGGTCGTCAACGCCGACGAGTCGGAGCCCGGCACCTGCAAGGACCGCGAGGTGATGCGGCACGATCCGCATCTCTTGATCGAAGGCTGTCTGATCGCCGGCTGCGCCATGGGCGTGCACAATTGCTACATCTACATCCGCGGCGAGTTCATCCGCGAGCGCGAGCGGCTGGAAGCGGCGGTCGAGCAGGCCTATGAGGCCAAGCTCATTGGCAAGAACAACATCCATGGCTACGACTTCGACATCGTCGTGCATCATGGCGCCGGCGCTTATATTTGCGGCGAAGAGACGGCGCTGCTTGAGAGCCTCGAAGGCAAGAAGGGCCAGCCGCGATTGAAGCCGCCGTTCCCGGCCAATATGGGCCTCTATGGCTGCCCGACTACCGTCAACAATGTCGAGACCATCGCCCAGGTGCCTGACATCATGCGGCGCGGTGCCGCCTGGTTCGCCGGCATCGGCCGGCCGAACAACAGCGGCACCAAGCTCTTTTGCATCTCGGGTCATGTCGAGCGGCCGTGCAATGTCGAAGAGCAGATGGGTATTCCGCTGCGCGAACTGATCGAGAAGCATGCCGGCGGCGTGCGCGGCGGCTGGGACAATCTGCTCGCCGTCATTCCCGGCGGCTCGTCGATGCCGCTTATTCCGGCCGGGCCCGATCAGGCCGATACGCTGTTGATGGATTTCGACGGCTGCCGCGACAAGAAATCGGCGCTCGGCACCGCCGCCGTCATCGCCATGGACAAAAGCGCCGATATCGTGCGCGCCATGGCGCGCATCTCCTATTTCTACAAGCACGAGAGCTGCGGCCAATGCACGCCCTGCCGCGAAGGCATGGGCTGGATGTGGCGCCTGCTCAATCGGATGGCCGATGGCCGCGCGCAAAAGCGCGAGATCGACATGCTCTGGCAAGTCACGACCCAGATCGAGGGCCACACCATCTGCGCCTTCGGCGACGGCGCCGCCTGGCCGGTGCAGGGGCTCTTGCGGCACTTCCGCCCCGAGATCGAGCGGCGCATCGACCAATACACCGCCAATCCCGACGCCGAGGGCGTGCTCGACTCGCCGGTGTCCGAGGCGGCGGAGTAGTGCGATGAGCGACACGCGGCACCTCGCCCAGCTCAATATTGGACGCTTCCGCTATCTGACTGACGATCCTCGGATGGCCGATTTTATGAGCAATCTCGACCTTGTGAATGGATTGGCCGAGCGCTCGAAGGGCTTTGTGTGGCGGCTCAAGGACGAGAGCAACAACGCTACCAATTTTCGTCCCTTCGACGATCCGAACATGGCGGTCAATCTCTCGGTTTGGGAAAACGTCGAAGCGTTGGAGCGCTTTGTCTGGCAGACGGTGCACAAGCGCTTTTATGGCCGGCGGCCGGAATGGTTCGACGCTATGGATGCACCGCATTTCGTCATGTGGTGGGTGCCGGCCGGTCATCTGCCGACGCTCGGCGAGGCGAAGGAGCGGCTTGAGCATCTGACCGTGCACGGCCCCTCAGAATACGCGTTCGGCTGGCAGAGCGTTCCGGCCGCGCAATTGTGGAAGACCGCGCGCTGCGGCGCCATGGACGGGCAGGCGGCATGACCAAGCTCATCGTCGACGGCAAAGAGATCGACGTACCGCCGGAATACACGCTGTTGCAGGCGTGCGAGACGGCGGGTGCGGAAATTCCGCGCTTCTGCTACCAGGACCGGTTGTCGATCGCCGGTAATTGCCGCATGTGTCTGGTCGAGGTGGTCGGCATTCCGAAGCCGCAGGCGTCCTGCGCCATGGGCGTGAAGGATCTGGCGCCGAACAAGGACCATTCGCCCAAGGTCATCTCCACGCGCTCGCCCATGGTGCGCAAGGCGCGCGAAGGCGTGATGGAATTTCTGCTGATCAATCATCCGCTCGATTGCCCGATCTGCGATCAGGGCGGCGAATGCGATCTGCAGGACCAGGCCATGGCCTACGGCGTCGATCAGAGCCGCTTCCGCGAGAACAAGCGTGCGGTCGAGGACAAATATCTCGGCGCGCTGGTCAAGACGTCGATGAACCGCTGCATCCAGTGCACGCGCTGCGTCCGCTTCGCCACCGAGGTCGCCGGCGTGCCCGAGCTCGGCGCCATCGGCCGCGGCGAGGATATGGAAATCACTACCTATCTCGAGGAAGCGCTGACCTCGGAATTGCAGGGCAACATCGTCGACCTTTGCCCGGTCGGCGCGCTGACCTCAAAACCCTATGCCTTTGCCGCCCGCCCGTGGGAGCTCAACAAGACCGAGTCGATCGACGTGATGGACGCGCTCGGCTCGGCGATCCGCATCGACACCCGCGGCCGCGAAGTGATGCGCATTCTGCCGCGCACCAATGACGACGTGAACGAGGAATGGATTTCCGACAAGACCCGGCACGTCGTCGATGGGCTGCGCACGCAGCGGCTGGATCAGCCCTATGTGCGCGCCGGCGGCCATCTGCGCCCGGCGAGCTGGAGCGAAGCGTTTGCGACCATCGCTGCGAACATGGCGCGCGCCAATGCCCGGCGGATCGGCGCGATCGTGGGCGATCTCGCCGCGGTCGAGGAGATTTACGCGCTCAAGGATTTGATGACACGGTTCGGTGTCGCCAATCTCGATTGCCGGCAGGACGGCTCGGTTCTCGATCCGAAATGGGGCCGCGCAAGCTATTTGTTCAATTCGACCATCGCCGGGATCGAAACCGCCGACGCGCTTCTCTTGGTCGGCAGCAACCCGCGCCGCGAGGCGGCGGTGCTCAATGCGCGCATCCGCAAACGCTGGCGCATGTCGCGGAATTTTCCGATCGGGCTGATCGGGGCCAAGGCGCCGCTCACCTATACCTACGATTATCTCGGCGCCGGCCCGGAGACGCTCGCCGATATCGGCCGCCACAGCTTTGCCGAGGCGATGCGCAAGGCCGAACGCCCGCTGGTCATTGTCGGCGCCGATGCGTTCGCGCGGCCGGACGGCGCCGCGGTGGCGTCGCTTGCGGCGAAAGCCGCGATCGATCTCGGCGCTCTCAAGGACGGCTGGAACGGCTTTAGCGTCCTGCATACGGTCGCCTCGCGCGTCGGCGCCCTCGATCTCGGTTTCGTGCCGGCCGACGGCGGCCTCAACGCGCGGCAAATGGCGGCCGCAGGCACGCTCGATGTTCTCTTCCTGCTCGGCGCCGACGAGATCGATATCGCTTCCGGCGCCTTCGTCGTCTATATCGGCACCCATGGCGACCGCGGCGCGTCGCGGGCGGATGTGGTGCTGCCTGGGGCGGCCTACCCGGAAAAATCCGCCACCTACATAAACACCGAAGGTCGCGTGCAGATGGCGACGCGCGCTTCGTTCCCGCCGGGCGATGCGCGCGAGGATTGGGCGATCCTGCGCGCGCTGTCCGACGTGTTGGGCAAAAAGCTTCCGTACAATTCGCTCGCCGCGCTGCGTCAGGCGCTCTACAAGGCGCATCCGCACATGATGCGGCTTGGCCAGATCGCGCCGGGCGATGCGGCCGATATTCAAAAGCTCGCGGCGCTCGGCGGCGCCGCCGACAAGGCGCCGCTGCGCTCGAACATCGCCGACTTCTATTTCACCAATCCGATCGCGCGCGCATCCGCGGTGATGGCCGAGTGTTCCGCCATCGCGCATGGGCGCACGGCCATGACGGCGGCGGAGTAGGCGCGTGACCCTGGCCGAATTCTTCTGGGACTATATCTGGCCGCTGATCATCATGGTGGCGGAGAGCGTGCTGCTGCTCGTCATCCTGCTCGTCGTCATCGCCTATGTGCTCTATGCCGATCGGAAAGTCTGGGCAGCGGTGCAGCTCCGGCGTGGTCCCAACGTGGTTGGCCCGTGGGGAACACTGCAATCCTTCGCCGATCTGTTGAAATTCGTCCTCAAAGAACCGATCATTCCCGCCGGCGCCAACAAGGGCGTCTTTCTGCTGGCGCCCCTGGTTACCTGCACGCTGGCGCTCGCCGCCTGGGCGGTGATCCCGGTCGGCGCCGGCATCGTGATCTCCAACATCAATGTCGGCGTGCTCTACATTTTCGCCATCTCCTCGCTCATGGTCTACGGCGTGATCATGGCCGGGTGGTCGTCGAACTCGAAATATCCGTTCCTGGCGGCGCTGCGTTCGGCGGCGCAGATGGTGTCCTACGAAGTCTCCATCGGCTTTGTCTTCATCACCGTGCTGCTGTGCGTCGGCTCGCTCAATCTCACCGCGATCGTCGAGGCGCAGAATAGCCGCTGGGGCTTGCTCGGCTGGTACTGGCTGCCGCTCTTGCCGATGTTCGTGATCTTCTTCGTTTCGGCGCTGGCGGAGACCAACCGGCCGCCCTTCGATCTGGTCGAGGCGGAATCGGAGCTCGTCGCCGGTTACATGGTGGAATACGGCTCGACGCCGTACATGATGTTCATGCTCGGCGAATACGTGGCGATCGCCACCATGTGCGCCATGGCGACCATCCTGTTCCTCGGCGGCTGGTTGCCGCCATTCCCGGTTGTGCCTTTCACCTGGATACCGGGCCTTATCTGGTTCGTGCTCAAGGCGTCCTTGGTATTTTTCATGTTCGCCATGGTGAAAGCCTTCGTGCCGCGTTATCGCTACGACCAACTGATGCGGCTCGGCTGGAAGGTGTTCCTGCCGATCTCGCTCGCCATGGTCGCCATCGTCGCCGGCGTCCTCACCGTCATCCGAGGCTGATATGCGCCTAGATCAAGCGGCCCGCTCCATCTTCCTCACGGAATTCGTGCAGGCCTTCTTCCTGTCGATGCGGTATTTCTTCAAGCCGAAGGCGACGATCAATTATCCGTTCGAGAAAAACCCGCTGTCGCCGCGCTTTCGCGGCGAGCATGCGCTGCGCCGGTATCCCAACGGCGAGGAGCGCTGCATCGCCTGCAAGCTCTGCGAGGCGATCTGCCCCGCGCAGGCGATCACCATCGAGGCCGGCCCGCGCCGCAACGACGGCACCCGCCGCACGACCCGCTACGACATCGACATGGTCAAATGCATCTATTGCGGGCTGTGCCAGGAAGCCTGCCCGGTCGACGCCATCGTCGAGGGGCCGAATTTCGAATTCGCCGCCGAGACGCGCGAGGAACTGTACTACGACAAGGAGCGGCTCCTGGCGAACGGCGATCGTTGGGAGCGCGAGATCGCCCAGAACATCGCGCAAGACGCGCCGTACCGCTGAGACGCCGCGCCCATGATCCTGCAAGCGCTCTTCTTCTGGCTCTTTGCCGTCGTGTGCGTGGCCTCGGCGATCATGGTGATCGCTGCCAAGAATCCCGTTCACTCCGTGCTGTTTCTCATTCTCGCTTTCGTCAATGCCGCCGGCCTGTTCGTGCTGATGGGCGCCGAATTCCTGGCGATGATTCTGATCGTGGTCTATGTCGGCGCCGTCGCAGTGCTGTTCCTGTTCGTGGTGATGATGCTCGATGTGGATTTCACTGAGCTGCGCCACGGCTTTCTCAATTACCTGCCGGTCGGCGCCGTGGTCGGCGCCATTCTGCTGGCGGAGCTTTTGGTCGTGGTCGGCGCCTGGGCGATCAATCCGAGCGTGCCGAAGGCGATCACCGCGCCGATCGCGGCCGATGTGTCCAACACGCAGGCGCTCGGTCTCGTGCTTTACACCCGCTATGTCTACTACTTTGAGGCGGCGGGAATCATTCTGCTCGTCGCCATGATCGGCGCCATCGTGATGACGCTGCAGCACAAGCCTGGGGTCAAACGCCAATCCATCGCGCAACAGGTCGCGCGCCGGCGCTCGACTGCGATCGAGGTGGTCAAGGTGAAGTCGGGGCAGGGGCTCTCATGATCATCGGGCTGGGGCATTATCTTTCGGTCGCCGCGATCCTGTTCACGCTCGGGATTTTCGGCATCTTTCTCAACCGCAAGAACGTCATCGTCATCCTGATGTCGATCGAGCTCATCCTGCTTGCGGTCAACATCAATCTCGTGGCGTTCTCGGCCTTCCTCGGCGACATCGTCGGCCAGGTCTATGCGCTGATCGTGCTTACGGTGGCGGCGGCGGAAGCCGCCATCGGGCTTGCGATCCTCGTTGCTTATTACCGCAACCGCGGCTCGATCGCGGTTGAGGACGTGAATTTGATGAAGGGCTAACCGGGAATGTTTTGGGGGAACAAAGATACTTTTCCCGGGCGCAGCGCAGCGCCGCAAGCGCGTTCACGCGCGTCTTGCGCGCGCTTTGGTGGTGCGCTGCAGAACCGGGATCGTTACAAACGCCGAGCTTGGGACGATCCCGGATCAGCGCTGCGTCACTGCGCTTCGCTTGTGCTGCAGCGCGTCCGGGATAGGCAAGGGATTTAGCGGGTAATGTACGAAGCCATCGTCTTCCTGCCGCTGCTGGGCGCCATTATTGCCGGCGCGATCACGCTCGTGGGCGCGCGCAACCGGCTGCCGGGCGAGGATCCGCCGCCGCCGCACGACGATCATGCCGCTCCGCTCGCACCGGGGCACACGCACGCCGCGTCGACGCCGGAATCCGCCCACGCCACGCTGGCGCACTCAACCGCCGACGAGCATGAAAACGCCGAGCCGCCGGCCGGCGGCTCGCAGGCCGCCGAACTGATCACCACGACGCTGCTTTTCATCTCCTGGGTGCTGTCCTGCTACGCCTTTTACGAGGTCGGCTTCGCCGGGCATGACGCCCATGTCACGGTGTTCAATTTCATCACGTCCGGCGATCTGAAAGTCGATTGGGCGCTGCGCATCAATTCGCTCACCGCCGTGATGCTGGTGGTGGTGACGACGGTATCCGCGCTGGTGCATCTCTATTCGATCGGCTACATGGCCGACGATCCGTATAAGCCGCGTTTCTTCTGCTATCTGTCGTTCTTCACCTTCGCCATGCTGATGCTGGTGACGTCGGACAATCTCGCGCAGTTGTTCTTCGGCTGGGAAGGTGTCGGCCTCGCGAGCTACCTGCTCATCGGCTTCTGGTACTACAAGCCGGAGGCGAACGCGGCCGCGATCAAGGCGTTCCTGGTCAACCGCGTCGGCGACTTCGGCTTTTCGCTCGGGATTTTCGCGGTCTTCCTGCTGACCGGCTCGATCAATCTCGAGACGGTGTTCGCGCAGGCGCCCGATCTGGTCGGCAAGACCTTCCACTATCTGAGCTTCAACGTCGACGCGCTGACGGTGGTCTGCCTGTTGTTGTTCATGGGCGCCATGGGCAAGTCGGCGCAGTTCCTCCTGCACACCTGGTTGCCCGACGCCATGGAAGGCCCGACGCCGGTTTCCGCCCTTATTCACGCCGCGACCATGGTCACCGCCGGCGTGTTCATGGTGGCGCGGCTCTCGCCGCTGTTCGAGCTTGCGCCCAACGCCAAGGCCTTTGTGATCGTGATCGGCGCCACGACCGCGATGTTCGCCGCCACCGTCGCGCTGGTGCAGAACGATATCAAGCGCATCATCGCCTATTCGACCTGTTCGCAGCTCGGCTACATGTTCGTCGCCATGGGCTCGGGCGCCTATTCGATCGGCATGTTCCATCTGTTCACCCATGCCTTCTTCAAGGCGCTGCTCTTCCTCGGCTCGGGCTCGGTGATCCTCGCCATGCACCACGAGCAGGACATCCGCAAAATGGGCGGGCTCTGGCGCAAGATTCCGTTCACCTGCGCAATGATGGTGATCGGCACGTTGGCGCTGACCGGGTTTCCCTTCACCGCCGGCTTTTTCTCAAAGGACGCGATCATCGAAGCCGATGACACGGTCGCCGGCACGATTGCGAGCTACGGCTTCATCATGACGGTCGCGGCCGCGGCGCTCACGTCGTTCTATTCCTGGCGGCTGATCTTCAAGACCTTCTTAGGCGAGCCGCACGACCATCATCACTACGAAGCGGCGCATGAAAGCCCGCTGGTCATGCTCATCCCGCTCGCCGTGCTGGCGGTCGGCTCGATCGCCGCCGGCTGGCCGTTCCTGCACATCTTCGAGGGCGACGGCGCGGTAGAGTTTTTCCGCAATTCGCTGATGATAGGGCCAAACAATCACGTGTTGGAAGACATGGAGCACCTGCCGTGGGCCGTCAAGCTGGCACCGACGGTCATGATGCTCATCGGCTTGCTGGTGGCCGTCCAGTTCTACCTCTTCCGGCCCGATATCCCCGAAAGCCTGGCGCGCGATCAGGGCGTGCTCTACCGCTTCCTGCTCAATGCTTGGTACTTCGACCGCATCTACGATTTCATCTTCGTTCGTCCGACGCTGTGGCTCGGCCGGCTGTTGTGGAAGGGCGGCGACGGTTTCGTCATCGACGGCCTCGGCCCCGACGGCGTATCCGCGCGCGTGCTTGATGTGACGCGCAACGTCGTCCGATTGCAGACCGGCTATCTTTATCACTACGCCTTCGCCATGCTGATCGGCGTGGCCGCCTTCGTCACCTGGTTCATGTTCGCGGGGCCGCACTGATGACGAGCTGGCCGATCCTTTCCGTCGTCACCTTCCTGCCGATCGCCGGCGCGATCTTCATCGCCTTCCTGCGCGACGACGAAGCCGGCGTGCGCAACGCGCGCTGGGTCGCGCTGTGGACCACGCTGATCACGTTTGCGATCTCGCTGATCCTGGTCTGGCGCTTCGATGCGGGTTCGGCCGATTTTCAGTTTCTGGAAAAACGGCCCTGGCTCGGCGGCGCCATCAATTATTCCATGGGCGTCGACGGCATTTCGCTGCCGTTCGTGATCCTCACCACCGCGCTGATGCCGATCTCCATCCTGGCGAGCTGGACCTCGATCCAGAGCCGGGTGCAAGCCTACATGATCGCTTTCCTGGTGCTCGAGACGCTGATGGTCGGCACCTTCTGCGCGCTCGATCTGGTGCTGTTCTATCTGTTCTTCGAAGGCGGCCTGATCCCGATGTTCCTGATCATCGGGGTATGGGGCGGACCGCGCCGGGTCTATGCGAGCTTCAAATTCTTTCTCTATACGCTCGCCGGCTCCGTGCTGATGCTGCTCGCCATCATGGCGATGTACTGGCAGGCGGGCACGACCGACATCCCGACCTTGCTGCATCACGCCTTCCCGCGCGCGCTGCAGACCTGGGCGTGGTTCGCGTTCCTTGCCTCGTTCGCCGTCAAGATGCCGATGTGGCCGTTTCACACCTGGCTGCCCGACGCGCACGTGGAGGCGCCGACCGCGGGCTCGGTCATCCTTGCGGCGATCCTGTTAAAGCTGGGCGGCTATGGCTTCCTGCGCTTCTCGCTGCCGATGTTCCCGCAAGCGTCGGTCGATTTCGCGCCCTTGATCTACGCGCTCTCGGTGGTCGCCATCGTCTATACTTCGCTCGTCGCCCTTGTTCAGGAGGACGTGAAGAAGCTCATCGCCTATTCGTCGGTGGCGCATATGGGCTTCGTCACCATGGGGCTGTTCGCGATGACCGCGCAGGGCGTCGCCGGCGGCATTTTCCAGATGATCTCGCACGGCATCGTCTCGGCCGCGCTGTTTCTCTGCGTCGGCGTCATCTACGACCGCATGCATACCCGCGAGATCGCCGCCTATGGCGGGCTGGTCAATCGCATGCCCATCTACGCCTTCGCGTTCATGATTTTCACGCTCGCCAATGTGGGACTGCCCGGCACGTCGGGATTCATCGGCGAATTCCTGACGCTCATCGGCACCTTCCGCGTCAACAATTGGGTGGCGACGCTGGCGACGCTCGGCACCATCCTCTCCGCCGCCTACGCGCTCTGGCTCTACCGCAAGGTGATCTTCGGCAAGCTTGAGAAGCCGAGCCTTTTCAACATTAAGGATGTGGGCTGGCGCGAGATGGTGATCCTGGCGCCGCTGGTGATCCTGACCATCGTGTTCGGTGTCTATCCGAAGCCGGTGCTCGACATGTCGGCGACGTCCGTGGCGCAGCTCATCGACAGCTTCCAGCACGCGGTGTCGAGCGTGCAATCGGCCGAGCTGGCGAGGTAGGCGATGAACGCGTCTCTGACCTTGACCGGCCTCGTTCCACTGCTGCCCGAGCTCATCCTCGGCGTCGGCGCCATGGCGCTCCTGATGCTCGGCGTCTATCGCAGCGAGCGTTCGGTGGTTGTGATCGACGCGCTGTCGATCGTGCTGCTGTTGATCGCCGGCGTCGCCGTCGTTCTGTTGCCGGAGGGCAAGCTCGTCACTTTCGGCGGCAGCTTTGTGGTCGATGATTTCGCCCGCTTTCTGAAAATCCTGGCCATTGCCGGCTCGGCGGCCGCCATTCTGATGTCGATCGACTACGATAAGCGCGAGGGCCAGCAGCGCTTCGAATATTCCGTGCTGATCGTGCTGTCGACGCTCGGCATGCTGATGCTGATCTCGGCCGCCGACCTGATCGCGCTCTATCTCGGCCTCGAATTGATGAGCCTGCCGCTTTACGTCGTGGCCGCGAGTCACCGCACGTCGCTGCGCTCGACCGAGGCGGGGCTCAAGTATTTCGTGCTCGGCGCGCTCTCGTCGGGAATGCTGCTCTACGGCGCCTCGCTGGTTTACGGTTTCACCGGCACCGTGAGCTTTGCCGGCATTGCGCATTCGGCCGCCGAGGCGGGCACCGGCTTGATCTTCGGCCTGGTCTTTCTGTTCGCCGGCTTCTGCTTCAAGGTTTCCGCCGTGCCGTTCCATATGTGGACGCCGGACGTCTATGAAGGCGCGCCCACGCCGGTGACGGCATTCTTTGCCGCGGCGCCGAAAGTGGCCGGCATTGCCATGTTCGTGCGGGTCGCGGTCATGGCCTTTCCCGGCATCACCACGCAGTGGCAGGAAATCGTCGCTTTCGTCTCCGTCGCCTCGATGCTGCTCGGCTCGTTCGCCGCGATCGGCCAGCGCAACATCAAGCGGCTGATGGCTTATTCCTCGATCGGCCATATGGGTTTCGCGCTGATCGGGCTTGCCGCGGGCACGTCGGACGGCGTGCAGGGCGTGCTCGTCTATATGGCGATCTATGTCACCATGACGCTTGGCGTCTTTGCCGTGATCCTGTCGATGCGCAGAGCGGGCGGTATGGTGGAATCGATCGACCAGCTCGCGGGCCTCGCGCGCACGCATCCGGCGATGGCCTTCTTCATGGCGATGCTGCTGTTCTCGATGGCCGGAATACCGCCGCTCGCCGGCTTTTTCGCCAAGTTTTATGTGTTCCTCGCGGCGATCCAAGCCGGACTCTACGTGCTTGCCGTGATCGGCGTGCTGGCGAGCGTGATCGGCGCCTACTACTATTTGGCAATCATCAAGGCCATGTATTTTGATGAGCCGGCGGAAGGCTTTTTCGGCATGCCGGCTGCGCTCAAGGTGGTGCTCGGGGTTTGCGCGCTATTCAACATTCTCTTCTTCATCTATCCGGCCCCGCTGGTCGGGGTCGCGAGCGCCGCCGCTCATTCGCTGTTCTGATGCGGCTTTCCTCCGCGGCGGTGGCGGCGGGTTGTCGTCTGTCGGCCCATGACACCCTTCCTTCCACCAACGCCGAGGCGCTGACCGCCGCGCGCGGCGGCGAACGCGGCCCGCTCTGGATTGTCGCCCGGCGGCAGACCGCCGGCCGCGGCCGCCGCGGCAACGCATGGGTCTCGCCGCCCGGCAACCTCTATGCGACGCTCTTGCTGACCGATCCGGCCCCGCCGGAATGCGCGCCGCAGCTCTCCTTCGTCGCCGTGCTCGCGCTGCACGACGCTATTGGCGAGCGCGCCCCGGCATTGCAGAAGGCACTCGCGCTGAAGTGGCCCAATGATCTGCTCTGCGCCGGCGCCAAGCTCGCCGGCATTCTTATCGAAGGCGAGCGGGCGGCGGACGCGCTTGCGGTCGCCATCGGCATCGGCGTCAACTGCGAGAGCCACCCGCCGCAAACATCTTATCCGGTGACCGATTTGAAGGCCGCAGGCGCGCCGGTCGCCGCTGCGGAACTGTTCGAAGCATTGACCGCGACCATGGTTCGGCGGCTCGATCAGTGGCGGCGCGGCGCCGGCTTTGCCGAGATCCGCACCGACTGGCTCGCGCGTGCCGCCGGCATCGACGGCGACATGCGGGCGCGGCTTGTGGACCGTGAGATCGTCGGGCGCGGGGAGGGGCTCGACGAGCACGGCCGTCTGCTGCTGCGGCTTCCTGATGGTTCGCTGCACGCGATCGCGGCGGGCGAAGTGTTTCCCATGACCGGCGTTTTGACGAACGAGCGGCCGCCCCGGGGTTCCGCCGGGCAGGGGCATTAGAGCATGTCCCGGAAAAGTGGAAACCGGTTTTCCGAAAAGGACATGCGGCCACGCAAGAATCGAGAGCGCATCCCGGTTCAGCCAAATCGGGACGTGCTTTGATGGCCGGTCCCGAGCTTGTCTTCGCGCCGCTCGGCGGCATCGGCGAGATCGGGATGAATCTCTCGATCTACGGCATTGGCGACCAGAGGCGGCGCCAATGGCTGATCGTCGATTGCGGCGTCTCGTTCGGCAGTGAAGAGTATTTGCCCGGCATCGATCTTATCCTGCCGGACATCCGTTTCCTCATTGAGGAACGGCGCAACATCGTGGGCCTGGTGCTCACGCACGCCCACGAAGATCATATGGGCGCGCTGATCGATCTTTGGCCGAAACTGAACGTGCCGCTCTACGCCACGCCATTCGCCGCGGCATTGTTCGAAGCCCGCCGGCTGTCTGAGCCGGGGGCGCCCAAAATCCCCGTCAATGTCGCGCCGCTGAACGGACGCGTGGAGCTTGCGCCGTTCACCATCGACTTCATCAATGTCGCCCACTCGATTCCGGAATCGAATGCGCTTGCGATCCGCACCTCGCTCGGGACGGTTCTGCACACCGGCGACTGGAAGATCGACGCTACGCCGCTCGTCGGCGCGCCGACCGACCAGGCGAAGCTCACCGCGCTCGGCGACGCGGGCGTGCTGGCGCTCGTTGGCGATTCCACCAATGCCGTGCGCGAGGGCCGTTCGCCCTCGGAAGCCGAAGTGGCCAAAACCCTCGCTGAGCTCATTCGCACCGCGCCCGCCCGTGTCGCGGTCACGACATTCGCCTCCCATGTCGGCCGCATTCGCGCCGTCGCCGAGGCGGCGCGCCTTGCCGAACGCGAGGTGGTGGTGGTCGGTCGCGCGATGGAGCGGGTCGTGCAGGTCGCGCGCGAGACTGGCTATCTCGACGGCATCCAGGATTTCCGCGAGATGCAGGCTTACGGCTACCTGCCGCCCGACAAGGTACTGGCGCTCTGCACCGGCAGCCAGGGCGAGCCGCGCGCGGCGCTCGCCCGCATCGCCCAGGACGAACACCCGGAAGTCACGCTCACGCGCGGCGACCGCGTGATCTTTTCCGCCCGCACCATTCCCGGCAACGATAAGGCGGTTGCGCGCGTCATCAACGGACTGGTGACCCAAGGCGTGGACGTGATCACTGACCGCAACCATCTCGTTCACGTCTCCGGCCATCCGCGCCGCGCCGAATTGCTCGACATGATCAAGTGGGTGCGGCCGAAAATCCTGATCCCGGCGCATGGCGAGGCGCTGCATCTCGCCGAGCACGCCAAGCTCGCGCGTGAGGCGGGCGTGCCGCAGGTGCTGGTGTGCCGCAACGGCGATCTCCTTCGGCTTGCCCCTGGGCCGGCGCAGATCGTCGACGAGCTTCCCTCCGGACGGCTCTACAAGGACGGCGCGCTCCTGATCGATTCCCAGGCGCCGACCGTGGCGGTGCGGCGGCGGCTGAGCTTTTCCGGCGTCGTATCGGTGGCGCTCGCGCTCAGCGAGCAGGGGACGCTCGTGACCGATCCGGAGATCGAGCTGATCGGCATTCCTGAAACCGATGCCAGCGGCCGTCCAATGGCGGATATCGCGCGCGATGCCGTGGAAGAGGCGTTCGAACTCGTTGCCGAAGCCGCGGCGCCGCGACCCCGAGGAAGTCGCCGAGGCTTTGCGGCGCGCGGTGCGCTCGGCAATCGCCGAGCGCTGGAACAAAAAGCCGATCTGCCACGTGCATGTCCTGAGCGTGTAGGCTTTACAGGGCTTTTGCGGCACATTGTCCGGCAGGCAAACTACTCATATTTATAGTAAAATCGTGGATCGGCCGGACCGATGTTCAAATGGTTTGCACCGCTGTTGCTGTTTGCCGCCAAGCCTGAGGTGATGATCCGCCTCTTGGTTGCCGTGCTGGCCGGCGCCGTCCTGTTCTTCGGCGTCTGGCTCATTTCGAACATCGCGATGACGTTCGACACGCTCAAGAATCCGCTCATCGCCGCGGCCTATGGCGCGGTGCTGCTGATTTTCTTCGCGGTTGTCACGGCGGTGGCATGGCTGCGTTTGCGCCGGCTTACAGCGCGGCCGAAGGCCGCGCTGCCCGGCGTCGCGCCGGAAGCGCCGCCGCTGCCGAACGAGATCGTGAATAAGCGCGCCAAAGAGCTCGTCGGCAAATGGGACGCCGAAAGCCGCACGGCGCGCAAGCCTGCGGCCCGCTTGACCATAGCCCCGGACGTGGCGCCGCCTGCCGCGACGCAGCCGGTGAGCGCGCAGGCGCGAGCGACGCTGCTCGTCACCGGTCCCGCCTACGCCGGCAAGACCGCCCTGATTGAGAAATTGATCGAGGCAGGCCGCTCCCAATCGCCCGGGACCAGCGAGGTCGTGCGGCTGCGAGAGGGGAGCGCAATCGACGGCGACGAGCGCCACCTCGCGGCGCTGATCGCCAGCGCTCAGCAATCCGACGGCGTCCTCTTCGTGGTCGACCAGGATTTGCGCGCGCCCGAAATGGCCGCCATCAAGGGCTTTCTGGCCGTCCGCAAGCCGCTCTATGTCGTCTTGAACAAGGCCGACCAATACAGCGGCAACGATCGCGACGCCGTTCTGCTCTCCATCCGCGCCAAAATGCCGGCCGGCTTTGCGCCCGCTCATGTCGTCTCGGCCGCCGCTTCGCCCATACCGGTCGAACGCGAGATCGAAGACGCTCGCGGCGCCGTCCGCGTGGAAGTCCGCCGCCCATCGAGTGATGTCGCGGCCCTCGTCAATCTGCTCGGGCGCGCCGTCGCGCCGGCGTCGGGCCGCGCGCTGCGCTTCGAAAGCGCGTCATAGCCGGGGAATTTCGCTTCCAATGCAAGATCAATCGATATTGCCGGACACGATCGAAGCGCTGCGCAAGCTGTCGGTGGATTCGCGGCTGCGCCCGCAGGAGCGGGCCAGCATTGAAAAGGAGATGCAGGACATCGAGGAATTCACCGCCAAGCTCGAGAACGGCCGGGTCGAGATCGCCGCCTTCGGCGAAGTCGGCTCCGGCAAGAGCGCGCTCCTCAATGCGCTGGCGGGCGAGAAGATCTTTGCGGTGTCGGCCGAACACGGCTCCACCGATAAAGTCGCCAAAGCCGGCTTCAAGAACACCAAGCTCGTTCTGGTCGACACGCCGGGCATCAACGAGGCGACCGGCGAGTTGCGCGGCAAGCTCGCCGAGGAAACGGTGCGCTACACCGATCTGGTGCTGTTCGTCGCCGACGGCGATCTCAACCGCGTCGAGGTCGATGCGCTCAGGCAGCTTTGCGATCTGCACAAGCCGATGCTGCTCGTGATCAACAAAGCCGACCTGCTAGGCGCGGCGCAGATCAAGGAAATTTCCGAATCGATCCTGCGCAAGGTCGGGCATCGGATCGGCGCCGCCGATATCGTGTTCGCTGCCGCAGCGCCGCGCGAGACCGAGCGCGAAATTCATAAAGCCGACGGCACGATCGAAATCGTGCGCTATCAGCCGAAGCCCAAGATCGACATGCTGGAAGCGCGCATGCTCGAAGTGCTCGATCGCGAGGGCAAGGCGATCATCGCGCTCAATGCCAGCCTGTTCGCCACCGACGTGAGCGAGCAGATCGCGCAGCTCAAGCAGCATGTGCGCGGCAAGGAGGTCACGCGGCTGATCTATTATTTCATGCTCGGCAAGGCGCTCGTCGTCGGCGCCAATCCGCTGCCGGTCTTCGACGTGCTCGCCGGCATGGCGAGCGACGCGCTGATGGTGCAGCGCATCGGCGCGATCTACGGCACCGATTTTTCGCTCGCGAACGCGCAAAGCATGGTGCTGGAAATCCTGCGCGCCTGGGGGCTGATGGCGGCGGCCGAATACGGGTTGCATGTCGCGGCCGACCTGCTCCGCACCGTCACTTTCGGGACCAGCACGGTGCTCACCGCGGTGCCGCAGGGACTGGCTGCCGCCTGGAGTACGTATGTGGTCGGCAATGCTGCGAACGTCTATTTCCGCGATGCCGGCTGGGGCGGCCGTTCCCCGAAGGACATCGTGCAGGAGATCCTCAGCGGCGCGGAAACGCAGAAGACAAGCATCCTGGCGCCGATCAGGGACCAGCTGAAGGCGAAGTTCGGCCGCTGAAATGAAATTAAGTCATACAGTAGGATGGGTTGAGCCAACGGGCCCCGGCCCGAAGTGGCCGGCCCGATGACAAGCTCCGCAATACCCATCATGCGGAGCTGATGATCTTGGTGGGTTTCGCTTCCGCTCAACCCACCCTACGAGGACTGGAAACGAGGTGAACATGATCGGCAGGCTCAATCACGTGGCGATCGCGGTGCGCGATATCGGCAAGGCGGCGGCGGTTTACCGCGACGTGCTCGGCGCCGATGTTTCAGCCGCCGTGCCGCAGCCCGACCACGGCGTGACCACCGTGTTCATCACCCTGCCGAATACCAAGATCGAGCTGCTGGAGCCGCTCGGCGAGGGCTCGCCGATCGCCAAATTCCTCGAACGCAACCCGGACGGCGGCATGCATCATGTCTGCTACGAGGTCGACGACATCCGTGCCGCCAGCGAAGCGCTGAAGAAGACCGGCGCGCGGGTGCTGGGCGACGGCGAGCCGAAGATCGGCGCGCATGGCAAGCCCGTGCTTTTCCTCCACCCAAAGGACTTTTCCGGCACGCTGGTGGAATTGGAACAGCGCTGACATGCCCGTCACCACCGCGGTCGCCATCTTTTTCCTGATCTGGTGGGTGGTGCTGTTTGCGGTGCTGCCCTGGGGCATCCGCAGCCAGCACGAGGGCGGCGAGATGCCGCCCGGCACCGACCCCGGCGCGCCGGTGCTCCCGAGGCTGGGCCACAAGCTCTTGTGGACGACGCTCGTTTCCGTCGTGATCTTTGCCGGCTGCTACGTGGTCTATGTCAACCACCTGGTGTCGCTCCAGGGGCTGGTGAGGCCGTTTGGGATGCGTTGACACGCCCTCCGAGAGCTGCCGAAGGCATTGCGATCGGCAATCAAAAGTTGTAAATGGATATACGAACAACCTTAGTGGTGGGCCGCTCGCCCAAAAAAAAGCAGGGCCAAACGCCCTGCCAGGAGATCCTAATCTGATCCTTTAATCCACGCTTCGCTGTTGCGATTTTTGGCTGTCAGCGCACCGGCAGCGTTCAATTCGCGCCGTTGGACCATCCTCCCGAGACTTGGACCGCCTTCCCGAGCGCCGATACGCCGCGCCGGGACCGCGCACAGGCTACGTACTCGATCTTTTATGCAATGTCATCACTATACCGCTGCCTGACGACAAAAAATTTTTGTCGGCCGTCTTTTCCCGGCCGTTGGGGCAGGGACGCATGTGCGAGGCCCCCTTGTAATTCCGCCTCCATTGCGCATTGACTGCGCCCGCACGATTCCGATCCCGCAACGACGAGATTTCATGCGCCTTTCCCGCTACTTCCTCCCTATTCTGCGCGAGACACCGAAAGAGGCGGAGATCGTCTCCCACCGGCTGATGCTGCGCGCCGGCATGATCCGCCAGGAGGCGGCCGGCATCTACGCTTTCCTGCCGCTGGGGCTGCGTGTCCTCGACAAGGTGAACCGGATCATCCGCGAGGAGCAGGACCGGGCCGGCGCCATCGAGCTTCTCATGCCGACGATCCAGTCGGCCGAGCTCTGGCGTGAGAGTGGACGCTATGAGGCCTACGGCAAGGAAATGCTGCGCATCAAGGACCGCCACGAGCGCGAGATGCTCTACGGCCCGACCAACGAGGAAATGATCACCGATATCTTCCGCAGCTACGTGCGGTCCTACAAGGATTTGCCGTTGATCCTTTATCACATCCAGTGGAAGTTCCGGGACGAGGTGCGGCCGCGCTTTGGCGTGATGCGCGGGCGTGAATTCCTGATGAAGGACGCCTATTCGTTCGATCTCGATTTCGAGGGCGCCAAGCACTCCTATAACCGGATGTTCGTCGCCTATTTGCGCACCTTCGCTCGCATGGGGCTGCGCTCGATACCGATGGTTGCCGAAAGCGGCCCGATCGGCGGCAACCTGTCCCATGAATTCATCATTCTGGCCGACACCGGCGAGAGCGAAGTCTTCTGCGACGGCGAATATCTGAACTTCGAGGTTCCCGGCCCCGACGTCGACTTCAACCATGTCGGCCGGTTGCAGGCCGTTGTCGATAAGTGGACGTCGCTCTATGCGGCGACGTCGGAAAAGCATGATCCCGCAGCTTTTGCGAAGCTCAGGCCAAAGGGCCTCTCGGCGCGCGGGATCGAGGTCGGCCACATTTTCCACTTCGGCACCAAATATTCCGAGCCGATGAAGGCCATCGTCACCGGCCCGGACGGCGCGGACCGGCCGATCCATGGCGGTTCTTACGGCATCGGTCCGAGCCGGCTGGTCGCCGCCATTATCGAGGCATTCCACGATGAGGCTGGCATCAAATGGCCGGAGCCCGTTGCGCCGTTTAGGGCCATGATCCTCAATCTCAAGCAGGGCGGAAGCGAAACCGACACTGCGTGCGAGCAGCTTTATGCAGCCCTCACCGCCAAGGACATCGATGTGCTCTATCACGATCTCGACGAGCGGCCGGGTTCGAAATTCGCCACCGCGGACCTCATCGGCATTCCATGGCAGATCATGGTCGGGCCGCGCGGGCTGGCGGAGGGCAAGGTCGAAGTCAAGCGTCGCTTCGATGGCTCGCGGGAACTCCTCACGCCGGCCGATGCGCTCGCGCGCGTGGGCGCATAGGCATTCCCGAGGCATGACGCCGACGTTTCCGATCGCGGTTTTGTCGCTAAGCTGTGCGCTGCCTCGCCGCAGCGATCTTTGGCGGCTTGAATCCGCCAGAATCATGTGAAACTCGGTATTCTCGCGGGGACCACATAAGAATGCGAGAGCCAATCAGCACGCATCCCTTCGCGCCTTTTGAGTGGATGCTCTCGCTGCGCTATCTGCGTGCGCGGCGCAAGGAAGGATTCATCTCGGTCATCGCCACCTTCTCGTTTCTCGGCATCATGCTGGGCGTGGCGACGCTCATCATCGTCATGGCGGTGATGAACGGGTTCCGCCAGGAACTCTTGGAAAAGATCTTGGGGCTGAACGGCCACTTGTTGATTCAGCCGCTCGAATCCCCGCTGACCGATTGGCAGGCGGTTGCCGATCGTGTCTCGAAGGTGCCCGGCGTGCGGCTCGCGGCGCCGATCGTCGAGGGCCAGGCGCTGGCTTCGTCGCCGTTCAATGCTTCCGGCGTCTTGGTGCGCGGCATTCGCGGCGGCGATCTGGCGCGGCTGTCGTCGGTCGCCAGCACGACCAAGCCGGAGGGTGCGCTCAACAGTTTCGACGAAGGGCAGGGGATCGCCATCGGCAAAAGGCTTGCCGATCAGCTTTCGCTGCGCGCCGGCGACAATGTCACGCTGGTGGCGCCGCGCGGCGCGGTCACCCCGATGGGTACGACCCCGCGCATCAAAGCCTACAAGATTGCCGGCATCTTCGAGATCGGCATGTCGGAATACGATGCCGCCTTCGTGTTCATGCCGCTGCCGGAGGCGCAGGCCTATTTCAATCGCGCCGGCGACGTCACCGCGATCGAGGTCTATACCGACGATCCCGACCGGGTGGACGAAAGTTTTCGCAAGCTCATTCACGACGCCGCCGGCCGGCCGATCTACATGATCGACTGGCAGCATCGTAACGCCACCTTCTTCAACGCGCTCCAGGTCGAGCGCAACGTGATGTTCCTGATCCTGACGCTGATCGTGCTGGTGGCGGCGCTCAATATCGTGTCCGGCCTGATCATGCTGGTGAAGGACAAGGGCAGCGACGTCGCCATTCTGCGCACCATGGGCGCGACGCAAGGCGCGATCATGCGCATCTTTCTCATCACCGGCGCCGCGATCGGGGTGGTCGGCACCGTCGTCGGGTTCCTGCTCGGCACCATCATTTGTCTGAACATCGAATCGATCCGCCACTTCCTGTCGTGGCTCACCAACACGGAGCTGTTTTCGCCTGAGCTTTATTTCTTGTCGCGACTGCCGGCGGAAATGAGCGCCGGCGAAACCACGGCGGTCGTGGTGATGGCGCTCGGGCTGTCGCTGTTGGCGACGCTGTATCCTTCGTGGCGGGCCGCGCGGCTCGATCCGGTCGAAGCCTTGCGCTACGAATGATCACGCGCGATGGATGAGAAAACCACCATCATGGAGTCTGCGCCATCGACCGCCGCTGCCGCTGCCGCTACAGCCGCTGCCACCGCCACCACGAATGAACAGCGACCGCTGGTCTTCCTGCATGCGATCTCGCGGCGTTTCCGCCAGGGCGACAGCACGCTCGATATTCTCAGGAGCGCCGAGCTCGCGATCTGGCCCGGCCAGTCGATGGCGTTGATCGCTCCATCCGGAGCCGGCAAGTCGACGCTTCTGCATATCGCCGGCCTGCTCGAGCATCCCAATTCCGGCGAAGTTTATATCGATTCGATCGCCACCTCGCATCTGACCGACCTCCAGCGCACCCGCATGCGCCGCAGCGACATCGGCTTTGTCTATCAATTTCACCATCTGCTGCCGGAATTCTCGGCGGTCGAAAACGTGATGCTGCCGCAGATGATCCGCGGCCTCAAAAAGGCGGAGGCGCGCACGCGCGCGGCCGAGCTGTTGTCGTATTTGGGACTCAAGGATCGCCTCACTCACCGGCCGGCCGAGCTTTCCGGCGGCGAGCAGCAGCGGGTCGCGATTGCGCGCGCGGTCGCCAACGCGCCGCGCATTCTGCTTGCCGATGAGCCGACCGGCAATCTCGATCAGCGCACGGCCGAGAGGGTATTTGCGACGCTGAGCCAATTGGTGCGCGCCTCAGGCCTGGCCGCCATCATCGCCACCCACAATCTCGACATCGCTGCGCAGATGGACCGTCGCGTCACCATCCGCGAAGGCGCCGTGGTGGAATTGGAGTAGGCGTCTCGACGCATCCGCCCCCGCGAAGTGAAACGGAGCGGGGGAGGGGGACCGCGCGTAGCGCGGTGGAGGGGGCTTGCGGCGCCTGACGTCAGCGGCGAGGCCGAGGCCCCTCCCACCGCGCTGCTGGCGCAGCGCAGTCCCCCCTCCCCGCTGTGCGGGGCGGGAAGAAAAAAACGAGGCCGCCCGCAGGCGGCCTCGCTGGTATTTTCGCCGATCCGCGCCCGCTCACCAGCAGGGAGCGCACCAGCAGCGATAGGGACCGCACACGCGGTGGCGGCCCGGCGGGCACCAGCGGCCCCAGAAGCCGTTGCAGGCGGCCTTGTGGATGATCGTGGCGTTTTGCGCTTGCGCGTTGAGGCTCGAAGCGCCTTGGGTTTGCGCGTTGGCAACCGCCATCGATCCAAGCACGAAGACCGCGGCAGCCAAAGTCATGGTGATTTTTCGCATCAGATCCTCCTTCTGAGTGGTGGGCGAAAGGTGGGGTGACGGACGGTCAGAAATCCCGGTTGCGGACGTTGGCATGATAGCCGGCCCAAATTTCTTCGGTACGGCTCATGACAAACGCCGTTATCCGCTTACTAACAGGGTGCGCACCAGCAGCGGGCCGGGCCGCAGACGCGGTGCATTCCCGGCGGGCACCAGCGGCCGAAGCCGCCGCAGGCTGTCTTGTGGATGATGGTGGCGTTGTGCGCCTGCGCTTGGATGCTGCCGGCGCCTTGCGTCTGCGCCTGTGCCGTCCATGCGGCCGATGCCAGCAGGAGTGCTCCTGCCAACGCGATGCCGAATTTGCTCATCCGGGGCTCCTTCGTTGTTGGGTGAATTGAACGTAAACGACCAACACGACCGTATGGCTACAGTCCTATTCCCGGCCCCATGAGCGGCCGATGAACAATGCTTTCAGCTTTATACGGCCGAATAGCCGATTCGGTTCACCGCCTTTGGCTCCCGTGGAAGAATGGCCTCTCAGAGGGGCTTCAGCGGCTGTGAGTTTGACGGCGCAAACCCGGCCTTCGGGTCGCGGGTCGGGGCAGCCGTTGCGACTTGCCAGTGAACCCCGCGGCGCATTATCTGACCCAATGCCGCCGGCCCGGACCATCGTCAAATACGCGATTGACGCGCTGCTGATCTTCGCCCCGCTTTGCGGCGTTATGTACTTCTTGTTCGATCCTGACGCATTCAATGCGTTCCTGGCTTGGCTAGCGCGGGTTCTCTGAGGCCAGCCGAATGTGGACGCGGGTAAAGGCAGCGGGTCAGTTTGAATAAGGCGGGCCACTTTGGGGCTTGCGGCCTCGGCCGGACGGTTCATATTCGGCCTGATGCCGTCCGCTTGGAAAATTATCGCCTATAGGCGCCCCGATAAGATCGGGGAGCCTTCCATTCGAGAATTTTTCCTTGTCGCCCTGCCGGAGAAGGATGCGGCAATTGCCGTGCTTCGGATGCGCGAGGGCTATGATGACGCCGAGTTGGAAGTGTCGGAGAAGCCCCAGCCGAATCCGTCGATTGGCTGGATATCAAGCCCGGCCAAATTTTCTGTATATGGTCGGTCCAATGACCAAGCATCCCAAACGCCTTAAGCGAACTGACCCGCTGCCTACTCTTGGCTAGTGGGTCAGTTTGAATAAGGCAGGGCGCTTTGGGCTTGCGGCCTGGGCCGAACCGCTCATATTCGACCACATGGGAAAAGCTCGTGTCGTTTTCAAATTAAAGCGCATCGCCGAGGGCGACTGGCAAATTGAGGCCCACTATCCGGGTGCCGAAATCCGTTACATCAAGGGGTTTAAGAGCAAGGCCGAAGTCGACGAATGGCTGCAAGGGACGCGCCGCATCGACTGGCTGAGATCGCAGGGTTATGCGAAGTGAGCGAACCCCAGCCGGTCATGGAGCCCTTTCCAGACAAGACGGGAACCGGTTGGCATGTGATCATCAGGTATCACGAGGGCCACGAGCGCCGGATCGAAGGCTTTGCTACCAAAGACGAGGCAGTGGATTGGATAACTGCCAATGCTACGCAGCTCGATAAGGAGCCGTGATGGCCCCAAAGCATCCCAAACGCTCCAGGGACTTTTTCTAAGCCGCCAAGCTGGTGGTGGCTGTCGCGAGTGCACTTGGCGTTGACAACTATGAGCGTGCCGAGATCGCGGCGGCCGACATCAAAGGTAAGCGCCTGACCTATCGACGGCCTCACGGCTTGGGTCAAGCCAAGGCGAATTAGGAAAAGGCCGGGGCGCAAACCAATCAGTCGCGAAGCTAAGCAATTCATGCGCTAGCGTAACCAAAGGGAGAAACGCTAATGCTGTTGTTAGATCAGTCGGCTACTGTAACGTGGCTGGAGATGGGTCAAATGCAAACTCAAAAACCCGGAAACAAATTACTAACCGATAGCCGCAGCAGGGATTTTGAATCCGTCAGAAACGCCCTGCGTTTCATTATGGAAACCTTGAACGAAGCTAGCAGGGCTAGCGCGATGATCCACACTGACGATGTCACGCTGCATCAGGCCGATATCGAGGCCATGTATGCTCAAATCAAGCAATCTTAGGATGATCCTTTATTCTTTAGCTTTTTTGATTTACTCTTTTGGTCTTTTTTTGTTCGATGCTGCGATGGACTTTTAGCGACGACATCGACGGCGCGCTCGAAGCGCTCCCATGCGTCTGGATGAAGTTCATCTTGCTTTTTGTTTCCCGGCATGCCGCAACCTTTGAGCCGCGTTAAAAAAATCCGATCCATGGGCTGGGGTCCCGGCGCGTTCGCCGCGCAGCCCAAGTTAGCCAATTATGTGCTCCAGTGTATCGCACGGTGGACACAGACGGAAATAGCACTAGGAAAATTACTTGCGATCTTACTTGGATTACAGCCGGAGTCGGCGTTTGCCGCAGTACAGATGTATTTGCATCTTACCAACGCTGAAGCGCGACGTTCAGTCCTTAGCGCCGCCGCCGAAGCAATGCTCGATAAGGACGACCACACGCTTTATGAGCAGGTGATGAAGGCCATCGCACCAGTCCGCGCGCGTAGAAACGACTTCGCGCACGGCATGTGGGGCGCGAGCTCTGAACTAAAAGATGCGCTGCTGTGGATCGGCGGCGACGACTACATCGCCTATCAGACCATCATGACCGGAGCAATCCGAAAGGGAGAAACAATCCTGAGTTCGGCCGGGATGGCTCATAGTAAGCACCAATCCGCAATCATGGTCTATCGGCAGTCAGACTTAAAAGCCGATATGGAGCGCGCCATGCAAGCGATGCTCGCAGTCAGCTACTTGACTGACGCGCTTCATCCTTATGGGAAAGAACGCGACGCCATGCGTCGGAAGTTATTAGCTCTGCCTCTCCTCCAATAATTCTGACCATTGTGTCGTATCGCGAATAATCGTCCAGCGCCGCTTTCACTGCCGCGTAAAATTCTTCCCTCGTGATCGAAACTATACCGAGCGCGCCAGCCCCCGAATCGGGGGCGGCCGGATTAACCACTGCTTGTGGGTGCTTTGTCAGGGTTATAACTCCCCCCTTGGCGACGTTACACTTGGCAACCCCAACCGCTGAGTGTAGGGTTCCGGACGGTGAGTCGTGATTGCCCGATCCCGGCGGGGAGATACGCTTCATACGACCATCAATCTTATTCCCGGCCTTTCTGGCCTGCCGGAAAGGCTGCGGGGGAAGCGGTTGATTATGGCGTCTGCCTTTGAGATTTACGTAGATGACAGCGGCAGCGAACCGCAGAGCCAAATTTTTTTCTTGGCTGGATTCATCTCGAGTGTGGAGCGTTGGGCCGCATTCTCTAACGAATGGGATTCGGCTCTCGCGCTAACGCCTTCACTCGACTACTTCAAAATGTCGGAGGCGGCTGGGTTTCGGGAACAATTCTCCCGAAAAAGAGGATGGAATGAAACCAATCGAGATGATCGATTAGTTACCTTCGCCCGCATCATCAGCAAATACGCCATGCTTCGGGTATCGGCCTCCATACGGCATGATTTTTTTGAAAAATATTTACTTAGTTTGCCAGCAATTGAGCGGAACCTGGCGGTCGATGCACCATACGTGCCACTCGCGCTGCACTTTATAAGCGGTGCCACAACATTCGCCTACGAAGGGGGCATCAGAGAGCCGATAGATTTTATTTTTGACGAACAAATTGGCTTCAAAGAGGAAATACGGGAACGTTGGCCTGTTTATAAGCGCCTCTATCAACTAACCGCCCGCGGTCGCCAGCTTACGCCACTCCTCGGCGCCGAGCCGTCTTTTTTAGATGAAAAGCAACGCAAGCCGCTACAGGCGGCTGATTTATACGCCTGGCAGGCACGCCACCACTACATCCAAAATCATCGGTTCAAGAACCAGAAAATTATAGTTCCGATGAGTTCGACGCTGAAACTTCTGCGCGGTATTCCGAGGATGCACTTTCCTATGGATGAGGGAATGCTTGCCAGACAATACGCTTCTCTTGTTCGGCGCGCCGAGCGCATCAAGAAAGAACAACCATCATTGACGCTGATTCCCGCTCATTCTGAGCCAAAAAAAAGACGCCAATTCAGGAAACTAACAAGGCGGCTAAAGCGAAAGAAGGGCTAGGCTAACTGGAATTTTCCTTGCCCTTTTTCGGAGAAGAAATGATTTTCTTAAACGCACGTTCCAATGCCGCGTCATCCGTATCCGCGCCGACTTCCTCGGCGGTTTCGATGAACCGTTTCGATTGCTCGGGATCGTCAGGCTTTGTCGGTTTGCGCGGCATGATTCAATCGCCTTTCTCGAAAGGCAATTTAAGTTGCCGTGGGTCATCGCGCCAGCGCCAGTGTCGTTTGCGCGGGCGATCATACCGTTCGGCCTTAGCGCCCATCGAACAGAGTTCTTTCATATGTGAGGCGACGACCGCTCGCACCCTTCAGGGCAAGCGACGCGCGGTCGATATCGTTAACGCCAAGTCGCTCACGATGGCTGTACCGAAAATCGAATTCATAAAGATAGCGGTGCAAGTGCGCCTCGCTGACGTGCTGATACACGCCATAGACGCCGCGCTTCAGGATCGAAAAGAAGCCTTCGACGCATTGGTGGTGATGATGCGGCTGCCTTCCCGGCGCGCATATTCATCCTTGCTGTGGTTGACCGATTGGTGCGACGTAAAGTTCCAGCCGATTTCCGCGAACGACGCCGCCTCGTCAGTGCATCAGGGTGCTTTCGGCGACGCATGGTTGTCGAGGGCCGCGCCGAGATTATGAGCGCGCACGTCCGGCATATGTACAGAGCGCACGCCGCCGTCACGCTCGATCAGCGACAGTACCGGGTTCATGTTGCTGCCACCGCCGCGCCGAGCCTTCTTCATTGGCTTGCGGCCGACATAAGTCACGTCCGCCTCGATGGTCTTGCCTTCGCCGCCGAGCGGCGAAGCGCCGTCCTTGGGCTTCATAATCTCGCGGATGCGGTGCGTGAGGAACCAAGCGGTTTTCATGCTGCAATTGAAGGCCCGCTGAAATCTGGCGCGTAGAGATGCCTTTCTTGCTCGCCACGATGAGTTGGATGGCTTGCAGCCACAGATGCAATGGGAAGTGGCTATCCTCGAAAATCGAGCCGACGCGCACGGTGAAGGTTTTACGGCAAGCGTAGCATTTCCGCAGGCCAGGACGGCTGCTTTTGCCGTTCAAGCGGCCAATTCGCTTCTCATCGCAGTTGCCACAATGGGGGCAAACCGGGCCTTTCGGCCACAGGTGAGCCTCGACATACGCAAAAGCGGCTTCCTCATTATGAAAATGCGGGGCGGTCAAAACTGGTTTAGCCATCGGAATCTCCCAATGGCACCAACCCTATACCTAGCTTATGGGGTTGTCAAATGTAACGTCGCCCCCCTTGACTCCAGAACATTCAGTGAACTATGTTCCCTATCTGTTCCATGTAGCCATGGGGGAGAGACATCATGGTTCGCGCAGTCGCTGAGGAAGCTTTGGCGCTGGCATCGGTCACCTTGTTTTTGGCGATGGTTGCCGTGTGGGTGCAGGTGCTCGGGGTCGTCTAGGCGGTACCGGGCGCGGGCTGCCCGCCGACAGCGGATGCGGCCAACGCCGCAGCATGCCGAGGCAAACATCCTGTGCGCAGCGGTGATCGCGCCGCCGGAGATGGTGGACTCTGCCGCGCGCCGTCTCGCATCTTGGCGGCTCGCAGAATCGGTCTGCGCGAGTATCTAAGGTCATGCCCGCTGCAACACCCGGCTTCGTGCATCTGCACGTTCATTCCTCTTATTCGCTGCTTGAGGGCGCGCTGACGATTGCGCGCCTGGCGGAGCTCGCCAAGAAAGACCGCCAGCCCGCGCTGGCGCTGACCGACACCGACAACATGTTCGGCGCGCTGGAATTCTCCGAGAAGATGGCCGGCGCCGGCATTCAGCCGATCGTCGGCTGCGCGCTCGGGATCGATTTCGGCGATCAGGATTATCGCGGGCCCGCGGCCGGGCAGGGGTTTGCACGCATCGTGCTCCTGGCCGCGCGCGAGCACGGCTACCGGAGCCTGATGCGGCTTTGCTCGCGCGCCTATCTCGACACCGAGCAAACCGAGCAGCCGCACATCAAGCTCGCCTGGCTTGCCGACGAGGCGAGCGGGCTGATCGCGCTCAGCGGCGGCCCGAACGGGCCGCTCGATCGCGCCATCGGCGCCGGGCAGGGCGCGCTCGCGCAGTCGCGCTGCGAGGAATTGCAGCGCCTGTTCGGCGATCGTGTTTACATCGAGCTCCAGCGTCACGGCATGGCGGCGGAGCGGATGGCGGAGCCGGCGCTGATCGAGCTTGCTTATGCGCGCGCCTTGCCGCTGGTCGCAACCAACGAGCCGTATTTCGCGACGCGCGAGGACTATGAGGCGCATGATGCGCTTCTCTGCATCGCCGAGGGCCGGCTGATCGCCGACAGCGAACGCCGCCAGCTGACGCCTGAGCACCGCTTCAAGACCCGCGCGGAAATGGCGGCGTTGTTCGCCGATCTGCCCGAGGCGCTTGCGGCGACGGTCGAGGTGGCCGAACGCTGCGCGTTCCGTCCGCGCACGCTGGCGCCGATCCTGCCGCGTTTCTCCACCGCGAAGGCGAGCGAAGCGGGCGCCGCGCCGCAAGGCGCAGAGGGCAAGCCGGCGGCGAACGAAGCCGAAGAGCTGCGCCACGCGGCGCGCGCCGGCTTGGAGCAGCGTCTCGCCCGGCATCCGCTGGCGCCGGGCCATACGGTCGAGGAGTATCACGACCGGCTCGCCTTCGAGCTCGGCGTCATCGAGAAGATGAAATATGCCGGCTATTTTTTGATCGTCGCCGATTTCATTCAATGGGCGAAGGAGCAGGGCATACCGGTCGGACCGGGCCGCGGCTCCGGCGCCGGCTCGCTGGTCGCCTATGCGCTCACCATCACCGATCTCGATCCGATCCGCTTCGGGCTCCTGTTCGAGCGCTTTCTCAATCCCGAGCGCGTCTCGATGCCGGACTTCGACGTTGATTTCTGTCAGGAGCGCCGCGACGAGGTCGTCCGCTACGTACAGGAAAAGTACGGCCGCGACCGCGTCGCGCAAATCATTACGTTCGGCACGTTGCAGGCGCGCGGCGTGCTGCGCGATGTCGGCCGCGTATTGCAGATGCCCTACGGCCAGGTCGACAAGCTGTGCAAGCTGGTGCCGCAGAATCCGGCAAATCCGATCACGCTCAAGCGCGCCATCGACGACGAGCCGCGCTTGCAGGCCGAGCGCGATCGCGATCCCGTGGCCCGCCGCGCGTTCGACATTGCGCAGAAACTCGAGGGACTGCATCGCCACGCCTCGACACACGCCGCCGGCGTTGTCATCGGCGACCGGCCGCTGAGCGAATTGGTGCCGCTCTATCGCGATCCGAAATCGCTCATGCCGGTGACCCAGTTCAACATGAAATGGGTCGAGCCGGCCGGTCTCGTGAAGTTCGACTTCCTCGGACTTACGACACTCACCGTACTCGATCGTGCGGTAAAGCTGATGCGGCGGAGGGGCGTCGATATAGACCTGACGGACCTACCCCTCGACGACACCAAGACCTATGAAATGCTCGCACGCGGTGAGACGGTCGGCGTGTTCCAGGTTGAAAGTGCGGGCATGCGCCGTGCACTGATCGACATGCGTCCGGATCGCTTTGAAGACTTGATCGTGCTGGTCGCGCTCTATCGGCCAGGACCGATGGCCAACATCCCAACCTATTGCGCGCGCAAGCTCGGCCACGAGACAACCGATTACCTTCATCCGAAGCTGCAGCCCATCCTGGAAGCGACCTACGGCATCATCACCTATCAGGAGCAAGTCCAGCAGATCGGGCGTGATCTCGCGGGCTACAGCCTCGCCGAGGCCGATCTTCTGCGCCGCGCCATGGGCAAGAAGATCAAGGCCGAGATGGACGCGCAGCGCGGCCGTTTTCTGCAAGGCGCCAAGGACCGCGGCATCCCGCCGGCCACGGCGGAGGCGGTGTTCGACGCCTGCGCCAAGTTCGCCGAATACGGCTTCAATAAATCGCATTCGGCGCCGTATGCGCTGCTCACGTATCAAACCGCGTACCTGAAGGCCAACTACCCCGTCGAGTTCCTGGCTGCGTCGATGACGCTGGCGATGGGCAACACCGACAAGCTCGCGGAATTCCGCGCCGAGGCCGAACGGCTGGCCATCAAGGTCGAGCCGCCGTCGATCAATCGCTCGGGCGTCGAATTCGACGTCGCCAGCAACACCATCTATTACGCGCTGGCCGCGCTGCGCGGCGTCGGCCGCCAGGCGGTCGAGAGCATTCTCGCCGCGCGCGGCGAGCGTCCGTTCACCGATCTGGCCGATTTCGCCCGCCGCATCAATCCGCGCGCGGTCAACAAGCGCGTGCTGGAGAGTCTCATCGCCGCCGGCGCCTTCGACACCATCGAGAAAAACCGGGCGCGCGTCCTATCCTGTGCGCAGCGGTGATGGCGCCGCTCAAGACGATGGACACCGCCGCGCACCGTCTCGCATCTTGGCGGCTCGCAGAATCGGCAATCGCGAGAATCTAGGGTTATGCCCGCCGCAACACCCGGCTTCGTGCATCTGCACGTTCATTCGTCTTATTCGCTGCTCGAGGGCGCGCTGACCATTGCGCGCTTGGCGGAGCTTGCCAAGAAAGACCGCCAGCCGGCGCTGGCGCTGACCGACACCGACAACATGTTCGGCGCGCTGGAATTCTCCGAGAAGATGGCCGGCGCCGGCATTCAGCCGATCATCGGCTGCGCACTCGGGGTCGATTTCGGCGATCAGGATATTCGTGGGCCTGCGGCCGGGCAGGGGTTTGCCCGCATCGTGCTCCTGGCCGCGCGCGAGCACGGCTACCGCAGCCTGATGCGGCTTTGCTCGCGCGCCTATCTCGACACCGAGCAAACCGAGCAGCCGCACATCAAGCTCGCGTGGCTTGCCGACGAGGCGAGCGGGCTGATCGCGCTCAGCGGCGGATCGAACGGGCCGCTCGATCGCGCCATCGGCGCCGGCCAGAGCGCGCTCGCGCAATCGCGCTGCGAGGAATTGCAACGCCTGTTCGGCGATCGCCTTTACATCGAGCTGCAGCGTCATGGCATGGCGGCGGAACGGATGGCCGAGCCGGCGCTGATCGAGCTTGCTTACGCGCGCGCCTTGCCGCTGGTCGCGACAAACGAGCCGTATTTCGCCACGCGCGACGACTATGAGGCGCATGATGCGCTTCTATGCATCGCCGAGGGCCGGCTGGTCGCCGATGGCGAGCGCCGCCAGCTGACGCCCGAGCATTGCTTCAAGACCCGCGCGGAAATGGCGGCGTTGTTCGCCGATCTGCCCGAGGCGCTTGCGGCGACGGTCGAGGTGGCCGAACGCTGCGCTTTCCGTCCGCGCACGCTGGCGCCGATCCTGCCGCGTTTCTCCACCGCGAAGGCAAGCGAAGCGGACGGCGCGGCGCAAGACGCGGAAGGCAAGCCGGCGGCCAACGAAGCCGAAGAGCTGCGGCAGGCGGCGCGCGCCGGCTTGGAGCGGCGGCTCGCCCGGCATCCGCTCGCGCCGGGCCACACGGCCGAGGAGTATTACGATCGGCTCGCCTTCGAGCTCGGCGTCATCGAGAAGATGAAATATGCCGGCTACTTTTTGATCGTCGCCGATTTCATTCAATGGGCGAAGGCGCAAGGCATACCGGTCGGACCGGGCCGCGGCTCCGGCGCCGGCTCGCTGGTCGCCTATTCGCTCACCATCACCGATCTCGATCCGATCCGCTTCGGGCTCCTGTTCGAGCGCTTCCTCAATCCGGAGCGCGTCTCAATGCCGGATTTCGACATCGATTTCTGTCAGGAGCGCCGGGACGAGGTGGTCCGCTACGTACAGGAAAAGTACGGCCGCGACCGCGTCGCGCAAATCATAACGTTCGGCACGTTGCAGGCGCGCGGCGTGCTGCGCGATGTCGGCCGCGTCTTGCAGATGCCCTACGGCCAGGTCGACAAGCTGTGCAAGCTGGTGCCGCAGAATCCGGCAAATCCGATCACGCTCAAGCGCGCCATCGACGACGAGCCGCGGCTGCAGGCCGAGCGCGATCGCGATCCCGTGGCCCGCCGCGCGTTCGACATTGCGCAGAAACTCGAGGGACTGCATCGCCACGCCTCGACGCACGCCGCCGGCGTTGTCATCGGCGACCGGCCGCTGAGCGAATTGGTGCCGCTCTATCGCGATCCGAAATCGCTCATGCCGGTGACCCAGTTCAACATGAAATGGGTCGAGCCGGCCGGCCTCGTGAAGTTCGACTTCCTCGGACTTACGACACTCACCGTGCTCGATCGTGCGGTAAAGCTGATGCGGCGGAGGGGCGTCGATATAGACCTGACGGACCTACCGCTCGACGACACCAAGACCTATGAAATGCTCGCACGCGGTGAGACGGTCGGCGTGTTCCAGGTTGAAAGTGCGGGCATGCGCCGTGCACTGATCGACATGCGTCCGGATCGCTTTGAAGACTTGATTGTGCTGGTCGCGCTCTATCGGCCAGGACCGATGGCCAATATCCCAACCTATTGCGCGCGCAAGCTCGGCCACGAGACAACCGATTACCTTCATCCGAAGCTGCAGCCCATCCTGGAAGCGACCTACGGCATCATCACCTATCAGGAGCAAGTCCAGCAGATCGGGCGTGATCTCGCGGGCTACAGCCTCGCCGAGGCCGATCTTCTGCGCCGCGCCATGGGCAAGAAGATCAAGGCCGAGATGGACGCGCAGCGCGGCCGTTTTCTGCAAGGCGCCAAGGACCGCGGCATCCCGCCGGCCACGGCGGAGGCGGTGTTCGACGCCTGCGCCAAGTTCGCCGAATACGGCTTCAATAAATCGCATTCGGCGCCGTATGCGCTGCTCACGTATCAAACCGCCTACCTGAAGGCCAACTACCCCGTCGAGTTCCTGGCTGCGTCGATGACGCTGTCGATGGGCAACACCGACAAGCTCGCGGAATTCCGCGCCGAGGCCGAACGGCTGGCCATCAAGGTCGAGCCGCCGTCGATCAATCGCTCGGGCGTCGAATTCGACGTCGCCAGCAACACCATCTATTACGCGCTGGCCGCGCTGCGCGGCGTCGGCCGCCAGGCGGTCGAGAGCATTCTCGCCGCGCGCGGCGAGCGTCCGTTCACCGATCTGGCCGATTTCGCCCGCCGCATCAATCCGCGCGCGGTCAACAAGCGCGTGCTGGAGAGCCTCATCGCCGCCGGCGCCTTCGACACCATCGAGAAAAACCGGGCGCGCGTTCTCGCCGTCGCGGACACCATTCTCGCCACCGCGCAGCGCACGCACGAGGACGCCGCGA